>CAKQEA010000016.1 GCA_934229785.1 uncultured Anaeroplasmataceae bacterium
GAGGTTCACTACACTTGGCGGTAAATACCCGTGACTGGACTTTCACCAGTAAGATTAATGCCATGCCCGGCACACTATAAAAGAGGGATATTATATCCCTCCATTAAGTATTTCTTTAACTTTTTTAGCAACAACATATTCTCTTTGTCTTACAAGTCTAGCAACACCTGTTTTATTCATAGCTTCATATTTTTGTAATATTTCATCAATATCAAGCCAACATATTTCATTAATTAATGAATCACCAAAAGAAACATGATGGATTTTTGTTTTTTTTACGATTTTGCATAAGAAATAATGATTTTCATTTAATCTATTAATTAAATTATATTCATCGTTGATTACACCTAAATACTTTATAATCTCACATCTATAGCCAATTTCTTCATCCAATTCACGAATTATTGCTTCCTCGATTGCCTCGCCATCATCAACTCCACCACCAGAGGTTTCATAATAATCACGATGTCCAAAAATATCATCACCAACTATATGTAATAAAGATATTTTATTTTCTTCATTTAAAACAAAAGCTCTAGCAATTAATCTTTTGTTAGTATAGCCTTTATTTTCAAACTCATTATCATGTAATGTTAAATTAATTAATTCCATATTATATAAACATAAGAAGGCCAGAAATGACACTTAAAACAAAGGAAACTAAAGCACAAATACCACAACGCTTTGCAGTTTTTGGTTTTTCAACTCTCCAGCAAATAAACAAAATTAACCCAACAATTGGAAATAAAAAGCTTAATATTGCAAGCCCAATACTACCATCATCTGATTGATTTGAATTATAATCTCTTGTAAAGTTACTATTATTAAAATTATTGTCATCTATAGGAGTACCACAGTTAGGACAGAACTTATCATTGTCCTCTAATTTTGTTCCACAATTTTTACAAAACATAAAATCACCTCCTACTTTGAATTTTCATCTATAACCATTTTAGCAAATCTACGACCACAATCCATTGCTAAAACAACAGTCTTAGCACCTAATGTAACATCTCCACCAGTATATATTCTATCAACATTTGTTGATAAATCATCATTTGCACAAATATACGAATGATCTGTTTTTATCACATTACTATTATATATATTTTCTGGAATTTGTCCAATAGCTGAAATAATAAAATTACAAGGAATTGTTTTATATTCATTAGTACCTATAGGCTTACGTCTTCCTGATTCATCAGCATCACCTAGCTTCATAATTTCACATTTAACAGCACTGACCTTATCATCACCTACAACCTCAACTGGATTAAGTAAGAAATTGAAAATAACGCCTTCTTTTTCAGCATCACTAATTTCATGCTTAGTTGCAGGAGCCTCCTCACGACTTCTTCTATATGCAACAATAACCTTATCACATCCAAGTCTTATAGCACTTCTTGCCGCATCCATTGCCACATTTCCAGCACCTACAATAACAGCTGTACCATATAGCTTTGGTAATTCACCTTTATTTAGCTTAATAGCGTAATTTACCTTTGTTAGAAAGTCAAGTGCATCATAAACACCTGAAATATTATCATTTGGTATACCTAAATGTCTTACCTTAGTTAAACCTGTTGCTATAAAGATGTAATCAAATCTATTTTTTAATTCTAAAATATCTGATTCCATCATCTTACAGTTATAATGAAATATTCCACCTAAATTTTCAATATCCTTAACATTTTTTAACACATCAGAATAGCTTAATCTATACGATGGAATTCCATATGTCATAACACCGCCAGCTACATTTTCACGTTCAAAAATTTCAACGCTCGCTCCAGCCTTTAAAAGCTCCTTACTGCAAGATAGACCTGCAGGTCCAGCTCCAATTACAGCAACCTTAACATTAATAATGTTCTTCTTTTCAATTTTACCTTCTGTACTATTTTGAACAAAACGCTCTAAAGCACCAACATTAATAGGCTTAGGTACCTTCATTTTATTCATAACACAATGACCAACACATTGATTTTCGTGAGGACAAACAATTGAACAAATATTAGACAAGCTTGAGCAGCTATCAATTATTTCTCTTGCTCCATTTAAATTATCATTTTTTATTTCTTTGATAAAATCACGAATTCGCATATGAGTAGGACAGCCTGTTTGACATAAAGGTGTTTTACAAGATAAACAACGATTAGCCTCAAGCTTTGCCATATCTGATGTAAAATCATCAGGTGAATTCCATTTATTTTCCATTCTTCTTTCCTCCTTGATAGGCATCATATATTAACTTGCAATCACATAAACTAATAGCTAAGCAAGCCTCTAAAACAACCATAGCCCTTAAAATTATTGCAGAATCATGTCTTCCTTCTATAACAAGCTCACTAACACTACCATCTTTAAAATTATAGGTATTTTGAGGTATGGAAATTGAAGGGGTAGGCTTTACAAAAACTTTTAACTCAATATCATTTCCATTAGAAATTCCACCATTTATACCACCATTATGATTAGTTTTTGTTTTACCAGTAGAATCAATAATCATATCATTAAAACTACTGCCAGATAAAGCTTCACCATCAAAGCCACAGCCAAATTCAATTCCCTTTACTCCTCCAACAGAAAAAATAAGATGGGAAATAATTGATTCTAATGAATCAAAATAAGGTTCACCAAGTCCTACTATAACATTAGACGCCCTAAGTGAAACAACACCACCAACACTATCATGATTGCTTATAGCCTCATCTAGTATTTCATTAAATTTTTCCTTATCAGTAATTCCCTTTAAAGAATATAGTTCTGTTTTAAATACAACCTCAGGTATCATTTTTTTAGCAACAACTCCGGCCGCAACAAGCCCCAAAGTTAGCCTACCTGAAAAATGTCCTCCACCTCGGTAATCATTAAAGCCATTATATTTAATAAAAGCAGTATAATCAGCATGAGATGGCCTTGGCTGATTAACTAAATTAGAATAATCCTTACTCTTAGTATTGGTATTTAAAAATCTTAATAAAATAGGTGCTCCTGTAGTATAGCCATTAAACACACCACTTTCAATATGAACTAAATCATCCTCTATTCTAGGAGTCGTTCCCTTTCCTCCTGATTTTCTTCTTAATAAATCAGAAGAAAAATCAGCCTCACATAGCTTGATACCAGGCTTTACTCCATCAAGTAAAATGCCAACAGATTCACCATGACTTTCACCAAAAATATTTATTTGAAATAACCTTCCAAAGTGATTCACAATATCATCTCAATTCTCTTTAATAATTCTTCTATAGAACCATTATATTTTCTGTTTTGCCAAATTTCTTCAGCTTTAATAGCCTGACCAACTAGCATATATAAACCATCCATATTTGATTTTGCATCCAAAAGAAGCTTAGTCTGTCTTGGATTAAATATAATATCTAAAACATATTTAGCTTTTAAAGCAATACTTTCATCAACTGGTGATATACCAACATCAGGATACATTCCAACAGGAGTAGTATTTACTAAAACATCTATATCTTTATTTTTTAATTCATCATAGGAAATCATATCATCCTTAGGATTCCTTGATACATAACAAACTCTACCACCTAAATCATCTAATGCTTTTTTTACAGCAAGTGAGGCACCACCAGTACCTAAAATATAACAGTTAGAATCAAAAACATCAACATTAAAATACTTTAATTCTTCATAAAAGCCATAATAATCAGTATTATACCCAACAATCTTACCATCAACCAAAGCGATAGTATTTACACTACCAATATTTAGAGCCTCATCTGATATCTCGTCTAAATACTTCATAACCTCCTTCTTATAAGGAATAGTTACATTAAAGCCATTAAATTCTTTGTTTTTTAATCTTTGTAAAACTAAAGGTATTTCTTCAATTCTAACCTCTAAAAGCTCATATGATGCAGAAATTTTCATATCCTTAAATATTTCATTGTGGATTAATGGAGAATAACTATGCGATAAATGTTCTCCTAATAGAGCATATTTCATTTTATCAAATCCTTTTGATAATCCTTAGAAGCCTTTAAAATTCCCTCTAAGAATGTTAAATAATATTTTTCAAGCTCCTTATTATTTAAAATAAGAAGATTCTTTTCTTTTAAACTTTTTTCTCTTGATTCATCAAAAACAGGCATATTATTTTCACTTTTAAACTCTGCCACCATTTTTGAAGCCATCATTCTCTTTTTAAAAAGTTCAATTAATTCTTTATCAACATTATTAATAATTTCTCTTGCTTGTTCTAGCTTATTCATATATAACCTCACCACCAAGTGATTCAAAAACCTCCCAAAAGTTAGGATAAGATTTTGATACACATTCTGCATTTAAAATTTTAATATCCCCATTACATTTAAGTGATGCCATCGCAAGAGCCATCGCAACACGATGATCATTATGAGAATCAACAACAGCACCATTAAATTTATCAATACCATTAAAATTCATTGAATCTGGATATTCCCAAACATCACCACCAAGCTTATTAAGCTCCTCCTTCATACAAGTGATTCTATCACATTCTTTAATACGCAAGCGAGATGCATTAATAAACTCAGACCTACCATTTGCAAGTGAAGCTAAAACACTTAAGGCAGGTCCTAAATCAGGAGATTGAGAAAAGTCAATAACAGTTCCCTTTACCATCTTACAGCTTGCCTTTAATTTATCATCTTTAAATACAACCTTACCACCAAAATCTACAATATCATCAATAATCTTTTTATCACCCTGATGTGATTTACTATTCATAGCACAAAGCGTTATATCAGCTCCAAGCATATCAGCCACCAAAAAGAAAGCTGACTGAGAAAAATCACCCTCAATTGTATAATTAAAAGGCTTATATTCTTGATTTCCTTTGACAATGAATTCCTTATAGTTATTATTTTCAATAACAATACCAAAATTTTTAAGCATATCAAGAGTTAAGTCAATATAGCCCTTAGATTCTAGCTTAGTTGTAATATTAATTACACTATCACCATCTAATAATGGTAAAGCATATAGTAAGCCTGTTATAAATTGAGATGAAATATCACCTCTAACATCAAATATTCCTGGCTTTAAACCATTATAAACCTTAAGAGGCAAATAATCATCACCATGCTCATATTTAATTTTTTGTAAATCAAAAATTTCAAAAAAAGGATCAAGTGGTCTCTTAACTAAATTATTTTTTCCAATAAATGTTATTTCTTGATTACATGTCAAAGCAATTGGAATCATAAACCTTATTGTTGAACCTGATTCATTTGCATCAATTACATTTTCACACCTTAAAACTCTTGAGCCTGTAATTTCAAGTGATGATTCATGCTCAATAATCTTAGCGCCACAGGCACGCATCGCATTAATCGTAGCCTTAATGTCCTTAGAGTACATAACATTTGAAATAACACTTGTACCTGTAGCCAAGCTTGCGGCAATAATAGCACGATGAGATAAGCTTTTTGAAGGTGGAATAATAACATCACCCTGTAATTTATGAGATTTAATAGTTACATTCATTTTAAAAATCTCTCCTTTAATTGTTCTTCTTTTAGCTTATAAATTACACATTCTCCTAAATGAGTTAAAAAAATAAAATTTATGGTACCAGCTAAATTCTTTTTATCATAAAATACATCGCTAATATAATCCCTATAATTATAATCAACTACTGGCAGGTTATAAAGCTTTAAAATATTATAAATTGTATCAAACGATTTACTATCTGTAACCCCTAAATCAATACCCATTTTAATAGCCATAAGCATACCAATAGCAACAGCCTCACCATGCTTATATCCATACTTTAATTCAATAACATGACCAAATGTATGACCAAAATTTAAAGTCATTCTTAAGCCTTGATCAAATTCATCAATTTCTACTACTTTCTTTTTAACAGTTAGACTTTCATAAATTATATTCTCATCAATTTTAGGCTTACATTCAAGCATTTTTAATAAATTGTAATTACCAATAGCACCATGCTTAATAAGCTCACCCATACCATTATTAAATTCACGTTCATCTAAAGTATCTAATGTTTTAGGATCAATAAATACAGCAAGTGGCTGTTTAAATGCTCCTAAAATATTCTTCCTACCTGCAAAATCAATACCAGTTTTGCCACCAATAGATGAATCCATCTGAGAAAGTAGAGAAGTTGGAACACCAACGTATGGTATGCCCCTATATAGGCTTGAGGCAACAAAACCTGTCATATCACCTACAACTCCACCACCAAGGGCTAATAGTAAATGATTTCTTTTAATTCCCTTATTAATTAATTTTTCACAAATATCGGCATAAACTGAAATATTTTTAGACTCTTCTCCATGCTTAAAAATAACATAATCAACAAGAAAACCTTTTAAAGAGGAAATAACCTTGTCAAGATAAAGACCTGCAACTACATCATCTGTTACAATAAATATCTTATTATTTTTATAAACCCTTGATATATATTCTCCAAGCCTAGAAAGGATATCATTTTCAATTATTATTTGATAGGAATTATTCTTTAAGTTAATATCTAAGGTTTTCATTTTTCCATTTCCCTCCTAATTCTTGTTGAGGATTTAAAAATATCCTTAAGTTTATCCAAATCATTATCATTTATTGCATCCTTTAATCTATCAAGTTCATGCTCAAATGATTCAATATGTTTAAGTAAATATTTTTTATTCTCTAAAAATAATTCGCTCCATAAATTTTCATTAATCATTGCTATTCTAGTTAAATCACGATAGGAATCGCCAATATAATTTTTTGTTTCACTATTGTGATCACTATTAACAAGTGAAACTGCAATAGCATGTGCTAATTGACTCGTAAAGGCAATCATATCATCGTGATCATTTACTGAAATAACACTAATACGAGAAAAACCTAAATCCTCACCCAAAACATGAATAGTATCAATTGCATATTTTGGGGTATCATCTAAAGGAACAATTAAAAAATTTGCTCCTTCAAATGAACACAAGTGAGAAAACTCAACACCAATTTTTTCCCTACCAGCCATAGGATGATGAGAACAATAAACAGCTGGCAAAGCATTATTTGTTGCTTCGTTTACAAACGATGATTTAACACCACATATATCAGTAATTATTTGGCTATCATTAAATAAATAGTTATACTTATTTAAAAAGTTTAAAATAGCTTGAGGGTAAATTGCTAAAACAATAACCTCACATTTTTTTATAAATGGGCTAGGATCAATACCACCATCTATAATATAGCCATTGGCCTTTGCAAATTTTATTGAATTTTCATTAATATCAGAACCATATACCCTATGCCCACATTTACTTAAACGTAGGGCATATGCTCCACCCATTAAACCTAAACCAACAATTAAAATATCCATATTTACCTCTATTTCAAGACATATCCAAGACAAATCGAATTAATACCAGTTTGTATTCCAACTGCAGGATCAAGTGGATAGGTCTTAATTTTTTTATATTTTTTATCTATACCTTCTAAATTCCTTTGAATAATTGAAATGTATTTTGAATTTTTAGAAGTATATAAAATAAAAGGAATAACATCAACATTACTAGTTTGAGAACAAAAATGAAAAACAAGTTCCTCTAAAGAATCTAGCTTTGTTTTTGCTCTTGTAGTAAGCTTACCATTTTCAATAACCAAAATTTCACCACTTTTAAAGCCCTTCTTAAAAAAATGTGAGGCCTCACTATATTTGGGATTAAAGAAAAATAGTTCATTAACTCTTTGCAAATCATCAAGTCTTTTCCTGACATCATCAAAATCCATTTGTTCACCAAATAAACGACTAGCCTCTAAAGCCATATAGGCTAATGGATAGCAAACTGTATTTGATTCATAAATATCATAATAAATATCATTATTTTGTGACATCGCAATCTTAATAGAAACATATAAATCTGAAAAGCTTTTTGAAGCTAAAATAAATAAAATTCTTTCATAACCATCTTCCTTTATTTTATTAACAAAATCAATTACCATCGTATAGTTAAAAAAAGTAGGTGTCATTTTACAAGCCTTATCCATTCTCATACGATTGTAGAATGCCTCAGCAGTAATATCTATATAATCTAAATATTTTTCTTCTTCCCTAAATTTTAAAATAACTGGAAGAGATTCAATATCTTCACTATGAGCAATATAATCAATTCCAGATGTAGAACAAACAACTACTTTCGTTTTCATATTAAATCCTCCATTTTTATGTATCATTTTAAGTATAACATAATTTTTTAAATTTTGTCTAAAAAAATATAGGAATTAATATATCATTTAAAAGTATCAATTCCTATTTTCTCTTCAATTATTTAAAATCATATTAACATTTTACTTTTTTAATTTAAACTGACTATCATACATATCTTTATATACAGGACATGATTCATATAAAGACTTATGAGTACCTCTACCTACAATTAAACCATTATCAAGAACAATTATTTCATCAGCATTTTTTATAGTAGATAATCTATGAGCAATGATAAATGTAGTTCTACCCTTAGAAACAACATTCATTGCGTTTTGTATCTTTATTTCTGTTTCACTATCAATATTAGCTGTTGCTTCATCTAAGACTAAAATTTTAGGATTTCTAAGAAGAATTCTTGCAAATGAAATAAGCTGCTTCTCACCTAAAGATAAATTTTCACCTCTAAATGATATAGGCATATCTAACCCATCTTTTGTTCTTTTAGTCAAATATAAGGCCCCTACACTATCTAATGCCTTTAAAACCTCATTATCAGAATAATTTCGTTCCATTGTAATATTAGACCTTAAAGTACCTTGAAAAATCGCTGGATTTTGGAGAACAATTCCCATCTTACTACGATATGATGACTTATTATAGCTTGTAATATCTACACCATCAAGCTTAATACTTCCACCTTGATAATCATTATAGCCTAACAATAAATTCATTAAAGACGATTTCCCACTACCAGTATGCCCCACAATTCCTATTGTCTTTCCGCTATCAACATGAAGCGATAAGTCATGAATTACATAATTGTCTTTTATATACGCAAACTTTACATGTTCAAAATCTATAGTGCCATCTATATTGTTAGGAATCATATTACCATCATTTATTCTAACGTCATCATCCTCATCAATAAAACCATAAACACGACTTGCACCAACCATCGAATCCTCAAGCTCATTTAAATTGTCAAAAATAACGCTAAATGGATTAATCATTTTATCAAGATTTTCAACTAATGCCGATATCAAACCAATACCTAAGACAACTCCACCAACATTTATACTTGTAAAGCCTAAATACATTAACAAAGAAATTTCACAAGCCCTTTTAATTAGATTTAAAAGTTCAAAGCCACATGTATTATTAATACCTGCTGTAATTCTATCATAATGAACGTATTCCTTAGTAATTTCTTTATATTCATCACTTATTTTATTTTCCAAGTTGAAATCCTGAATAATTAAACTACCTGTAATATTCTCATTAAGCTTACCAGTAATGCGTGAGCGAAGCTCCTTTAAATTAATATAATACTTATGAACCCATTTACGATAAAACGTAATCCAAACAAGTAAAAGCGGTACAATTATTAAAACAATAAGTCCTAAAATAGGATTTAAAACAATAACGCCAATATAAACAATAATAATATTTAAAACAGCATTAAATATAGTAAACATCGTTGCATAAAACATTCTAACACCATTTGAATCAGCTGTAATTTTTGCCACAATCTTTCCATCTGGCTCAAATGAAAAATAATCGACAGGTAATCTATTGACCTTTGCCATTGCCTCTTCTCTTATTGTTTTTTCTATCTTCATTCCAGTTAAGGTGCTAACATAAGAAAATAAATAACGACTTAAAAGTAAAACAAAGGTAATAACTCCATATAAAATTAAAGCAATTATAACAAATTTATAATTAGATTGTGGTAAATAATCATCTAAAATAGCCTTAGTTATAAATGGTGTAATTGCTGAAAGAATAGAAATAGCAAGACACAAAAATAAAGTGATTAAGAACTCTAATCTATATTTTTTAACATAAGGAATGGTTTTTCTAAATAATGCTTGCTTATCAATTTCGTATTTATGCATCTAATCACCCCTTCATTTCCTGAGAAGTAAATTGAAGATAGTACCAACCACCACTTGCCATAAGCTCATCATGAGTACCACTTTCAACTATTTTGCCATTTTCTAAAACAATTATATTATCGGCAAACATAACTGCAGACAATCTATGAGCAATAATTATATTAGTTTTATTTTGTCTATACCTCTTAATAGAAGAAATAATATTTGCCTCAGTCTTTCCATCAACAGCTGATAGTGAATCATCCATAATAAGTAAATCTGCATCCTTTAAAAATGCTCTAGCTATAGATAATCTTTGTTTTTGTCCACCAGATAAAGTAGTACCATACTCACCTACAATCGTATCTAAGCCATCAGATAAATTAGAAATGTCATTTTTAAAATCAGCCCTATTTATAGATTCCATTACCTCATCGTATGATGAACCAAGCTTACCCATTTCTACATTTTCATAAACAGTCCTAGTAAATAAAACATGCTCCTGAGGGACATAAGAAATATGCGCTCTTAAACTTTCTTTATTTATTTTTTCAACAGGAATATCATTAATATAAAGCATACCCTCATCTGTAGGCATTTGTCTTAAAAGCTGTTTAACTAAAGTAGATTTACCACTACCAGTTTTACCAACAATTCCTAAGGTTTTTCCACCATCTAGGCTAACTGAAATACCATCTAATGTTTTAAAATTATCATTGTCATAAGTATATGTCATATTTTTAAATTCAATTTTAGAAATATTATCAATAACAATATCTCCTTCTTTAACATTATTTTTAGAATCATAAACCTCATTTAATCTATCCGCTGAGATTAATGATTGATAAAAATTATTAATCATATTACCTATTCTAGTTAATGGCTGCTGAAACAAGCCTAAATACATAGCAAATTTAACAAGAGATGATAATGAAGTAAGTCTTCCAATGTAATAAAAATAAGCACCTAAACCATAAGAGATAATTGTTGATAGCATAACTATAAATTGAAATAAAGGTTGAAAAATAACATTAATTTTCAAATTCTTTTTTTCAGCCAAATAAGCATCATCACTATATTTTAAATTCTTGTTTAAATTCTCCTCTTCTTTAGAATATGCTCGTATAGTCCTAACATTAGTTATAGACTCTAAAACAACATTTCCCATAAGAGACGTTTTTTCTCTAACAAGCTTCCAGTTTTCTGTTACCTTAAGCTTTAAAGCGATATTAATAACTAAAATACTTGATAATGGTATAAAGCAGCAAATTGCTAAAATTGGATCAATTAAAATCATGGCAACAAAAGTAACTAAAACAGTTATAATTTCTAAAAAAATATTTAGTAATCTATTACCACCACTAAACTTAACAGTATTTATGTCTCCTAAAGCACGAGTAAGCAAATCGCCTGAAGCAAAACGTTCAAAAAAAGTTTGATCCTGGGATAAGATTGAATCCATATATCTATTTTGCAATGCATAATACAAAGTAGTTGTTAACCTATTCATACAAGTTTTTTTAATCAAATTAACTCCATATAATAAAAACATTACTAATAAAAATGGAATAAGAATATTCCTAATTAAAAAAGTATTAGTTAATGTTTTATTTTCAATAGCATCTGTCAAATTACCAACAATTTGAGTTGGTAATAAGTTTAATACTGTTATAATAAGACCAAAAAATAAAACTAGTACATAGCGGTACCAATTTTCCTTAATAAACCACATCATACTTTTTATAAATCGAAACATCATCCCACCACCATTTTCTTCATTATAAGTCTAAAATTGTCATAATTAAAGGAAAAAATAACACAAAAAAGAGTATCATTTAGATACTCTTAGGCTCTTTAATAATTCTATTTCATTTTTATAACCACTAAGCTCATTTGGTGTTTCTAAATAAAAAGGTAAATCCTTTAATTTAGGATGATTAATAATTCTTACAATCGCATCAAGTCCAATTGTACCCTCACCAATTTTTTGATGTCTATCTTTATTTGAAGCAAATGGCATCATTGAATCATTTAAATGAATTGCCTTAAGTCTTTCAAGACCAATAATTCTATCAAAGTCGGCAAGCACTCCATCTAAATCATTAACAATATCATAGCCTGCACTATAAACATGACAAGTATCAAGACAAACACCTAAATGATTATTAAACTTAACCCTAGAAATAATCTCAGCAATTTCTTCAAAGCTTCTTCCTATTTCACTACCCTTACCTGACATACATTCAAGTAAAACAGTGGTCTTCATATCATCAAATAAAACAGAATCTAAGACATCAACAATCTTTTCAATTCCAACTGTAACACCCTGTCCTGTATGGCTTCCTGGATGAAAATTGTATAAACCATTATCAAAATGCTCAAGCCTTGAAATATCATCTTTAAAACAATATCTTGCAAATTCAACAGTATCAGGATTAGCTGAACAAGCATTAAGTGTATATGGAGCATGACATAATATCTGTTCAATATTATTCTCCTTTGAATAAGCTAAAAAAGCCTCAAAATCAGCTTGATCCCAATTTTTTGCTTTACCACCCTGAGGATTTCTTGAGAAATATTGAAATGTATTTCCTCCTATGCTAACTATTTCCTTAGCACAAGCTAAAAAGCCCTTGCTAAAAGATAAATGACAACCAATTTTAAACATACTATCTTTTTTTATATGGTACATATTTTCTTGTGTCATCGCCTAAAAGCTGATGATATAAAACAGGTGTAGCTTGTGAAAATTCATATGCTGGAAGCAACATCTTATTTGCCCAAATAATACCATATCTCTCCTTCTTGTTAATTTTAAAATAATCAATTCCATAATTTAAAAGCTTATTAATAATTAAATCAGAATTATCAGGAAAATCAGCACCTAAATACTGAAATCTAAGCCTTGCTAAATGACAGGATATAGAAAATGCCTGTCTAGAAATAAAATATTTTTTTAACTCATTTATATCTTCAAGTTCAATAATTCTGCAATCAAACGATCTTAATTTACCACCTAAAGGTAACATATTTTGTTGTGCACTCATAAAAAAAGCCATTGACAATTCGCTTGTAAAAATTGAAATAATCTTTTCCAATCGATAATTATATTTTTCTAACACCTCATCCTCTAATAAAATTGATATTTCATCACTATAGCTATAAGCAAACTTCAACTCCTTATGCTCACTCATAACAAGTGCAAGTGTTTGTGACATTGTTTGCAAAAATGGAATTTTAAACTCAGGCTTACCTAAGAAATTTTTTGTCATATGTACTCCATCAAATCTTAATACATATCTTTTATTTTCAGTAAGCATTACATTATATTTTTCTTCATTTATAACCATACCACTATTTAATTTCATAGCATATCTATGAGAATAATTCATCTAAATCACCCAAATCTTCTATAATATGATAGCATAAATATAAAAATAATAAAAGATTAATATTTGATGTTTTACCATAATGTTTTTACCATTTTCTTCTTAAAACACTTGTAAAGTGTAAAAAAATAGTAATAAGAAAATATAATCTTACTACTATCTTAATTTTATTTATTTTTAATTATAGCTTCAACCTCATCAATAGATAGGTTACTTACCTCAGAGATAAATTCTAAAGGCATTTTTTTATCATAAAGATTCTTGACAATTTGAATTTTATTTTCTTCAGCCTTGAGTTTCTCTTCTTCAGCAGCAATTCTTGCTTCATTATTTTGTTTGGCAGACTCCTGAGCTTCAAACACTTTCTGTTCAGCCATAAGTTTTTCCTCTTCAGCCTTAAGCTTTTCCTCCTTGAGTCTTTTAATCTCAAGCTCTCTTTCTTTATCATATTTTTTCTTTAAGGCTGCCTCATACTCTGCCCTTACTATCTGTTCTTTTATCCACACAGATTTGTTGATATCGTCTAGCATTTTTTCAACCTCCTTACCAAATAGAGTCTTATTACTAGATAGCCTCTTACTCACTTTGAAGCCTAATAGAAATTCCTTCAATTCAATTATATTGCAATTATTTAAATTTTGCAATTGAATAACTATAATTCTATCTGGTGTAAAATAACTATTATCATAGGTATTTACAAATCTTATTTCATTCATCTGTCATCATTATCAGGCTCATAATCTGTAAATAAGATACATTCAACTCTTGATGAGCTATAATTTTCACCAACGCTTACACTTAATGCCTTATCTCTTGAATAATAATATGAAATCCTATCATTCATATTGTATTCTTTAGGCTTTCTTTTTTGCATTTCTAAATCAAGAAATACTCTAACTGAACCATCTTGAACAACACCATTAACATCAAAAGCTATTTGTTTATTATCAACATCTTGAGCCTTAACATGAGAATCGATAATTTCAATACATTTTGGTTTTATCTTTTTGTTCCACATTATAGATAAAAACATAGATAGAAATCTTTTGTTTGTGAATGCATATTTAAATGCCTTATCATTGGATAAATTATAATACCTCTTTCTTAATCTTTTTAAAATTTCTTCATTTTCTATTTCATACATTTTCCTCACCTAAAACTATGTTAGTTTTTTTCCTTTTCACTAATAATAATAGTGAGAAAATAACATTTTTTTACAAAAAAAATATATAAATTTTAAGAAATTTTTTATGTTTCTAAAATATTAAAATAACTTGAAAATAATTACAATATTTCAAGTTTTATTTAAAAAAAAGCTGCGAGTAACTAAGTTGTTATTCACAGCTCAAAAAAATAAAATGCTATCCAAAAGAATAGCATTTTACATATTATAATTTAATTACTTATTAGGATATTCCTTGTTAGCAAGATCAACATAGTGATTATAACGCTTTTGAGCATCCTTTAAGTTCCACTCTAATAATTCTTGCGCTTTTTCAGGGTTAACCTTAACTAATTGAGCATAACGACCTTCACCCATTAAGAAGTCATTATACTTACTCCAATCAGGCTCCTTAGAATCCATAGTGAATGGGTTCTTTCCTTCCTTAGCTAAATCAGGATTATATCTAAATGTTGGCCAATATCCACATTGAGTTGCCTTCTTAGCTTCATTTTGAGAGTTAAATAATCCACCCTTAATATTATGAGCAATACATGGAGCATAACAAATTACGATAGATGGTCCATCATAAGCCTCTGCTTCCTTTAATGCCTTAACAACTTGGTTTTGATTATAACCATGAGAAACTGTAGCAACATATACATGTCCATAAGACATAGCAATAGAAGCTAAATCCTTCTTAAATGTTGGCTTACCTGCAGCTGCGAACTTAGCAATAGCACCTGTACGAGATGATTTAGATGCTTGTCCACCAGTATTTGAGTAAACCTCTGTATCAACAACTAGAATATTAACATCTTGATTATTAGCAATTACATGGTCAAGTCCACCATAACCGATATCGTATGCCCAACCATCACCACCAATGATCCATTGAGAAACCTTAACTAGATAATCCTTTAAGCTTAAAATTTCTTTAGCATATGGTGCATCAATTGCCTCCATAGCTGCAACAATCTTTGGAGCTAATTCCTTAGTCTTAGCACCAGACTTACGGTTTTCTCTCCATTCCTTACATAATTCTTTAGCCTCAGCTGGCATCTTATCTTCATTAAGAGCCATTACAGTTTGTAATCTATCTCTTAATGTTTCAGTAGCCATTCTCATACCGAAACCAAATTCAGCATTATCCTCAAATAATGAGTTAGCCCAAGCTGGACCACGTCCTTCAGCATTTGTTGTATATGGGCTTGATGGATAAGAACCAGAATAAATTGATGTACAGCCTGTTGCGTTAGCAACCATCATACGATCACCAAATAATTGAGATACTGCCTTAACATATGGAGTTTCACCACAACCACCACAAGCACCAGAGAATTCAAATAATGGTTTATTAAATTGAAGGTTCTTAGCATTGTTATTACCTGTAATGTCACCCTTATATGTTACATTCTTAACAGTCCAATCATAAACAACTTCTTCCTTAGCCTCACGAGATGCAGCCATTGTATGAGCCTTTAATGCCTTAACTGCTTCTAATACACCAGTCTTAGGATTTTCAACCTTATTCTTAGGGTTACCAGGACAAACTGTTAAACATACACCACAGCCTGTACAATCTAATGTAGATAAAGCAAGTGTATATTTATATCCCTTAAAGCCTGTAGCATCTAATAATTGAACACCATGTTTTTCTGCCTCTAAAGCCTCATGCTCGTCTAATAGGAATGGACGAATACAAGCATGTGGACATGCAAATGCACACTGATTACATTGAATACAATCGCTTGCATTCCATTTTGGAACATCTGTTGCAACTCCACGCTTTTCATATGCAGCAGTTCCTTGAGGCATATGGCAATCCTCACCAAACTTAGCAAATACTGACAATGGTAATGAATCACCCTTAATTGAATTAATAACATCTGCGATTTCACGAACGAATGCAGGACGAGTTAAATCAACCTTCTTCTCATCATCAGCTAAGTTAGCCCATTCAGGCTTAACCTCAACCTCAACAAGTCTATCTCCACCCATATCAATAGCTCTATGGTTTTGATCAACTAATTCTTGTCCCTTCTTTAGGTAAGTCTTAGTTGCGAATTCCTTCATATGAACCTTAGCTTCTTCATAATCCATAATTTGTTCATTTAATTTGAAGAATGCTGATTGCATAATTGTATTAACACCTAAGCCTGCACGGAATCCACACTCTCTTGCAGCAGCATTAGCAGCAATGATATAGAATTTAGCATGCTTTTGAGCTAATAATCTCTTATATTTATTAGGTAAACGTCCTTCAATATGATCCTTATCAACAACTGTATTTAATAAGAATGTACCACCATCACGTAAACCGTCAATCATATCAAACTTGTCAAGATATGCATCAAGTGAACAAGATACAAAGTGTGGTTGGTTAACTAAATATGTAGAACGAATTGGTTTCTTAGAGAAACGTAAATGTAAACGTGTAGAACCACCTGACTTCTTTGAGTCATAAGCAGCATAGCTCTGAGAATAGAATTCAGTGTAATCACCAACGATTTTTGAAATATTCTTACAAGCACCAACTGTACCATCTGAACCTAAACCAAAGAATAATAATTCTGTAGTTGTTGGATCAGCAACATCGATATGATCAGTAATTTCAAGATTTGAATGCTTAATATCATCATTAATACCTAAAGTAAAATGATCCTTTGGCTTATCAGCCTTTAAGCTTGTAAATACAGCATTAATTTGATCTGGAGTAGTATCCTTTGAAGATAGACCATAACGTCCACCAACGATAATTGGCTTATTATCTAAACCATTGTATGCAGCTTGTACATCTAAGCATAATGGTTCATATAAAGCACCCTGCTCAATTGTACGATCTAATACTGCAACCTTCTTAACAGACTTTGGCATTGCTGCTAAGAATTTTTCAACAACAAATGGACGATATAGATGTACCTCTAATACACCAACCTTCTCACCCTTAGCTGTTAAATAATCAATAACCTCTTCAGCACATTGGTTAACTGAACCCATTGCGACAATAACGCGTTCTGCATTAGGATCACCATAATACTGATATGGAACATAATTACGTCCTGTAGCTTTAGATATTGCAGCCATATACTTTTCTACAATAGGATATACCTCTGTATATCTTTGTGCCTGTAATTCTCTTGTTTGGAAGTAAACATCATCATTTTGTGCAGTTCCACGAGTCTTAGGATGTGCAGGATTTAAAGCATTTGCTCTGAATTCAGCTACAGCCTTCTTATCTAATAGCTCATCGAATACACTATAGTCAATTGGTTCAACAGTGTTAACCTCATGAGATGTTCTGAATCCATCAAAGAAATGAAGGAATGGAACATGAGCCTCAATTGCACTTAAATGTGCAACACCAGCTAAATCCATAACCTCCTGTACAGAGTTAGAACATAGCATAGCAAAACCTGTTTGACGGCATGCCATAACATCCTGATGATCACCGAAAATTGCTAGTGATTGAGCAGCTAATGTACGAGCTGAAACATGAATAACACCTGGTAAACATTCACCAGCAATCTTATACATGTTAGGAATCTTTAATAATAATCCCTGAGATGCTGTATAAGTTGTTGTTAAAGCACCAGCCTGTAATGAACCATGAACAGTACCAGCAGCTCCTCCTTCAGATTGCATTTCTACAATTTTAACAGGCATTCCAAATAAATTCTTCTTGCCTTGTGCAGCCCATTCATCTGTATATTCTGCCATTGGAGATGACGGAGTAATCGGATAAATACCTGCAACTTCTGTAAATG
Source organism: uncultured Anaeroplasmataceae bacterium (assembly GCA_934229785.1). GTDB lineage: Bacteria > Bacillota_I > Bacilli_A > Acholeplasmatales > Anaeroplasmataceae > Anaeroplasma. The sequence goes on from CAKQEA010000016.1 coordinate 18,369, forward strand.
CGTAAGATGAATATGCAGCAGCATAATTTCCATCTATCGCCATTCTTTTAACTTCTTTGCTCATTTTTTCCCTCCTAATGAGTACAATTTTCATCTATAATTATAAATCTTTTACAAAAAAATATCAACATTAACAAAAGCAAAACTAACTATAAACATAAATTTCATCTTACTTTTGTTAACGTTTTCATTTATTCTACAATTTCTAAAACCTTTTCCTCTAAAATTCGCTTAAACTCCTTTGAGGCAACATCAAGCGGCATGCGACAATTAAGTGTTTCAAAGCCAATTAAAAACATTATATACTTAATCCCGATTGGAGAAACCTCATTATACATCACAGACATTAAATTAAATAGCTTGTAAAATGTCATTTTAGCAATATCCTCAGCACCACATGTAATTAAAGAAACCTCAAGTGGAAAAGCATTACCAATAACATTAATATTTCCCTTCGAACCAAGTAGACGAGAAACAAACATTAAGCTATCATCACCGCAATAAACAAAAAAATTATCAGTTTGTAAATTTAATAATCTTAGATGATAAATTATATCTCCTGATGCATCCTTAATACCAATAATATTTTTATGGTATGATAAAAATCTTACAACCTCAAAATCAATATTCATTCCTGTTCTTTTAGGAACATTATATAAAACAATAGGACGATCTACGTGATCGGCAATATAAGAAAAATGCTTAAGCATACCAGATACATTAGTTTTATTGTAATAAGGATTAATAACTAAATAATACTTAAAATCAATCCCTTTAAAAAGGCCTGCCAACCTTACAACCTCATCAGTAACATTAGAAATAATGCCAACCATCAAATCAATCTTACCAGCAACATACGAAGAAATATGAGACACAAGTTCAACCTTCTCGCTATCAGATAAGGTCTCAGATTCCGACGTAGTTCCTAAAAGTAATAACCCATTTGTTTTATTTTTTAAATGAAAATCAACAAGTCTATCTACTTCCTTATAATCAATCTCATCCGAATCATTAAAAGGCGTAACAAAGGCAACAATGCTTCCATGCATAAAAAAACACACTCCTAAATTACAATATGAGCGTGTTATCTATAATGTGAAACTTATTTAAAGTAATAAAACTCAGTTTGAGGATTATCATAATCATAGCCAATACTCTTATACAAATGATTAGAAATCAAATTATTGTTATCTACATACAAATATGGAAGCTTTCCCTCATTTAAAATATCCATGGTCAATTTAGAGACAATCCTCTTAGCAAATCCAAAGCCTCTAAACAACGGCAAAGTGTATACAAAAGAAATTGAAGAAATATTATCTACATCTCTTCTTTTGGCAATTGATACAATTCTATCATTTTTTCTAATTAAACAATAATTTCTACAGTTAAACTTAGATTTAAAAGACTCCTCATCAACATCATCACCCAAAGCCTCCTTATGAAACATCTTAAAAAGACCATAAATTTCAAACAAATCTTTATCCTTTGAAAATTCAACATCACTACAATCACAATAATCAACATAATTGCATTTCATAATACTCATTGATAAATGAACCTTATGCCTACCACCAAATAGTCTTTCATACTCTAAAAGAAAACACTCACCCAAATTAGATTCAGCTAAAACGCCATTAAAATCAAAGCCATATTTATTTAAAACTAAACAAACCTCATTGCATAAAGAACAATCACCATAAAGCATTAAATTCATAGGATTTAAATATAAAACCAGCAAATACCTATTTTCATCATAACACTTAAAAATAAAACCATTCTTATCAAAAGAATTAATTATTCTAGCATCTATGACATAAAAAGCCAAATTAATAGGATCATTATTTAAAATATCCTGATTATCATTAATAAAATCTAAACCATTTTTATATATACAAACCATATATCCTCCTAATAAATGAAAAAGTCGGATTACTCCGACTTCAATTCATAAATTATGTTAAAACACAGTTAGGCCTTAACAACATTTTTAGCCATTTGGCCTCTTTCACCGTTCTCTACTTCAAAAGTAACTTCTTGACCTTCTTCAAGTGTCTTGTAACCATCAGCTACAATTGCACTATAATGAACGAAAACATCCTTACCTTCTTCAGAAACAATAAATCCAAAACCTTTTTCAGCATTGAACCATTTTACTTTTCCCTTCATAGATATGTAACTCCTTTCAAACCAACCTAATAGAAAATAAAATCCTATTTACTTAATTATACAACAATTTAAAACGTTTAACAACTAATTTCTTTTAAAAAAATTAGCTTTTTTTCGATTTTTATATAATAAATTATAAAAATATTATATTTTTATCAAAATAAATAAAAGCATCTTAATTATGAGCTACATAACCAAGATGTTTTAGAAAAAAAAGAATACTACTATCATTTTTTTAATAAAGAAAATATACTTCATTGTTTAATTTTATTCTTTTTATTAACTCTTAAAACTTGATCTAAAATCGTAGCCAAGTCATTAATCATTTTTGTATTTACAAATTGTAAGTAATCAATTTTAGAATTAAGCATAAATGGGGCATAATAATTGATAAGCTCTATCAATGCTTCTTCACCATTTGTAAATATAATTTGAATTGAATACCTCTTTATACCTTTTAATGGTGTTTTGGGCAATCTTTGTTTTGTCTCATAGCTTCCATTATAAAATATCTTATAGTTTTTTATATCTGAATATTTACATTCTATAACAATTTTATCCATATAGTATATGGCAAATAGTTCATCTTTATCAATTGTTTTTAAAAATAAAGGAAAAACTGGATGTAGAGATAAAATATTATTTTTTATAGCATAATTATTATGATTCAGTTCTAAATTTTTAATATAAGTTACTTTATTTATGTTATCAATTCTTCTATAAAAGAAAGCAGATGCAGTAGCACAAACAAAAGAAACAATAATTATAATAATATAATAAGATTGAATTTTAAAAGTTAATACCATACCAACTATCAATAGTATTATAAATAATACAAAAAGAACGATTGAAGTTATAGATATTTTATTTTTTTTACAATTATTATATTGAACTAAATCTTTTTTTAATTTAGTTTTATTTAAAATTAAAGAATTTGTAATCATTTTCATACCTCAAAAAATTAAAATGTTTGTGAAACACACAAACATTTTAACAAAAATATCTAATTTAGTAAATCTTAAAATGAAGTTGGAACTAAGAAATAGATTAAGAATAAAATAAATACAACTAGTAAAACAATTGAAATATCAAGCTTAGGTGCCTCTTCCTTCTTGCCTCTCTTATATTGAATGAAATCAATAATCCAAATAATAAAAGCAATAATAACATAAGATATAACACCAATTCCAATACCATCAGTAATTGAATAAGCAAATGGCATCATAACCATTGTCAAGAAAGCAGGAACAATAGTTTTAGTATCTTTAAAATCAACATTCTTAACATTAGCCATCATTAATACACCAACATATACAAGTGCAGATGCACATGCAGCTGAAGGAATAAATGCAAATATAGGCATAATGAAAATTGATAATAAGAACAATACCGCAGCAGTTAATGCAGTTAATCCTGTCTTACCACCTGCAGCAATACCAGAGCCTGATTCAACAAATGTAGTAACTGTTGAAGTACCTAAAATAGCACCAGCACATGTTGCAACAGAATCGGCAATCATAATTTTGTTATAATTATGAGGAACACCATCTTCATCAATAAGACCAGCAGCTGTTGCACAACCAACAACAGTTCCCATAGTGTCAAACATATCAATCATACAGAAAGTTATAACAACAATAATAGATCCAAAGAATGCATTTTCTGGCCAATTTGAGAAACCTTCTGTGAACAATACAAAGAATGTACCACCATTTTCGGCCTTAAATGAGAAGAAATCTCTAAAGTTCTCCCAGAATTTCCATGAAACTCCACCCTTACCAACTAAAATATCAGTACTTGTTACACCTAAAGGCCAAGCTAAAAGTGTAGCTACAATAATACCTAAAATAACAGCGCCTTTAACCTTGTAGTGAGATAATATTGCAATAACAAACAATCCTAATAAGAATACTGCAGCTTGACAAGCAAGACCACCCTGATTCCAAAGTGCACCATTATTAAAAGGAATCAAATCAACAAGAGTAAAGAATAATTGATTATCCTTAGAACCAATAATACCAGCGTTAGCAAGTCCGATAATAGTAATAAATAATCCAATACCTACAGAAATTGCAGCTCTTAGTTGCTTAGGCATACCAGTAAATATAGCCTCACGAATAGCAATCAATCTACCAGTTTCATTATCTTTCTTATAAGGAACAATAGATAATAATAGGAATATAACACCACTTATAAATACAAGTACCATTACATTTCCAAATGAATATGCCTTACCCGCAACTAAGAATCCAGCCATTGCAGTTGACACCATAGAGTTTAAACCAAGTCCAGATGCTTGAGCTAAAGGCATTTTAGCCAAGAAGGCCATTAATAAAGTACCTACAACAGCACCAAGTGCAGTTGCAATAAAAATTGAGCCCCATAAATTTTGTAATTGTGGAACATTACTTAAAATAATTGTTGGGTTCAATGTCAAAATATAGCACATTGCTAAAAATGTAACTATACCTGCAAGGATTTCTGTTTTAAATGATGAACCATTCTTTGTGATACCAAAGAAACTATCAACAGATGAAACAAAACCCTTTTTTGTTGTTTGTTCAACAACGTTTTCGTTTTCCATTTTCAATTCTCCTCTTCTGTTTTTTAAAAAACAATTTAATTATAACTCATATTTTTTAATCATTAAAGACAAAACTGGCAAAAATTAGAAAAAAATAGAAAAAAAATCAAAATATTTGTTTTTTCTTTAATTTTAGTAAAAGAAAAAAGGCAAATTATTACTTGCCTTCCTTTTCAGCTCTCATTTTAGCATCAAACTTCTTACGTTCAACTGTATCCAAAATCTTTTTTCTTAAACGAATATGCTTAGGTGTAACCTCAACAAGCTCATCCTCATTAATAAATTCCAAACAATTCTCTAATGTTAAAACTCTTGGTTGCTTTAAAACAACTGTAGTATCCTTATTAGATGAACGTGTATTAGTTTGAGGTTTTGCTTTAACAACATTAACTGTTAAATCAATTTCTCTATTACCTTCACCAACAATCATACCTTCATAAATATCCTCACCAGGAGCAATAAACATAACTCCACGATCCTCTAATGCACCAATAGAATAGGCTGTAGATGTACCCTCAGCCATAGAAACCAATACTGTTGTATTTCTTTCACCAACAGATACACTTTCTACTGGTCTATAATCTAAGAAGCTATGATTAATAATACCATATCCCTTTGTAATGGTCATAAAATCAGTATTAAAACCAATTAAACCACGAGAAGGAATATTATAAATTAATCTAGTTTGAGTTTCTGTATTAGTCATAGTTTCCATATTTCCATGACGATTTCCCATCATTTCAATTACTGAACCTGCTGACTCAGTTGGAACATCAATAACGCAATATTCATATGGCTCACACATAACGCCATCAATTTCCTTCATAATAACTCTTGGTCTAGAAACTTGAAATTCATAACCCTCACGACGCATATTTTCAATTAAAATACCAAGATGTAATTCTCCACGTCCTGATACAGTCCATTCCTCAGCTGAATCTAATCTTTCAACACGAAGTGAAACATCCTTTTGAGTTTCACGGAATAATCTTTCTTCTATCTTTGTAGCCGTAACAAGCTTACCATCTCTTCCACAAAATGGTGAAGTGTTAGTACCAAACGTCATTTGAACAGTAGGTTCTGAAATGTGAATAGGTTCAAGAGGCTCCTCATTACCAACAGTACATATTGTTTCACCAACTGAAATATCACCAAGACCTGATACAGCGACAACATCACCTGCATAGCCTTCTTTAATTTCAATACGATCAAGTCCGTAAAAGCCATACAACTTTTGAACACGGAATTGCTTAATAGAGCCATCTAAACGACAGCAAGATACAACCTCACCAGAATGAATTGTACCTCTTTGAATTCTACCAATACCAATACGGCCTGTAAAATCAGTATAATCAAGCAATGCAGGTTGTAATTGTAATGGAGCATCTTTATCCATTGAAGGGGCTGGAATTTTTTCAATAATCATGTCAAGAAGTGGACCCATTCCAGGTGTTTGTGTAGAAACATCAGGACTTAATGAGCAAGTGTTATTCATAGCAGATGTAAAGCAAACAGGAAAATCTAATTCATCCTCATCACATCCTAAATCAATAAATAACTCTAATACCTCATCAATAACCTCTAAAGGTCTAGCTGATGGCTTATCAACCTTATTAATAACAACAATAGGCTTTAAATGAGCTTCAAATGCTTTCTTCAAAACAAATCGTGTTTGAGGCATTGTACCTTCATAAGCATCAACAACAAGGACAACACCATCAACCATTTTCATAATTCTTTCAACCTCTCCAGAGAAGTCAGCATGGCCTGGTGTATCCAAAATATTAATCTTTGTATCCTTATACTTAATTGCAGTATTCTTTGATAGAATTGTAATTCCTCTTTCACGCTCTAAAGCATTTGAGTCCATTACACATGTATCAACAACCTGATTATCACGGAATGTATGAGAACTTCTAAGTAATGTATCTACTAAAGTAGTCTTGCCATGGTCAACGTGAGCAATAATTGCAACATTTCTAATATCCATAATTTCACCCCATTTAATTTAAATAAATCAAAACAAAAGTATTATATCAAAAACAAAAGAAAATTTCCATAGAAAACGTTATTGCAAAGAAAAAAAGTAACGAAAATATTTATCAGTTGAAAAAAATTAACTAGAAAATAAAAGCATTAAGTTACAACAATCTTTTTATTTTTACTTCTTAACCTAGGTAAACATTTTTTCTAATAATTTAACATATTATTTGTCTATAGCAAAATCTCCATCTTTAAAGATAGGAATTTCCTTACCATCCCAGGTTATACCAATAATATTTGTATCCTTCGCTCCAATCATAAAATCAATATGAATAGACGAATCATTAAAATGATCAAGACCATCCTCTAAAATACAACTACCATCAGATACACTTCTACCAAGCGCTAAGTGACAAGAAGCATTTTCATCAATTAAAGTCGTATAATATACAAGTCCTGACATAGAAATAGGTGTATGATAGCCAACAAGAGCAACCTCCCCCAAATAGCAAGATCCAGCGTCAGTATTAATTGTGCTTCTAAGCATTTCTTCTCCCTGTGGGGCTTTGACATTAATTATCTTACCATTTTTAAAGTCAAGCTCAAAATACGGTATTTTCTTACCACCAATTAAAAGTGGCTTAGTTGTACAAACATGGCCATTAATACTATATTTATCAGGAGTTGTATAAATTTCTTCAGTTGGTAAATTATACATGCCACTACATTCTTCTTCACTATAAAACTTACTTTCCTTAGTTAATCCAACATATAAATTTGTACCATTACTAGATGTATAATGTAGGGTTTTAATATTTAACTCATCTATTTTTTTACCAAGCTCATGAATCCTATTTATTTTACTCTTCCAAGCCTCAAGTGGATCATTTTCATCATCAATTAAACATAATTTAAACAATACATCCCAAAATTTATCTAAAACTATTTTCTTATCATCATTTGGAAAAATTGCCTCAGCCCATCTTTGATTTGGAACAATAGCAATACACCATTGTAATTTTTTATCTCTACTATAAGCACGCATTATATTTCTTAAATCATCAATATGCTTAAATATAGCATGACTAATATCATCATTAACATTATCAAGCAAATAAGGATACTCAGACTCCAAACGAATGGTAACACAATCACCATAAAGATATCCTTTATATGTTTGCCTCTCATAATCCTTAACGGATGATATTTCATCAACAGTTAAATATTTAGATTTAATAAGCTCATAATCCATATCTAGATAACTAATATTTACATCATGTGCTCCTAATTTAAAGCATTCCTCCATTACCATATTAGCAAACCAATAATTTTCAATTGCTGATTCAATCATAACATTTTGTCCTTTTTGAACATTCATACCTACTCTTGCCAAAGTATTTGCATATTTTCTAACTAATTTATCATTCATATTCTTCGCTCCATTTTTTTATTATTGTTTAATAATTATACTCTTTTTACCTTTTTAATACAACAAAAGAGAGCAGTTGCTCTCCTTTACAAAATATTTCAAATTTAAATTCACTTATCTTACAACATTCTTTGCAACCTGACTAGGGGCAACCTCATAATCATAGAATGATCTATTAAAAAAGCCACTACCTTGTGTTAATGATTTTAACACATTTGCATAATCTAAAATTTCAAGCTGTGGAACTAAAGCAGTTATTTTTTGAGCACCATATGAATTAATTTCTACATTAGAAATTTTAGCTCTACGAGTATTTAAATCCGAAATTATCGCTCCAACCATAGTTTGATCTACAGTAATAACAATCTCATAAATTGGCTCAAGTAATACAGGATTACATCTCATATATGCGTCCTTAAATGCTAAAATAGCTGCATTTTTAAATGAAACCTCATTTGAATCAACTGCATGATATTTTCCATCACGTAAAATTGCATGAACTCCAACAACAGGATAACCAGCAAGCAGACCTTTTTCTAGCGCCTCATAAAAGCCCTTCTCTACTGCAGGAAAATAATTTTTAGGTACAGCTCCGCCAAAAATTTCTTCTGTAAATAGGTTTTCTTTATTTGGTTTAAATTCCATCTCAACAACGCCATAAAAACCAGATCCACCTGACTGCTTAATATATCTACCATTACCGATGGCACTTGTAGTAATTGTTTCACGGTAAACAATTTTTTCATCCTCAGTTTTTAAATTTAATTTATATACATTTTTTATTCTATCAAGAATAGTTGTTAAATGTCCAAGTGACAATGTACCTAACAATAACTGCTTTGTTTCTTGATTTCTCTTGACAGTTATAGTTTTATCAGCTAAGCATAACTTATTTAAAACAACCGACAATTTATCATCATCATTTTTATTTGATGAAACAATCGACTTAAAGTAAACTGGAGTAGGAAATTCAATTTTTTTAAATGTAACCTTGTGTATTGGATCAGACAAACTCATCTGAGTTTCTAGGCCATCTATTTTGGTAATTGCACCAATTTCACCAGCATAAAGCTTAGTAGTTGGTATTAGCTTCCCTGCAAACACTCTTGAAAGATTTGTAATACGTTCTACTCTATTCAAATCAGAAATATAAACATCATCGCCAACAGAAAGACTGCCACTATTAACCTTAATTATGTTAGAAATACCTGTATATGGATCATAATTTGTCTTAAATACAAACGCCGAAAAAGGTTCAGTTGAAATTGTTTTATAAGCAACCTCATTACCTGATTCATCTAAACCGATTATAGGCTGTAAATCCTGAGGATTAGGTAAATAATTAATAAGCATATCAAGCATAGTGTGAATACCTATATTTTTAGTAGCAGATCCTACAATCACAGGAATTAACTCACCATTTAAAACTCCATTTCTCAACCCTTTATTTATCTCTTCATTTGTTAAAGCCTCACCATTAAAAAATTTATCAAGAAGTTCATCTGATGTTTGAGCAACTGATTCAACTATCATATTATGTAATTCAAATACCTTTTGTCTCTTTTGTGGATAAATTTCATCATCAACACATTCCTTACCATTATACTTTCTAGCCTTAAGAGTAACAATATTAACAAAACCATCAAACTTATCTAGATGTCCCATCGGATAAGAAAATGGAATTGCATTTTTGCCAAGCTTAGAGCGAATCTCCTCTAAAATTAAATCAAAGCTCTTATTAATTTTATCCATTTTGTTAACGTAAATAATAGTTGGTATATTTTTCTTTCTAAGCATGTTCCAATGCTTAATTGTTCCAACCTCTACTCCACATGAAGCATCAACAACTAAAATAGCTCCCTTACAAACCTTAATTGCTGAAATAACCTCACCAATAAAATCATCATTACCTGGTAAATCCATTAAATTAAGTCTATAATCCTTGTACTCAACAGGAATAATACTATTAACAACTGAAGATGCTCTTTGTTGTTCCTCAGCTAAATAGTCAGACACAGTATTTTTTCTCTCAACACTTCCTTTTTCTTTGTTTGTTGCTGTTGAATATAATGCTTCAACTAAACTTGTTTTACCACTTCCTAAATGGCCTAAAACAGCAATATTACGAACTAACGCTTCTGCCATACAAAATCCTCCTTATTTAATTGAAAACGTTTTACTATTTATTTCATTATAGCATACATAAAAAATAATTTAAACATTTTTAAACTAAATTTAAATCAAATCTATAACCCAATTAATTATATGACAAATGACTTATTAATATTTTTCTACTAATATAACAAAAGAAAAACTAGTTTTTTTACTCTAGAAAACTTAGACTTATTCAATCTTAGATTATTTTTTCATTATAAATACTACTTCGTATAATATATTTAATGATCCACTTATATTAGCATTTATTATATTTTTATCTTTGGTTATATAAAATTATTGCATTAAAAAATTAATTTTTTAAGAAAATATTATAACGTATTTGTTCAAAAAGAAAAAAAATAATTTATGGATAGAAAAAGTCCATTTTTACTTAAATTTTGAAAAGTTACAACTAATAACGGCGGAACTTACTTTTACAACTATAGTTTAAATTTTAAAATAGAGAAATACAAAACTGATTATTGCTTTATTTAAATATTATGATACAATACAAATGAAGTAATCATTTGACGTAATAATTATTTATTACGCACGGGACACTCTTAATATAAATTAGGAGGAGGTCGATTTGATTACTTCTTTTTTAACTTTTTATTTTCTTTCCAATCTAGTAGTTGTGGCTTTTTTTAATTCATATTAATTTTAAATATAACAATTTTTTCCATATAGATTATATATAAACAACTAACTAACATTTATTTTAATTAACTAAGATTTTCCAACAACTATAAAATTAAATTTTCTGCTTTACATTGATTTTTTAATTAGATTAACATATAATAATTATAGAGGAAGTAAGTTTGACACAGTGCCTCCGAAAGGGGAGCCGTCAACTTACTTCTTTTTTATTGATTTTTCTATTAAATTAGCATATAATACAAACAGCAGAGATATTTAATATATCTCACCCATCCTTCTCTATGGATTGGAGAAAAAGTCCGATAAATACTTTTTTGTAAGCACTCGTTTGAGTGCTATTTTTTATTTTGCTTTTGAGCGTTGATATAAAAATAAATAATATAGCATTACTCAAAGCATATCACCACATAAATGGAGAAATACATTTGCTACATCCTTAATTGAGAAAAATGTTAATCTTTATGAAGTTATGTCAGTATTAGGTCATACTGAATACTCAACTACTAAAAGATATTTACATCAAAAGATTGAAAATCAAAGAAATGATATTCTTAATGCAATTAGTAAAAAATAAAAAGGTGAACTGATAACCCCACTATAATGATTATTCATTTTTATACCTCCTGAACAATTACAATTATATAAAGTTGATACTTTACTATATCCAGTTGTTGTGTATTTTATTAATTTGTTATTATTTTTTTAAGTATCAAAAACCATTTGAATAATTTAGAATCAAACACTATTGATATTTTTTATCTTTTAGCATATAATAAGTGTGTCGAGAGACGATGGTTAGGTAGAAAAGAAAAATAAAAGGGAAGATTGCCGTCTTCCCTTTTCGGCATTTTAAAAGAAGCGATGATTGGTCAAAGAGAATCTATTACCTAGAATCTTTTATAATAATGATTAAAATTAGTATTATTACTAAAAATACTAGGTAGTCTATAGAGCCTCTTACTTACCTGTCCATCGTTTCCTTTGAACAATTAGATACATAATCATGCTCCTTCCAACTGCCGCCATAACTGGCGTTTATTATATTATCACTATATAATACTAAAGTAAACAATTTATAACTTAGGATAAACGCACGAAATAATTTCACCTATTGACAAGACTAGAAAAAGTTTTTTACGTTTTAATTATTACACGCATGTAATGTTGGCGCTTGATATGGCTAATTATCCTGATTTGATATGAAAATACAAGACAAAAGGCTATTATATTAATAAATACAAAGATCATTATCGTATATATAAGTGGGCATTGTGAACGTATGGATGGTAAAAATGTTAGAGTTGTTGATTACTACTGCGGTACCATTACTGAATAGGATTGTTTTATTCCATCACAAGGTCTTATTAAAGGTGATATTGTTGTTTTAAAATATGGGTTCTATTATTTTTTAAAAAATAATTATAATGGACAATTAAAAATACGCAAAAATATGCTGAAACTATACATCAGAAAATTAAAAATCAAAGAAATGATATTCTTAATGCAATTAGTAAAAAATAAAAAGGTGAACTGATAACTCCACTTATCAATTCACCCAAAAAATACCTCGGACCCCTCTTGCATAAAAGCAAGAAAATCCTTGATATTACTGAACAATCTGGCGCGCCCAAGAGGACTCGAACGCGGTAAATGACTACTTTTATATTATAAAAATTACATTAATTTTATTCATTTTGTTCAGCATTAATTAATAAATATCTTTTATTTATTGAATCAAAAACTAAATATTGTGGAAGATGTTTCTCGGCTAACATATGCCGGATATTAGCTATATATCTTCTGAATGTACTTTCAGAAAGATCACTATAATCACTTACATATAAATGCCCATTATCTATTAATTGTAACGTCATATATGCGATTGTTATTGCCATATCTGATATATAGCAATTTGGATACTTTGGCATCATTTATCACCTACCAAAGGCATTGTACAAAATCGCACTTTTATATTATAAACATGGAAAAACTTTTTTTAAAAAATTTAATATTTTTTTGGTAAAGTATAAAATTTTCAACTTGAAAACTATAATATATTGATATTTTTTACCTTTTAGCATATAATAATAGTGTCGAGAGACGTGATTTGGTCAAAAGAAAAAGAAAAGGGAAGACGGCAATCTTCCCTTTTCGGCATTTTAAAAGAAACGATGATTGGTCAAAGAGAATCTATTACCTAGAATCTTTTATAATAATGATTAAAACTAGTATTATTACTAAAAATACTAGATAGTCCATAGAGCCTCCTACTTACCTGTCCATCGTTTCCTTTGAACAAATAGATACATAATCATGCTCCTTCCAAATGCCGCCATAAATGGCACTTATTATATTATCACTATTTAATACTAAAGTAAAACACTAATTTTAAAAGCTCCTAGATGCAATCCAGGAGCTTATATTATTATTTTATTGGTTTAATTTTTTTAACATTACCAGAAGCATCTGTTGTAACAACGAACTCTTTTCCTATAGTTTTCTTTGCAGCCTTTTTTGCTACCTTCTTTTTAGCTGTTGGTTTAGCTACTGTTCTTTTTGTTGCCATGTTCACACCTCCTCTTGACAATTTTTATTAAAATGTTAAAATAACAATTAGGATTGATTCGGACCACTAATTGTGGTTATAGGCGAAAGGCCGGAGCTTCAATCCTTTTTTTATTCTCTAAATTCATTATATATTGTAAAAATATTAAACTTCTGAAACATGTAATCAGTAGCATCCAATATCTTTTTAAAACAAAAATGTAGCCCATGATCAATATAGTAAATAATCCATGCAAATGCATAAATCATACCTTCTATAGCATTTAATATTGCTACAAAAATCAGTAAGAAAAATGTGCAAATAATTCTAAATACATTTTTTACAGTTTCCATTTTAGTCACCTCGCAAAATTTTAAATGGCAATACCATAGCATATACTACCAGCTTAAGTAGTATAGCTATGGTTTTTACCAATATCCAAAAAACAAATTTAAAAACAATAACAAGTAGAGTAATCAATTATCTACGCTTTTTTCTTAGGAATACAAATCCTAAAGCTGCAAGAACTACAGCTCCTAATGCTGTTAATACTATTGCAAGATGATTTTTAATCCAACCCCAGAAGCCTTCATTCTTTTCTACATCATTATTAGATTCAGTTACTAATAAACTCATTTGTTGAACTGAACCATCAGCACGAGTAATTGTTAATTCATAATTACCAGCTTCAGGATTTTCACTGTCAAAGTAGTTAGATTCAACGCTTACTGTATCAGTCTCTTCTTCAGTTAATTGACCTGTTTGGATTAAGAACTTAATAATGTCACTACGCTTATAAACTTGTCCTGCAGCTGCAGTTATTGTATAACCTGATACAGTAATAACAGGTACATCCTTATCTTCAACTATAATTACAAATGTTTCCTTAGCTACATTACCAGATTTATCTGTAGCAGTTACTTCAAAATTATAAGTACCTACTTTATTAGTCTTAGTTAGGTAACCATCCTTATCAGTGATTTGAGGGGTTATATTGCCATCAATAGCATCAGTTGCTTTAACGTACTTAGCGATATCAGCCATTGTTAAAGCCAATTGAGTTGTTGTTTTAATCTCTTTTGTTAAAACGATAACTGGCTTAATGTCGTCAATAACCTCGATTGTAACTGTTGCTTGTGCTGTATTACCTGCTTCATCAGTTGCCTTAGCTGTTACAGTGTAGCTTCCTGGTGTATTGTATTTTGCTGTATAGTTATCTGTTACTATAGTTACTACAATCTTATCAGTAGCACTTACATCATCTGATACTTTAAATAAAGCTTTTAATTCAGCTTCAGTAAGCTTTGTAGTGTATGATTGGTTCTTAGTAGCATTAATAGCACTAATAGTAGGTGCTGTTGTATCAGTTACAGTTATTGTTGCTGTTGCTTGAGATGAATTACCTGCCTCATCAGTTGCCTTTGCAATTACAGTATAGCTTCCTGGCTTTCTATAATTTGCTGTATAGTTATCAGTTACAATAGTAATAGTTGGTGAAGCTGTTACATCATCAGTAGCATTGAATAATGCAAGTAATTCTGACTGAGATAAACATGTGCTATTACCAGTAGTTTTATTTGTAGCTGTGATTACTGGCTTTGTAGTATCTGTAACAGTAATAGTTAGAGTAGTTGTTCCAACATTACCAGATTTATCTGTAGCAGTAACTCTTACCTGGTAATCACCTGGTTTATTATAATTGTTCTTATAATTATCATATGATAGGGTTATATTAATATTATCCTTTGGATAATAATTGTCACTATATGTTAAATGTTTCAAAATTTCAGCATCAGTTAATTTAGTAATATTGCCAGTTGAAAAATTAGTTCCAGCTACAATAGGTGATGTAATATCTACTACATGTATCTTCTTTGTGACAGTAGCACTATTACCAGATGTATCTGAAACACTAGCTGTAATTGAGTATTCACCAACAGCAATTTTTCCATTTGAATCTAGTGCATATGTAATATCACTAAATTTAATATTATCTGTTAAATCACCCTCAGTAGGGTCATTGGCTTTGAAGCATGACTTAATTTGATCAAGTGTTAATGGATTATCAACATTAACTACAATATCTCCTGCTGAGATTGTTGGATAGTCAACATCAAAATTACCTTCTAACTGATAACCCCATGCACCACTACCAAACAATGCGTCATAAGTTAATTTAAATGGATTATAATTTTTAGTGTCATAGTTTGTTGATGATGTCCATGCAGGATAATCACCAATACTTTCACGAACAAAATTACCTAAATCAAGTTGAGGTACTTCAATACCATCATATATTTCAAGACCAATTTCACTAAAATGAAAACAACCAAGTAATACATCATCTTCAACGAAAATATAAACAAATGTTCCACCATTTGGATCGTTTGCAAAACCTAAACATACTGTATTATTCTCATATTCATATAAATAACAATAAGGCATTGCATTATCAGAAATATTAAATCCAAATTTTTCTCTTTGTTCATCAGTTAACCAATCTGTATTAATATTATCAGTTGACCCAAATGTTTCAGTAACACTTAAACCTTTTTGAGTGTAGTAAGTAATGGCTGATATAAGTTTTGTAGTTGAAACATTACTAAATTCAACAATATTTTTTGTTTTATATGTAGTAATAGTCTTACCATTTGCCAAATTACCACTTAATACACCTAATACATCCTTAAAACCATTATAGCTTGCTACATTATATTTTTTTGTTGATAATGCTTGAGCTGAGGCTTCTTGTGTATCAGCCAAATCTAATGTTACAATTCCAGCATCTGTATTATCTACATTTGCTAATGATGTATAATTAGCTTCTGGAATTTGAGGAGCTTTATAGCTATTTAATGCAGTTGAAGTAACTATACCTCCTGTAAGTAAAGCTGTTGCACCCATAGCAACCATTACTCTCTTTAATACTTTTTTGTTATTTTTTTTATTTTCATTATTCATTTTATTTTTACCTTCCTTTTTTAACATAAACTAACAAATAAACTCATTATTTCATCTAGTTCATCGCAATTATCAGTTAATTGTTTTAAAACAAGCTCATTTTCGCCATCAGGCTTTATTGAAATATAACTATTAATATCAAAATCATGTTTATCAAATTTAATCTCTGGATAATTATTAGCAATGCCTTGGATGTCTGAATAATACTTATCAACTAAATATAATTCCTCTTTAACATTTGAAATAATAGACATATCATAAGCAACAAACGTTGAATTACTATAACCTTGACTATAGACTATATCGTCACCACTAGCGGTAAGTATTTGCTTATATGTTCCACGTAATTCAAATAATGTAACCGACTGAATAATATCTCCGTCATCCTTAGCTTCATCTAGCTTGTCTAAATTATGAAGTGATACTTGCATTAATAATTCAACTGTAGATTCAGCCCCATTTACAATAACCTTGAATTTGCCACGATAAATTAAATTTGCAGTATTAGAATAATTTGTTATCTCATATGTATCTATTGTTTTAACAGCCCATAGAACAGGAGCCTTTCCACTCATTGCCATATCATAAAAGCCCCCAACACATCTATCTAAGTCACCGTTAACAAACCTTAATATGTTTTTTTCTCTATTTGTGTAAATATCTTTTTCATAGGATTTTTTATTTGAATTATCAGGATCTACTTCTTCAACCTTTTTCGCTGTAAAGAAATCTTTATACAACATATCAGGGTAAATATCTTTTTTAAAATATGTTAATCTTTCAACTGGATCATCATACATTTTTGTCAATTCTAATCCTAAGCTATCATCTTTAATGAAGTACGAAATACCCTCAGCATCTTCTTTAAAATCAATAGATTTCAATTTAAATGAATCACAATGTATATTTATCTCTGACATTGATGAATAAAAATCTATATCAAAAATATCAATAAAATTATTGTTATCAGAGTCAATAACAAAATCCACATCTAATTTTTTTATATCAGCTTGAGCTTTATAGGCTGTTTCTTTTTTAGCTGTATTTGGTGTTGGATATTCATAGAAATAAAATTTATCACTTGTTTTAGAATCTTCAATTTCAAATCTATATCTAATAGTAATAGAATATGGTTTACCTTCATCATTTGTTTCATTAGTTTTTGTAGTTGAATACACATCAAAATATTTCAAATTATATTCATCCTGTGAAGCTAAGCTCTGAGCACCAATATTAACAACTTCTTTTATTTTTCCAAAATCAGCTGATTGAATAAAATTATTAACATTATCAACATTTAATTTTAATTCATAACTACCAGTTTCAGAATAAGCATTAGACTTACCAGCAAAAAACTTATCAACAAATTCTAAAGGATTATATCTAAATACTGAACCACCTGTTGTATTGTCTGAATCATCATTAGAATCACTACCAGAATTACCTCCAACATAGGCGAGAACAGAGATACATCCAACTAAAGCTCCAGCAATCAATAACAATCCTATACCTTTTTTTAAATTACTATTCAATTTCCTCACCACCCTATTTAAATAAACTTATAATAAACTTGATAAATCTAATTATTGCTGCTACACATAAAAATAAAATTCCTAATTCTAATATTAAAACAATATATGCTAATATACTTTTACTTGAAGAATCATCGCCATTTCCACCTGGAGTTGGCAAAGATGGTAAAAATGGCATAAAATTACTTCCATTTTTTTCGTCTTCTTGTTGATCAGCAGATGTTTTATCAGGAATTAAAATTGTTGTTCCATCAGTTAATTTCTTTATTTTAGATGGAACGCCATTCTCATTTAAAGTCATATCTTCAATAAGGTTATTATTAACATCAAATATTCCTTTTAAAGATCCATCATCGTTATATAATGGATGTGCACCATCTGTCATAAAAGAAATTGCAGTTTCTTGTCCTGATTCTGGATTGATATACCAGGCATATAAGCATACCAACTCTTCTATTTTCCATGACCATGTCCACAATAAATTAGGCGTGTTTTCAGCACCAGGAAAATATTCTTTAAATTTTTTCATCCATTGATTATCCATCAATCTAAGGTCACCATTTCCATCATCATTCATCCAAAAAGATGTAGACTGACTTATCTCCTTGTGAACAGTAACTTCTTTGTACTTTCCAAAACCAAGATTTTCCTTGTAAGTAGCTTCTAATCTCGTTAAATACTTTGCTGGCACAAGTTCACCATTATCATATTGAACACATATAAAAGCTCGAGTTTTATGTTGTAGGAATAAAAAACTCTCTCTATAAATATAGTATGGCGGTTTACCTTCTTGCCACTTTACATCATTATATAATGATGTATCAACACCAAGTTGATTTGTTGCTGCATAAACATTTGTATTACAAGCAAAGCACATCATCATTACAAAGCCAACAATCAGCATTGTAATAGCTGCAAAGACTTTACTTTTAAAAATATTAAATTTTTTGTTTTTATTTTCTATGCAATTCTCCATTTCTTTCTCCTTTCTTTTTCCAGTTGACTGGAAAATTATAAATATTTTTCATATTGCTTTGATATGTTCTTTGCCCATTCAATATCAAATTTCTCAGGTCTACATATCCAACAGCCTCCATAGCTATACCAGGTATAGCCTCGTTTTTTTAATGCATAAATTAATTGAGGTTTTACTTTAAAAGCAAATTTAATGGCTATTCTATTACCAGCTCTTATTTTCAATTTACTAATTTCATAATCAGCACACTTAAATAAAACCTCATTTTCTTTAGCTTCTTGTTCTTGAATTTTTTCAGCTGATAATTCATTTAATTCAACTTTTTTGTAGGTCTTATAAAAATTTGAATTTTTACTAAAATGGCATAAATCATTAAGCTTATTAAATAATTCCTTATAAAGCTCTGTATCTACCTTTAAAGCATCCGATACATAATACTGAGCTAAAATCGCATCCATATCGTACTTTAAATCTTTTTCATCCTTTTCTTTTTCATCCATTTTTTGTAAAAGGCTATTATAACGAGCATAAAATTTTTCTTTTATTTCCTTTACACTTTTAGATTTATCTTCTTCGATATTCTTATCATCAGTTTTATAAGATTTATTAAGAGTTGGTTCTATTGAATTCCACCAAGCCAAAAAATCATCATTAGCTTTCATCATACTATTCATAATACGATCCATTTTAGCTTGAGGATAATTGGCAGGGCCTGAAACCATAGGTGAAACCCATTGGCTATCATATCTAAGTATTGGTTCATACCTTTTATAAAGCTGGTCTAACAATCGTTGTTTTTGCTTCTCTGATAATCCTGAAAATTCAATATCCCTTCTATAAGCCTCATAAGCTTTTTGATGATTATTACCTTTGTCATAGAAAGAATTATAATTTGCAAATCTAATTTGTTGTTCGCTTAAATTCCTAGAATTATGAGTTATGATTGCTTTACCAGTTACAGCTTTTCTTGATAATGATGGCTTTTTCTTTTTTGATTTAGGCTTATCTCTTGCCTTTGGAGCTTCCAACCTTAATATTACAGATGAATCTAGTTCTTTATTTTTACTAATTGCATTAACATCTTTTTTATTAGTTTGATTAGCTTCATTAAATACAGCATCCATAGTATCTTTAGGATTCTTATTATCCTTACCTAACAAAAAATTCATCAATTCAGAAGATTCAGTATTAACAGTAACTGTAGTTTTTTTACCATTTTTAATAGCTGTATCTTTTACCTTAAATAACATGTGCTTTACCTCCTTTTATTTTTTAATTTAAGCTTTTCTTGATTACCTTTAGAATTGCTGTTCTTATTAGTTGTCTTCTTAAAATCACCTGGAGCATTTAATAAGCTTCTTACAAGTTCTGCATCTTCAGTATTTATTGTTACTGTAGTTTTCTTACCATTAACAACTTTTGTTTCTTTAACAGAATAATTACGCATCTTTTCACTTCCTTTATTGAAAAATTTTAGATATTTCATATAATATAAGTAGAGGTAGACCGACGATAGTTGATTAATTCAACATACGTAGATGGCTACTTCTTTTTTAATTGTTTTATTATTTTAAAAATAATATAATTAACTTGAGGTGTAGAACATGGTAAATAAATATGGTAATGACTTTAAAAATAATATAATGTGGAATAAGGAATACCCTTTTATACCTGAAATAATAAATGATGATGGATTTACTATTCATGAAGATGATATTGTTGAATTTTATGATCCATATGATAGAAAATACTATGCTGCCAGAGTTTGTAAAATTTATGATACTAGATTTATCTGGATTGATTTTATTGACTCAGAGAAGCACACATGTATACGTGTACTATCAGCCAATGAATTATTTCCACATATTCATTCATGTAAACCACCAAGATTTGAAAATTATGACATAAAGGATAATGGTTTTTGTAATTGGCTTGATATCTTTCTAGGTTCTATTTATTCTTCTATTTATCCTGAAGAATTAAATCTACCAAATGATTGGCACTTTGATCATGTTAAATTTGAAGCTAAACGACTTGAAGAGGTTGCTAAGCTTAAAAATAAATATTAATACGCTCTCTTAACAGATACTTTCTTCTTTCAGTTTTGATGTAAGTATCTGTTTTTTTATACCTAGGGCGTATTACGGGTTTTAATTCATATGCATTAAAAACAGCATAATAATTTTTACCTTTATGAAATGTATATCTATTTTCAATTTTTTCTTTAAACAAATCTTTTATAGCTGTATTAATTGTTACATTGAAATACTCTTTTTCTACTGAAACCATCTTCTTTGTTCCACAATACAATTTGAGTTCTAACTTAAATCTACCTTTAATTTTTGCATACTTAACATTATCATTTTTAAATTCATATCTTAAATTACTTGAAATAACTGAGTTACCATAATCATAACTTGACATTAAAACATCTCCTTTAATTTCCAGTTAACTGGAAAATTAATAAATTTCAAATTCAGCATAAACTCTATCAAAGACACCAATATAAACCTTAACATTTTTTACATTCTTATATCTTTTAAATACTGCTTTGGTATCATTTAACATTTTTTGATGCAAAGCTTCTGGGTATGATCTACCACTGCCGTTATAGTAATCAATAGAGATTGACAATTTGTAATAATTACCAATAACATCACCGTTAGAATTCTTTATCTTTTCATTTTTATAAACAACAACATTGTACCTAGAATCTTTTCCACTTATTTGATCATAAATATTATTAGATACAGACATAAATCTAAGATTTGTATAAAATGAACTGCGTTCTGGCTTTCCAAAGTCCTTGTACTGGCCTGATAATTTTGCTTTACCAGTTACAGCTTTTCTTGATAATAAAGATTTTTTATTTTTGGGTTCAGGATTACCTTTTGCCTTCGAAGCTTCCCTCTTTAATGCAACAGAAGAATCTTTTTCTTTACTTTTACTAATAGTTTTAATATCTTTTTTCTTACTTTGATTAGCTTCATTAAATACCGCATCCATAGCATCTTTAGGATTCTCGTTTTCTTTACCTAATAAGAAACTCATCAGTTTAGAAGATTCAGTATTAACAGTAACAGTAGTTTTCTTACCATTTTTAATAGTTGTATCTTTTACCTTAAATAACATGTGCTTTACCTCCTTTCATTTTTGTTTATTGACATTTTTATAAAAACATCATAAAATAATTGTGCTTAATAATGCTAAAGCTGTGAGAATTCAGCTGAACATAAAACTTAATGTTTTTGTACTCGGAGATGCTCTTTTTCTCCGTTTTTTTTACCTCATTTATTGCAATTTTAAAAAAATAACATATAATATAAATACAGTGCAGTGAGTTAGAATATGCCGACGTCCGCTGCTCCGGCACTATAAACATAGTCGAGATTATTGAAATAATCTTGTAAACTTTAATGTTTGCTACGTCACTAGGAAGCCTTATGCTTCCTTTTTTTATTGCAAACTTTTTAAAATAATATATAATATAGATACAGTGTAGCGAGACAACACTTGGCATCCCTTGCTCCGACACTATAAATATAGTAAGGTTTTATAACCTTGTGAGTTTATCTCACGATGCCACTAGGAAGCTTCAAGCTTCCTTGTTTTATTATCTTAAAAATAATATAATTAACTTGAGGTGTAGAACATGGTAAATAAATATGGCAATGATTTTAAAAATAATATAATGTGGAATAAAGAATATCCATTTATACCTGAAATAACAAATGATGATGGATTTACTATTCATGAAGATGATATCGTTGAATTTTATGATTCATATGATAGAAAATACTATGCTGCAAGAGTTTGTAAAATTTATAATAAGGATCTTATATGGACAAGATTTATTAATATAGAGCATAAAATGTCAACATTTATTCTTCCAGCAAATAGATTGTCACCTCATATTCATCCATCATGTAAGCCACCAAAATTTGAAGATTTTGATACAATATTTGATGGATTCTTTAATTGGCTTGAACATTTTCTCGCTCAAGTTTATTCAACTCTTTATTCTAAGGAATTAAGCCTTCCAAATGACTGGCACTTTGATGATGATAAATTCGAAGCTAAACGACTTGAAGAGGTTGCTAAACTTAAAAATAAATATTAATACGTTCTTTAAACAGATACTTTCTTCTTTTTGTATTGATGATTATATCTGTTTTTTTATATACATATCTGGTTATTGGTTTAAGCTCATACACGTTAAATATTGCATAATAATTTTTCCCCTTATGAAATGTGCATTGACTTTCAACTTTTCTTTGAAATAATTTATTAATTGCATCATTTATTGAAGTATTTTCATAATCACCACAGGTTGAATACATTTTCTTTCTTCCACAATAAACAATTAGTTCAACATGAAATTTACTTTTAATTTTTGCATACTTAACATTGTTATTTTTAAATTCATATTTTAAATTGCTTGAAATAACTGATTTGCCGTAATCATAATTTTGCATCTTATCACCTTTCTTTTTTTAAAATAGACAAAAAAATTGCGTAGTACTGACTTTAAAAAACAATAACAAGTCAATACTACGCAATAATAAGCGTATAAATTAAATTACTTTCTCCATGAAGTATAATACCACATAATTATTAATTTGTCTTAAAGGCGGGGTCGCCTACTTTTAAAAATTTTTATTTTAAAGTGTTGACATACTTTTTATACTCATCTCCATATCTAATTTTTTCAAATTCACTCTCATTTATACCAAAAGTGTCCTTTGCAGCTGCGTAGCTCATCCAGGTAACATCTTCCTTTGTCATACGCATTGAGTCGCTCCAATTTGATATCTGGATAAATTCAAGCTTAGTTTCTTTGCTTCTTGATTCAGCTAAGCTACGCATATATCTCGTATCATATCTTTCACAATCAGAAGTATGGAATACAAAATTAGTAACAAATGATGCTTGCCTGTTTGAATCAGGATTGCATAAGCTACTTATCTTTTTAATAGTATATTCAACAGGGGCTGTTGGTACTTTTGCTATACATACAGTTTCTATAATATATCCATCTTTTTTATTTTGTTGGATCTTCTTTTTTAAATCTGAAATTTTAGATTTATATTTGTAATATTTTAACGGCAATGGTTTTGCCTTAAATTTTCTAATAATTTTATCATGCATATTTTTATATTTTTCTTCTGATGAAGAATAATACAATTTCATTAAATAATCAAGTTTAGGTTGCTTTCTTATCCTTCGGGAATCTGCCTTATTTGCTTTTTTTAATATGGAATTTATTCTCATATTATAATACATTAAAAAAAGCTCTAAAATGGCATTTTTCTTTTTACCACCAAAGACTTCCTGACGATTTAAGATTGCTGCATAAACATGATCTAACTCTCTAAAAAGCTTAGCTGTTCTTTCAGGAGCTTGGTCTACTTGAAACCAGTAGAAATCTAAAATAAAATGACGTTGGTATGCTTT
>CAKQEA010000017.1 GCA_934229785.1 uncultured Anaeroplasmataceae bacterium
ATAATACTTTAAAGCATTCATCTAGTATTGAAATAATTGAAATATAATTGATTGGAGTAACTGTTATGTTACTCCTTTTGGTGTTTTAGAATATTAAATTTAAAATAAACTAAAAAATGGAGAAGCTTAAAATTTTATAGACAAAATGGTTGTTTTGTGTTAAAATAATAAAAAATAATAGAGGTAGCAATGCAAAAGAGTAATCTAAGGAGGAGGTATCCTGTGAATTAGATGAAAGGTAATCATTGCCGAATAGGTAATTGGACACAATTATTCTATGGGGATTTAGGGAATACCTATATCACTCCTACATTTTATATGTAGAGGCGCTAGATTAAGAATATAGTATGTATTGTTTATAATTAAGCGCTTAGGCGCTTTTTTTAATTGGAGGATTTTATGAAGATTTGTAATGTTGATGTTAAAGATTTAAAGGAAAAATATGGAACCCCATTATACATATATGATGAGGAACATTTAAATAAAAATATGGATTTATATTTGAATAATTTTAAATCAGATGAATTTTTAACTGAGGTAGCTTTTGCATCAAAGGCATTTTGCATAAAGGAAATGCTTCGTCTTGTAAAATCTAAAAATATGTCTTTAGATGTTGTATCATTTGGTGAAATGGCAACGGCTGTAAGCATAGGTTTTCCTATGCAGAAGGTTTTCTTTCATGGAAATAATAAATCAATTGATGATTTAAAGTATGCATTAAATAATAATGTTGGTACGATTGTTGTTGATAATTATATGGAACTTGAGCTACTGGATAGTTTATGTAATACCTTAAATAAGGATTGTAATATTATTATTAGGTTAAATGTAGGAGTTGAGGCTCATACACATAAATTTATAGTTACTGCTCATGTTGATTCAAAGTTTGGAGTTTTATATTCAAGTGATGATTACAAAAAAATGATGGACCTTTTAACAAAGTCGAAGCATGTTCATTTTAAGGGCTTTCATTCTCATATTGGTAGTCAAATTTTTGATTTAAATGCCTTTACTGCGGCATTAGAGAAGCTTATTGGTTATTGTAAGGATTTTAAAGAACCACTTGTTTTAAATATAGGTGGTGGCTTTGGTGTTCATTATACTGATGAAGATAAACCAATTGCGTTTGATGTTGTTAGTAAAACTCTAATTAAAACATGTGAAGAGGCCTTAAAGAAGAATAATGTTAAAATAGAAAAATTATGTATAGAACCAGGTAGAAGTATTGTTGCCGAGGCGGGGTATACATTATATACAATTGGTTTTATAAAACATACACCTAATAAGCTATATTATTTTATTGATGGTGGTATGACTGATAATATTCGTCCTGCTTTATACCAAGCTAAATATGATGCAGATGTTGTTGGTCATGAAAATGAGCCTAAAACTAAAATTGTAACTGTTGCAGGAAAGTGCTGTGAAAGTGGTGATTTGATTATTGAAAATACTCCTCTTCAAAATGCTAATCAGGGTGATTTATTAATTACCTATACTACAGGTGCATATGGTTACTCAATGAGTAGCAATTATAATAAGGCTTTAACTCCAGCAGTTGTTTTTGTAAAAGGAAATGAGTCAAGAATTGTTGTAAAAAGACAAACAATTAATGAATTATTAGAAAGAGAGATTTAATATGCTAGTTGAAAAAATGCATGGCTGTGGAAATGATTTTTGTGTTATTTCATATAATGAAAATGTTGATTATAGCAAACTTGCTTTAAGGCTTTGTAATCGTAAAACTGGGGTTGGATCTGATGGATTGGTTGTTGTAAAGGATAAACCACTTGAAATGCTTTTTTATAATTCAGATGGTAGTAAGGCACCAATGTGTGGTAATGGAATTAGATGCTTTTCTAAATATGTCTATGAGCATAGGCTAATTAAAAGAAATAAATTTGATGTAATTACTGGTGCAGGTAAAATGATTATTGAAATTACTTCAACTAATCCTTTTATGTGTAAGGTTAATATGGGTTCACCAATTTTTAATAATAGTAGTATATATGTTTCAGATAATCTAGATTCATTTGGCAGATTACTTGAGGTTAATGATTTAAGGGTAACAGCCTATTCATTTTTCATGGGAACAATTCATACTGTTATTTTTGTTGATGATTTCAAAAGTGAAATTTTATCATATGCAGAAGAGATTTGCTTTAACAAGAGATTTACTAAACAAACTAATGTTAACTTTGTTCAAATTATAGATAAAGGACATATTAAGGTTAAAACATTTGAACGAGGTGTTGGTTGGACACTTGCTTGTGGAACCGGCTGTTGTGCTTCTGTTGTTGTAGCATCAAGGCTTGGACTAACATATAAGAATGTTGATGTTGAGCTTGAGCTAGGTCATTTAGAAATTGAAGTAAAAAAGGATAATGTTTTTATGACAGGACCTGCTGTTAAGGTATTTGAATGTGATTTTAAGGAGGATAATTAAAAGATGGAATTAAAGGGTAGTATTGTTGCACTTGTAACACCATTTAATGAAGATGGTAGTATTAATTATGAAGAGCTTGGTAATTTATTAGATTATCATTGTAACAATCATACAGGAGGAGTTGTTATTTTAGGAACAACTGGTGAAGCTTCAACATTAACTTTTGAAGAAGAGGCTGAGGTCGTAAAATTTAGTGTAGAAAGAGTTAATCATAGAATTCCTGTTATTGTTGGTTCAGGCTCTAATGAAACTGAAAAGGCTGTAAAGTATTCTAAAAAATATTCAGAATTAGGTGCTGATTATGTTTTGGTAATCACACCTTACTATAATAAAACAAATGAGAGTGGTTTAATTAAACATTTTACAATGGTAGCTGATAATTCATTATGTCCTGTAATTATGTATAATGTTCCTGGAAGAACTGGAATGAATATGTCCCTTCATGCCATAGAGGTATTATCTAAGCATAAAAATATTTATGGTATTAAGGAGGCATCAGGAAATATTAGCTATTCCTCTAAAGTTGGTAAATTTATCGGTCCTAATTTCCATATGTATTCTGGTAATGATGATATTATTGTTCCTATGATGTCTATCGGATGCGATGGAGTTATTTCAGTTTTAGCAAATATAGCTCCAAGACAAACTGCTAAAATATGTAAGCTTTGCTTTGAAGGAAAATATAATGAGGCAAATGAAATCCAGCGTGATTTGTTAGACACAATAAATGATTTATTTATTGAGGTTAATCCTATACCAGTTAAAGAAGCAATGAATCATTTAGGATTTAAGGTTGGTGGTTATCGTATGCCTTTAGATTATATGTCAGATAAAAATAGAGAAATTTTATTTAATGAATTAGATTTAAAGAAGGAGAGTATTTTTTAATGAAAGCAGTTGTTGTTGGATATGGTGCAATGGGGAAAATCGTTGCTAATATGCTTCTAGATAAGCTTGCAGGTATTGTAGCAATTGAATGTGAGACTAAAAATCTTGATGATATTAAAAATGAATTTGATGTTGTTATTGATTTTTCAAACCCAGCAAATTTAGATATGATTTATGATTATTGTAAGAAGAATAGGAAGCCAGTAGTTTTTGCTACAACAGGCTATTCAGAGCTTCAGCTTGATAAAATTAAAGAGCTTTCTAATTATTGTCCTGTTCTTAGAAGTGCAAACTTTTCTTTAGGAGTTATTTTGCTTAATAGATTAGTTAAGGAGATCACTCCAATTTTAAAGGATTCATTTGATATTGAAATAGTTGAGGCTCATCATCATAATAAGGTTGATTCACCATCTGGTACATCTAAGATGCTTCTTAATTCAGTAATTGAATCAACAGATTATTTCGCTAAATATGGTAGAGATGGATATTCACCTCGTAATCCTAAGGAGGTTGGAGTTCACTCTATTCGTGGTGGATCAATTGTTGGTGAGCATGAGGTTTTGTATTGTGGCGAGGATGAGGTTATTACCTTAAAGCATACTGCTCAATCTAAAAAGATTTTTGCTGTTGGAGCGATTAAAGCAGCTAATTGGCTTATTAATAAGAATGTTGGCTATTATGATATGGAAGATGTATTATTTGGAGAAAATTAATTATGGATGCATATGATATAATCAAAATGATTAAGGAGTCTAAGAAAACAACTCCAGTTAAAGCATATATTAAAGCACATGAGGAAATAAATTTTACCAATTGCAAGGTGTTTGGAGATAAAAACTTATATATTGTTTTTGCAGAAGCACAAGATATTTTACCAATAATTTCTGCAAATAATGATAAAATTATCGATATTGTTATTGAAAATGATAGAAGAAATTCAGCAATACCCCTATTAAATACTTTGAATGTAAAAGCCAGAATAGAACCAGGTGCAATCATAAGAGATATGGTTGAAATTGGGGATAATGCTGTTGTTATGATGGGGGCTATAATTAATATTGGCGCTGTAATTGGTGAAGGCAGTATGATTGATATGGGTGCTGTTTTAGGTGGTCGTGCTATTGTTGGAAAAAATTGTCATATTGGAGCTGGTACTGTTTTAGCTGGTGTAGTAGAACCAGCCTCAGCTAAGCCTGTTGTCATTGAAGATAATGTTTTAATAGGAGCAAATGCTGTAGTTATTGAGGGGTGCCGTGTAGGACGTGGTTCAGTTGTTGCAGCTGGTGCAGTTGTTATTGAAGATGTTCCTGAAGGTGTTGTTGTAGGTGGTATCCCTGCAAGAATATTGAAGAAAAAGGATGATAAAACTTCAAATAAAACAGAATTAATTGATGCATTAAGGACTTTATAATAGACAAAATAATATGCTATTGCATTAAATAATAATGGAAATTGTTTTGTGCTATATAATTTATATTAATAAAAATATTATATACACAAAATTAAATGTGTATTTGGCATACGAACAAATGTTTTTAAAAAACGGAAAAATTATGTTAATTCTATTGAAATAAGAATGTTTTAGTCGTATAATGGACCTAACGTTTGATATGGAGGGGATTATTTATGAAAAAGTATAATGTTGGTATTTTAGGGGCAACTGGTGCTGTTGGTAGGGAAATGCTTAAGGTTTTAGGTGAAAGAAATTTTCCTATTAATGAGCTAAGATTATTTGCAAGTCAAAGAAGTGAAGGAAAGGTAATTGAATTTCAAGGCAAAAAATACAAGGTTGAGGTTGCTAAGAAGGGTGTATTTAATGGACTTGATATTGTTCTTGGTGCTGCTTCAAGTACTGTTGCTAAAGAATTAGCTTCAGATATTGTTGCATCTAAGGCAATATTCATTGACAATTCAAGTGCATTTAGAATGAATGATGATGTTCCATTAGTTGTACCAGAAATAAATGGTGATGATGTTTTTAAGAATAAGGGAATTATTGCCAATCCTAATTGTTCAACTATTATTACTTTAATGGCAATAAATGCTATTAATAAAATGTCTTTAATTGAAGCAATTGTTGCATCAACATATCAGGCAACCTCAGGGGCAGGTGCTGAGGGACCTATTGAGCTTAGAAGTGAAGAGGAGGCAATTTTAAATGGTAAGGAAATTACACCACATGTTTTTCAATATCAAATTGCTGAAAATGTTATCCCTCACATTGGTTCATTTTTAGATAATGGTTATACAACTGAGGAAATGAAGATGCAAAATGAAGGTAGAAAAATTATGCATCTAGAAAATCTTAAGGTTACATGTACTTGCGTTAGAGTACCTGTCGTACGTTCACATTCAATTTCTGTTACGCTTATAACAAAAGATAAGCTAGATTTAGATGAGGTTAAAAATAATATTTCAAAAGAAAAGGGATGTAGGCTTTATGATGATAAAGCTAATAATATATATCCTATGCCTATTGTGACCTCAGATCAGGATTTAGTTTATGTCGGTAGAATTAGAAGAGATTTAATTAACGATAAGGGTATTACGTTATGGTGTTGTGGTGATCAGGTTCGAAAAGGTGCTGCAACAAATGCTGTCCAAATTGCTTTAAAGCTTATTGGACTTGATTTTTAGGAGGAATTATGTTAGTTGTAACAAAATTTGGAGGTAGCTCTCTTTCTTGTGCTACTCAGTTTGCAAAGGTTAAAAATATTGTAATGTCTGATCCAATGCGCAAGATTGTTGTTGTATCAGCACTTGGTAAAAGAAACTCATCTGATACTAAAATAACTGATTTATTATACATACTACAAGCTCATTTGAAATATTCAGTTCCTTATGAGGATATTTGGAATATGATTTATAAAAGATTTGTTGATGTTCAAGAGGAGCTTGAAATTAATTATGATATTCGTAAGGATTTAGAGTCACTACACTCTGAGCTTAATAAAAATATTTCTTTAGATTATTTAGTTTCAAGAGGTGAATATTTAACTGCCAAGCTTATGAGTAGCTATTTAGGCTTTACCTTTGTTGATGCTAAGGATTTACTTTACTTTAATTATGACGGAAAGATGGATTCTGAATTAACAGAACGCAAGGTAAAAACTGCTTTTTCTGAATTTGGTTCAATTGTTGTTCCAGGATTTTATGGTTCATATCCAAATGGTTCAGTAAAGTTATTAAGTAGAGGTGGCTCTGATGTAACAGGCTCTATTTTAGCGAAATGCTTAAATGTTTCATTATATGAAAATTGGACTGATGTATCAGGTATTTTAGCAGCAGATCCAAGAATTGTAAAAAATCCTAGAGCAATTAAGGAAATTACTTATGCTGAATTAAGAGAATTATCCTACATGGGGGCTTCAGTTTTACATGAGGAAACTGTATTTCCAGTTCAGGAGCTAAATATTCCAATTAATTTAAAAAATACAAATGAACCGGATCATCCAGGTACTTTAATTAAAAATGTATGTACAGATGAATCATCAATTGTAACTGGTATTGCTGGTAAGAAGGATTTCGTATCTGTTAATATTTCAAAGGACCATATGTCAAATGAGGTTGGATTTTTACGTAAGGCCCTATCAATATTTGAAAGTTATAACGTATCAATTGAGCATGTTCCATCTGGAATTGATTCATTTAGTGTTGTTGTTGCTCAATCAGCAATCGAAAAATGTCAATATGAATTGGTAACAGATTTAAAGAATAAGCTTGATGCTAAAGTTTCAATTGAATCAGATATTGCCCTTGTTGCTATTGTTGGTAGAAATATGGCTAAAAGAAGTGGTATTTGTGGAACAATATTTAAAACTCTTGCAGATCAAAAAATTAATGTTAAACTTTTAGCTCAAGGACCTGAGGAATTAAATATAATTGTTGGTGTATCATCAAATGATTATGAAAAAACAGTTAATTCATTATACGAAAGTCTAGTAAGATAGTATGGATGTTTTAGAAATACGTAAACAGCTTCATCAAATTCCAGAGCTTGGTAGACATGAATTTAAAACAAAGGAATATATTTTAAATTTTGTATCAGGCTTTGATTGTGAAATTTTTACTCCAACACCAACCTGTGTAATTCTTTATTTTAATTTAAGCAAAAAAAATACTATATGCTTTAGATCTGATATGGATGCCCTACCTATTAGTGAAATAAACGATTGTGATTATAAATCTTTACATACAGGTGTGATGCATGCATGTGCTCATGATGGGCATATGGCAATATTACTAGCATTTAGTAGGTGGGTAAATGATAATAAGAAAACTTTAAAAAATAATATTGTTTGCTTATTTCAACCTTCTGAGGAGGATGATGCTGGTGCAAGGGATGTTATTAAAACAAATATTTTAGATGATTTAAAAATTGATAGAATATTTGGACTTCATATTTGGCCAAATCTTGAAGAAGGCTATCTTTATACAATGCCAAAAGGAATGCTTGCAACTTCAGGAGAGGTTGATATTGACATAATAGGTAAAAGTGTTCATGCGGCTAATCGAGAACAAGGAATTGATGCTCTTTTAATTTCAACAAAGCTTATAACAGAATTTTATGATTTTTGTTCTAAAATTAAAGAAAGACATTTAATCAGCTTTGGTCATATGACTTCTGGAACTGTTAGAAATGCTGTAGCTGGAAATTCTCATTTAGAGGCAACAATGCGTGCCTTTGATGATGAAACCTTTAAACTAATGGAGGATAAGCTTAAAGATATTCTTAAGTCATTAGAAGATAAGTATGGTTGCATAACTAAATTAAAAATTAATGCAGTATATCCAAGTGTTATTAATGATGAAGGACTTGTTGATGAATACAAGGATTGTTTAAAATTAAGAATTCTAACTAAACCATTTTTACAAGCTGAGGATTTTGGTAATTATACAAGAAAATATAAATCAATGTTTATGTTGTTAGGCTGTGGAGATGAGCATTTACTACATACAGCTGATTTTAATTTTAATATGGATATTTTGACTGTTGGTGTTGATGCCTATATTAAAATTGCAAGACATGAATTTTAAGTTTAATCCTATTTTTTAAAATAGGATTTTTTGTGTTATTTTTTCCTTAAGTATAAGAAAATTTGTGCTATTATTAGCGTGAAGTGGATTATGAAGATATTAGAAATAACATCAAGAACGGTATCAATTGAAATGTCAACAAATAAAGCATATTTTTTTGATAATGATTTTGATATTTTTAATAATAATAATAAGTTTTATAGGAAAGAAAAACGTAATATTTTTACGATTTTCAATTTGATGCCTGATAATATTTATGAAATTAAAATTAATAATGAATTACTTGTAATAACAACATTATCTGAAAGTTGTTGTCTTCATATTAAAGATTTCCATGCTATTGGGGATGGAATTGTTGATGATACGGCTAAAATTCAGGCTGCAATTATGTGTGCACCTAAAAATGCTTGTGTGTATATAGATAAGGGAAGCTATTTAGTAACAAGCTTGTTTTTAAAATCAGATATAACTATATATTTTGAAAGTGGTAGTAAGTTAATAGCTAAAACAAATAGAACGGATTTTCCTATCTTTCCTGGAAATGTTGATGGTTATAATTATGGTATTTGGGAAGGATTAGAGGTTGATAATTTTGCTTCAATAATTAATGTTATTAATTGTGAAAATATTAAAATTTGTGGTGAAGGTGAAATTGATTTAAATGCCTTAAATGGTGATTGATATATTAATCATCGTGTTAAAAATATTGCTTGGACTTGCTCTTTATCTGCTATAACACTATTTGCAATTATTCTTATTTGTACATTTATTGGTATTTTTTAAAAAAATAAAAAACCTCAAAAGAGGTTATGAACTGCTAGGAATTACTAGCAGTTTTATTTTTTTAGTAAGGCCATACTTCTAAATTTATTTAATTGTTCTAAATCATTAAATCTAGCTACAAAAAATTCATTACCTAATGCTCCAGCTAAAGCATCACTCATACGTTCATGCATCACAATAGAAGGAGAATGTTCTTTTATAATTTCTTCAGATGAATATACATAATTATATTTATCTCTACGTCCAACATATAGGCAATAGTATTTTGGATGATTAAAACTAACGTTTATAACTTTATCATAGCATATAACATCGGCATAGATTTGGTAGGTATCAACAGATTGAGCAAAGTTTATCATATCAGGTGTATATCCTCCAGGAGGACGCATATTAACCTCTAAGGCTACTATATCTCCTATATGACCAAGTCCTGGTTTATCTTTGCTTAGCCTGAAGAATTCTAGATGGAAATATCTTGATTTAATGTTAAATGCTTTTAATACTTTTTTCCCAATTTCATAAATATCCATAGGGACCTCTTTATTAACATAATATGATAAATCAAGTTCCTCATTAACTATGTCCATAATTGATGGTGGAAATATTTCGTTATCGCAAAAAACAACATTACTATTTGAATCACAAACACCATCAAAGGAAATTATATCACCTTGAATAAATTCTTCCATTATGTATGGTACTTGAAATCCTATTTTATAAAAATTTTTTAAATCATCTTCATTTTTAATTTTATAGGTAGCAGCAGCACCTACACCTACATCAGGTTTAACAACTACAGGATAACCAACCTTATTTATGAATTTTAAATCCTCATTATAATTTTTACAAAATGTATATCTTGCAACTGGAACACCAGCTTTAATATAGAATTCTTTCATATTACTTTTGGATGTAAATGTTATAACATCATCAATTTTTGCACCAGTAATATTAAAGTCAGTTCGTAATTTTGCATCAGAGCGTAACCAATATTCATTATTTGATTCTAGAAAATCAATTTTACCATATTTAAAGGCAAAAAATGCAACAGCTCTATATACCTCATCATAATTTTCAAGTGAATTAACTCTATAGTATTCAGTTAAAGAATTTTTTACCTTATCATCAAGTTCATTATATAAAGTATCACCAATTCCTAAAACATTTACTTTATTTTTTTTAAGCCTATCACAAAAATTATAGTAATTTTTAGGAAATGCTGGAGAAATAAATACAAAATTCATTTTTCATCACCTCGTTTTTACATAATTATAACATATTTTTAAATAATGTGAAATTTGATATACAAAAAAATACCATTTTCTTGCTATAAAATGTCAATTTATTTTTTTAAACAATATTTGATAAATAGTAATTCATAGTGTATAATAAACTTAAATTGAAACGAGGTGTTTTAAATGTTTGGGAAAAAGAAAGATAAGAAAAAAGAAGCTCAAATAGACAATAAAGAGATTCAATCAGAAAATAGTGATGATATTTCTTTAGATTTACCTGAAATTGATGATTTAGATGATGCTAAAGATGATAAAGTATTAGCTGATGATGACTTACTTCCTCAAGAAATAGAAGAGAAAAACAAAAAAGAAAAAGAAGAACAGCTAAAGGATGAAAAAGAAAAGAAAAAGGCTTTAAAGAAGGAATACAAAAAAGAGCATGGTGCTGTTGCAACTTTCAAAATGTATAAGTTTATTATAAAAATTATTGTTTTTGCAATGCTAATAACTTTTGGCATTTTAATGCTTGTATTTAAAGATGAATTGATTGGTGCAGTTTATATTGTTTCAGGAATTGTAATTTTATTTTCAGCACTTATTAGAGTAATACCACTTCTTAAAACAACAACCTCTAAAAGAGCTAAGATTGTTATGCTTGTTCAAGTTATAATTCATGTTATCATTGGAGTTTATTTGATTATTGCAGCCTTCTACCATTGGGATAAGATTGCTCAAATTAAGGAAAATAATGTTATAGGTAATGATTTAATGGATCAACTTGATAAGGTTTCTGGTGGTGGCTTTGCTAAATTTAACATAGAAGCATATGGCTATATTTTAGTTATTTTCTTTTATACATATGCTGTTAGTTATTACTGGACAACAATTTTATATAATGAAAAAACAAATAGAAGCTTGTTTTGGTTAAATACAATCGCAATTACTCTTGCTGTTGTATTAGCAATATTAGCAGATAAGCTTGATGCTCAAAAGCTAGTTATTACTCTTGCAATTATTGCTTTACTTTCAGGAGTTGTAATTGGTGGAGAGGCAACAGGAGGATATATCCAATATCGTAAAAAAATAACAGAAGATAAACCAAAAAAGGAAAAATCAAAGGATAAGGGTAAAGAAGCTCCTGCTAAGGATAAAAAGGAAATTGATGAGATTGACCCTAATATTATTCCTAAAAATGATATAAAAGATCAAGATAGTATAGTAAGTTAAGATTTGGGCCTAGATAAATAGGCCCTTATTTATTTTTAAAAAATTATTTATACTTTACAAATGTGATAGATGTGATATAATATTTATGGTTTTTCGAAAATTGGAATTAGAGATATAATTTAGAAATATGTGTAGGAGGTGCAGACTTTCCTGAAATATCTCAGTCTGCAAAATTAATATGGTTACAGAAAAGTTAGAACATAGTCGTGTTAAGGCTACATTTGATGTTACTGCTGATGAATTTGAACGTGCATTAGATAAGGCTTTCGAAGTTAATAACGCTAAGGTTACAATTAAGGGCTTCCGTGCTGGTAAGGCTCCAAGAAGTGTATATGAAAAGCATTATGGTGTTGAGTCTTTATATGATGAAGCATTAAATGTAATTTTAAATGAGAAGGCTTCTGAAATTTATAAGGATGAAAACTTAGCTAAAGAAATTTGTGGTCAATTTGAACCAAATTTCGAAGGCGAGGACAAATTAGAAAGAGGAAAGGATTTCAAGATTTCTTTAACATTTGATGTTTATCCTGAAGTAAAGCTTCCTCAGTACAAGGGCTTAGAGGTTGCTAAGAAGGTATTAGAAGCAACTGATGAAGAAGTTGAAGCTGAAGTTAAATCAGTATTAAAGAAGGATGCTGAAATGGTAGCAAAGGAAGAGCAAGTTATTGCTGAGGGTGATTATGCTACATTTGATTTTGTTGGTTCTGTAGATGGTGTTGAATTCCCTGGTGGAAAGGCAGATAACTATGAATTGCAAATTGGTTCTCATCAATTCATCCCAGGCTTTGAAGAGCAAATGGTTGGTATGAAGGCTGAAGAAACTAAGGATATCAATGTTACATTCCCTGAAAATTATGGTGAGGCTTCATTAGCTGGTAAGCCTGCTGTATTTAAGGTTACTGTTCATGAGGTTAAAGCTGAAAAATTACCTGAATTAAATGATGAATATGTTAAGGGCTTAAAAATTGATGGTGTTAATACAGTTGAAGAATTAAAGGCTAACAAGAAGGCTGCCATAGAGGCTAGTAAGGCTGTAAGTGAAAAGGACCGTCAGGTTAATGAACTTATAACAAAGATTGTTGACAATGCAGTAGTTGATATGCCTAAAGCTTTAATTGATGAAAAGGTAAATGATATTCGTGGTCAATATGAGAAACAAGCTAAGATGTATAATATTCCATTTGATACATTCTTAGGATTAATGAATGTTAAGAAGGAAGATTTTGAAGCTCAAACATTAGAACAAGGTACTAAGCAAGCATTATTTAACGTAATTGCTACAAAGATTATTGAAGTTGAAAACTTAACTCCTTATAAGGAAGCAGTTGAAGAATTAGCTGAAAAGGATGCTAAGGCAAACGGAAAGACAAAGGAAGCTATGTTAAAGCAAAATGTTGCAAGATATTATAGCGAGCTTGCATATCAAGCATTAGTTGATGTTATTTTAAATAACGCTGTAGAAATCTAATATCAATGTATGTAATGAGAAAGCCGTAGGGCTTTCTTTTACTTTAGAATTATAATGAGGAAAAGATTATGATTATCCTTATTATATAAATTTTAACATATTTTAACATATTTATTTTTTGGCAAACTGCTTGCAAAAGTGCCAAAAATGTTATATATTATAGATACTGATTATTTATAGTCAGAGAAAGGATGAATAATATATGGAAGAAAATACAAAAATTGTACTACCTGCCATTGCTGTTAGAGGAGTTGTTCCACTTCCTAATAATGAGTTTAGAATTGAAGTTGGACGTGCTAATTCTGTATTAGCCCTTGAATCATCTGAAAAAATGTATGGTGGAAATATTATTCTTTTAGTTCAAAAGGATTCTGCTGCAGTAGATGTTGCTCCTGATGATATTGAAGAAATCGGTGTTTTAGCTAAAATTACATTAAAGTTAAAATTGCCTAATAATAACTATAAGGTTAAGTTTAAAATTGCAAATAGAATAAAGGTAAATGGATTTACATCTGTTGATCCTTATTTTGTTTGTAGCTATGAAAAGCTATTTTCAATTTTAAATTCTGATGATACTGAGACAGCTTTATTAAAAAATGTTGCCTCTGAGTTAGCTAAGGGTCAGTCACTTTTAGCATCTTATGAGGAAATTTCAAGATTACTTCAAACAGGAACTAATGCAGATGTTTTATCTGATGTTATCGCATATCAATTAAAAACAAATAGTAATTTATCTAAATATAGATACTTATCTGAATTATCAGTATCAAAGCGTCTTGAAATGATTTTAGAGGATATTGAACGTGAAAAGCAAATCGTTGAAATTGAAAATAAAATAAATAAGGATGTTAAAAAATCAATTGATGATTCACAAAAGGAATATTATCTTCGTGAAAAGATGAAGGCTATTCAAAATGAACTTGGAGATAAGGCTCGTCAGGAAGAGGATGTTGAGGCTTTAAGAAAAGCTATTGAAGAGGCACATTTACCTGAAGGAGTTTATAAAAAAGCTAAAGAAGAACTTCAAAAATATGCAAGTACAAATAATCAAATGGCTGAAGCAGGAGTTATTCGTACATATCTTGAATGGATTATTAACCTTCCATGGTATAAAGCAAGTAAAGATAATGATGATTTAGTAGATGTTAGTAAAAAGCTTGATAGTAATCACTATGGACTAGAAAAGGTTAAAGACCGTATTATTGAATATCTAGCTGTAAAGATGATGACAGGACATAATCCGTCAACTATTTTATGCTTTGCAGGTCCTCCAGGAGTTGGTAAGACATCTCTTGCAAGAAGTATTAGTGAGGCATTAGGTAGAAATTTTGTTAAGCAATCACTTGGTGGTGTTCGCGATGAATCTGAAATTAGAGGACATCGTCGTACTTATATTGGGGCATTACCTGGTCGTATTCTAAAGGGTATGAAGGATGCAGGTACAGTTAATCCAGTATTTTTACTTGATGAGATTGATAAAATGACTGCTGATTACCGTGGTGATCCAGCTGCAGCAATGCTCGAGGTATTAGATCCTGAGCAAAATAAATATTTCTCAGATAATTATCTTGAGGAGCCTTATGATTTATCACAGGTTATGTTTATTACAACAGCTAATGATTTGTCAAATATTCCTGCTCCATTAAGAGATCGTATGGAAATTATTGAGCTTTCGTCTTATACAGAAATTGAGAAGTTTAATATTGCATTCAAGCATTTATTACCAAGAAATCTTGAGGAACATGGCTTAAAGAAAGAACAATTATCTATTGCAGATGATGCAATGTATGCAATTATTCAAAATTACACTCGTGAAGCAGGTGTACGTGAGTTAAATCGTATGATTGCCTCAATTTGCCGTAAAACTGTTAAAAAGATTTTGATGGAAAAAATTGATCATGTTGATGTTAAGGTTGATAACCTTGCTGATTATTTAGGAAAAATTCGTTTTACTAATAATAAGAATCGTGAATGCAATCAGATTGGTGTTGTAACAGGTCTTGCATATACATCTTTTGGTGGTGATACTTTGGATATTGAAGTAACAACTTATCCAGGTAAGGGTGGCCTTGTTTTAACAGGTAAGCTTGGCGATGTTATGAAGGAATCTGCTCAAGCTGCATTCTCATATGTTAAAGCTCATGCCAGTGAGTATCAAATTTCTCAAGAAACTTTAGAGAAGAATGATATTCATATTCATGTACCTGAGGGTGCTGTTCCAAAGGATGGTCCATCTGCCGGTGTTACATTAACTACTGCATTAGTATCTGCTTTATCTAATCGCCCTGTTGATTCGCATATTGGTATGACTGGTGAAATAACTTTAAGAGGTTCTGTTCTTCCTATTGGTGGCTTACGTGAGAAATCAATTGCCGCTCATAGAAGTGGTTTAAGAAAAATCTATATCCCTGAAGAAAATGAAAGAGATATCGAGGATATTCCACAAGAAGTTCGTGATGAATTGGTAATTGTCCCAGTTAAACATGTATCAGAAATATTAAATACAATATTTTAATATTAGACTTTTATAGAAGAGTATATCAATTTGATATGCTCTTTTATTGCTTTTTATAAATAAAAATAATATAATCTTAATAGTTGATAGATTTTATTTATAGGAGGCTTTTATGGTAGATGCTCGATTGATTACTTTTTTGACATTGTTAGAAGAAAAGAATTATACAAACACAGCTAAAAAATTATATATAACTCAACCAGCAGTTACTCATCATATTAAGTCTTTAGAAAAAGAGTTTGATATTGAATTATTTAAAAATTCAAAAAGTTTTGAACTTACTCATGCTGGGGCGATATTAAAGGAATATGCAGAATTTGCCGTTAATCAATATTCTCAGTTTCAAACTGCATTAAATAGACAAATGGATAGAAAAATATATAATATTGCTTTTACCATTACATCATTTCCATGCCTTTCAAGCATCTCAATTTTTAAAAAAATTAGTGAGGATAATATTGGCTTTAATTTTTACATTTATGACTACGATACAATTCAAAAGGGTTTGATGGATGGAAGTATTGATTTTGCTTTCATTGATAATAGCTTTGATTCAGCAAAATTTGAAAGTATTTCAATTAAATTTGAAAAAATTTGTATTGTTTGTGATGCTTTAGGATCTCATGCTGGCTTGAAAAGAATAACAAGAGAGCAATTATCAACGACACCAATTATTTTATTAAACGATACAAATGGTGTAACTAAAGCTGTTAATCAGGCTCTAACACTTAAAAATATTAGATTAAAAAAGAATATGATATTGTATACTAATCAAATTGAATCAATGATAGAATTGATTAAACTTTATGATGGTTTAGCATTTATGTATGAATCTAGTGCAATCAAATATGAAAATGATAAATTGATTAAACGACTTGATATGCTAAATTTTCAGGTTACCCAAAATATTTATATTTTATATAGTAGGCAATCTTTTTTAGATTCAACAACTTTGTCAATTATTGAAAAATTAAAAGGAGTAGAAGCTGAATAATATGGAAATTATTTACGAGGATAATCATATTTTAGTTTGTTATAAGCCTAAAGGAGTTTTATCACAGGCTGATTCATCAGACAAAGAGGATATGCTAACGATTTTAAAAAAATATATTAAAACAAAATACAATAAGCCTGGCAATGTATATTTAGGGTTAGTTCATAGATTAGATATTAATACAAGTGGTATTATGGTTTTTGCTAAAACATCGAAGGCTGCTTCAAGATTATCTAAAGATATTTTAAACCATAATTTTGAAAAAAAATATAAGGCAACAGTAGAGGGATATTTAGATAATAAGGATTATGTTACATTAAAATCATATATTTTAAAGGATGAACATCAAAAAAAATCTTTTATTTCTAAAAATGGTCAAGAGGCTATTTTAGAATATAGAGTCATTAATAATTCAAAGATTAATAATACAATTGTAAGCAATATTGAAATTAAACTTAAAACCGGAAGATTTCATCAAATTAGATGCCAAATGGCATCAATTGGACACCCATTGTATGGAGATACTAAATATGGCAGTAAAAATACTATAAGTCCTTTGGAATTTCCTTTAGAGGCTTATTATTTGAGTTTTACTCACCCAGTGACAAAAGAAAAATTAATATTTGAAAGATAGGCACCTATTATTAGGTGTTTTTCATATTTTAATATGGTGGTTACTGTGAAAATACGTATTGAAAATAAATTATTATTATGTGACAATTTTGGGCAAATTATTGATGTTAATAATGATTTAATAGAAACAACTAGAATTATAATAAATGGTTCTAATTTTAAGATAAAATATTTAGATGTAAACAAATTGGTTATTAATGGAAATTTTACAAATATTAAGATAGCAGGGGATAATTTTGAATTACAAAATCAAAATGAAAAAAAGTGATTTTTTTAAGCTTCATAGTAAGATTGCTGTTAAAAACTTAGAAATAAAGGATGATTATGCAAGATTTGAAGTTGAGTTAGGCTCTTATAATATAATTAAAGACTCAGAATATAAGTATATGCTTTATGATTCATTTAGAATAAATTTTGTTTCATTTATTAAAACATATTATTTATTGTTAATAGGAATATCATTTTTATTTTCAATACTATACATTAATTCATATCGTATTAATAGTATTATTTTTAGTGAAGAGACTCCAATTAATTCTAAGATAGAAGAAAAAATTAAAATGAGTTATAAGAAATTATTTTTTCATAATTTTTCAACAATTGATTGTAATAAGCTATCGAAGGAATTAAGAGGAAAATACTGTGAGTATCCATACATCAATATTGTAAATAAAAATAATAATATTTATGTTGAAATAAAAAGAAAAGGTGATGAAGAGTATATATTTAAAGATTTTACTGGTAAAAACATTATTGCTAAAAAGGATGGTATAATTGAAAAATGTCTTGTTTATTCTGGTAAAAGTGATATTAAAAAAAATCAATATGTAAAAAAAGATGACATTTTAATTAATGGTAATTTAAATAATTCTTCTGTATCTCCATGTGGCTTAGTTTTAGCATATACATATGAAAAGGTAACAATTAATGTTGATAAAATTATTGAAAATGATATTTTAACAAAAAATAAACAAATGTTTAATAGGCTATGCTTGTTTAATGAATTCTTTAATTTAGGAAGAAAATACAATTATAATGTATATGAACAAAACATAAATGTAATATTTAATTTCTATGATATATTTAGTATTCAAAGAATTGAAGAAGTAGAAAAAAATGTTATAATAAAAGAAAATACAGAAGATGATGCCATAGAGTACGCTAAAAATAAGGTCATATCTGATTTTGAAAGCTCAAAGACTATTGATGAGGAAAAAATTGTTGATGCTGCTTTATATGAAATAGAAACCCATAATGACTATTATAGCGTTAGTTTGATTTTAAAAAAACTTGAATCTATTGGTATATTACAGTAATGGAGGATATTATGACTTTAAATGTAAAAATTGATAGTGCTATTGATGCTAAAAATATCTCAGGAATTAACAATTCTAATTTAAATGTTTTAGAAAGTCATTTTAACTGTATTATCGGAATTCATGGGGATAGTATTATGGCTACGTTATCAGTTCAAGATAATATAGTTGTGCTTGAAGATATTTTTGAATTGTTGCTGTTTATGTCAAAAAGGTCATTAAATATAACTCCAAGAGATGTTTTATATGTTATAAGCATTGTTGAATCTGGTAGGAAAAATGATTATATCAGGTTTTTAACCGATAGGAAGCCGATTGGCTATACATTACATAATAAGCCTATTTTTGCTAAAACTTTAAAACAAAATGAATACATTTTAGCCTTAGGTAAAAAGGATTTAATTTTCACAATTGGAGCTGCAGGTACAGGTAAAACATATTTAGCTGTTTGTTATGCTGTTAGTGAATTAAAAAAGGGTAATATTGAAAAGATAATTTTAACAAGACCTGCTGTTGAAGCTGGAGAATCTTTAGGCTTTTTACCTGGTGATTTAAAGGAGAAGGTTGATCCATACTTGAGACCTTTATATGATGCATTGTATGATATGCTAGGAATTGAACAGGTTAATTCCTTAATTGAAAAAAATGTTATTGAAATTGCACCTCTTGCTTATATGAGAGGTAGGACTCTTGAAAATGCATTTGTTATTTTAGATGAGGCTCAAAACGCAACAATTGATCAGCTAAAAATGTTTTTAACAAGACTAGGTTTTAATTCGAAAATGATTGTTACAGGTGATATTTCTCAAGTGGATCTTCCAAATAGTAAGAAAAGTGGTTTAAAGATTAGTGCAAATTTGCTTAAATCTTTACCTGAGGTTGGCTATGTTGAATTTGAAAAATGTGATGTTGTTAGACACCCATTGGTTGCTAAAATAATTGATAAGTTTGAAAAATTAGAAAATTAATGGAGACTTTTTAAAAAAGGTTTCTTTTTTTTCGAAAAAAATGAGTATTTGTTGACATTTGTATCTTGAAAATATTGTCGATTAATAATAAAATTATATTATAATGAAAAGGAGAGAAAAATTATGAAAAAGAATTATTTTTATGGATTTTACAAATCATTTGGTTTCCTTTCAACTATAATTCTACCATTATGCTATTGTTTTATTGCATTGGCTGCTTGTTATTCACAAAGACTTGCCTTCGTTAAAACAGATGCTACTATAGTGGCACATACTTTAAGTGCAGCACTTGTTGCCTTATTTGGCGGAATTGCAGTATTAGGTCTTTCTGATTTGAAAAACAAAAAGTTTGGTTTTATTGACTTTTTAGTTGGTAGTGCAATGTTGGGCTCTATTGGTAGTTTAATTATTGCTGCAACAAAGAAAAATGGTAGTAAATCTTTTTTAATCAGTTTAGGTATTTGTGTTGGTTTACTTCTTGTTGCATTTATTGTAAGAGCGATTTTAGTTAAGTTTGATGGCACTAAGAGAGGATCGAAGGTATATTTTAAAGCATTAGCTAATAAATTAAATCCTATATTGGCCTTAGTTGTTTCAG
The DNA here is from genome assembly GCA_934229785.1 of uncultured Anaeroplasmataceae bacterium. Classification (GTDB taxonomy): domain Bacteria; phylum Bacillota_I; class Bacilli_A; order Acholeplasmatales; family Anaeroplasmataceae; genus Anaeroplasma. The sequence continues at coordinate 20,106 of CAKQEA010000017.1, forward strand.
CTTTACTTGCAATTGTTATTTGTTCAATGCGAAGTAATTTAGATCATATAATTAAATTTTATGGTTTAGGTGTATGCATTGGTGCTGTTGTTGTTTCAATTTTGATTTCTACTTGTGTTAAGAAAAATGATGCAACATTATTTGATGCTTTATTATTAATTGCTTTCTTAACATTTGCAATTGTTACAGTATATTTCTTTAATGTCCTTGGAAAATATCAATATGGTTCAATTAGAGGATGTGCTTATATTACATGTGCTTTATTGATTGGCTTATTATATCGTTCTGAGTCAATTGTTGAAGAGGATGATAAATTATCTAAATATAAATTTAATGCATATTTTGCTGATTTATATTCTAAGCATGATGTATGGTATTCTATTTCAGCAGGTTTAGTTGTTGCTGGTGGTTTATTTGCAGTTAATGCTTGTAAAAATACAGTTAAGTCTTACTTAAAGCTAATGCATATTACAGTTAAGCTTCCTTCTATACAAATTGCTAATTATATCTTAATTGGTGGATTTGCAGTATTGTTAATCTTAGGCTTAATTGTTATTGCTGGTATAAAGAAGCCAAAAATTAAATTTGTTGATGTAATTGTTAATGTTTTGCTTCACATTTCAATTTTCCTTATCCCATTTGTTGTATATTTATTTACAAAGTTACAAACTTTAAATTTATTAGATAATATTGCATTACTTGTTCTATTAATTTTAGTTTTAGTTCTTATTGTATTTACATTTATACTTCAAGCAATTAGAATCGTTAATTATGAGATTATAGAGGAACCTGCTGTAGTTGAAGAAACAGAAGTAGATGAGGCTAATAATGAAGAAGATTCTTTAAATAATGAGAACGAAGAAACTTCTGAAGAATCACAAGAAGAAACTTCTGAAGAACCACAAGAAGAAGCAGTTGAAGAATCACAAGAAGAAACTCCTGAAGAGGTATCTGAAAATCTTGAAGAGCAAGAAGAAAATACTTGCGAATTATCTGAGGATGATGAATTCTTAAGTGCAGTTGAAAGTATTCCTGAGGCAACAACATCATCTGTAACTGAAGTTAAGCAAGAACCAGAACAAGCTGAAGAGGTTGTTTATGTTGATGAAAATGGAAATGAAATATCTAATGATGAAGTTAGTGAAGAAGATGCTGATGGCGAAGATGAATTAGATATTGAAGATGATGAAGCTGAAGAAGATGATGAAGCTGAAGAAGATGATGAAGAGCTTGAGCCAGTTGAGGAAGATATTAATGCTAAAGAAAGAGCAATAATTAATCCAGAAGTTACTGTTGTAGATGAAAATGGTAAGCCAAAGAGAATTAAAATGAATTTTAATGCTCGTATGATGTTTGCTCCTTATCAAGCAAAGGAATATTATAATGAAATAAAGAATTACTTGATTATGTATCGTGCTAAGGGAAGATTCTCTGCAAGATGTGAATCTTTTAGATATCATGGTTTAGTTGCTAAGGTTGCTTTAGCTGGTAAGTCTGTAAAGGTTTGCTTAGCTATTGATCCTACTTCACTTGAAGGTACAAAATATCATTATAAGGATGTTTCAAATAAAAAACAATATGTTGAGGTTCCTACAATGATTAAGGTTCGTTCAGACCGTGGATTAAAGTATTTTAAAGAATTAGTTGATTTAATGATGGCTGCTAGAGAAGTTAAACCAAAGAAAAACTTTAAGCCAGTTAATTATATGCCAACATTAATTCCAAATGGTCAGGCAATTTTAGGTACAATTGGATTAAGTACAGATTATTTATATGATACAATGAATGTAAGAAGTATCCCATCTGAAATGCCTAATAATTTAGCTGATTATTTACCAGTTATTCAAGGTGAGGATTTAGGTGAAGATGAGGTTGAGGCAGTAGTTTATCTTGATACATTATGTAATCATTTCCTTGATTACGATGAAATTACAATTGATATTTTAAAGTCAATGCATATTGTAAATAAAGGTAATGTATTAAGAATTAAGGCTAGAGGAACACTTGATCGTAAATTAATTATTTATGCAGAATACTTTGATGAAGATGCTCTTAAGATGTTGATGTGTACAAATTGTACAGCTATTAAGATTATAAGATAATAAAAAACAAGAATATTAAAACGGATAGAATAAGGAATATTTAAATTGCCTTATAATCTATCCGTTTTTTTTAAGCTGATAAATAGTTTATTGCTAAAAAAATATAATAAGAAAAAATGGTACCATTAAGATACCATAATTTAAATTTTATATTATGAAATTAAATGTTCTTTATTCTAGCTACGCCTGTTTTTATTGCTGCATCACTAACTGCTTTACTAACAGCTGGCACAACTCGTTTATCAAAAGCCCCAGGTACAATGTAGTCGTTTGAAAGCTCATCATCAGAAATAATATTAGCTAAAGCGTAGGCTGCAGCTAATTTCATTTCCTCATTTATTTTTTTGGCTCTAACAGCAAGTGCACCTTTAAATAAACCAGGGAAGGCTAAAACATTATTAATTTGATTAGGATAGTCTGATCTTCCTGAACCTACAATATAAGCACCAGCTTCTTTAGCATCAGTATAACTAATTTCAGGTACTGGATTTGCCATTGCAAAAACAATAGGATCTTTTGCCATTGATTTAACCATTTCCTTTGTTACAAGGTTAGGGGCAGATACTCCAATAAATGCGTTTGCATCTTTCATAATTGATGCTAAGGTATTGTCATGATTTGTTGGTGTGTCGTATGTTCCTTCATCAAGCAATTCTTTAATTAAAAAATTGTAAGATTCATACTTTTTCTTGTCAATTACACCTGTAATATCATAAGCATAGATTTTTCCGACCCCAATTCGTTTTAACATTTTAGCAATCATAGATCCAGCAGCTCCTGTACCTGACATAACAACTGTCATATCAGATAGCTTTTTCTTTGTATATCTTGAAACATTTAAGAATGCTGCTGCCACAATGATAGAAGTACCATGCTGATCATCATGAAATACTGGAATATCCATTTCATTGATTAAACGACGTTCAATTTCAACACAACGAGGTGCTGAGATATCCTCAAGATTAATTGCACCAAGTGTTGGTTCAAGATATTTACATGTTTTAATAATTTCTTCAACATCTTGAGTCTTTAGGCAAATAGGGATTGAATCAACACCAGCTAATTCCTTCATTAAAATTGATTTTCCTTCCATAACAGGGATAGCAGCATAAGGTCCAATATTTCCAAGACCTAATACTGCAGAACCATCAGTTATAACTGCAACCATGTTTGATTTTGATGTATAGGTATAAACATCCTCAGGATGAGCCTCAATTTCTTTACAGGCATAAGCAACGCCAGGTGTGTAGGCAAGAGCTAAATCCTCTTGATTTTTTACACTTACCTTTGACTTAATTTCTAGCTTTCCACCATTTTCCTTGTGCATTTTTAATGCTTCTGTTTTTAAATCCATTTTCTTTCTCCTCTATTTCTTAAAAAAATTATTATGGTTATAATCAATTGCACAAATCATCTTAAAATTTTCTACCTCTAATCTTTTAATAGATTCAGGTCCTAAATCTAAGAATGCAATCTCTTTAGCACTTTTTACAGCTTTAGATAGAAGTGCACCACAGCCACCTGTAGTTATAAAGTACAATATTTTGTTATCCATATAAAATTTTGTACATGCTTCATCCCTTGGTCCTTTTCCTATTGTACCAACAACATTTAATTTTGGCATTAAATAGGCAAATTTATCCATTCTAGATGAGGTTGTAGGACCAATTGATCCAACAATATGACAGGGCTTTGTAGGTGTTGGTCCTGCATAATAAATGAAAGAATTGGAAAAATCTACAGGTAGTTTTTCATTATTTTGAAGCATTTTTTCAATTCTCATATGAGCTGCATCTCTTGCAGTATAAATAACACCACTAAACTCAACTACATCTCCAGCCTTAATAGTTTTAAGTAAATCTTTATCCTCAGGGTATCTAATTATCATAATACCACCACCTTATGTCTTGAGGCATGACATTGGATATTAACAGCAACAGGTAATGAGGCAATATGACAAGGATAGGTATTAATTTTTACTGCAAGTGCAGTTGTTTTACCGCCTAGACCCATGGGTCCTACATTTAGCTCATTTATCTCTTGAAGTAGTTCGTGTTCAAGCTTTCTTGCATCCTCATCAGGCGATTCATCATCAATATCCCTTGTTAAAGCTTCTTTAGCAAGTAGTGCCGATTTTTCTAGATTTCCACCAATCCCTATTCCAACTACTAATGGTGGGCAGGCACGTCCACCAGCATCAGCAATTGTATCTGTAACAAATTTTTTTATTCCAGCTACTCCATCAGCTGGAACAAGCATTTTGACCTTACTCATGTTTTCACTTCCAGCTCCCTTTGGGCAAACTGTTATTTTTAAAGTATCACCCACAACAAATTTTACATGTATAATTGCTGGTGTGTTATCTTTTGTATTAATTCTATTAAGTGGTGATTTAACAACACTTTTCCTTAAATATCCTTCCGTATATCCAATATGTACACCATCATTAATCGCTTGGTATAAATCACCATCAATAAATACTTGATTTCCAATTTCAACAAAGACTATAGTGATTCCAGTATCTTGGCACATGGGAATATTCTCAGATGCCGCAAGGGTATCATTTTCAATTATTTGACTTAAGATATTTTTTGCTAAGCCACACTCTTTTTTTTCACATTCCTTGATTTTATTAATTACATCTAAAGGAATATAGGTTGCAGCTTCTATACAAAGCCTTGCAACTTCTTTAGTTATTAATTCTGTTTTTATACTTTTCATAATGCACCTCTAGATAATTATACAAGAAATTGTTGTATTTTAAAATAAGAAAAAAATAATTATAATAAAATGTAGTTTTTTGAAAAAAAATTACATAAATTATACTCTAATGTGGTAATTTTTACAAAAGAAAAATTGAATATTTGTTTAATATATATTATAATTAGTGTAGAAAGAACATTGCATTATAAAAATTTAATATAAGGAGGTGTTTATGCTTTAATATAATCTTTTTAAAATATATTTATTTAAGGGAGGTAAACTATATGAAGAAAAAAGGATTAATTAGAATTGCAGGAATAACAATACTCACTATTTTATCACTAGCAAGTTGTAATAGTAATTCATCTAAAGAAGAAAAAATAGAAGTTAAAGAAGCTACTAAAAGTGAGTTAGATGATTTTATTACGACTACTAAAACAAAAAAGGTAAGAAAACATTATTTGAAATCATTTAATAATGTTGAAAGTAGTAATGATTATTATGTAGTTGAAAGCTTTACTGAAAATGAAGAAAACTATGAACGAGTATTTTCTTTACTTAAAGGTGAATATGTCTTAAATAAAGCTAAATCATCTACAATTACTTTGGAAACTGGAAAATTGTTTAGTAAAAAAGAATATGATTTATCTAGTAATATTAATAATTTGATTTTATATGGTGTTAATGGTGAGATAGTTTTTTCTAAAAGTATAAAAAGCTATAGTATTTCATATACTCAAGAAAAAACTAATTCAATAGTGTATAATTTAACCTATAGAGATTCAGATTATAAAACAAATTATTTCAAATTCTATGAAATATATAATGAAAAAACTGATAGTTATTCTTATAAAACAGAAGTTTTAGAAGAAAAAGATGATACAGTAGGGTTAGGCTTTAAAAAATATGGTAACTATTATGTAAAGGAATATGAAACAAATTATAATAAAATTATTTATGTTTATGATAATTTGAAAAAAAATATCATCAAAACTATTAGCTTAAAACAATATGACATTTCATTTGTTTTAGGTGATTATTTATATGTTCAAAGTAGAGAAGCATTAAGCTCAGATAGTAGTAACTATGATGTTGAAATAGTTGTCGATGTATATGATAGGTATTCTTCATTAAAATATAATGTTACAACAACTAAATATTCACTTAAGGATGAGTCTTTTAGTCAGTTAGAAAATTTTAAGTATTTGTTAATTAATGATATTTCAATTAAAGATACTAAGGCATTATTTTATTATTGTAGGATAAATAATAAAATTGCATCTGAAATATATTCTGTTGGAATATTTGATGAAAATTTAAATCTTATAGCAAATACTAATGTTTTAGGTTCTAGTAATAATGCTTATAAATTAGCTTCTGGTTATTACATTATTAATTCAAATTATTTATTTGATAGTAATCTAAATTATATTGATAAAGTTAGAATTCTTGATAATGATAATTTATTTTATATTAGTTCAACTGCCATAAACGATTTGTATACAATTTATGATTCAAATGGGAATGAAGTTGCATATTTGCCAGAAATATATAAGCAATCTGATAGTAACATCTACACTAATAGTAATGGCAATGAATATTATGAATATATAAATGGATCATTTGTTGAGATTGATAGTCAAAATGCTGTTAATTTAGGAAGATATAATGGTAAAGCCTTTGAGTTAGGTAAAGAACAATCTACTATAGATGATAAAACTATTTATAAGTATACATTGAGATTGCTTTCAACTAATGAAAAAATAATTATGTATTCAGATAATAAATATTCAACTTATAATTTTGAAAATTGTTATTATAGCTATGGCAATTATTTTAGATTTTATAGTATGGGATTATATTCTGATGTTGATTTAAAAGATAAAATCGAATACATATATAATAGATAGAAATGAGGGAATAGTATATGAAAAACAAAAAAATTTTAATTACAAGTATTGTTGCTTTAAGTACTCTAGCTTTAGCTAGTTGTGATAATAAAAAGAATATAGTTGATGATATTCCTGATGTTACTACAGATGTATTAGATACTTTTTTGCCAAAAGCATTAAAAACTATAAATACATCTTATGATAATATTACTACCTTATCTGAATCTTCAGCTGTTAGCTGGGAATTTGATGGTAATTTCTATTTTTCAACTGATTCAACTACAAACACTGGTAGTGTTTATAATATTGATAATAAACAATTACTAGCACAAGTTGATACAACAAATGAAAGTATTAAGTCGAACTTAATTTGTGATAGTCAAATATTTAATATTTACAATTACGATAGTGTTAATAAAATTTATCATAATAGACTATATTATGATAATTCAACACCAATAAATCTTAATACATCTTTAGAGATTGGCAATAATTCTTTTAATATTAATAATAATTACACATACGATAATGATGATGTTAATCATAGTGTTGTTGAGTATTTATTTAATGATAATTCAATAGATTCTATAAAGAAGGTATATCTTTATAAGGATAGTTATTATGATTCTGAGACTAAAAAAAATATTGTTAAGTGGAGTTTAACAGAGCCAAAGCCTGATGTAATTAAAAAATATTCTGGATATAGCTTTGATTCAAACTTAAATTTATATACTAAAGTATTTAATGGATCAAATTCTATTGTAATATACACAAAGGATAAAGACGGTAAAGATTTAAAAACGGTAAGTATCCCTAATAATGCAAAGTATATATTAACAAAAAATAATGTTTATTATCAAATCGAAACAAAGCTTGATTCTTTAACAAGTAATTATACAGCATATAGATTAGCATATGATGGCTCAAAAAATAAAGTTAATATTGACACTTATTCTATTGATTTAAATTCTGGTAGTGAAACAAATGTTACAACAAATTGTGTTTTATCTGACTATTCAGGTACAAGTGAAGCCTATAATGCAATTTATTATTATCCGATTTTAGAAGATAAAAAAATTGATGAAGAAACATATTATTTAGGCTTTTTTGATGAAAATCTTAATTTAAAATATAAGTCAAATTTGTTTTTATCTAATTGTAATTTAAATAAAAATCTTTATAAATCTAATGATAATTATTTATTATATAAAGATAACAAATATTACATGTTTGATAAGAATTTAAACTATATTGATTTAGTAAAAAGAAGTGGAGATGTCCTATTATCAAATAGTGAGGGTACTTATGATTTGTTTGGAAATGTATTAAGTGATGAAACTAGATCATATGTTAATGGAAGTAACTTTTATGCAACTGATAATAAAGCTTATGATATTATAAATGGTAAATTTAATGAGCTAGATATTAACAATATTTTATCATCTAATTTCGAAACAAAAACTGAGTTAACTAATGCTAGTGATACAAGCTATGCAAAGTATAAAATAACAATTCGACCACTATATTCATCTCAAAGCGTAGTTATATATAGTAATAGTAGCACTGTATCTTTTAATAAATATGGTAATTCTTATGCCTTAACTAATGTATATGATACTATTGACATGTCTAGTTTAAAAAAGAACTATATTTTTTCTAACTAAGTATTTACTATTTAATTAAATAATAATAAAAGCCTATGATTATTAAAGTTTAAATTATAATTATAGGCCTTTATTTACTATAAAAATATTTAAAAAGTATAATTTTGTATGAACTTATTATTTTAAAAAATCATAAAATAGAATATAATATATGTTATATGGTGATATGATGAGTGATTTGTTTAATGATTGGTTAGATAAAAAGAAAAAACAAAATATTAATAATGATGTAATAAAAATGGATTGTCTTATTGATTTTTTAGAACATGTAAAAGCATTATTATTTAAAGAATTTGTAGCTAATTATGATAATTTAAGTGATTATCTAGATGAAAATGTAAAAATAATCAAAGATAAATTGATGTTTTTATTAGCATCTGTTGAAAAAATTGAAAAAATAACCTTAGATAAAGAAGATATTATTGAAAAATTCTTAGATAGGCTTCCGTTTGTTGATAATATGTTGAACACTGATTTAGATGCATTATTTGAAGGTGACCCAGCTGCAGAATCAAAAACAGAAATTATTTTATGTTACCCTGGTTTTAGTGCGATATTTGTTTATCGTATTGCCAATATTTTCTATGAGCTTAATGTTAAAATCCTACCAAGAGCCTTATCAGAATATGCCCATAGTAAAACTGGGATTGATATTCATCCTGGGGCTAAAATTGGAGCGTATTTTTTTATTGATCATGGTACGGGAATCGTTATTGGTGAGACAACTATTATTGGAGAGCATGTTAAAATATATCAAGGAGTTACCTTAGGTGCTTTATCCTTAAGGGAAGGATTAAAGCTTAAAGGTAGTAAACGTCACCCAACAATTAAAGATTATGTTACAATTTATAGTGGAGCATCTATTTTTGGTGGAGATACAATAATTGGCGAAAATAGCACAATTGGTAGTAATGCATTTATAACATCAAGTATTGGGGATAATATGCTTGTGACAATTCAAGGACAAAAAAAGAAGCATTTAAAGGAGTAGTTTTTATGAAGGTTGAATATTATAAAGAGTATAGCTATAATTTAAGAAGAGATATGGAGTTTAAGGTATATGGACACGCAGGTAAGCCATGTATTGCCTTTCCTAGTCAAAATGGTAGATTTTTTGACTATGAAAATCGAGGTATTATTGATTCAATGTCTTGGTATATTGAACAAGGAAAAATACAAGTGTTTTGTGTTGATTCTGTAGATATAGATACTTGGAGTGCAGATTGGAAAAATGCTTATGATAGAATTAATTATCAAGAGGCATATTATAATTATATAACTTCAGAATTTGTTCATAGAGTTTATGAAATAAATACTTATGGTAATGGTGGTGGAGTTGCAAGTGGAATACTTGTATATGGTTGTTCAATGGGAGCCTTTCACGCTATGAACTTCTTTTGTAGAAGACCTGATATTTTTGATGCAGTTCTTGCCTTATCAGGAATTTATGAGGCTGGTTTTTTCATCAAAGGCTTTTCAAACGAATTAACTTATTTAAATTCACCACTTGATTGTCTTAAAAATATGTCATATGATCATCCATATATTGATTTATATAAAAAAGCAAGAATTATTGCTTGTGTTGGACAGGGTAGTTGGGAAAATGAATGTATTGATTCAACTAGAGAACTAGATTTTCAGTTTAAACGATTAGGGGTTCCTGCTTGGTTTGATTATTGGGGCTATGATCATCCTCATGATTGGCCAAGCTGGCTTGAACAAACGCCTCATTTCCTTTATCATATTTTAGATTAAAATTTGATTATAAAATTTAATTTGTTAGATGTAATTGAGTATTTAAAAAAACATTTTTTAATGATTTATTTTAAACAATTTTAAATTTTTAAATGAGCCATTTTATGACTCATTTTTTTCTTATAAAAAAAATATAAAAAATCAATATTTGTTATTGCATAATTGAAAATAAAGTATATAATTATCTTGTTTCAATTGTTTATATCTAAAGATATAGTGGAAACAATGGGGAGTTATATTACATACAAACCAAAAAAATTTTTGGAAAGGAAAAAATGAGAAAGATAAAATTATCTTTCAATTCGGTAAACTTCGTTGGGACATCCTATTATCGAATTACACAATATCGTTAAGTATTATGGAGATAATTGTGTTGTAGATGGCATCAATCTTGACATCTACGAAAATGAGTTTGTTACTCTACTTGGTCCATCTGGATGCGGTAAAACAACTACCCTAAGAATGATTGGTGGATTTGAATATCCAACATCAGGAGAAATTATTGTCAATGGAAAAATTATTAATAATTTGCCAGCTTATGCTAGACCTATTAATACTGTATTCCAAAGATATGCGCTATTTCCACATTTAAATGTTTTTGACAATGTTGCCTTTGGTATTAAAAATAGGGGCAGAAAATTCATGATTGATTTCTATGGAGGAATTGATAAGGTTACTAAGGATACAATCGATGAAAAAATTAGAATGGGTGTAAATCCAGAAAAAGCTAAAAAAGTATCTTACTTTGATATAAATAAGTATTTAAAAGGACAATTAAAAAAATCTGTTACTGATGCCTTAAAGCTTGTTAATCTATCTGGTTTTGAGGAAAGAAGAATTGACAAAATGTCTGGTGGACAGATGCAGAGAGTTGCGATTGCGCGTGCAATTATTTTGAAACCAAAAATTTTGTTATTAGATGAACCTCTTTCTGCTTTGGATGCTAAATTAAGACAAAATATGCAATATGAGTTAAAAGAAATGCAAAGAAATCTAGGTATTACATTTATCTTTGTTACTCATGATCAAGAGGAAGCTATGGTTATGTCAGATCGTATCATCGTTATGAAGGATGGTATTATTCAACAGCTAGGTTCTCCAAAGGATATATACAATGAGCCAGTAAATAGATATGTTGCAAACTTTATTGGTGAGTCTAATATTATTACAGGTGTTTATTTAAAAAAGAATCTTGTTCATTTTTTAGGTGCTGATTTCCCTGTTGTTGGTTATGAATTTGCTGAAAATGAGCATGTTGATGTTGTAATACGTCCAGAGGATTGGGATGTTGTACCACTTGATAGAGCTAAGGTAGTTGGTAAGGTAACATCATCAATTTTTAAAGGTGTACATTTTGAATTATGTGTTGATATAGATGGTGTTGAATATGTTGTTCATACCTATGAGGATGTAAAAACTGGTGAAATGGTAGGACTTACTGTTGATCCATATGAAATTTGTTTAATGAATGTCGATGGTTCTCCAAAGAAAATTGTTCCTATTGATAATCTAGAGGTAAAATAATATGCAAAAGACTCATGAAAAGAAGGTTATTCCTAATCATCAGGTTGCTCATCACTTAGATAGAATGGCAAGACCTTATTTATTATGGCTATATCTATTTGCTGTTTTGCCGATGATAATTATGTTTTTCTTGATGTTTGTTGATACAGAGGGAACTCGTTTTGATGGAATGGCCTTTACAGTTACTAATTTTTCAATTTTAACAGAAAAATCAACAATTATAGCTTTTTTTAATTCAATTAAGTATTCCTTTATAACAACAGCTATTTGTATCTTCTTCGGATATTTAGTTGCTTACATGCTATACAAATCACATTTAAGAAATAAATATTTAATTTTAATTTTATTGATTTTACCTATGTGGACTAATATTTTATTGAGAATTAATGCTCTTGCTTCAATATTTAAGCCTAATAATATTCTAACAAGCATTTTTGGACTAGATCATGGAATTAATATAATTGGTACAGACTTTGCGATAATATTAGGTATGGTATTTACCTATTTACCATTTATTGTAATGCCAATTTATACTTCCTTAGAAAAAATTGATCCACTACTTCACGAGGCAGCTCTTGATTTAGGTATGACTGAATTTAAGAAATTCTGGAAGGTTATTGTTCCTATGTCAAGTAAAGGAATAGTATCTGGTTCAATTATGGTATTGTTACCATGCTTATCAGGATTTGCAATTCCTAAGATTTTAGGAGATGGTAATATTTTATTGATTGGTAATATTATTGAACAAGCATTTGTTAATATGAGTTATAACCAAGGATCCGTCCTTGCTGTAGTAATTTTAATAATCATATTAGGATCTATTATGATTATTAATAAAACTGATAAGGAAGGAGAAACATTATTATGATGAAGGAAAGTGTTTCCTCTTACAATCCACTTAATTATGAATATGCAACAGTAGAAGAATATGGGTTTAAATCTCATAAGGGATTAAAAGTTTTGTGGAGTATTTTAAGTAGAGTATTACTTGCATTCTCTATTTTTATGTTGTATTTTTCAATTATTATTATTGCAATTCAATCTTTTAACTCTTCATCTTCAACTACAGAGTTTGAAAGCTTCACTTTTCAAAACTATATTAATATGTTTGGCAAGTCTTCATTGAATGAATCAATTTTAAATACCTTTAAAACCTCTATTTTGGCTACACTTATTGCTACAGTTTTAGGTACATTTATCGCAATTGGAGCATTCTATTTACCTCCAAAGGTTAAATCAAGATTAATGCTTTTAAATAATATTCCACTTCTTAATGCAGATATTGTTACTGGTATTTCATTAATGCTAATTTTCTCATTGTTTTTGCCATTAAATAAACATTTATTTGGCTTTTGGACAATTTTAATTGCTCACGTTTATTTTATACTTCCATATATTGTTTTATCAGTATTACCTAAAATGAAGGAAATTGATGGAAATATGCTTGAGGCTTCCCTTGATTTAGGTATTAAACCACTTAGATCAATTATAAAGGTTATTATTCCTTCAATTAAAGGTGGTATATTTTCCGGATTAGTTTTAGCATTTACAATTAGCTTTGAGGATTTCGTTGTTGGCTATTTTACTACAGGAAATGGCTATAATACATTATCAATTTGGATTTATTCATCAATTGGTAGAAAATCATTATTCCCAGGAGTGTATGCATTTTCAACAGCATTGACATTATTTATGATAATTGTTGTCGTTATATATAATTTGTTGAAAGGACGTATTCATTATGAAAAGAAAAATAAGTAGTCTTTTAATGATTGTTTTTATCCTTTTATGTCTTACATCTTGTGGTGGTAAGAAAAAATTATTATTTTTAAATTGGGGCGAATATATAGATGAAAGTCTTATTGAAGACTTTGAAAAAAAATATAATTGTACAGTTTCTATGGATTTAGGTGAAAGTAATGAAATATTTTACTCTAAGGTTCGTGGTGGTACTACAGTATATGATGTTGTTTGTCCATCTGATTATATGATTGAAAAAATGTATGCTAATGATATGCTTCAACAAATTGATTTTTCAAAGCTAACTATTTCAAAATATAATCCAGATAGTGATGATGTAAGACCTGGTGTAAAAAAGATTTATTCTGATATGGATAAAAATCTTAAGGATATATTAGGTGATAAATATCAAAATGGTGAAATAAAGAAATATGCTGTTCCTTATTTATGGGGCACTTGGGGAATTATGTATTCTACAAAAAAAGAAGGACTAGAGGAAGCTGTTAAGAATAAAGATAATCAATGGACTTCACTTTTTGATAGAAGTAAAATACCAAGTAACACAAAGGTAGCTATGTATGACTCTCATCAGCATGCTTATTATGCAGCCTGTAAGTATTTAGGCTTCAATAATTACAAGGAGTTACCATTAAGCGATTTAAATACTATTAAATCATTAATTGAAAAAATGAATTATGACGCTTGGGGAACAGATAATATAAAGAAGGACATTGTTGCTGGAAATATAGATGTTGGATTTATGTGGACAGGTGATTTCCTATACTATTATTGTGAACAAGCAGCTAAAACAATTATGAATGCCTATTTAGCGTCAGATGTAGAATTTGATGAAATTGAAAATATGATTAATATTTTAACTGATTCATCACAAAGAGTTTATAAAACTAAAAATAAATCATATGAAATTGGCTTTGATTTGTTTATACCTGATGATACAATTGCATTTTGTGATAATCTTGCAATTACTAAGGATTCAGAAAATACAGAATTAGCTTACAAGTTTATTGACTTTATGACATCTAATAGTGTTTCAAGTTATTTAGATGAAAATGGAAATGAACCATCAAACGTTTCAGATGATGATTTACTACAGCCTTCATTTTCTAATACATATTATGTATGTTATGATGCAGTAGAGGTAAATGTTTATAATGAAATAACATCACTTGCTGATTTTGAATTTACAAATGATATTTTAACTCAATTTAATTTAGAAGTAGAATCAGGTACTGATCCTTATGAATCAACATTATATAATATTTTATATGACTATGTTACTGGTATTGCTTTTATGAAATATTATCCTAAGGATACAACAAAAGGTAGTATTCTTGCTGCATTCCCAAGGGCATATGTCAATACGATAAATACAGTATTTAATAATGCACGTGCATAAAAATAAAGGATATGGTTAACTATTTAGTTAATTTCATATCCTTTTTTTTAATGTTTTTTTTAAATACTATATAATATTTTAAAATTTTAAAGCTTTCTTACTCTTATTACAGAAGTATAAAGTAGAGCTTTCTCTTTTACATCATAACACGCAATAATTACAGACGGATTTTACGATTAATTTACTTTGCTTTGAAGTAGTAATAAATGAAAGAAAGCTAAAGGAAATTCTTTAATTTCTTTGATGATTATGTTTTTTCTTGTATTTTTTAAATTAATTTAATATAATAATTATGTTGTATAAAATGTTTAGGATTTTCAAACATAAAGTTTAGTAATGAGAAACATATAGGGGATGATTTTATGAATCTAGGACTGAAAATTAAAGAAAGAAGAGTTCTTTTAATGTTGACTCAACAAGAGCTAGCTAATAGGTGTGAGCTTACAAAGGGATATATTTCTCAGCTTGAAAATAATAAGGTTTCGCCATCTATAGAAACGCTAGGGTTGATTTTAGAGGTGTTAGGTACTAATTTTTCTGATTTTTTTAATGAAAAGACAAATAATAAGGTTGTTTTTAATAAAGAGGAACAATATGTTAAGGAGTTTGATGGATATGTGCAAACGTGGCTTGTTCCAACAGCTCAGGAGCACATGATGGAGTCAATTATTGTTAATATCAAGCCTAATAGTGAAACATTCCATGATTATCCACATACAGGTGAGGAATTTGGATATGTTATAGATGGAGAGATTGAAATTGTCTATGGTGATAAAAGTTATGTTTGTCATAAAGATGAATCATTTTATATTATTACAAATCAAGAGCATTATTTAAAAAACAATTGTAAGAATAATGCAGTTGTATTATGGGTGTCTTGTCCACCTAATTTTTAAGGAGAAAAAAATGGAAAAGAAAACAATTATTGAATTAAAAAATATTCATAAAGAATATAATGGTCAAACAATTATTGATAATTTAAATTTAGTAATTCATGAAAATGAATTTGTAACACTTGTTGGACCTTCTGGATGTGGTAAAACTACAACTTTAAGAATGATTGGTGGCTTTGAGGATGCTGATGCAGGAGAGATTATTTTAGATGGTGTTGTAATTAATAATACACCAGCTCATTTGCGACCAATTAACACTGTTTTTCAAAGATATGCCTTGTTTCCTCATTTAAATGTGTTTGATAATATTGCGTTTGGACTTAAAAATTTTAGTAGAACTATGTCTGATATTAAAACTAGAGTTCAAAGAAAATATGAAAATGATAGAGAGGCTTTAACTAAAAAGCTTCAAATTAAAAATTTAACTAAAGAAGAAAGAAAAGACATTAAAGCTGAGCTTAAGTCTATAAGAGTTACAATTAAAAATGAAATTGTTGTTGAAAAAAATAAGCTTATTGAACAGAAGCTTGAGGCTATTGAAAATAAATATAATTCAATTATCTCATCTCTTGATGTTGAAATTGATAAAGAATGGGAAAAGGATGAAGAGGTTAAAAGCGCTAAGCTAAGGATTAAGGAAATTGATGCATTAATAGATGAACAAATTTCAAAAGGTGTTTCTAAGGCTAAGGCTATTAAACCTTATGAGGATGAACTAAAAAAGCTTAAGAACGTAGCAGTATGGGCTGAACTTGCAAGGCTTGAAAGATTAAAGAAGGATATTTTAAAGGATAAGGCCTTAGAAATCAAAAGTGCTAAATCCTTAATGATGAATAAAAAACAAATTAAAGAGGCAGTAATTGATGCCCTAAAGCTTGTCAAACTTGAGGGGTATGAAAATAGAAGAATTGATGAAATGTCTGGTGGACAACAGCAAAGAGTAGCGATTGCTCGTGCAATTGTTAATAAGCCAAGGATTCTTTTACTTGATGAGCCACTATCTGCCCTAGATTTAAAGCTTCGTCAAGAAATGCAGTATGAGCTTTTAGAGATGCAAAGAAAATCAGGAATTACCTTTATCTTTGTAACTCACGATCAAGAGGAAGCTTTAACTATGAGTGATGTTATTGTTGTTATGGATAAGGGTGAGATTCAACAAATGGGTAAGCCTGAGGATATTTATAATGAGCCAAAAAATCGCTTTGTTGCTAATTTTATTGGTGAATCTAATATTATTCCTGGTGTTTATAAAGGTAATAAAATTGTTGAATTTATGGGAAACGAATTTGAATGTGTTGATGAGAATTTTGAGGTTGGAGAGCCATGTGATGTTGTTATTAGACCTGAGGATTTTGATAGAGTAGATGTAGGCTGTGCAAAAATAGTTGGTATTGTAACTGATGTTGTTTTTAAAGGAGTGCATTTTGAAATTTGTGCTGATATGAATGGCAAGGAATTTGTTATTCATGATTATGAAATTGCAAAAGTAGGAGATAAGATTGGTCTTAATGTGGATCCTTATGAGATACATCTTATGAAGGTAAATGACTAAATTTAAGAAATTATCAATTCCATACCTTGTATGGATGGCTATATTTACTGGAATACCTCTTTTATTAATGGTCATTTTTGCCATATCAACAATTGAGTCATTCTCTATTTATAGCTTTAAGCTATCAGATTTTCAGTTTACAGCATCAAACTTTAAGGCCTTAGGGGATCCAGTTTTTTTAAAGGCCTTCGGAAGAAGTATGCTTTATGCTTTAATTTCAACTATTTTAGCTTTGTTACTTGGTTATCCAATTGCTTATTTCGTATCACGTAGTAACCTACGTCATAAATATTTGGTTTTGTTAATTTTTATAATGCCTATGTGGACTAATATGCTTCTTAGAATTCAAACAATTAATAACTTATTAGGACCAAATAGTTTTTTTACAAATGTTTTTGGCTTTACTATTGATTTATCAAATTTTAAAGCTTTAAAAATTATATCTGTTATGACAATAGTTTATTTACCATTTATGATTTTCCCTATTTATACTGTACTTGAAAAAATAGATAATGCTGTTATAGAAGCTTCTCATGATCTAGGTGCAGGAAGTATTAAAACATTTTTTACAGTTACCTTACCACTTTCAATGAAGGGAATTTTTTCAGGAATTATGCTTGTGTTCCTTCCTTGTGCAATGGGATTTACAATTCCACAAATTGTAAGTCAATCTGATCCTAAATACACAATGGTTGGTCAACTAATAGAGCGTCAATTTAAAAATTATATTACCTTCTACAATACAGGAAGTATGTGGAGCTTAATTATAATTATTTTAGTTTTAGGTAGCTTATACATTATTTCTAAAATAGATGAGGAGGGTGAAACATTATTATGATGAATGATAGAGTAATTGTTCCAAAATCAAATAGCCAAAAAGCTAAAAAAATAAGCTATAAGGCTTTTGTGATTATATTTGTTGCCCTTGTACTTATTTTGACCTATACTCCAATTATTGTTATGGCTTTAACTAGTGTTTCAACTGATCCACTTGGTTATAGATTAAATAGCTTTACATTTAAGTGGTATACTGCTTTGTGGAGCAATGGGGATTTAAGAGATGCAATTTTATTTACATTAGAAATTACTTTCTTATCTACTATAATTTCAACTATTTTTGGGACTATTTCAGCTATTGGAATTAATTCTTTAAACAAAAATTTAAAGAAAAAATTTATTGTTTTAAATAATGTACCAATTTTAAATGCAGATATTGTTACAGCAGCCTTTTTGCTAATAGTATTTCAATTACTTTCAATTTTACTTGGAGTTAATATTATAGCTAAATTTGGTTTTGTAACCACTTTAATTGCTCATGTTTTATTTTCAACACCATATGTGGTTCTATCTGTACTACCAAAGCTATCTAAGGATAATTCTTTATATGATGCAGCAATTGATTTAGGCTGTTCACCCAAAAAAGCTTTATTTAAGGTTATTGTACCTAATATTAAATCAGGTATTATTTCAGGTGGACTTTTAGCTTTTACAATGAGTATTGATGATTTTATTATTACTTACTTTGTAAGTGCATCAAATGATAATTTCTCAACTTGGCTATATGGTAATTTAAAAACCCTAAGAAATGGTCAATGGAATCAAGCATGTGCCTATAATACTGTTTTAATGCTTATAACATTTACAGGAATTATTGTATATCAGCTTTTATCTAGCAAAAGGAGTGTAAAAAAATGAAAAAAAGATTACTTGTTTTAATAATGATTGTATTTTCAATTTTTACTTTAACCTCTTGTAGTGGTAAGGGCTGTGATTTATTGATACTTAATTGGGGAGATTATATTTCTGATGATGTTGTAAAAAAATTTGAAGAAGAATTTGGTGTCAAGGTTAGAGTGACAACTACTGATACTAATGAACAAATGTATTCAAATATAAGAAATAAGACAGCTGAATATGATATTGTAATACCTTCTGATTATATGATAGATCAAATGCATCAGGATGATTTATTATTAGCACTTGATTATTCTAAAATGTCTAATTATCAAGAAGATATGTTTGTATCTGAGCTTGATTCTTTAATGAATAGCAATGATTGTAAAAGCTATAGTGGATACTATGTTCCTTATTTTTGGGGCTCTCTTGGTATTATGTATAATAAAAGACTTGATGGAGTTGAAGAAGCAGTAAAAACTAATGGATTTAAGGTTTTATTTGATCATAGCTTACTACCACATGGATGTAAGGTTGGTATGTATAATTCTTCAAGAGATGCCTTAGCTTGTGCGGAATTATATTTGGGTTATTCTTTAAATACAAAAAATAAAAATGAAATTGATGATTGTATTAATTTATTAAGAAGCATAGATTTTTATCAGTGGGGTAGTGATGATTTGAAATTGTCAGTAAGTCAGGGAAAACTTGATGTAGCCTTAGTGTATTCAGGTGATTTCTTTGATGCTTATTATTCTGATTTAGAGGCAGAGGAAGATAGTGAGCTAGATAATACAAAAAATTATAGTATTTATGCTCCAAGAGATCACAATAATGTTTTCTTTGATGCAATGGTTATTCCTAATACCTGTACAAATTATGATTTAGCCTTAGAGTTCATTAATTTTATGCTTGATTTTGATAACTCATATGATAATGCTGATTTTATAGGATATTGTCCAACCTTACAATCAGTATTTGATGATATAACATCAGATTCTGAGGGATATGGTGATATTTTACAAATTGATGCCTATAATCCAACCCTAATTATAAATGAGCCTAATTCTTGGCCTGAGGTATATTCTTATTTAGGCAGTGATATCTATTCATATATTGAAAAGAAATTTACTACAGTTTTGTTTAGATAAATATTTATATTATTCTTTTAATATTTACATATATTTGCTATAATTATTTTAGCAAACGTAGGTGATAGAGTGATCAATTTTCACAAATTTGGATTTTTAGATGCTAAAAAGCTTTATAATTATACAATTAATAAGGATATATGGATTAGAGAATTTAATCCTTGTTGGTTGTTTATTTGGAGTGATTTATATAAGCCAGAAATTGCATTTTTTAATCAGTATGTTTTTATTAGGGTTTATGTTCCTCAAATTGGTATTTGTTATTATCCACCTTTTGGAAGTGGTACAATTGAGGAAGGCTTAAGAATGATTTTAGCTGATTGTAAGGCAATGGGACTTGATTATAACATTTTTGCATTAGATGATAATACTAATAGATATTTAAAAACTATGAACTATAAAACCTATCTAATACCATCATATAATGATTATATTTATTCAATCGATGATGTAATGAGAAAATATTTAAAAAAATCACAGGCTTTAAAATTTGAGAAAAATCATAAGAATTTATTTTATAAAAAGGTAAAGAAAGAAGATTTTCCTATTATTTTAGAATATGTAGAATCATACCATCAAAGTCATTTAAGTGAATTAGATTCAAATTATTTTAAAATGCTTAACGCTTTAAAAATAATAATGAATCATTTATATGAATTTGATTTACTTGGTATTATTTTATGTGATGAAGAAAATATATATGGAGTTGCTTTTGGAAGTTTTATGAACAATACAGCCTATTTAGAATTGATTTTTACAAATTCAGAAATTGGCTGTTTTGAAGAATGCTTAATTGCTTATTTAAATGAGGCACTTTTAAAAGCAAAATATTTAAATACAAATTTTGATATGTTTAAAAAATATATGCCAATAGAGATAGCACATTGCTATTCAACAATAAATATAGAAGAAGTGAAGGAGTAAATTTATGCAAAAACAAGAGATGGAAAGTATTTGGGCTGATGGTGTACCACAAAATTTAAAGCCTGATATGGTATTAAATTATGAACAATTATTACAGATGGGAATTGATTATATTGTAAAAAATTTTGCGATTCCTAATGGCTTTAAGGTTGAACAAACTATGCCTAGAATTGATTTAATGCCACATATTATCTTAAAAAAGAATGGTCAATTGTATGCAATTGTTGTTGCAGCATTCTTATATCCTCAGTATGCAATATTACAGGATGAGCCAAGATTAAAAATGATTGAAACAGTATCTAAATTTAATGCCATACCTTTATATTGTCCAATTGGATTTAGATCAATAGATGAGGCTAGAGCTAAAGCAGAGCTTGCATTAAAGGGTGATGTTTTTAACACCAACTTCAAAGGCTTTATTGTTTTAAAAAATACTCCAACTCAGGATTTAGTTAATCCTGAAGATGGTTTTACATTGTTAGACTAAAAATAGGCAAGGGGTTTCCTTGCCTATTTTTAATAGTGTGCCGGGCATGGCATTAATCTTACTGGTGAAAGTCCAGTCACGGGTATTTACCGCCAAGTGTAGCGAACCTCAAGCCGTTAGGAGTAATCCTATGGGTGAAGGAAGAGGTGTAGCAAAATCCTTGAGCCTACGAATAGAAAC
>CAKQEA010000018.1 GCA_934229785.1 uncultured Anaeroplasmataceae bacterium
TGTAGCGCCGTATACGAGACCCGTACGTACGGTGCAATGGGAGGGACGAATTTTATTATTTTCTCTCTACCCTATTAATTGTAAAAAAATGTAATATTTACATTTAAAATATTTTACATTAGTGTTAAAATATAATAAAAGGCCCCACATCAGGGCCACAGTAAATTTTCGCGAAACGCTTATTTGCACTCGTTATGTTATTTACAATTTCATTATAGTGCAAATAACTAGTTTTGTCAAATTAAAATTGGAGGTATATTATGGAAAAAGTTGTTTCAACAAAAAAATTGAGATTAGGACTGGATATTGGAACTAATTCAGTAGGATACGCTTTATTAGATGAAAATAATAAGCTTGTCAAGAAAAATGGACATACCTTCTGGGGTGTTCGAATGTTTGAAGAGGCTAAGACTGCTAAGGATCGTGGTGGCTATCGAAAGGGACGTAGAAGATTAGCTAGAAGAAAGGAAAGAGTCAATATTATAAGAAATTTATTTTCAAAGGAAATTTATAATGTTGATAAAACTTTTTTTGAGCGTCTAGATGATTCATTTTATTACAAAGAGGATAAACGTAATCTAAATGTTTACAATTTGTTTACTGATACTTATACAGATAAGGATTTTTATCATGATTATCCTACTATTTTTCATTTGAGAAAAGCAATGATGAATGAAGATAAAAAATTTGATATAAGAATGCTATATTTAGTTATCTCTCACATAGTTAAATATAGAGGTAATTTCTTGTATTCTGGTGAAGAATTTTCAACAACTGATTTTACATCAGTTCGAGATTTCTTTGATAATTTCAATAATGTATTAGCTGAAATTGAAAATGAATTTGATGAAAATGAAGATTTTGATGCTGTATACACAGAAAGAATTACTAATATAGATGATGAATTTTTCAAGAAACTTCGAAATATTATAGTTAATGTTAGAGGAATCTCAAACAAAAAAACTGAATTGTTAAAATTGTTTTCTGTAAATAAAAAATCTATTTATAATGAATTAATTATTCCATTACTTGCTGGTACTATTAAGATTAACGTTTCAAATCTATCAATAGTAAAAGCTAACAAGTATCCTAAGGTTGAGATTTCTTTAGCTAGCGAGGAACTTGAAAATCAAATAGAAGAAGCAATCACTATTATCCCTGAACTTAAGGATATATTTGATATGATTTTAGAAGTAAAAGCTATATCTGATTTTTATTTCATCAATAAAATATTATCAGGGTCAAACTCTATTTCAGAGGCAATGGTTAAAATTTATGATGCTCATGCTAGTGATTTAGATAGACTACAAAATTTTATAAGAAAGTATGACAGTAAAAGCTTTAATGAAATATTTAGAACTAATAGTAAAGATTTAAATAATTATCCTGCTTATATAGGCTTTAATAATGTACATAATAATCCTGAAAGATTTAAGCATTCTTCAAGAGATGATTTTTATGCTTATATTAAGAAAAAAATTGAAGCGATAAAGAATGTTGAAGCAGAGGATGAAAAAAAGTACTATTTAGATAAAATTGATAATAATGACTTTTTATTAAGACAAAATTCAAATCAAAATGGTGCTTTTCCAATGCAGCTTCATTTATCTGAATTAAAACAAATTTTAAATAATCAAGCAAAATATTATCCTTTTTTAAATGAAATTGAAGATGGATATAGTGTTAAAGATAAAATTATTTTAACTTTCAAATATAAAATTCCTTATTATGTTGGACCTTTAAATAAAGAATCTGAGTATTCTTGGGTAGTTAGAAGTAATGACAAAATTTATCCATGGAATTTTGATAAGGTTGTTAATATTGATGAAACAGCTCAAAAATTTATTTTACGTATGCAAAATAAATGTTCATATTTAAAAGGTGATAATTATTGCCTACCTAAAAATTCGTTATTATTCTCAGAATATAATTGCCTTAATTATTTAAATAAGCTTCAAATAAATGGCAAGGTAATTGATTATGAAGTTAAAATGAAATTATTCAATGATTTGTTTTTAAAAGAAAAACAACCTACTAAGAAAAGAATTGTTGAATATTTAAAAGCAAATTATGGAGATGTAACTACAACTACATCAAAGGAAATTCCTGAGGTTACATGTAATATGGCTTCATATATTAAAATGAAGGAAATTTTTAAGGATTCTTTTGAAGATAGGAAGGAAGATATAGAAAATATCATTAAAGATATTACTATGTTTGAAGATAAGTCAATTCTTGAAAAACGTCTTGAAAAAATATATAAGCTTGACAAAGAAAAAATTAAGCAAATTAAAGGCTTAAATTACAAAGATTATGGTCGTTTATCTAAAAAAATATTATCTGGTATTCAAGCAATTGATCCATCAACAGGTGAAGTTAAAGGCACAGTTATTGAGATAATGAGAAAAACTAACTTAAATCTTCAAGAAATTCTATATTTAAATAATTATAGGCTCATCGATGAAATAGATAAATTTAATGAGCAATTTAGTTGTGATTCTACACAAACAGTTGAAGATTATATCGAAGACAATTTAATTATTTCCCCATCATTTAAACGTTCATTAATTCAATCATTTACTATTATTGAGGAAATAGAGAGAATTTTCCATAGAAAAATTGATGAATATTATGTTGAAGTAACTAGAACTAATAAAGATAAAAGAAAAAACACAACTTCAAGATATGACAAAATTAAAGATTTATTTAAAAATTGTAATGAATTAGCTTCTTATAATGTTGATATTGAAAAGTTAAATTCAGAACTTGAATCTAAAAAGAATTCAGAACTTGAATCTAAAAAGAATGAATTAAAATCTGATATTTTATTCTTATACTTTACACAATTAGGTAAATGTATGTATTCTTTAGAAGACATAGATATTAATGATTTAGCTACAAATTATAAGTATGATATTGATCATATTTACCCACAATCTATTATTAAGGATGATTCTTTAAATAATAGAGTTTTAGTTAATAAAACTAAAAATGCTAAAAAAACTGATAATTTCTTATTTGATTCTGGCGTATTAAATCCTAAAGCAGAAGGATTTTATAAAAAACTTTTAGATTTAGATTTGATTACAAAGGAAAAATATCGTAGATTAACTCAAAAAGAAATGTCTCAAGAAGAACTAGACGGTTTTGTCAATAGACAGCTTGTTAGCACAAATCAATCTGTAAAAGGTTTAATTCAATTATTAAAGGATTATCACAATGTTGATGAAAAAAATATTATTTACTCAAAGAGTGAAAATGTTTCTGATTTTAGAAATTTATTTAAGTTAATAAAATCAAGAACAGCTAATAATTTCCATCATGCTCATGATGCATATTTAAACGTTGTTGTAGGTGGAATTTTAAATAAATATTATTCATCAAGAAGATTCTATGAATTTAAAGATCTTGAAAGAATCAAAAATGAAAATGAATCAATTAATCCAGAAAGATTATTTCAAAAAAAGGTTTTGTATGCTAATAATAAAGTGATATGGAATCGTGATGAAAATATTGCAAGAATAAAGCATGATTTGTATAAAAGATTTGATATTAGTGAGACTTATAAAACATATAATCCTAATGAAATGTACAGCAAAGTTACAATTCTACCAAAAGGAAATGAAGGCTCAGTACCTTTTCAAACAACTACACCAAGAAGTGATGTAATTAAATATGGAGGAATTACATCTAACAAATTTAGTAGATATGTAATAGTTGAAGCTTTGGATAAAAAAGGAAAGCTAACAATATTAGAGGCAATTCCTAAGACTGCTTGTAGCAATGAACATACACTTGAAAAGGATATTACAAATTATTTATCATCACTTGATGAATATAAGAAATATATTAGTTTTAAAGTTGTTAATTTCAATATTAAAGCTAATGTTGTTATTGAAGATGGCAACTTAAAATATATAATTACAGGTAAAACGGAAGATCGATATTTATTACAAAATGCTCAAGATAGATTTTTTTCATATAATGCAATGACAACAATTAAAAAAATTGATAAATATTTAGAAAACGAAAAAATGAAATATTCAATGGTTAAAAATGAAGATTTAATAATTGTTAGTCCAAAAAGAAAAAAGTATCAAGAGATTATTTTAACAAAAAATGAATTGAATGAATTGTTAAAAGAAATCAAAACAATTTATTCTAAAGATATATATGCTTTTTCAGCTATGCTTTCTATAGTTGATAATATTGATATTTCAAAAGAATTTGAAATAGAAGAACTGATTACATTATGTAATAATCTACTTCAACTATTGAAAACCAATGAAAGAAAAACTATAGATTTATCTTTAATTGGAATGTCTAAAAATTCTGGAACAATTCGTATTAACAAAAAATTAAAACCAGGAATGAAGTTTGTTTGGAAATCTATAACTGGTTACTATAAAAAGGTTATTTATGAGGTAAAATAATGGCGTTTAGAACCATTGTAATAAATAATAGATGTAAACTAGAATATTCATTAAACTATTTAATTTGTAAAAAAGATAATAACAACACTAAGGTATTACTTGATGAAATTAAAATTATAATTATAAATTCAACACAAGTTTCTATAACCTCTAGCTTAATTGCTGAATGTATTGATAAAAAAATTAAGTTAATTTTTACTGATGATAAGCATAATCCGATTGGAGAATCAGTTGGATATTATAATAATTTTTATTCATATCGAAAAATTAAAGAACAAATATCCTTTGATGATTTACTAAAGAAAAAATTATGGAAAAAAATTATTATTGAAAAAATAAAAAATCAAGCAATGAATTTATATATTAAAAGTAAATTTGATTCATATGAAATGCTTATTAATTATGCAGGCAATGTTGAAATTGGGGATCCTACTAATAGAGAGGGACATAGTGCTAAGGTTTATTTTAACTCATTATTTGGTAACTCTTTTAATAGGGATTTAGATGTTTTTATCAATAGAGCACTAAACTATGGTTATTCAATAATTTTATCATCAATTAATCGTGAAATTAAATTATTAGGATATTTAACTGAACTTGGAATTCATCACATAGGTGAATCTAATCCGTTTAATTTATCCTGTGATTTAATTGAACCATTAAGGCCATTAATCGACTCATTTGTAATTAAAGATTATGTTAATGAGGATAATTATAAAAGTAAATATATTGAATTACTATCGTCTACTGTTAAATATAATAATCGAGATATTATTCTAGATAATGCAATTCATTTATATGTTGAGGATATGCTTAATTATTTAAAAACAGGAAATGAAGAAAGGATAAGGTTTATTACCTATGAGTTATAGATATATGAGAACATTATTATTCTTTGATTTACCAACTTATACTCAAACTGATAGAAGAAATTATCGAAAGTTTATTAAGCTACTAAAAACTAATGGTTTTTATATGTTGCAGGAATCTGTTTATTGTCGAATGTCTATTGATCAACAAATGGCTGATGTTGTTGTCAATAGGTTAAAAGATTCTGTTCCACCAGAAGGTAGCATAATGTTATTAAATGTTACTGAAAAACAATTTTCCTCTATGCAATTATTATTAGGAGAATGTAAAACTGATGTTTTATCTTCAGATGATAGGATTGTAGTTTTATGAAAAAGGTGCATATTGAATCTCTAAATAAAACAATATTGTTTGATACATCTATTAAATGTTTAAAATTTAATAATCAGTTAAATTATAAGGAAATATCTTTAAATTTAGTAAATGAAATAATATTTAGTATAAATGATTCTACTGTTGATTTAGAAAAGTATGGATTAATAATATATAATCCATTTCAAATTTCATTAAATGATAAAAAAATAATTACAGCTATGTATAAAGAATTAGAAAAAAATTGTCATAATGAAAATAATATTGCCTTAATTCAACAAATTGAAAGTAAAAGCTTTGAATTATTTAATAATTTATTGTTAGATTTTGATTATACATTTGAATATAATGAAGAAATTGATTTAATTAAGTTATTTTCTTCATTTAATTTAAAATTTCCTGAAGTTGAATATTCAAATTACGTTGAATTATTAACAAATTATATAAAATTAAATTCAACATTTAATAAATCAAAAATTGTTGTATCATTTGGAACATTGTCTTTACTTTCAAAAGAAGAGCTTATACTTTTTGAAAAAGAATTAGCATATAATGATATAGCTATGCTAGATATCTCATATGTAGGAGATAGAATAATTGAAAATAAAGATTTGGTAATTGATGAAGATTGGTGTATAATTTAAATATATGACATAACTAGTTTAGCCACAAATATTGGTTTTGAGGTTTGCTAGTTATGTTATTTATAGTATTGAGTAGACAAATTCTATATAAGTGTAAATTTAGTGAGCGTTTGCTAGTTATGTTATTTATAGTATTGAGTAGACTTATCAGGTGCATTAATTAATGTTGGTAAAGTTTGCTAGTTATGTTATTTATAGTATTGAGTAGACCTAATCCGCTTAATCTATTTCTAGCCGACAGTTTGCTAGTTATGTTATTTATAGTATTGAGTAGACTGCGGTTGCATTTGTTTGAATAACACCAACGTTTGCTAGTTATGTTATTTATAGTATTGAGTAGACTGGGGAATGCGTCAAAAAGGCGAAGGGGTTGTTTGCTAGTTATGTTATTTATAGTATTGAGTAGACTTAGCGCATTTTAAATCACGAGCCCAAACGTTTGCTAGTTATGTTATTTATAGTATTGAGTAGACTTAGTTGACGGTATTATATTGCCAAGCATGTTTGCTAGTTATGTTATTTATAGTATTGAGTAGACACGGAAGTGTGAACATTTCGCGAATTAGGGGTTTGCTAGTTATGTTATTTATAGTATTGAGTAGACACAATGAATAAAATGCGTATAACTATCAATGTTTGCTAGTTATGTTATTTATAGTATTGAGTAGACGATAACCTTAAGCTTGGTTACGGTGGAACTG
The DNA here is from genome assembly GCA_934229785.1 of uncultured Anaeroplasmataceae bacterium. Classification (GTDB taxonomy): domain Bacteria; phylum Bacillota_I; class Bacilli_A; order Acholeplasmatales; family Anaeroplasmataceae; genus Anaeroplasma. The sequence goes on from CAKQEA010000018.1 coordinate 6,961, forward strand.
TTTGCTAGTTATGTTATTTATAGTATTGAGTAGACCATTGTGTTAGCTAAATCAGTTATTTTTTGTTTGCTAGTTATGTTATTTATAGTATTGAGTAGACTCTATTGATGAAACAAAAGTTGGACTATATGTTTGCTAGTTATGTTATTTATAGTATTGAGTAGACAACTATCAAGATTATCAAATATACCTTATGTTTGCTAGTTATGTTATTTATAGTATTGAGTAGACTTAGTATCCCTCCACTAACACATAGTATTTGTTTGCTAGTTATGTTATTTATAGTATTGAGTAGACTACAACACCATATAATAGCACTCCACATAGGTTTGCTAGTTATGTTATTTATAGTATTGAGTAGACTGTGGACCTCGTGGACCTACTTCACCTTGGTTTGCTAGTTATGTTATTTATAGTATTGAGTAGACTAACAAAATAAGTTTGACCATTTTTAGCGGGTTTGCTAGTTATGTTATTTATAGTATTGAGTAGACTGGCAAGCAATTCATGAGGAAGTGCATGAGGTTTGCTAGTTATGTTATTTATAGTATTGAGTAGACATAAATCCACATACACCAGCTTCTCAGCCCGTTTGCTAGTTATGTTATTTATAGTATTGAGTAGACCTTGTGGATGACTACAACAAGCTCGACACAGTTTGCTAGTTATGTTATTTATAGTATTGAGTAGACAAATAATTTTTTGTATCATAGAAAACGTGCGTTTGCTAGTTATGTTATTTATAGTATTGAGTAGACTAGAGTACCTTTTATAGAAGCAAACACAATGTTTGCTAGTTATGTTATTTATAGTATTGAGTAGACTAATTTTTTTAGCTACATCAATGTGAGGTGTTTGCTAGTTATGTTATTTATAGGTGAAAGATGTCTATAAAGTAAAAAAATAGCTCGTTTTTGAGCTATTTTTTCTTCCTATGTTTTTTTCTATAATCTGAGAATGCAGCAATCTTATCACTCCATGTTATTATCCAACTAATTCTATATCTTGGTGGAATTGGTACTAGAGGGAACATATGTCTTAATATTGCATTTTTCTCTCTTTTTGTAAGATCTGGGTATTCTTTTAATGCATTTTTTAATGCAAAATAGGGATGCTTAAATCCATGAAATTTATGCCATTTTGATTTTGTATGCCAATCATATAAATAGTAATCATGGAGTAATGCAGCTCTTACTAGTTCATTTATGTTAATTTTTAATTTATGTTTTTTTGCGTAATTGTAGGCTATATAGGCAACCTTTATTGAATGGTAGTAGGTTGAGAAGTGTTTATGATGATTGAATTTTTTCATTGATTTATAGTTTTCTGTTTTAACTATAGGGCGTATAATCCTAATAAATTCCATATCCATATATAACTCACCTATGCTATTTTATCATATATAGTATAAAATAAGTAACTTTTTTTGTGAAAAATAATATTTTTATTGACTATTTACTAAGGTTTAAGTATAATTATGATGTTGTAACATGCACCACATAGAACGGGTTATAAATGAATTTGATTCTACCCTAATAGTGTGTCTTAAATTTTTCAAGGAGGTAATACGACATGTATGCAATTGTAGAAACTGGTGGAAAGCAAGTAAAGGTTGAAGTTGGTCAAGCTATCTATGTTGAAAAGATTGAAGTAGCTGAAGGCGAAACTTATACTTTCGATAAGGTTTTATTAGTAGTTGGTGAAGAGACTAAGGTTGGTGCTCCATATGTTGAGGGCGCAACTGTAACTGCAAAGTGTGAGAAGCATGGAAGAGGAGAGAAGATTACAATCTTCAAGTATCGTCCAAAGAAGCATTCTGCATCTAAGAAGGGTCATCGTCAGGCTTATACTAAGTTTGTTGTTGAAGCTATTAATGCTTAATTAGATGACAAATTATACTGTAAAATACAATAAAGATGAAGCTGTAATAGAAGTAAAAGGACATGCAGGGTTTGCCGTTTATGGTGAAGACATTGTATGTGCTAGTATTTCTACAGCTTGCATTATGACTGCTAATCTAATTGACAAACTAGATTTACGTTACAACATTCTAGACTTGGTTTGTGAAGAAGGATATTTTAGATTACAGATTAAAACTTTAGATAGTACAACCTTAGGGATTTTTGAGAATTTAGTTGAAACCCTAGATAGTATATCAGAACAATATCCAAAATATGTAAGATTAAAGAACTAGGAGGATTCTAAAATGTTATTAAAGCTAAACATTCAGTTATTCGCATCTAAAAAAGGTGTTGGTTCTACTAAGAACGGACGTGATTCAGAAGCAAAGCGTTTAGGCGCTAAGGCTAGTGATGGCGAATATGTAACTGCAGGTTCAATTTTATATCGTCAGAGAGGTACAAAGTTCTTCCCTGGTACTAACGTTGGCCGTGGTGGAGATGATACTTTATTTGCTAAGGTATCTGGAACTGTAAAGTTCGAACGCAAGGGAAAAGACAAGAAGCAGATTTCTGTTTATCCTGATGCTGAATAATTTTTGTAATAAATGTGCCCAAAATGTATTTTTGGGCTTATTTTTTTGAATTGAGGTGAGATTCATGTTTATTGATCAAGCAAAAATGGAAGTTGAAGCCGGTAAGGGTGGCGATGGTATTGTCGCATATCGTAGAGAAATGAAGGTAGAAATGGGTGGACCATTTGGTGGATCTGGTGGTAAAGGCGGATCTATTATTTTTAAAGGACAATCTGGCTTATCAACTCTTTTAGATTTAAGGTATAATCGTATTTTAAAGGGTAATCCTGGTGAAAAGGGAAGAAATAAGGGACAATTTGGTGCTAATGCAGAAAATACTTATGTTGAGGTTCCTGTTGGTACTACAATTTTTGATGATGATACAAATAAGGTAATTGGTGATATTACTAAGCATGGTCAAGAGGTTGTAGTATGTAAAGGTGGTCGTGGCGGTCGTGGTAATATGGCTTTTGCTACTGGTGCTTTAAAATGTCCTGATTTCTGTGAGAAGGGTGAACCTGGTGAAAAAAGAAATATTCGTTGTGAATTAAGAGTTTTAGCAGACTGTGGTCTTGTTGGTTTCCCAAGCGTAGGAAAATCAACTCTAATTTCAGCTGTTTCAGCAGCTAAGCCTAAAATTGCTGCTTATCATTTTACTACACTTGTTCCAAATCTTGGTATGGTTAGATTAGATGATGGTCGTGATTTTGTTATGGCTGACCTACCTGGTATTATTGAAGGTGCTCACAATGGCGCAGGCTTAGGCTTACAATTTTTACGTCATATTGAACGTTGTAAGGTAATTGTTCATGTTATAGATATGGCTGCAACTGATGGTAGAGATCCTTATGAGGATTTTGTTACTATCAACAATGAGCTTAAAGAATATAAGATGAATTTATCAAAGCGTCCTATGATTATTGTTGCCAATAAGATGGATCAGCCTGATGCTATGGAAAATTTAAAGAAGTTTAAAGAGAAGGTTCATGAAGAAATTATTCCAATTTCTGCATATAGAAGAGAAAATCTTGATAAACTACTTTATAAAATTGCTGATACACTTGATAACACAGAAGAGTTCTCTTTATTTGAAGAGGATGAATTAGATGTAGTTGAATATGGCTTGAAGGAAGAAAAAGAGTTTTTCCATATTGAATTACAAGATGATGGTGTTTATAATGTTACAGGCGATGAGCTTTTAAGATTATTCCAAATGACTGATTTTGATTCTGATACTGGTCGTGCAAGATTTGCTCGTCAGTTAAGAACATATGGTTTAGATGATAAATTAAGAAAGCTAGGAGTTAAAAACGGAGATACAGTACGTATTTTTGATTTCGAATTTGAATTTATAGATTAATTTTAAAAAAGGCTAGCCTTTATTCGTTAAAGGTTAGCCTTTTATTGCCTCAAAATAGTCATCACAAAATTTATTCCAGTATTTGTCATATTCATCATGGGATAGCTTTTGTAGGTTTTTAATGCTAAAAATATTATTTTCTTTTGCCATATATACAAAATCATCAATATGTGGATATTGATTATCAATATAAACATTAACCATCTTATAGTCATTTTCATATAATGCATATAGCCTTGTATGTCCATCTAAAATTACATATTCATCATTTATTATACAAACAGGAATGCTTATTTCTTCATAATTTAGGTTTTCTTCAATGTTTTTTAATTTATCCTTATCTATGAAAAATTGACTAGGCTGAAGAATTTTTATTGGTAATTTAAATGTATAAACATAGTCAAATTCTTTATAAAAGGTGTTGCCATTTGTATAGAACTTAATTATATTTAGATTATATTTTCTAAATTCATCAATGGCTTCTTCGATATATTTTAAGTCATTTGTTTTTATTAATGATTCATTATCTTTTATATTAAACTCATAATAATATTCTTTGTCTGCTATAACTGTAAAGCAATTACCTAATATTTTATTTTTTATTGAGTAATTATCATTTTCTCTATCTCTTATTATTTTCACAATATCACCTATTACATTATAACAAAATGTATGAAAATATAGAAATAAATTTGTATTTTTTGAAATAATTTTATGTTTTATTGTATTTACAAAACAAGTTAATTATTATAAAAATATCATAAAATGCAAAAAAATATTTGTTAAAATTATAATTTTTATAATCTACATTCTAATATATTATATTAATTTTGTATTTTCTACATATGTATGATACAATGGATATAATAGTGAGGTAATAATATGGATGAAATAATAAGAGAATGTATTTTAAAAAAATTAGAGGTTAATTCAAGAATAGATTTACATGATTTAGCAATTATGTTAGATATTGATGAAGTTGATTTAGCTAATGAGATAGCTTTAATGGAAAGTGAACATATTATTTGTGGATATCATACTTTAATTAATTGGGATAATACCTCTTTGGAGATAGTATCTGCTTTAATTGAGGTTAAAGTAACTCCTCAAAGAGGAATTGGTTTTGATATGATTGCCCAAAGAATTGCTAAATATAGTGAAGTTACTAGTGTTTATTTAATGAGTGGTGGCTTTGATTTTATGGTTTTAATTGAAGGTAGGTCAATGAAAGAAATTGCAAGATTTGTGTTCGATAAGCTTTCAACATTAGATACTGTTCAATCAACATCAACTCATTTTGTGCTTAAAAAATATAAGGATCATGGTGTTGATCTTTATAAAGAGAAGAAAGATGAAAGAATGATGGTGAGTGCTTAATGCGTGATTTTTTAGCAAAAAAAGTAAAAGAGCTTAAGCCTTCAGGTATTAGAAAATTTTTCGATATTGCCTCAAGTATTGATGATTGTATTTCTTTAGGTGTTGGTGAGCCTGATTTTGATACCCCATGGCATATAACAGAAGAAGGTATTTACTCTTTGGAAAAAGGAAAAACCTATTATACTTCTAATGCTGGATTGAAGGAATTAAGAGAAGAAATATGTTTGTTTATGCAAAGAAAATATAATATTAGCTATAGCTGGAATAAAAATGTTTTAGTTACTGTTGGTGGTAGTGAGGCAATTGATTTAGCTTTAAGAGCAATGGTTGAGCTTGGGGATGAGGTAATTATTCCAACTCCTTGTTATGTATCGTATGATGCTTGTGCAGTTATGGCAGGTGCTAAGGTTGTTACAATTCCTTTAAAAAATGAAAATGAATTTAGATTGACACCAAAAGAGCTTGAAGAGGTAATTACACCTAAAAGTAAAATTTTAATTATTAGCTATCCTAATAATCCTACCGGTGCTGTAATGGATTATGATGATTTAAAAAAAATAAGTGAAATTGTTATTAAATATGATTTATTTGTTATTTCTGATGAAATTTATTCTGAATTATCTTATCTAAAACCGCATACCTCTATTGCGAAATTGCCTGGAATTAAGGAGCGTACTCTTGTCATTAATGGTTTTTCTAAAGCTTTTTCTATGACTGGCTGGAGATTAGGTTATGCCTGTGGTAATGAGGATATTATTAAACAAATGACTAAAATTCATCAATTTTGTATAATGTGTGCTCCAACAACTAGTCAATATGTGGCGATTGAGGCTTTAAAATATGGTGATGCTGACATTTTAGATATGAAAAATTCTTATGATGAAAGAAGAAGATATTTAATTCATCGCTTTAAGGAAATGGGGCTTCCATGCTTTACTCCAGCTGGTGCATTTTATGTTTTCCCTGATATTAGAAAATATAATATGACAAGTGAAGAGTTTGCCCTAAGGCTTTTAAATGAGGAGCATGTTGTTGTAGTTCCTGGTAGTGCCTTTGGTGATAGCGGTGAAGGCTTTATTAGAATTTCATATGCTTATTCTCTTTTAGAGTTAAAGAAGGCATTAACTAGATTAGAGAATTTTATTCGAAAATTAAATGCTAAATAAAATTATAACAAATTTTTGAGCATAATATAAATTGAAAAGAAAATATACTTAGTATATAATATATGTGTTATTTGTTAAATACGTATAAGTATTAATTGTATTTGTTAGTGAAGACTCTTATTTGAGTCTTTTAATTTTGATGGAGGATAGTATGGAAAAATATGAATTGAATAAATTTATAGAGGAATATAGTAATAAGCTTAAAGATTTATATGTTGCTTTACAAATTGAAAATAAGCTTCCCATTTATAATGAATTAGAAGAAAAAATAGCTGACCCTAATTTATGGAATGATCCTAGTAATGCTCAAAGCTTAATTAATAAGGCTAATGCTTTAAAAATGGTTATTTCATCATACGATAATGCTAAAAAGCAATTTGATGATATCGAAGAAATGGCAGATTTTGCCTTAGAGGATGAAGAGGCTATGGCTTTACTAGATGAAAGTATTTCATCATTTAAGGATTATATGGCTCAGTTGGAGGAAAAAGCTTTACTTAGCGGAAAGTATGATATGAATAATTGTATCTTAGAACTTCATCCTGGTGCTGGTGGTACTGAATCAATGGATTGGGCTGATATGCTTTATCGTATGTATACAAGATTTTGTGCACGAAAAGGCTATAAGGTTACAGTTTTAGATTATCAAGCAGGTGATGAGGCTGGTATTAAATCAGTTACAATGTCTATAAAGGGCGATAATGCTTATGGAATGTTAAAGGGCGAGCGTGGTGTTCACAGGTTAGTTAGAATTTCACCATTTGATTCTAACGCAAGGCGCCATACTTCATTTTGTTCTTGTGATGTTGCCCCTGAAATTGAAGAAAATAATGATATTGTTATTCCAGATGAGGATTTAAGAGTTGATACCTTCTGTTCATCAGGTCCTGGTGGTCAGGGAGTTAATACTACCTATTCAGCTGTAAGATTAACACATAAGCCAACTGGCATTTCAGTTGCTTGTCAAAAGGAAAGAAGTCAAATTAGAAATAAAGAAATTGCGATGACTTTACTTAAAAGCAAGCTTTTAGATTTGGAAATAAAGAAGACTGAAGAAGAGCTTCATAAGGAAAAAGGCGAGCAAATGGGAATTAATTTTGGTTCTCAAATTCGTTCATATGTATTTTGTCCTTATACTTTAGTTAAGGATCATAGAACAAATTATGAAATGGGAAATATTCAAGCAGTAATGGATGGAGATATTGAAGGCTTTATTTTAGCTTATTTAAAATATTTAGCAGGTGGACGTCATGAATAATGAAGAAAAGAACAAAATTAATGAGTTAGATAAAATTGGATTTGAACTAGATAACAATAATAACATACACTTGAATAAGAAAAAGTGGATTGAGGCTTATTTTTGGATTACTATAGGTGTTATTTTACTTGATTTAGCATTCTATTTCTTTTTAGATCCTGCTAAAATAGTATTTGGTGGAGTAATGGGACTTGCAATTTTATTAGAGCCAGTATTTGATGGTATTGGTTCTTGGTTCACTTCATCAATATTTATATATATAGTTAATGGTATATTGTTAATAATTGGTGGAGTCTTACTTGGTAAGGATTTCTTTATTAAAACAATTTATGGTTCTTTAGTTTCACCAACATTTTTATTTATTTTTGAAAAAACAATGGATCCTTATTATTTTTATAATAATATTTCAAGTGGTAATGAAAAGCTTATTTGTTTAATTTGTGGTACTATTTTAGCTGGATGTGGTATTGGTCTTGCTATTAAATATAATGGATCTACGGGTGGAATGGATGTCTTACAAAAGATAATGAGTAAATATTTACATGTTCCTATGTCAGTTACAATGTATTTGACAGATATGATTATTGTTTTATTTTCTGGATTTAAATTTAATCCATTTGGTTTTTATATTGAAAATGTAGTTTATGGCGTTATTGGTGTTTTAGGAAATGCCTTCATTGTTGATTATATTGCTTTATCATTAAAATCAAGAAGAACGGTATATATAATTACGTCTAACCCTGATGTTATTAAAAATCTTATTTATTCAACACTTGATCGTGGTGTAACTTTTGTTAAGGTTACAGGTGGCTATACTGCAACTGATTTAACAATGGTTATTTGCACAATGGATAAAAAGGAAGCCTATAAAACAACCTCATTAATTTCTCAAATTGATCCAAAGGCCTTCACTTTTGTGACAAGCTGTAAAGAGGTTAGAGGAGAATATGGAAAAAGAGGAATTTTACATTGATAGTAGAAAAGCTAGAAGCTAAGGCTAATGGTAAAAATATAAGGTATATTTGCCAAATTGATGGAATAGAGTATTCATTTTCAGAAGATGTCATTTTAGAATATAGGCTAGTTAAGGGCAAAGAAATCAATCAAAGTATTTTAGATGAAGCAATTAAGAAAAATGATTTATCTTTCTATTATGATAAAGCATTAAATTATGCCTATAAATATAGTAAAAATAGTGTTGAGATTTATGATTATTTACTAAATAAGGGTTTAGTAAACAATGAGATTGCCGAAATAATTGATAAGCTAAAAAAAATAAAAATAATTGATGATGAAAAGCTTGCTAAAGATCTTGCTTCATATTATGCAAGAAGTGGAAATGGTAGACTTATGATTTCAAAGAAGCTTTTTGAAAGAAAATTTAATGATAGTCTTATTGATATAGGTCTTTCATCAATTGATGAGGATGAATATTATAAAGCAATGCTTAAGATTTATCAAAAAGCATTATTAAAATATAAATCAGATAACTATAATGATAAAATGAAATTAAAAAGATATATTCTTCAAAGAGGATATAGTATTTCTGAATTTAATTATTTGATTGATAATTATATAGATTAATATTTTTTAAAATAATAGATATTTATATTGAAAGATGGATTTGTTCTATCTTTCTTTTTTCTTGCTTATTGTTTAAAATTACCAAATAGTATATAATAAGAAATAAAGATATCGATAAAGGAGAATACTAAATATGGCAGTTAGAGAAAAGATTGATAGTAAGTTTTTATATTTCTATGATCAAGGTAAATCTCTTGAATCCTATAATATTTTTGGCGCTCATTTAATTAAGGATGATAATGGTAAAAATATTGCATGTGAGTTTTGCTTATATGCACCAAATGCTAAAAAGGTTGAAATTGTTGGAGAATGGAATTATTTTACTCGTGGTGAGCAGGAATTATTTTGTGTAGATCCTAATGGAGTATGGTATGCAAAGCTTATTGGTGATTATGAGCTTAAACGCTATAAGTATTGTATTACTACTAAGGATGATAAGATTTTATATAAATCAGATCCTTATGGATTTTATGCTAGCTTAAGACCACTTCAGGATTCAGTTGTTTATAATATTGAAGGATATAAATGGAATGATGATTATTGGATGTTTACTCATCCTAAAACATATGAAGAGCCTATGCTTATTTATGAAATGCACCTTGGCTCTTGGAAGAAAAAGGGCTTAGGAGAAAATGGTTTTTATACCTATAAAGAAATTGCACCTATGCTTATAAATTATTTAAAAAATTATGGTTATACTCATGTTGAGCTTATGCCTGTTTATGAGCATCCACTTGATGCTTCATGGGGGTATCAGGGAGTTGGATATTACGCAATTACTTCAAGATATGGTACACCTAAGGATTTTATGTATTTTGTTGATATGCTACATCAAGCTGGTATTGGTATAATTATGGATTGGGTTCCGGGCCATATTTGTAAGGATGCTCATGGCTTATATATGTTTGATGGATCATATTTATATGAATATGGTGATGAAAATATAAGAGAAAATAAGGAATGGGGAACAGCCAATCTTGATTTAGGTAAAGGCACAACTAAATCATTTTTGTATTCGAATGCCTTATTTTATATGAAGTATTATCATATTGATGGTTTTAGAGTTGATGCGGTTAGTAATTTAATTTATTATCATGGTAATCCTCAAATTGGAACTAATACAGGTGCTTGTGAATTTTTAAGAGAATTATCTGTTCATTTATTTACTCAAGATGATAGAGTTATATTATCAGCTGAGGATTCATCTGCTCATCCATATGTTACCCTACCTGCAGGTATTGGAGGCTTAGGTTTTAACTATAAATGGGATATGGGCTGGATGAATGATACGTTGAAGTATTTTAAGCTTGATCCGATTTATAGAAAATATCATCATAATCAATTAACATTCTCAATGGCTTATTTTTATAATGAACAATTTATGCTTCCTTTATCTCATGATGAGGTTGTGCATATGAAGGGCTCACTTCTTAATAAAATGCCAGGAGATCAATGGCAGCAGTTTGCCAATTACAAAACTTTAATAGGCTATATGCTTACTCATCCAGGAAAAAAATTATTATTTATGGGTGATGAAATGCCTTCATATGATGAGTGGCATTATGAAGGAGAACTACCTTGGGAAATTAGGAAATATCCAAATCATGATGCAGCATCAAGATTTACAATGGATATGACCAATGTCTATAAAAATAGTAAAGCATTGTGGCAATGTGATTATAAGCCTGAGGGCTTTATGTGGTTAGAAGCTGACAATTGCGATCAATCATTATATGTTTATGCAAGGTTTGCTAAGGATAAGAAGGATCATTTAATTATTGTTATGAATTGTACCCCTAATGTTTATCATGATTATGAAATTGGAGCAATTTGTCCAGATAGGTATATAGAGGTAATTAATTCAGATAAGGATATTTATGGTGGATCAAATCAAATAAATTTAAAGCCAGTTAAGGTTGAACATAAGCCTTGGCAGCATTGTAAAAATAAAATGCGTATAACTGTTCCACCTTTAGGAATTGTTGTATTAAAGCCTATTTATAAGGTGCCAAGAGCTAAAAAAAGTGATGGTACTATAGATAAGCAAAAAAAGGAAAAAAATGTTAAGAAAGCGATTTAATTTTAAATAAAAGCGCTTTAGTGATTAAAAAATACAATTTTATGGTAAAATTGGTTTGAGTATTGGTAATTTAAGGAGGACTTAAAATGAATTACCCTAATTTTAAAGATGTAGAAACATTTAAAAAAGCATTTATTTCTAATGTTGAAAATAAATATGCTGTAAATTTTGAGGAATCAACACCTTATCAACAATATGTTGTTTTAGGTGAAATGCTTCGTTATAATATTGCATCAGATTGGCATAAAACAAATGAGGCAATGAAGGCTCAAAAATCAAAGGTTGTTTATTATTTCTCAATGGAATTTTTAATGGGAAGAATGATTACAAATAACCTAATGAATGCTGGAGTTTATCCAGTTGTTAAAAAAGCCTTTGATGAATTAGGATTAGACCTTAATGAGGTTGAGCATCAAGAAACAGATGCAGGTTTAGGTAATGGTGGTCTTGGTAGACTTGCAGCTTGCTTCATGGATTCAGTTGCTTCACTTGGACTTCCTGTTCATGGTAATTGTATTCGTTATCGTTATGGTTTCTTTGAACAAGGTGTTCGTAATGGATACCAAGTTGAGCATCCAGATCGTTGGTTAAAGGATGTTAATGTTTGGGAAATTCGTAAGGATGAGGATTCTGTTGAAATTCCTTTCTTTGGCTATATTGATATGTCAAGTGAAAATGGTAAGCTACATGTTGAGCATAAGGATGCTGAATATATTAAGGCAGTACCATATGATATTCCAATCATTGGAGATAATAATCATATTGTAAATACACTTCGTTTATGGAGTGCTGAGCCAGCTTCAACTTATCCAACAAATGAGGATGCCTTTGAATACCATAGAAAGCTTAGAGAGATTTCATCAATGCTTTATCCAAATGATGATACAGAAGAAGGAAAGATGCTTCGTTTAAAGCAACAATATTTCTTTGTATCAGCAGGTGTTGTAAATGCCATTCGTAGACACAAGAAAATTTATAAAACAGTTAAGAATTTAGATAAGAAAACTGTATTCCATATTAATGATACTCATCCATCATTAATAATTGCTGAATTAATGCGTATACTAGTAGATGAGGAGCATTTAGAATGGGAAGATGCATGGAAGATTACAAAAAATAGCTGTGCTTATACTAACCATACTATTTTATCTGAGGCATTAGAGAAGTGGCCTGTTCATTTATTTAAGAAATTATTACCAAGAATTTATACAATTACAGAGGAAATTAATCGTCGTTTATTAATTGAAATTGCTAATAAGTATGGTGAAAATTCACCTGAGGCTTACCAAATGGCAATCATTAAGGATAACACAGTTCATATGGCAAATTTAGCCATCCATGGCTCATTTAGTGTTAATGGTGTTGCTGCACTTCATACTGAAATTTTGAAAAATATTGAAATGAAGGTATTCAATGATTATTATCCAGGTAAGTTTAATAATAAGACTAATGGTATTACTCATCGTCGTTGGTGCTTACACTCAAATCCTGAGCTTGTTGAAATCTTAGCTAAGATTTGTCCAAATTGGGTTAAGGATCCAGAAAATGAATTATTAAAGCTATTACCATATGCAGATGATCCTGAAATTCAAAAAGAGTTTGCTAAAATGAAGAAGGCTCGTAAGCAGGCACTTGCTAAAAAGATTTATACATCACAGGGTGTTTCATTAGATACAAATTCGATTTTTGACGTTCAAGTAAAGAGATTACATGAATATAAGCGTCAGCTAATGAATGCCCTACATATTATGTATGTTTATAATCGTTTAAAGACAGATCCAGAATTTAAGGCAAATTATCATCCACATAGCTTTATTTTTGGTGCCAAGTCAGCTCCAGGCTATTATTTTGCTAAAAAGGTAATTAAATTAATTAATACAATAGCTGATAAGGTTAATGATGATGAGGAAACAAATAAGCTATTAAAGGTTGTATTTGTTGTAAATTATAATGTAACTTATGCAGAAACAATTGTACCAGCAGCAAATGTTAGTGAGCAAATTTCAACAGCCTCTAAGGAAGCATCAGGTACATCTAATATGAAGTTTATGATGAATGGTGCTATAACATTAGGTACTCTTGATGGTGCTAATGTCGAAATTGCTGATTTGGCAGGTAGAGAAAATGAAGTAATCTTTGGTATGGATGCTAAAGAGGTAACTGATTTATATGCAAGTGGTGGATATAATCCAATGGATTACTACAATTCAGATGAGAGAATTCATACTGTAATTGATCAACTTACAAATGGATTCTTTGATAAGGTTGATATTCATGAATTTGATGTTATTCGTGACAATCTATTATACAAGGATAATTACTTTGTTTTAAAGGACTTCGCAAGCTATATTGAAGCTCAAGAAAAGATTAATAACCTTTATAAGGATCAAAAGAAGTGGTTACATATGTCAATCGTTAATACAGCAAAATCTGGTTTCTTTACAACAGATCGTACAATGCGTCAATATAATGATGAAATTTGGCATACACTACCAATTAAAATTAATGATTGATTTTTAAAATAAATTATATAATTAGTATTAGGGGTAAAAAATACCCCTAATTTTTCTAAAAAATTAAATTAAGAAGGAGAAAAAATGATTGCATTTCAAAATGAAAAGAAGCTTGATAGTGAAATTAGCAAACTAGAAAAAAGATGTAAGCTTATATCATTTATTAGATTGATTTTAGCGTTAAATTTAATATTATGGGTACTATGCCTTTTGTCATTACAACAATATATTTTATATGGTATATTATCAGCAGTAAGCTTTGCTGTAATACTTGTTTTTATTTTTTATACAAATAAGTTTTTTAAAGAATTAAATTTAAAAAGAAAAATGAAGGATGTCTATAAGATTCATTACAAAAGAAGAAATAATGATATGATTGGCTTTTTAGATGAAGGAAGAGATTTTATCGATAAGAATAATTATAAAATTTCTGATCTTGATATTTTTGGTTCTCATTCATTATTTCAATATTTAACAGTATGTAAAACTAAACCAGGTAGATTAAAATTTGCTCATGAGTTAATTAATCCTGATGAACATGAAATAAATTATACAAAATGCATTGATTCATTAGGATCAACTGAGGATACCTTAACCCTAGAGGCATCCTTGCATGAATTTAAGGATTCTGCTAAAAATATTAATTATGATGAGTTTAAAATTGTAATTAAACAAAAAATTAATTTAGTATTATCAAATTTTATCCCTCTTTTATCATTTATAGGAGTATGGGTATTATTTGCGTTAATGTTTGTTATAAAGCTAAATCCTTTATTTTTTGTTTTAGGACTTGTTGCTAATTATGCATTATGCAAAATATTTTTGACAAATTCAATTTTTGATCTTGATTCTTTTAAATACTATGAGCTTTGTGATGCTTATTTACACCTTGCAGATAGTATTATTTCTTATAAAAGTGATGATGAATATTTTAATAATTTAAAAGGTGTTATTAAAAATAAATATGAATCCTTAAAAAGCTTAAGAGGTGTCTATTTATCACTTTCAACTAGAAAAAATGCTATTGCAAACGTTATTCTAAATTCTTTGTTTTCCTATGATTTATTTATGGTAGTTTATTATAATCGTGCTTCAAGTAATATTTTAGATTTAGATGATTTATTTGAAAGTGTTGCGACTATAGAATGTATGATGTCATTTGCAAACCTAAAGATTGATAATGAAATAACATCAATTCCTACAATATCAGATGTAATGACTGGCGAGGGATTATACCATCCACTTGTTAAAAATTGTGTTAATAATGATTTTACTTTAGATGGTGGTGTTGTTCTAACAGGAAGTAATATGTCTGGTAAAACTACATTTATGAGAACACTTGCGATTAATCAAATTTTGTTTAATGCTAGGTCTATTGTATGTGCTAAGAGTTTTTCATCATATGATATGAAAATATTTACATCACTACGTGCTAATGATATGCTAAGTGAGGGTATTTCAACATTTTATGCAGAAATTCTTAGAATGAAGGAAATGAATGAAGCTATAAAAATAAATAAATGCTTAATTCTTGTTGATGAAATATTTAAAGGTACAAATGCTTTAGAAAGAATAGCAGCCTCTAAAAAGGTTATTGAAAAATTTAATGAATATAAACAAAATTTCATTATTAGTACACATGATTTTGAATTATGTGATACACCAAATATTTTAAATTATCATTTTAACGAAGATTATGATGAAGAAAACAAAATTACATTTGACTATAAGATAAAAAAAGGCAAATGTGTTTCCACAAATGCCCTATACTTATTAAAAGCCTCAGGTATAATTTAACATTTTGTAATATTTAGAAGAGCTGTGATACATCCATCATCAGAACAAGTATCTGATGTTGTGATATCACACTCTTTTTTTAATTTTAAATCACCATTTTTCATAGCGATTTTTATATCACAAAGCTTAATAAACTCAAAATCATCATAGCTATCAGCTATTCCAATTGTTTTGTAATTTGGATAAATCATTTTACAAAGATCAATAATATCAGCTTTTTTTAGATTGTTTTTCTTTATTATTGCAAGCTCTCTTAATTTATCACAGGCAATAACCAAAACATCTAATCCTAATTTTTTAACCGTTTCATTAAAATTATCACTTTCTTCAATGCTTATGGCAAAAAAGGCCGATTCTATATCCTTATCTAGTTTATTAATTATTTCCTGATTTTTTTTAGGATACATAATGCTTAATCGTTCTTGATAATTTTTTATATAGGTTTTTTCTTCATTTTGAGCATAAAAGGTATAGATAAAGGGATTGAATTTATTAAAAAGATCATTAATTATCTCAAATGAAATATTATTTATAATTGTTTTATTGTTAATAATTCCTTTATTAGAGGAAAATGAGAAGAAATCACAATTTATATTATTTTGATTTAAAATATTAATAATGTCATCAAAGCTACTAAAGCTTAAGATACATAGTTTGTTATTTTTTGTTATTTCTAAAATACCATTTATTGTCTTTATGCTTAAATTTCCGTTTATTGCTAGAGTATTATCATAATCAGCAAAAATTAAATATTTCATATAATCACCATCATTTTATATTATTTTTGAAGCTAATAATCTTTTAATTTGACACATTATATTATATAATATATGAGAGTGAAAGGCGATGATTTGATGAATTTTTTATTTAAAATTTGGATTATAAATATAGATTTTTCAACTATCATTAGCTTTTTAATTGGAATTATTTTTGGTGCTACCTTAATTTGCTTAATTTATGCATTTTTAGTTGTGGCATCTTTAAGAAATAAAAAGTTTATTATAAAAACAGATGCAGATACCTTAACAACTAAAGAGGTTAAGGAAATGATTTTAGAAAGCCAAAAGAATTTTAAGGATAAAGATTTGATGGGCTCTAATTCTAAAATTAGTCATTGTAAGGATATTTGTACAGGATTAGTATATGGTATTGCCACAAGATTTTATCCTAATAGCAAGTATCCACTACTTGAATTGTCTGTTGATGAGGTTTTGATTTTATCTAGCTATATTAGGAAAAGAATAGAAGAAATCCTAGATAGAAAGGTTCTAAGGCTTTTAAAAAAAATGAAGATATCAACTATTTTTGATTTAACTCAAAAAACAAATAAGGTTACATCTTCTAAGGCCTTTAAGCTTTCTAAGGAAGCTAATACTACCTTAAATGGTATAATGAAGGTAGTTAATGTTGTAAATCCAGTTTGGTGGTTTAGAAAAATTGTAATTAGTAAAACAACAGATATAATTACAGGAAAGCTTTGTATGGTTATTATAGCGGTTGTAGGTGAAGAAACATATAAAATTTATAGTAAAACTGTATTTAAAGAAAATGTTGAAATTGAATCAAATGTTGATGCCTTGTTATCATCTATTGATAAGGATTTATATGATGCATCTGAAGAGATAAAAACAGAAAGTGAAAAAACAAAAGAGGATATTGTAATTCCAACAAATGAAATAAAGTATCGCTTTAAAAGTTATTCTTATATTCCATCAACAAATTGTGATTACAAATCATTGTTTGATGAAAAATATCCATTAATGAAAAAAAATAATCAACAGGGGGATCAAGTAAATGAAGAAGAATAAAACTCCAATTATAATTACTGATGAGGATGAAAAATTTTATATTCCACAAATTGATTATGGTACAACTGGTTTAATTAAGAAAAAAAGTGGATTTCAAAAAAGTAAGGTTTGTTCTCCATTTCATGGTACAAATGTTTTAGATAAGGTTAGAATAGTTGATAATAGAGGAAGTATAGATGTTGACAACTATGATTATATTAGAAGTGATGATGAGAAACATTTAACTGAAGATGATCTTATAAAAAAATATGGTACAAAATATCATGAATTTTCTATTTTAAATCATAATGATAAGGAAGCCTATATTGGTACTGATTATGATAAGAAGAAAGAAGAGGTTAAAAAAGAGGTTAGAAAGACTACATTCTCATTTATTGAAGATTTATTAGATGAAGAGGAAGTTATAGCACCAGTTATTGAAAATGAATCTGAAGAGGATATCACAAATCCTGATAATGAATTTAAACTTGATATTTCAATTGACGATGATGTTCCTGCCTATGAATATAACACCTATGATAAAAAGCTGCCAAAGCCAGAACAAACCAATATTCCATCATTTTTAACAGAAAAAAATAATTATCAAGAGGATAAAAAATCAAATGATTTTAAATTTGATATTGATGATGATTTGTCGTTTGATGCAACACCTACATTTAAGTCTCCAAAAATTGAATTTGATTCTAAAGAAGAATATTCAAATCCTGCAGTAGATAGAAATCAGACAATTGAAGAAGCAATTATGAAGATGCAAAACCAAACAAATAATGAGCTTTATAAGCAAACAGAAAATACAAATACTATTAAAAATAATCCAAGCTCTAATATTGAAGATGAATATTATACAAAACCTAACAAGAGTAAATATGAGGATTATTTTATTCCATATCGTTCTATATTTAAAACATCAACAGGAATAATTGATGAGCATCCAGCTTGGCTTGAGGAGAAGAAGGATGTAATTAACCAAACACTCAAAAACTTCGGAATTGATGGTGAGGTTGTAACCTATACAAAGGGACCAGCATTCACTCGCTATGAAATTTTACTTGCTCCTGGTGTTAATGTTAAAAAGGTGAGTCAAAATTCAGATAATCTTCAAATGAGCTTGCAAGCTAAATCTATTCGTATACAAGCTCCAATTCCTGGAAAAAATACTGTTGGTATTGAGGTTCCTAATGATGTTAGCGATGTTGTAGCCTTTGGAGATATTATTAATGAAGAATATGTCCATGATAATAAGCCTTTAAATGTTGCGATGGGTAAAAATATTGATGGTACACCAGTTTATCAAAATATTATTGATATGCCTCATGCTTTAATTGCAGGTGCGACAAAATCTGGTAAATCTGTATCAATTAATACTATTTTGGTTTCTTTATTAATTAAAAATTCACCTGATCGTTTAAAATTAATTCTAGTTGACCCTAAGAAGGTAGAATTATCATTTTATAATGACCTACCACATCTTGCAACTCCAGTTATTGATGATGCAGCAATGGCTACTCAGGCTTTAAAATGGGCTGTTGATGAAATGGAAAGACGTTATGATATTTTAGCTAGAACAAGAGTTAGAAATATTGATGACTATAATAAGAAAAAGATGTTAAAGCCAGAACTTGAAAACATGCCATTTATTGTAATTGTTGTTGATGAATTTAATGATTTAGTTATGCAATGTGGTGCTGAGGCTAATGAGGCTATTATTAGACTTGCTCAAAAGGCTAGAGCTTGTGGAATTCACATTATATTAGCTACCCAAAGACCTACAGTTGATGTTGTTAATGGTACAATTAAAGCAAATATTACATGCCGTATTGCCTTCCGTGTTGCATCAGATATGGATTCAAGAACTATTCTTGATGAAAATGGTGCTGAATCTCTTCTTGGTCGTGGAGATATGCTTATTAAAAATAATTCAACACCAATTCGTGCTCAGGGTGCTTATATTTCTGATGAAGAAATTGGTGCGGTATGTGATTATATTTGTGAAAGATATGAACCAGATTTCTTATTTACTCATGATGATTTAAAGCGTGCATTAAATAAAACACAAGGTGGTGGTAATAATAGCAAGGCTGACGTATCAGAATCTGAGGAGCTATTATATCAAATTGCAGAGGCTTGTGTTCAGCAGGGAACTTGTTCAATTAATTCAATTCAGCAGGGCTTTGGATTAGGATTTAATCGTGCCCAAAGAATTGTTCAAATTTTAGAGGAAAGACAAATAGTTTCACCTAAAAATGGAACTAAGCAAAGAGAGATTTTAGTTGATTCTTATAAGCTACGTCAAATATTTGGGATTGATGATAATTTATGATTAAAATTAATTTAGATGAAGAAATTAATAAAGAAGAAGTATCAAATGATGCTTGTAAAAAGCTTTTTTCAAAACTTATAATAAAACATTTGATTTATTCAGTATTTTTTTGTATAGTATTAATATTGTCTATAATTTATAACAAAAGAGTGGGCTTTTTTTCAAAAATAATTTCTAATATTAATATTAATTTTTTTGAAATTATTTATTATTTATTTTTATCATTAGCCTTATCTATTCATTTAAGCTTAGGAATGTTTAATTTAATCCGTTATCTAAAAATAGATAAATGGTATAACTTAAGCTATAAAATTGATAAAAAAACAGATTTATTGTCATTTATATTTTCTGTAATATCTATTATGTTTTTTATTATGATATTTATATTAACGCCATGCAATGTAAGTGGTAGATCAATGAATAAAACCTTAAATGACAAGGACAAGCTAATTGTTTCTGGTTTGTTTTATACTCCAAAGCAAAATGATATAGTGATTTTTGATGCATCAAAATATACAAACAATTCAGGTGAGCTATTTATTAAAAGGGTAGTTGCAACCAAAGGTGATGTAATATCTTATAATAATAAAACTCAAGAGTTATTTATAAATGATAAATTTGAGGAATATTTTGAATTTCATCAATTTACATTTTTAGCTTATCAATTAGATATTGAAATAAATGACAATTCATTTGTGATTCCTAATGGATATCTCATGGTTTTAGGAGATAATAGAAGTAATTCTGTTGACTCAAGGTATTTTGGCTTAATTGAAGAAAGCCAGGTTTATGGAAGAGTTTTATTTAGAATTTATCCATTTAAAAAAATAGAAGAAGAAATTGCGAGGTAGTTTATGCAAACAATTCAATGGTATCCAGGTCATATGGCCAAGGCAAAAAGAGAAATTTTAGAAAAAATTAAAATGGTTGATTTAATTATTGAGCTTAAGGATGCAAGAATACCATATTCTTCAACTAACCCTATGATTGATGAAATCGTTGGAAATAAACCTCGCTTAATTCTACTTTGTAAGGCAAGTATTGCTGATCCTAAAATTACAGAGGAATGGATGAATTATTATAAGGATAATAATATATTATCTTTAGATATTGATTCAGTAACTAATTATCACACAAGCTTAATTATTAAGTATGCTAAAATGGCTTTAAAGGATGTTTTTGAAACTAGAAAAAGAAAAGGCATAAAATCTGAAACAATTAAAGCTATGGTCTTAGGAATTCCTAATGTTGGTAAATCTACATTTATAAATACAATTGCCAAAAGAAAGGCTGCGGCAGTTGGAGATAAGCCTGGTGTTACAAAGAGTCAAACTTGGATTAAAATAAATGATGATTTATTACTTTTAGATACTCCAGGTATTTTATGGCCTAAATTTGAAGATCAAATGGTTGGATTAAAGCTTGCGATGTGTGGGTCAATTAAGGATGAAATTTTAGATTTGGAGGGATTAACTCTAAAATCTGTTGAATATTTGATGCTTAATTATCCAGATTTGTTAAAAAAGAGATATTCGCTTGACGAACTTAGTGATGATCCAAGCTTAGTTATTGATCAAATTGCAAAAAAACGTGGTTGCCTATTAAAGGGCGGAGTTACCGATTATTCAAGAATTTGTACTATCATAATGAATGAATTACGAGGTAATAAGATAGGAGAGATGAGCTATGAAGACCCAAGAGGTTGTGGACTTATATAAATTTGAAGAGGAATTGTATGATTCTGGCTATCATATAATATGTGGTTGTGATGAAGCTGGTCGTGGTCCTATTGCTGGTCCTGTATGTGTAGCTAGTTGTATCCTCCCTCCATTTTTAAGAATTAAGGGATTAAATGATTCTAAAAAGCTATCTAGTAAAAAAAGAGAAGAGCTTTATAAAATAATTGTCAAAGAAGCAATTGCCTATAAGGTTGTTTTTATATCGGTTGAGGATATTGACAAAATGGATATTTATCAAGCAACAAAAAAGGGTATGATAGAGGCAATTACTTCCTTAGATGTTACTCCTGATTTTGCACTAATTGATGCAATGCCACTTGCTGAATTAGAGCTTGAGCATAAATCGATTATTCATGGTGATGCCTTATCAGCTTCAATTGCGGCAGCTTCTATACTTGCTAAAGTCACAAGAGATGCATATATGGAAAAAATGGATATTAAATACCCCAACTATGGCTTTAAAAATCATAAAGGATATGGTACGAAAATGCATTTTGAAGCATTAGAAAAATATGGACCATGTCCAATTCATAGAAAAACATTTTATCCTGTTTCAAAGTATTATTCAAAACAGTTATCACTAGATTTATCTAATGATGAATTTGGAAAAACTAATGATTTAGATAATAAAACAACAAAGCTAGATAACAAATAGATTTATATAATTAAAAGAACTAGGTTTATATTTATTGTAAACCTTTATTTTTTGAGTTTTAAAATTAATTTTGAATAAAAAACATAAAATATATATATTTTATATTAGGATGCATAATTTTTTTTAATTGACAACTATAAATGTTTGAACTAATATAAAATATATAATAGTGGAGGTATGTTATGCAAAAGGTAATAATTGTTGAGTCACCAAGTAAATCTCATACAATATCATCATATTTAGGTACTGGATATGAGGTTTTATCCTCAAAGGGGCATATTTGTGATCTTGCAACCTCAGGAAAAGATGGACTTGGTATAGATATTAATAACGGATTTATTCCAACCTATAAGATAATGAAGGACAAAGAAGATTTAGTTAAAAAATTAATTAAGGCGTGTAAGGGTAAAGAGGTTTACCTTGCAACCGACCCCGATCGTGAAGGAGAGGCTATTGCCTTTCATCTTGCTAGATGTCTTGGGCTTAAATTTGATGATTTAAATAGAATTGAATTTCATGAAATAACAAAAACTGCAGTTGTTGATGCCTTAAAAGCTCCTCATAAAATAGATTTAAGAATGGTGGATTCTCAAGAAACAAGACGTATGATTGATAGAATCTTAGGTTTTAAGCTTTCTAAGCTTTTACAAAGAAAGATTGGATCTAAGAGTGCAGGTCGTGTTCAAAGTGTTGCGTTACTTTTGATTGTAAATCTTGAAAAAGAAATTTTATCATTTGTACCTACAAGCTATTATGAAATGGAAGCTAAATTTAATACTTTTAAATTAAAACTAACAAAGATTAATGATGAAGAAATTAATGCTAAAAATCGAATTACTGATAGAAAAATATTAGAGGATTTAAAGGGTAGATTATTATCTTTTACTGTATCTGATATTACAAATAAACAAATAAAAAGAAATTCCTATCCAACCTATACAACCTCAACTATGCAACAGGATGCCTCTAACAAGCTTGGCTTTAATGCTACAAGAACAATGCGTATTGCTCAAAGTTTATATGAGGGTAAAAATATTGGTGAAGAAACTGTTGGTTTAATTACGTATATGCGTACTGATTCAACAAGACTTGCTGATTCATTTGTTAATGAGACAATAAACTTTATTGAGAATAATTATGGAAAGAAATATGTTGGATTTGTTAAACATAAGGACCAAAAGGGTATGCAGGATGCTCATGAGGGTATTCGTCCTACAAATATAGAAAGAACGCCTGAAAGAGTTAAAAGATATTTAACTGATGAGGAATATAAGCTTTATAGCCTTATATATAAAAGAACATTAGCCTCATTAATGAGTAGTGCAATTTTTAATTCTACTAAGGTTGAATTTACAAATACCGATTCAGTATGGGCTACAACAGGTCAGCAAATTGTTTTTGATGGATATTTAAAAATTTATGATAAAGAGGATTCTGATCAAAATGAAATGCTTCCTAATTTTGAGCTAGGAAATTCATTTAATGCTAATGAAATAAATATTTTAGATAAAGAAACTCAACCTAAAAGTAGATATACTGAAGCTTCTTTAATTAAGGATATGGAAGAAAAAGGAATAGGTAGACCATCAACATATGCTCAAACTATTCAAACATTAAAGGATAGAGAATATATAACTGTAGAAAAGCGTTCATTAATTCCAACAAAGCAAGGAATTTTAACTACAGAAAAGCTACAGGATTATTTTAGTAATCTTATAAATGTTGAATATACTGCTGAAATGGAATCAGATTTAGACTTAATAGCTTCAGGTGAAAAAAATAAGCTTGATGAGTTATCAGAATTTTATAATGCGTTTACTCCTCTTCTTGATAATGCTATAGAAAATATGCCAGCAATTTATCCAATTCAAACTGATGAAATATGTCCTGTTTGTGGTAATAATTTAGTAATTAGATTAGGAAAATATGGTGAGTTTACTTCTTGCAGTAACTATCCTGAATGCACT
Organism: uncultured Anaeroplasmataceae bacterium; assembly: GCA_934229785.1. Taxonomy (GTDB): domain Bacteria; phylum Bacillota_I; class Bacilli_A; order Acholeplasmatales; family Anaeroplasmataceae; genus Anaeroplasma. The sequence continues at coordinate 31,058 of CAKQEA010000018.1, forward strand.
TATATAAAAAAGGATGAAAATGCGGCAGTTGATACAAATATTTTATGCCCTATATGTGGTAAAGCTAATTTATTTAAGCGAGTTGCGACAAAGGGAATAAATAAGGGAAAAGAATTTTATTCTTGTGGTAATTATCCAAAATGTAAGGCTATTTATAACGATGAGCCAACAAATGAGGTATGTCCAAATTGTAATGCTATGATGCTAAAGAAGGAAAATGGCGAACTATATTGCTCTAAAAATTGCCAAAATAAGTTTATTTCAATTCCATGCCCTGAATGTGGGAAGGGTTCTTTAGTGGAAAAGGTAGCGATGCGTGGTAGTAATAGAGGTAAAAAATTTTATGCCTGCTCAAATTATCCAAAATGTCGTACTATTTATAACGATGAGCCAACAAATGAGGTATGTCCAAATTGTGGTGCAATGATGCTAAAGAAGGAAAATGGCGAGCTATATTGTTCTAAAAATTGTTTAAATAAGAAGGAAGAGGCAAAAGAATTTGAATTAATTTGTCCTAAATGTAATAAAGGACATATGATTAAAAGAGTTGCTACTAAGGGTAAGAATGCTGGAAATATCTTTTATGGATGCAGTAATTATCCAAGATGCAAGAATGTTTTAACTATGGAAGAATATAATAGCTTAATAACTAAGGAATAATTTTCTAATATTTGCTTTAATGCGGCTATTTATGATATAATCTTTTAAAAATGGAGTGATTTTTAATGGGCTTTTTTGATATTTTTAAAAAAAAGGATAAAAATAAAAGTAAGAAGTATAAGCTTGGATTACATAAAACACGTGAGGGTGCCTTATCTACCTTAAAAGAAGTTTTATCTAAGAGTAATAAAATAGATGATAACCTTTTTGATTCATTAGAAGAAATTTTTATTATGGCTGATATTGGCGTTGATACTGTTGTTGACTTTATTGATGACTTGAAAAGTGAGGTTCAAAATAAAAAAATAACTGATCCATTAGAGTTGCAAGAGCTTATTATGGACAAGATGTTTGAAATATATCTTAATGGTGAGATTGTAAATGCTAACCTTAATTTAAATCCAAATGGTCTATCTGTAATATTATTTGTTGGAGTTAATGGTGTTGGAAAGACAACCTCAATTGCTAAAATAGCTAATCAATACAAAAAAGAAGGGAAGAAGGTATTACTTGCAGCTGGAGATACCTTCCGTGCTGGTGCTATTGCTCAGCTTGATGTTTGGGCTAAAAGAGTTGGCGTTGATATTGTGACTAAGCCAGATGGCTCTGATCCATCATCTGTAATGTATGATGCTATTAAGAAGGCTAAGGCTGAGAATTATGATATTTTATTATGTGATACTGCAGGTAGATTACAAAATAAGGTTAATTTGATGAATGAGCTTTCTAAAATGAAAAGAGTTTTACAAAAGGAATGTCCTGATGCACCTCATGAAACATTGCTTGTTATTGATGCAACTACAGGTCAAAATGGAATGTCACAGGCAAAAGCCTTTAAAGAGGCAACGGATGTTACTGGTATAATTTTAACAAAGCTTGATGGTACCTCAAAGGGAGGTATAGTTCTTGCAATTAGACATGAAATGGGTATTCCAATTAAATATATTGGTTTAGGTGAAGGCATGGATGATCTTGAGGTATTCGATATTGAACAATATCTATATGGATTATTTGCTGATTTTTTTGAGGAATAAAAATGGATATTTCAAATAGAGAAGAAATAATAGAGCTTTATGATTTATATGGTGGTCTTTTAACCGATAAGCAGCGTTTGTATTTTGAGGATTACTACTATATGGATTTATCTATAACAGAAATTGCCCAAAATTATTCTATTTCAAGAAATGGAGTATTTGATCAGTTAAAGAGAACAACAAAGCTTTTGGAAGAATATGAAAGTATTTTAATGTTAAAAAATAAGTTTAAGAAAATTGAATTATTAGAAATTGATTCATCTCTTAAGGAAAAAGTATTAAATATCTTAAAGGAGTAATAAAATATGGCATTTGATAGCTTAAGCTCACGTTTACAAATGGGACTTAGACGTCTTACAGGTAAAGGAAAGCTAAATGAAAATGATATAGATGAAATGCTAAGAGAGGTTAGATTATCTCTATTAGAGGCTGATGTTAATTATAAGGTTGTTAAAAAATTCCTTGCAAATGTTAAAGAACAAGCAATGGGAGAAAAAATTTTAAAGGGCTTAAATCCAGGTCAGCAGGTTGTAAAGATTGTTCGTGAAGAATTGAAGAAGACACTTGGTGATGAGGCTGTTGAATTAAAATTTAAATCATCAGGAATGACAGTTGTAATGGCTGTGGGATTACAAGGTGCTGGTAAAACAACAGCTGTCGGAAAGATGGCATTATTTTATCGTAAAAAATTAAAAAAGAAGCCTTTCTTAATTGCTGCAGATATTTACCGTCCTGCAGCGGTAGACCAGCTTGTAACTCTTGGTAAATCTATTAATGTTCCGGTTTTTGAAATGGGAACAAAGGTATCAGCTGAAAAAATTGTAACTGAGGGGTTAAAGCGTGCTCGTGAAGAGGGCTGTGATTTTGTTTTAATTGATACTGCAGGTCGTCTTCAAATTAATGAAGAATTAATGCAGGAATTAAAAAATGTTAAAGAAATTGCCCACCCAGATGAAATTTTATTAACAGTTGATGCAATGGCTGGTCAGGATGCAGTAAATGTAGCTTTAGCCTTCCATAAGGATTTGGATATTACAGGTGTAATTTTAACAAAATTAGATGGTGATACACGTGGTGGTGCAGCTTTATCAATTAAAGAAATGACTGGCATTCCAATTAAAATTATGTCAACTGGTGAAAAGCTTGATGCGATGGAAATATTTTATCCAGACCGTTTAGCTGATAGAATTTTAGGTATGGGTGATGTTTTATCCTTAATCGATACTGTTACAGAAAATATTGATGAAGATGAAATGAAATCCATGGCTGAAAAGATGATGAGTAGCTCATATAACTATAATGATCTTTTAAAGCAATTTAAAATGATTAAAAAAATGGGATCATTATCTAAAATTTTAGGCTTTTTACCTGGTTTAGGTCAAATGAAGCAAGCAATTAATCAAGTTGATGATAAGGCTTTTGATAAGGTTGAGGCAATTATTTATTCAATGACTGAACAGGAGCGCAAGCATCCGGAGTTAATTGATAAGGATTTCAAACGTAGAGATAGAATTGCCAAAGGATCAGGAAGAAGTATTCAAGAGGTAAATAAGCTTCGTCAATCACTTGAACAAATGAAATCACAAATGAAAAAAATGAGTAATATGAATGAGACAGATATGAAGCGTATGCAATCTCAAGTGAAAAATGGTAATTACTCAGGCCTTGGACCTAGTCGTGTTTCAAAGGGAAAAGGAAAAGGTAAGGGTACATTTAGATATTAATTTAGTTTTTAGATTTATAATAAAAAATAATCCATGGCTTCCATGGATTTTTTCGAGGGTTAAATATGAAAATAACAATTTCTGTTTATAATATTTTACAATTAAATAAATTTTTAAGCTATGGTGATGCCTTTGTTTTAAATTTTAAAGGTTCATCATTAGTTTATGAGGACTTAAATATTGATGAAGCAATTGATATTTGTCTTAAAAATAATAAGCTTGCAATTATAGCTATGAATAAAATGCCTCATCCAAAGGATATTAGCTTATTTTCAGAAATTATAAAAAAATACAAGGATTTAAATGTTAGATTTTTAATGACTGAAATTGGTGCTTGTAATTTAGCAATAAAAAATAATTGTGTAAATAAGGTTATTTTTGACCCTCAAACTATGATTACAAATACACTAGATTTAATGGAATATAAGAAATTAGGCTTTGATGCTTGTGCTATGAGTCTTGAAATCCCTTTTGAAGATATAATTGAAAGTAAAAATCAGGCTAATGCAAGGCTATTTTCTTTAGTTTTTGGTCATCGAATGATGTTCTATTCACGTAGAGAGCTTATTTCACTTTATGAAGAAAAAGCAAATATTAAGACAACACATCATAATCTATATTTAAAAGAATCAACCAGAAATGATTTTTTCCCAATAATAGAAAATGAAAATGGAACAATGATTTATAGATCATATTTAATTTCATTAGTGCCATTTTTTAATGAGCTTAAAGATTTTGAATATGTTTTATTTGATCCACTATATATTGATTCTTTTAAGTTTAATAAGGTTTTAGCTTCATTTAATGATTTAAATAATAATAAAATAACAATAGAAGAATGTTGTAATGCTATTGATAGCTTAGAACTTGATATAAAGGATGGCTTTATTTATCAAGATAGTGTATATCAAAAGGAGTTGTTTTAATGAAAAAATTTGAATTATTGGCTCCTGCTGGAGATCTTGAAAGACTAAAGGTTGCAATATTATATGGTGCGGATGCTGTTTTTATTGGTGGAGAGAAGTTTTCTCTTCGTTCTAGAGCATCAAATTTTACATTGGATGATATAAAAGAAGGCTGTGATTTTGCGCATAAGCATAATGCCAAAATTCATGTTACTTGTAATATTGTAATGCATAATAAAGACACTCAAGGCTTAGTTGAATATTTAAAGTCCTTAGAAGCATGTGGGGTTGATTGTGTTATTGCCTCAAGCTTATATATTTTAAGAATGGTAAAAGAGCATACTAAAATGGAAGCCCATGTTTCAACTCAACAAACAACATCTAATCAAGAAGCAGTTGATTTTTACACAAAATTTGGCTGTGATCGTGTTGTTTTAGCAAGAGAGATGTCTATTGATGAAATTGAAGTAATAAAAAAATCTTCCAAAATAGATTTGGAGGTTTTCATTCATGGTGGTATGTGTGTATCATATAGTGGTAGATGTATGCTATCAAATAATATGACAAACAGAGATGCTAATCGTGGTGGTTGTGCTCATAGCTGTAGATGGTGCTATGATTTAATAGATAATAATGAGGTTAAAAATCCTAAGGGTGATTTTTTTGCAATGAGTAGTAAGGATTTGTGCGCTATTAGAGCTATTCCTAAGCTTATGGATTTAGGTATTAATTCATTTAAGATTGAAGGAAGAATGAAGTCATTACATTATATTGCTACAGTAGTTAATAGCTACAGAAGAATAATCGACGAATATGAGTCAACAGGTAAGATTTTAAACTTTGAAGTATATGAGGAAGCTATAAGAAAGGCTGAAAATAGATTAACCTCTACAGGATTCTTGTTTAATTTACCTAGTATTAATGAGCAATTATATGACCTTAACCTAACAGTACCAACAAAGGACTTTGTAGGTATTGTAGAATATTATGATAAAGAAAATAAGATGCTTTATGTAGAACAAAGAAATTATTTTTTACCAAATACAACTCTAGAGGTATTTACTCCTACTAAAACCTTCAAAATCAATGTTGGTGAAATATATGATGAATTAGAAAATAGCCTAGATGCTGCAAGACATCCAAAACAGCATATTCATTTTAAATGTGATTATGAGCTTAATCCATACGATTTACTTAGACTCAATTAAGCTTCTAACCTTCATATAGGCGTTAGATAATCTTGAATAATCAATATCCTCAATAAAATTATAGATATCACAAATATCAAGATTACAGGTAAGAAGGGTATATTCATTTTCGTTTGAATCTTTACTTACTGAAAAGTTTAAGTAATTATTGACACAAAAATAGATTTTACCTTTATTTCCCTGTTGATAAGCTTTTTTGATTAGCTCATGTTCAAAATTATGCTTAGAGCCGTAGGCATTTTTAAGTGATGATATAAAATCACTGTTTGTAGTAGATATAATTTTATTTATATCCTTGTTAAAAAAATTAGTTGTCATTGTTAAAATTTCCTTTCGAGGTGTTAAATGAATATTATAAGAGTATGTGATCGTGATTTTAATTATGAAATCATTTATAAAAGAGGCAATAAAAATATTTATCTAAGAATTAAAGATAATAAGCTTATTTTTACTACACCAAGACCTCTAGGTGATGATTTTATTAAAAGCATGATTTTAAAAAATTTTAATCAAATTATAAAGGCATTAGACAAGTCCCCTCCTTTAAGCGAAAATACGATTCATTTGTTTGGTGTTTCATACAAACTTCAAATAATACAGTCAAATCTTAATGTTGTAAGGATAGTTGATGATACATTTTATATCCATACAACAAAGATTGATACTAATCATATTCAAAAAATCGTAACCTCATTTTATGCTTCAAAGCTAGAGGAATTTGTAGAATTAAATCAACAACATATAAAAAATAAATTTAATATTGAATTTAATATTGAATATGATTACAAAAATGTTTCATCCTATTTTGGTGAGTGTTTCCCTAATAGGCACAAAATAATTTTAGCAACAAAGCTATGTAAATATGACAAATATTATATATTAAGTGTTATTTACCATGAATTTGGTCATTTCTTTTATAAAAATCATGGTACAGAATTTTATATGCTATTAGAGAAATTATTTCCTAATTATTATAAAACTCAAAGTATTTTACGCAAAATCAAGTACAATGATGCGTTTTAACTTGATTTTTTACAATTTTTAAATTATAATTACAAAGTAGAATTTTCGGAGGGATATTCATGATTAATAAAGACGAAGTATATGAGTTAACTAGAAATGGTGAACAAAAATTAAAAGATGAATTAGAAAAATTAAAAACAGTTGATCGTATTCAGGTAAGAGAAGCAATAAAAGATGCTCGTGAGCAAGGTGACTTATCTGAAAATGCTGATTACTCTTCAGCAAGAGAGCAGCAGGCTAATATTGAAGCACGTATTTCTGAAATTGAAAACATTTTAAAGCATGCTAAGATTTTGGATGTTAGCCGTGTTAAGGTTAGATACAAAGATTTAAACAAAATTGTTGAATATGAAATTGTAGGTACAATTGAGGCTGACCCATTTAATGGTAAGATTTCAACAGATTCACCTCTTGGTAAGGGTGTTGCAACTCATAAGGCTGGAGATGAATTCTATATTACAACTGAAAGCGGAAAAGAATTAAAGCTTCAGTTATTAGAAAAGAACTAATTTTAAAACTGTAAGGCTTTCTTACAGTTTTTCTATTCCTTTTTATCCTTCATTAAAAAATATAGTTTTAGTAGAGCTCTTTTTTCAATTCTTGAAACATAGCTTCTAGAAATACCCATTTCTTTAGCTATCTCTTTTTGAGTTTGAGATTCTCTATCAAGTCCATAGCGCCTTGAGATAATATCATATTCTCTACTATTAAGACTTTTTAAGGCAATTAAAAGATTTTTTTCTAAATGCCTTTTTTCGTAGGATTTATATAAATCTACATCCTTATCCTCGAGCATATCAAGAAGCTGGATTTCATTTCCATCCTTATCGATAGCAACAGGCGATTGAAGATGGACTAGATTTCTTTTGTTTTTGCCAGCTCTTAGAGTCATAAGAATTTCATTTTCTATACAGCGAGCTGCATAGGTTGCAAGCTTATTGTTCGAGGTAATAGAAAATGTATCAACAGCCTTCATTAAGCCTAAAATACCAATAGATAGGATGTCATCCTTATCCTCACAGGTGTTTTCATATTTTTTAGCTATATGAGCAACTAATCTTAAATTGTGCTCAATTAGCTTACTTCTTGCGGTCATATCCTTATTATATATGTAATCCTCAAGGTATTTTTGTTCCTCCTCTAGGGTTAATTTTCTTGGATATGATTCACTTTTGATTGCCCCAATAATTGGCAATAGGAAAAAAAACAAAACGAACACTCCTTTATTAGGGGAATTTAAGAATTGAGGTACCATTAATGCTAAAAAAATTTATACCTGATTATTGTTTTAAATCAATATATGAAATTCCTCTTAGTAAACTATATGCTGATGGAATTCGACTTATTCTTACAGATTTAGATAATACATTAATTTCATATTTAGATGCTATGCCTAATGATAATTTAATTAAATGGCGTGATGAAGTAATAAAAACTGGCTTTGAGCTTATCATTGTCTCAAATTCAAAGAAGGATAGAGTTGAAAGATTTTCTAAAGCATTTAAAGTTGATTGTGTTAAGTTTTCAACTAAGCCCTTAAAAAGAGGTATTAAAAAAGCAATAAAAAAAATTAGTAAAAACAATTATGATAATAACCAAATTATAATACTTGGTGATCAGCTTATGACAGATATTTTAGGAGGAAATAGATGTAAAATTAAAACAGCCTTAATTGAGGCAATTGATAAATCATCTGATTCATTTCCAACTAGGTGCAACAGAAGGCTTGAAAATTTTGTTAAAAATAGAATTAAGAAAAAATACCCAGATGAATATCTTAAGCTAAAGGAGTTGGATTAATAATGATAATAAAAAAGTGTAAAGGCTGTGGAGCTATATTACAAAACAAGGATAGTGATAATGCTGGCTTCATTCCAACATTAGATGAAAATTCAGTTTATTGTAAAAGATGCTTCCGTATGAAGCATTATAATGAATTACCTAAAATAGTCGCAACAAATGATGAATATGAACATGTTATTGATAATGTAATTGAAAAAAATGGTTTAATGATATTTTTAGTTGATATTTTTGCCTTTAAATCAACATTTAATAAAAAAATGATTGATAAGCTTAGAAATAAAAATGTAATTTTAGTTGCTAATAAATATGATTTATTTCCTAAAAGTACAAATATAGAAGGAATTGTTAATTGGCTAAGCAAAGAATGCGAAAAGATATTTTTCAGAGTGGACGCTATTCATATTGTATCATCTAAAAATGGCTATTTTATTGACGATCTAATGCATACTATTGATTTGGCTCGTCGTGGTAGAAATGTTTATTTTGTCGGTTGTGCTAATGTTGGTAAATCTTCTTTAATAAATGCTTTATTAAAAAGAAATACCTCAACAACAGAAGATGTTATAGCTACATCAATGATACCTGGTACAACTTTAAATGAAATTTATATTCCATTTTTTGAAGATGGTAAATATTTTATTGATACTCCAGGCTTAATCAATGAATGCGATGTATTAAATATGCTACTTCCTTCAAGCTATAATAAAATTATTCCAAATAGTGAATTGAAACCTAAAACTTATCAAATTACAGACAATAATGCTATTATGATGGCTGGACTTGCAAGTCTTGAATTTAAATGTGAAAGAGTCTCTGTTGTTGTCTATGCGTCTAAGAATTTATACATACATAGATGTAAAAGCGAAAGGGTAAGTGAATTATATCAAACTCAGCTTGGTAAATTATTAAATCCACCTAGTGATGATGAAGAAAAAAATATTAAATATAAAACTGAGATTGTAAAAATAAATGGAAATAATAAAAAAGACATTTGGTTTTCAGGCTTTGGGTTTGTATCAATTATTGGAAAATGTGAAATTAAGCTTACCTACATTGAAGGAACTGAGGTTTATTTAACTGATGGAATCATTGGAAAATTTTAAAAATATTGTTTTTGAGAAATATAAAAATTTAAATCAAAAAAGGCTTGAGCATATTTTAGGTGTTGTAGAGATGTCTAAATATCTTGCTGAAAAATATGATGTGAATGTAGTTGATGCGATGATTGCATCATACATGCATGATTATTGTAAGTATGATGATCCTAGTGAAATCGAAAAGCTTCTTAATGAGGATGAAATTACAGAATGCAGAGAATATCCATTTTTATATCATGCTTATGGTTCAGCCTACATGTATAAAAAGCTTGGTGGTAAAAATGAGGATATCTTCAATGCTATTTACAATCATGTTTTCGGTAGAGAGAATATGAGTATGCTTGAGGCTATAGTTATGATTTCGGATTATACTGAAATAAATAGAAAATACGACAGCTGTATTGAATGTAGAAAAATATTAATGGATGGCAAATTTAATGAGGCTGTTGTTTATTCACTTGAAAAAACAATTAAGCATTGTGAGGATAATGGCCAAAAGGCTCATCCAAGACAAATTAAAGTGTTAGAGGAATATAGAAGGAAGGTTAGTAAAATGACTTTAGAGGAATTAGTTTTAGACAATTTAGAAAGAATAAAGGCTGAGGATGTTTTAGTTTATGATATGACAGGACGTTCACCATTTTATGATAAAATGATTTTATGCTCTGTTCAATCACAACGTCAGGCAACAGCCGCTATTTCTTATATCGAAGAAGAAACAGTTAAAAATGGTTATAAGGTTAGAAGTGTAGAAGGTGCTAATACATCATGGGTTTTAATTGATTGTTATGATGTAATTGTTTCAATATTTACTCGTGAGGAGCGTAATCATTTTGCTGTTGAAAAAATTTATATGGATGTACCTGTAAAAAAGGTTAATTAATGTAAAAAAAGAAATCGATTTCGATTTCTTTTCAGACTGTTGACAAAAGGGTACTTTTAGAAAGAAAATTTCTAAAAGTACTCTTTTTTGTTAATGTAAAAAGTATATATCACTAAAAATGCAATA
>CAKQEA010000019.1 GCA_934229785.1 uncultured Anaeroplasmataceae bacterium
ATGCTTTTTATATTAACAAAAAAGGGTACTTTTAGAAATTTTCTCTCTAAAAGTACCCTTTTGTCAACAGTCTGAAACAGTCTATAAAGACTGTTAAAAAATAAAAAAGCTCAAACGAGCTTAATTTCAAAAGTGGCCGGACCGAGGCGATTCGAACGCCTGACCGCACGCTTAGAAGGCGTGTGCTCTATCCAGCTGAGCTACGGTCCGATTTGCTAACTTCAGCATTAGTTATTATATACTATTTATATTTGTTATGCAAGTGTTATTTTTCAAAAAATATAGTTTTTTTTTAATGATTAATATGATACAATTAAACAAAGTGGTGATAAGATGAATAAAACAGAATTTAAAGAATTGCAAGATCAATTTGCTACTCTTGCTTATACATATGATAGAATAAGTAAGGATGGTTTTATATTTGATGCTAAATATACATACTATTATAAGGATTTAGTTAAAAAAAGATTTAAAATCACTGAAGAAAATAAAATGCTTCAGCAAATAGCTATCATGCTTAAAAATAATAAAACAGAGGAAGAAATTAATTTGTTTATTGATGATGCAAAGAAAAAATTTGCTGATCAAATGTTTAAGTTTGATAAAAAACTTGAGATTATAGCTCCAATTATCAAGCATTTAAATGAAATGTCTAATGAAGAAATTGAAGAGGTAGAGGCTACTTATAGAAATTACGCTATCATGTATCATCCTGCTGTTAAAATGAGTCCAAGTCAAAATGAATTACAGCTTTTTGGATTAATACGAAAATTATATTTTGAAAATAATTTAAGTGGTTTACAAGAGATTTTAAATAATAGTAAGAATTTCTTAACGCCAATTGAAATTAATGAAGATGATTATATCAAGTATGCTAATTATTTTTATGATACTGATAAAACTATAAAGACAGATATTAAGAAGAAAACAGATACTTATCCATATACAAAATTTGAAGTTTTTGATGATGATATTGCTATTGCTAGAGAAGAAGGAGAGTTAAGAGCCTCTGTTAATAAGTTATCTGAAATGAATCAAGCATTACATAAGGATTTTGTGGAGCTGTTTAAAAAAGACGTTTCATTTGAGGAATAACATGAAGAATATTGTTAAAGAATTAGAAATAATTAAAAGCTCAAACATTTCACAAGCTGAAAAAAAAGAAAGATTGCTTCAATATCATCCTTATGATATTGCATTTGCAATAAAGCATATGGAGCAAAATGATAGATTTGCTATTTATAATATTTTAGATGATTCAGGTATTGCAAGAACTATTCCTTATTTCACAGATTTTGATATTATTCTTGAAGATTTTGAGGATTCTCATATTGCAAGTATTTTAAATTACATGGATATAGATAAGGTTGTTGATTTTTTATTAAATCTTGATGATGAAGATAAAAATAGGATAATGGCTTTATTACCTGAGAATCTTAAGAGCAATATTTATCTTGTTCAAGAATATCATTCATTTTGCATTGGTAGTAAGATTACTAATAATTATATAGCTTTAAATAGTGAATGCTTAGCTGGTGAAGCAATGGATACTATAAAGAATGAAAGTGCTAATAAAACTAATTTATCTATTATTTATATTGTTGATTCATTATATAGATATATTGGAATTGTTAAGCTTTCTGATCTTATTAGATTAAAGGATAATGAACCAATTAGCAAAATAATTAAAGCAAGCTATCCATTTTTTTTAGCAACAGATTTGATTGAAGAATGTGTTACTAAGTTTAGAGAGTATAAGCAAATTTCTTATCCAATAGTTGATAGTAAGCATAAGCTTTTAGGTGTAATTTCTTCAGATGATTTATTTAAAACAATTGATTTTGAATTATCTGATGATTATTCAAAGCTTTGTGGTCTTACCGAAAGCGAAAAGGCCAATGATTCTATTTTAGATATTGCTAAAAAGAGATTGCCATGGCTTGTTATTTTATTAGTTTTAGGTTTATTTGAATCATTTGCTTTAACTGGTTTAAAAAATGTATTTTTAGAAATGCCAATTTTGATTTTTTTTCAAATTGTACTATTAGGAACAACAGGTAATGCAGGTATGCAATCATTAGGCTCAACCATTAGAAGTCTATCTCCTGAAAACAAGCATCCAAAGACAAGAACTGCTATGGTAATTAAATCATTTTGGTGTGGAGTTGTAAATGGACTTGTCATAGGAATTGTAAGCTTTGTTTTAGTTTTTATATTTATGTATGTTACTAGACTTTCTATTACCTCAGAAATGTATAATATAAAGGATGCTTTAGAAGCTTCAATTCTTGTATCAATGACACTAGTTATTAGTATTACAATTGCGACATTATTAGGTACAATTATTCCTCTTGTTTTAAGTAGTATACATATTGATCCATCTAATGCTAATGGACCTTTTATCGCAACAGTTATGGATATAATTGCGCTTGTTGCTTTTTATTTATTAATTGTATGGATGTTTAAATGATTTTTCTAAGCACAGAAAAATGTGCTTTTAGGTTTTATCAACGCTTTGATATAATATTTATTTTTTTGCTAAAATAATTAAACTGGTGGCAATAATTATTAATTTCTAAATCAACTTATGTATTGATTAAAGGAATTATAAAAAGATAATTTAATAATGAAATAAAGCACTAAACATATGGTTTTAATAATTCCATATACTTAGTGCTTTTTTTAAATTCTTTTTCTATCATTATAATATGATAAAGGTTCAGTTCCAGAAATAAAATATTCATCAAAGCCTAAATCAGTCGATAAATATGCTTTTCCATTAGCGATTATTATATGTTTTTTTATTATTCCATCTATTTCATCATAAAACATATTATCTTTAGCAAACTTTGTCATTAATATCTTCATTATGCTTCTTGGAATTGTTTTTTTATAATTATCAATATAATGTCCAGCTTTAATTTGAGGATATCCAATCCATATTCCTATTGTTAGATCTTTTGTATAGGCTATTAGAAGTGAATCCTTTGTGGCATTAGCTGGAATATTATATTTTTTTCTTGTTTGTTCGTCATAATTTGTTTGACCTGTCTTTGCCATTAAATAGGTATTTTTCATATCGTATGATGAGTATCTATAGACATCATGGAGAATTGAATTGATTAAGAATGCTGTTTGAGGTTTCATTACTAGCTTTTCTTTTTCTAGGTTTTTGGTTATTTGTTGTTGATTTTTATAGTATTTAATAGCGCTTGCTTTTTTATAATAGCCTAAATTAGCAAATGCCTGGTAGGCATTAGCTAAATCTAAAAGAGTATAGCCTTCTGTTGCTCCTCCAATTGAATCAGCTTCGTAATGGTTAGATGATGTTATTCCAATTCTTTTAGCAAAATCAAATGCTTTTTCCATTCCAACTTCGTTAAATAGTTTAACTGCTGGAATATTTCTTGAATTACTTAATGCTAATCTTAGTGTTATATCACCTAAATATTTATGATCATAATTATGAATTGCAATACCATTTTGATAGCTGTATTCCTCATCTTTTATTATTGTGGCAGGACCATAATTTAAGTATTCAATGGCTGGTGCATAATCTAAAATTGGTTTAATTGTTGAACCTGGCTGATGTTTGATAGTTGTTGCATAATTTAGTAGTAATCTATCACTGTTTCTATTTCCGGCAATGCCAAGTATTCCATAGCTTTGGTTGTCTAAAACTATAATTCCACAGTTTAATTCATCATCGTTAAATAATCCATATTTATTTGTGATTATGTTATAAAGCTCATGTTGAATTTCAGGGTTCATATAGGTGTGAATTTCATCATTTTTTGATGTTGTTTCACCTATATAGTCTAAGTATGATGAGTAATAGCTATTATTTGATGATGTTTTATCTTTTTTTAATAAATCACTCATGCCTATATTTTTTTCAGTATTGTATTCCTCTAATGAGATATAGCCCTCTTGTAGCATACAGCTAAGGACTACATTTTTTCTTTTTGTTGCTTCATCTGGATTTTTATAGGCATTGTAATAATTTGGTGCCTGAATCATTCCTGCAAGGTAAGCTGCCATTGAAATTGTTACCTCACTAGATTTTTTTCCAAAATAATAATTTGATGCCATTTCAATACCATAAATATTACTACCAAATAATATTGAATTTAAATAAGCCTCCATTATTTGGTCCTTTGTATATCTTTTTTCAATTTCTATTGCAATAGCAATTTCATTTATTTTTCTTTTTAATGTTTTTTCGTTTGTTAAATAAACATTTTTTACATATTGTTGAGTAATGGTAGAAGCTCCCATAGTGCTACCTGAGGTTATATTTTTAGATATAGCCTTTATAATACGTTTTGTGTTAAATCCATGGTGCTTATAAAAATCTCTATCTTCAATAGCAACAAAGGCATTTTGAATGTTTTTAGATATATCTGTAATAGAAGCATAGGTATAATATAAATTATCTGTTGAAATTAAATTGTCATAGCAATCATAAATTCTTGTTGGAGTATAGCCTTGCTTAAGGGCAAAAAAAGCATTGCTTGTATTATATATTAAAATACCTCCTGCAATGCTAATGATTATTAAGATAATAAAAATGATGATAGTAGTAAGCTTAATTAGTTTTTTTAAAATAGATTTCATCAATAACACTTAGATATGGTAGTCTAGGAAGATAGCCTTCTTTGATTAAATAACCATTTTCCTCAAATTCCTTGTAAGGAATTGATTTTCTACCATCAATTGATCCATCCCAATATTTTAATAAAATATCAAATGGAAGAATATAGTATTTAGAGTAAACCTGCCAATAAAAAATCATAAAGCCTATTCCACCATGCTTAATTATTTTCTTTAAGTGTTCAATTTGGTGGGGATGAATGTTAGCTAAGGGGAAAGATGTTTTACTATGACTTTCCTTTGCTTCAAAATCTATATATTTTCCCTTATATATTCCATTATAATCGGTTGTAGAAGGAGTTTTATAATAGGCCTCAGTTATTACAGCCTTACTACGCATTGGATAGTCAACCTTGACTATTTGCACTGGCGTTGGCTTTTTATGAATTACAGCTATGTCGTTAGCTAGGTAATATTCATTTGATTCATTTATTAATGCTTCAAAATCCATGCCAAGATTTGCTTTGTTAACTATTTTTTTAGGCTGTTGTTTTTTTATTGGAAAATTTAAACCCATATTATCACCTTATTTTATATTATCATAAAAATTAGCTTGCGAGTATATTTTTTGTAAAAATTTGCATTTTATTCATAGTTTACACAATTATGTGCAATAAGTAAACGCTTTTAAATTGATATTATGCATAATTTGATTTAAAATAATTACGTAGATTTATTATATATAGATGATAATCTATATAAATTTTAAATCTAAATATAGGAGGGGATTATTATGGCAAACACAAAGGTTACAGTTAAGGTTGTTGCGCATGATGCAAAAGATGTTTATGTAGTAGGTTCAACTAAGGCATTTGGAGAATGGAATCCTAAAAAGGCAGTTAAGCTTGAATTCTGTGATGAATGTAAGGCTTATGCAGTTTCAAAAATGCTTCCTGTTGGTGAGGCTGTTGAATTTAAGGTTTTAGCTGATAAGGATTGGGCTTCTGTAGAAAAGGGTGCAAATGGTGAGGAAGTTGAAAATCATTCATTTGTTGCTTCTAAAGGCTTAGTTGTTGAGACTGAAGTATCAAATTTCAATAAGTAAGAGATACCGGCTAAGCCGGTTTTTCTTTTGCTAATATTTGGGCTATTTAATTATTACAACATGATATTTATCCATATTTTAATATGGTGATATAGTGGTTGGTATAATTAAAGGTGATTGTAGGTTTGATTATTTAAATAAAATCATTGATGATAGTATTATATCTAATGAACTTAAGGATTTTTATAATATTGATGTTTTGGTTTTGCCATTTTTAGGTATTAAAGGTGATTATATTATTTCTGGTACTGATATTGATATTCGTGATATTTTAAAAAATAATAGTATAAGATTAATTATTACAGGTAAAGATAAATTTGGTTTATTATCAAGCTTTAATATTAAGGTGATTGAGCTTTTACATGATGAATATTTTCAAGCGCTTAATGGTAAATTAACAGCTGAGGGTTTTATTAATTATTTTCAAAATAGGTTTGGTTCCCTACTAAAATATAGCTATACAATTATGGGATATGGAAATATAGGTGTAAATTTATGTAAAATTTTAGATTCCTTAGGCGCAAGCTTTTCTGTTGTTACTAATAATTTAGAAGAAAGAAAGCAGTTAATTTTAAATAATAAGTGTATAAGTGATGATATTTATAAAAATGATATTATTATTAATACAATTCCTTGTGTTTATAAATATGATATTAATAGACTTAAATCGATTAAGATATTTGATTTAGCTTCACCACCATATGGTTTTGACGTTGTTGATATGGATAAATATGACATAGATTATGAAATATGTGGAGCCATTCCTTCTAAATTTGATGCAATGTACGCTGCAATAATTATTAAAAAAATAATTGAAAATGTTGATTAAAACTTGACTTTAGGGTATAATTATTATATATTTTTGTAGTCGATACACGATATTATTATAAGGAGGGCCATAATAAAATTTCTTTATTATGCATTTTTATGAGCAAGATAAACTTTTTTTCACTTGGTGGTGTCCAAGAAAATGGTAAAAATTTATATATATTAGAGGTTAATAACTCATTATTTGTTTTAGATTGTGGTTTAAAGTATCCAACATCTGAACTTTATGGTGTTGATGTAATTGTTAATGATTTAACATATTTAATTGAAAATAAGGATAGAATAAAGGGCGTGTTTTTATCACATGCTCATGCTGATCATATTGGTGGTGTTTCTTATTTATTAAAAGAAATGTCTTTGCCTGTGTATGGTTCAAAATTTACCTTAGCAGTTTTAAAGGAATATTTGGCTGAGGATGATGTTAAATACAATCCTGAGTTATTAAATGTTGTTAATCCTAAGACAGCTTTAAAGTTTGATGATGTTACAATAAGATTCTTTGAGGTTTCTCACAATATCCCTGAATGCCTTGGAATTGCGGTTAAGGTTGAAGATGATGGTTATATTATTTATACAAGTAATTATAACTTTGATCAAAATTCAAGAATCAATTACTCACATATGTTTAGGTCACTTGCTGTTTTTGCAAAAGAAGGAGTTTTAGCTTTATTAACTGAAAGCCTTGGAGCAAATGATGAACAAAGTAGAGGTACTATTTTAGAGTTTAAGCTGAGATTAACTAATATTATTTCTCAAGCTCAAAATAGATTAATATTTTCTTTATTCTCATCTGATATTTTAAGAATTCAGCAAATTTGTGATATTGCGGTTGCTCATAAAAAAAGGATAGCAATAATTGGTAGAAAAACACAAAAGATTGTAAATCAGTCTATGGCATTAGGCTATTTAAAAATACCTGAGGAGAATTTAGCTAATTTAAGATATATTGATGATAAGAATAAAAATAATGATAAAGATCTTGTTGTGCTTGTAACTGGTGAACGCCATGAGCCATATTTTATGCTCCAAAGAATGGCAAAACATATTGATAGACTTATTCATTTAGATGAAAATGATCAGGTTGTTATTTTAACAAAGCCATATTTAGGTACTGAAAAGATGGCTGCTAGAACCTTAGATATTATTTATCATGTTACAAGTAATGTTAAGGAATTTTCTCCAAGTTTGATGCCTGGTTCCTCAGCTAATCGTGAAGAAATTAAGCAAATGATTAATATTTTAAAGCCAAAATACATTGTTCCTATTATTGGAGAGTATCGACATCAATATGCTCTAAGGATTGTGGCAAATTGTATTGGCTATTCTGATGATAGAGTGTTGATTGCTGATAATGGAGATGTATTATCATTTGAAGATGGAAAATATTGTGGCATAACTGGTGATGTCCCTTCATCTGAGGTTTTAATTGATGGTAAGGCCTTCAAGGATGTTGGTGATGTTGTTATGCGTGATAGAGAACTTCTAGCTGATGATGGGTTGTTGTTAATTTCTGCTAATATAAATCCAAGAACTAAAACTATTTTAGTTGGTCCTGAAATTGTAACAAAGGGCTTTGTTTTCTCAAAAGAAAATGATGATATGGAATTAAAGATTAAGCAGTTATTTATGCTTGTTTCATCTAAATTTTTAGCAACTAAATTTATTAATTGGAGCGAATATAAAAATAGCTTAAAAAATGAAATTTCTCATTGTATTTATAAAGAGATTAAGAAAAATCCAATTATTATACCTGTTTTAATATCTACAGATTTAGAATTAATGAGGGCAAAAGAAATTATTAAGTAGTTTTTAATATGATATTTTTAGAAGAAAAATCATAAATTTAATTATTATTTAAAAAAGAAGATTTTTCTTCTTTTTTTTTACTATTTTTATTTTATATTAGCAATAGGTGATTTTTATGCCAAAGCAAAAGGTAAAATTAAAGGAAGAACATAAAAACTATTTTTCTATAGGAATAGGTGTGGGATTAATAATTTTTTCATTATTGATGATAGGCAGAGTTGGTGGATTTGTTAATCTTTATTTTGTTTTGGGAATTATATTTGGAGATTATACTATTTTACTTTTGATTTTTACAATTTATTATGCAGTATATGCATTATTAATGGGAAAGAAGTTTGATTTTCATCATATTTCATTTTTAGGCTTTGTCTTGATTTATTTTGGATTATCAATGCTTGATCATTTAGGGTTATATAAGCCTTTAAGTATGAGCAAAACAACAGTTTTGACTGAAACTGTTAAGCTATATACAAGGTATTTTAAGTATTATCAACATGGCTTTAGCTTAGGTGGTGGAATAATTAGTGCCATTTTTGTTCAGGTGTTTATTTTTTTAGGTGGACAGGTTGGTGTAATTATTATTTCAATTGGATTAATTTTTGTAGGAATTTGCTATATTTTAGATTTTGATTTATTGTCATTTATTAAAGGAGGTAGGCTTAGAACTATACCTAAAGAAATAAATAGAGTTTTATCATCATATTTTAAAAATATGCATTATGAGAAAAAAAGTCCAGTTAAGGCGAATTTATCTAAGCTTAAGGATTCTGATGAAATTGTAAGCTTTACACTTCAAAATGAAATTAATAAAGAAAGAGCTGAGGAGTTAAAAAAATACATTCAAGATAAGCATATTTATTGTGCGGTAATTGGTTTTGAAACATCGTATACCTCATCAAGATTTATTTTAAAAATGGCACATAAAAGTGAATGTGCTTTATCTGAAATTTCAGGTTTCTTTGAAAAATGTTGCTTTTTTATAAGAGACGAACAAACTGTTTACGTTGAAGTTGCTAATCAATTTAAGAAACTTTTAACATTAAAAAAGCTTTTAGCCTTGAATGAAAAGAAAAATGAAATATGCTTGTTTTCATCTGTAGATAATAAGCTAATTAATTTTAATGTTGATATGGGAAGATGTTTGTTCGTTATTGGTGATGAAACAAGTGGAGTTAAGACTTTTATAAGAGCTTTTCTTTGTCAATTACTATTTAAGGGTGTAAAAAAAATATATTTTTATGATTTGGTTCATGAATTTGAGGCAGTTAATAATCATTTTGTAAATTATATTGATGGAGAAAGAAAAATGGACATGGCATTTGATGAAGCCTTTGAGGTATATGAAAGAAGAAGCGAAGCAATGAAATTTTTAAACGCTGATGATGTTATTGATGCAAATAGAAAAATTAGGGAAATGGGAACTGAATATGAACAAATGGAGCCTATTATTCATATTATTTTTTATAATCCTTTATTTTTTGATTCTAATTCATTAAAAAAGCTATCATATTTAATAACTCTTGGCGTTAATGTTGGTATGTCTATTATATTAGTAGCAAGAAATAAGGAATTATTTTCTAAAGTAGAAATGAATAATTCTGATGTATTAGCTTTTAGAATAAATGATATTTCAACCTCTGTTAAGCTATTTGGTAGTGATATTGCTTGTAGACTACAAAAAAAAGGAGATGTCATCTACCAAAGTAAAAATGGTATATTTCATGGACAAACTCCTTATATTTCTTTAGATGATTTTATTTCAGTTATGAAATAAAATATTATGTTTATTTTAATATTATGATGCTTTTTTAACTTTTAAGTTTTGTCATAAATTCCTTTATTGCCCTTTCGTAAGAACCAGTATTTTTAGGTTCATAATAGGTTTTTCCTAATAGTTCATCAGGCATATATTGTTGTTTAACATATCCATTTTCATAATCATGAGGATATTTATATTCATATTTTCCACTTTTAAGCTCTTTGTTTAAAATATGTGGTGGAATACTCATAGATTCTAAAGTATCTAAATCCTCTATTGCTTGGTTAATCGCTTTGTAGGTTGAATTTGATTTAGGACTTGTTGCTAGATCGACAACAGCATAGGCAAGTGGGAGTCTTGCCTCAGGAAGGCCTAATGATAATGCTGCTTGGGTTGCTGCATAAACACGAGGACCAACATTAGGATTTCCTAAGGCGATATCCTCATAGGCTGAGCATAGTAATCTACGACAGATGAATTGTAAATCCTCTGTTTTTAATAATCTTGCTAGGTAGTGTAATGCAGCATCAGGATCAGATCCTCTTATTGATTTTATCATTGCAGAGGCAACATCATAATAGTTTTCTCCCTTTTCGTCGATTAAAAAAGCTTTTTTTCCAATGATATTTTTTACATTTTCTAAGTTAAGGTCAGCTTCATCAAGCATATTAGTTATTTCTAGCATATTTAATGAGGTACGAACCTCACATGATGAAGCAACTGCAATATATTCTAAAATGTCATTTGTTAAAGGATGAAGATTTTCTTCAATAATTGCTTTTTGTAATAGTTTTATAATATCTTCCTTTTTTATTTCGTTCATTCTATAAATATGACAACGAGATCTAATGGCTGGGTTAATAGCTCTATAGGGATTTTCAGTTGTAAGTCCAATTAGAGTTAGGGCACCGGATTCTAAAAATGGAAGAAGAAAATCTTGAACATCTTTTTTTAATCTATGAATTTCATCTATTATGCAAATTGTATTTTGATAATATTTAGCTGCGTTTGCTATTTCTTTTAATTTATCCTTAGTATCACAAGAAGCATTAAAGGAAAATGATGAAAGTGGAAATTTTGAAGCAATTATTTCAGCTATTGACGTTTTACCACATCCAGCAGGACCATATAAAATAAATGAAAATAGAGTGTTTTTATTAAGCATTTTAGTTATTACACCATTTTCTCCAACTAGATGATCCTGTCCCACTATATCATTAAATTCTTGTGGACGTATTCTATATGCAAGAGGTTTCATTTTTATCACCTGATGTTATTTTAGCATATTAGATTATTTTTTTAAAGTTAATTCCAAATATTGCCCCTATTATTGCAGATATTAAATAGATAAAAAATAAAAATGGGTTGAAGCTAAAGTGTGATGTTGCCAAAAATATTATTAAATATAATAAAAATATGTGTGTAACTCCAACTATTATTCCAATTATTAGACCTTTTTTATGAATCATATTTCCATAAAGAAAGCCTAAAATAATAAATAGAGTTGCTCCTATTGCTAATAAGAAGATGATGGATGAGTCATTTCCTGTTTTAATCAAATAAATTGAATAGAAGAAGGAGATTAGAAATAAGTAGATAGAAGCTGGTAAATATATTTTTAAAGCACTAAAGAATGTTTTTTTCATGAAATCACCATTACATTTTATGTATAGGTTGTTGTGTTTATGAAAAAAATATTGTTGGTGATTGTATGAATTATCCTTGGATTTTAATTAAAACAGCTATTATTTATTTTTTATTAATTATTATTTTAAGATTCTTAGGTAAAAGAGAGGTTGGACAATTATCGATTTTTGACTTGGTTATTCTTTTAATTATTGCTGACATTGCATCAATTGGAATTGATAATGATGAGTTTTTTCTAGCCAGTTTATTATCTTTGGTTTTACTTGCAGTTCTTCAGAAGCTTTTTTCATTTTTATTATTACATTTATCTACCTTAAGGGGTATATCTGATGGGAATCCTAAGGTTATTGTTTATGAGGGTAAGCTTAAAATAAAGAATATGCGCAAGGAAATGTATACTGTAGATGATTTAGTTAGTCAAATGAGACTTTTTCATGTAGATGATATAAGTAAGATTAAAATGGCTATTTTAGAAACAAATGGTAATTTGTCAATTTTTAAATATCATGAAGATGAAGAATTTATACTACCTGTTGTTTTAAGTGGTAAAATTGTTAAGGATTCCTTAGAATGCTTGAATTTTAATAAGGAAAAGTTAGAGGTTATTTTAAGTGATAACAATTTTAAATTGAAAAAAATACTTTATGCGTCTATGTCTTTAAATTTTTTGTATGTATATAATGACAATAATAATAAAGAAAGCATAGGACCATGTAAAATAAGGATAAAATAATATGTGTGATAAAATTTAAATTTTTAGCTAAAATAAAAAATATGGTTGATATAGTTATTAAGCAAATAAATGATTTAGTTAATGGATTATAGCCTGTTTGTTTAAGGGAGTAGATAAAAAATATAATGCATTTAAATAAATATGAAATAGCAAGACCTATAACATATCCGAATGTATTAAAAAAACTATTTTTAGATAATAAATAGATACATAGAAGCATTATTATATTTGATTCTAAGGTTACTCTAAAGATAACCTTTTCCTTTTTATAGGATTGAAGAATTGAGATAAATAATGGATCAAAGTAGATTATAAAAAATAATGGTGATAAAAAATGGACTATTTCAGATGACATTGTTGTTTTATACATCAAATATAGAAGCTTTTGTGGTTGATAGTAGCATAACATGAAGCAAAAAAATGAAATACTAAAGGAAATGAAAAATGATTTTTCTAATGTAATATTTAAATTGTTTTTATTGTTTATACTTTTAGTAATCATAGGGAAAGCGAACTTTGATATTGTTATAACTCCAAATTGGCCAAATATTAATAGAGGAATAGCATACCCTGTAATTATTGTATAATAGCCCCTAGCATCATCTGCTGATATGTCACATTTTTTTACGGCGTAGTAGAATATAAATGGTGCAATATAGGAGGTTATTGCTTGAACTAAATTTGATAGAGTTAAAGGAATTGCTTGTTTAAGCATAGCGTGCTCATATTTGTTAGTTTTAACATATGAAATCCTATGCTTTTTTTGGATTTTTATTGCAAGATATAGGCATGATGATATTTCTGATAGCATCATAGTAAAAAAAACTATTATTATTTTTATGTTAGCATTTGAATTTTTAAAAATTAATAGTAGTATAATCGCAAATACAAATTTGACGCTTGACTCTAAAATGTTTGAGGCGTAGGGAGTATTAAATTGGTTATCAGCCTCAAGATAGCCCTTCATTATTCCTGAGATATTTGAAGAATAAATTATAGGAATGCATAAAAGCATAGGAATGTAGATTGAGGTATCATTATAAATGTATTTATAAATTGGAAATGATAGTAGCATAATTATTGAAATGACAGATGATGATACAATTGTTATTTTTAATGCGGAAAATAATATTACTCTTATTGATTTATTTCTTAATGTATTACAAATGTTTTGGTTACAAACACTTTGTAAAGATAACGATGATGTAGTTAATGATAAAGAAAGAAGAGGGAGAATCATTGTTAGAATTTTCATTCCTTCAAAGCCTATCATTCTTGTTGTAATTATTTTATAGAGAAGCCCCATTACCTTTAAGAAAACGATTCCAAATAAAATAAATTTTAAATTCGTCATTTTTTTCATTTTTAGTCACCCTATTTTTGATAAAAATCTTTTTTGATACTAAAGAATATGTTATAATACTTTGTATGATTACAGTTTATTTG
Organism: uncultured Anaeroplasmataceae bacterium; assembly: GCA_934229785.1. Lineage (GTDB taxonomy): Bacteria > Bacillota_I > Bacilli_A > Acholeplasmatales > Anaeroplasmataceae > Anaeroplasma. The sequence continues at coordinate 13,918 of CAKQEA010000019.1, forward strand.
GAGGTAGATTTATGGATTTAAAAAAGTGCATTGCAAGTATAGAGGATTTTCCTAAGAAGGGGATTATTTTTAGAGATATTACGCCATTAATGCAAAATGGAGAGGCTTTTAATGAAGCTTGTAGTATCTTAGCAGATTATGCTAAAAAAAAGGGTGCAACTAAAATTGTTGGTCCAGAGGCTAGAGGATTTATGTTTGGCTGTCCTGTTTCAACAAAGCTAGGTATTGGCTTTGTACCTGTTCGTAAGCCTGGTAAGCTTCCAAGAGCAGCTATTAATGAGGAATATGCTCTTGAATATGGTACTAATACCCTATCAATGCATGCTGATGCATTAAAGCCTGGTGATAAGGTTGTTATTATTGATGATCTTTTGGCAACAGGAGGTACTGCCCTAGCTGCAGCTCATTTATGCGAAAGATTAGGAGCTATTGTTGTTGGTATGGCCTTTGTTATTGATTTAGTTGATTTAAATGGTAGAAGAATTTTAAAGGATTATGATGTTTTTTCAATTATGGATTTTGAAGGTGAGTAAAAATTTTTAATTTCCGGAGGTGATTGTATGTCACGTAGTACTTATGAAGAACTATATGAACTAACAAGTACATATTTACACAAGGGAGAGAATCAGGCTTTAATAAAAAAAGCCTATGATTGGGCTTTTAATTTGCATAATGGTCAATTTCGTAAAAGTGGTGAACCTTATATTATTCACCCTTTAAATGTTGCGTGTATTTTAGCTGAGCTTCATGTAGGTCCTGCAACGATTGCAGCTGGCTTATTACATGATGTTGTTGAGGATACAAATTGTACTAAAGAGGATTTAGAGCGTGAATTTGGTTTTGATATTGCTGAGCTTGTTGATGGTGTTACAAAGCTTAATCAATTAAAGTTTGTTTCACTTGAGCAGAAGCAAGCTGAAAATCATCAGCATATGCTTCTTGCTATGGCTAAGGATATTAGAGTTATCGTTGTAAAGCTTGCTGATAGATTGCATAACATTAGAACTCTTGGTGCCTTAAGCGAGGAAAAGCAGGTTAGAATAGCTAAGGAAACACTAGAAATTTATGCTCCATTAGCTCACAAGCTAGGTATGTTCCGTATTAAGGCTGAGCTTGAGGATACAGCACTTAAGTATGTTGATAATGCCATGTATAATAAGATTTTATCTCAGGTAAAAAGCGACCAATCTGCAAGAATTAGTAATGTTGATCATACAATCGAGGAAATTAGAGGATTTTTAGCTCCATGTAATTTTAAAACACTTCAAATTAAGGGAAGAATTAAAAATATATATAGTATTTATAAAAAAATGATTACTCAGCATAAGTCATTTGAGGATATATATGATGTTTTAGCTATTAGAGTAATTGTTGAAACAATAGGTGAATGCTACCAGGTTTTAGGTCTTATTCATGCTCACTATACTCCAGTGCCAAAGCGTTTTAAGGATTATATTGCTGTACCAAAGCCAAATATGTATCAATCATTACATACAACAGTTATTAGTGATGATGGCTTTATCTTTGAGGTACAAATTAGAACTGTTGATATGGATAAGGTTGCTGAGTATGGTATTGCAGCTCACTGGGCATATAAGGAAAATGTTGAATATTCAAAGGAAAAAGAACAGTTTGAAATCGCATCAAAGCTTAAATGGTATGGAGATTTATTAAAATTTAGTGAAGAGGAAAAACCTAGTGAGGCAACTGAATATGTCGAAACTGTTAAGGAGGATATTTTAAGTACAAATGTATATGTGTATACTCCAACAGGTGAGGTAGTAGATTTGCCAAAGGGGGCAACTCCGCTTGATTTTGCTTATAAGATTCATACTAATATAGGAAATACTACTGTAGGTGCTACAGTAAACAATCATATTGTTCCTCTTGATTATGAGCTTAAAAATGGTGATATTATTTCAATTAGGACTAATAAAAATTCCTTTGGTCCTTCTGAAAACTGGTTAAAGATTGCCAAGACTAATCATGCAAGACATAAAATAAAGAGTTTTTTAAATAAACAAAATAAGGATATTTTATTAATACAGGGTAAAAATTCAATTGATTCTGAATTTAAGAATAATAAGGTTAATCAATATGAATTAAATGAGGATTTTGTTGTTAAGAATTTTTCTAAAAATAATGTTAATTCAATTGATGATTTATATTTAGAGGTTGCTAAAGGTAATTTATCACCTAAAACTATTTATGCTAAATATAGTGGTGATAATGGAAGAACAACTGAAGATGCACTTAGTCGTCAGATGGAAAGAAATCAGAGGATTCTTACTACTAATAGTGAAACTGGTGTTGTTGTTGAGGGTTTGTCTAATCCCCAGCTAAAGCTTGGTAATTGCTGTAATCCAATTCCAGGTGATGAGATTGTAGGCTATGTTACAAAAGGAAATGGAATTGTTGTTCACAATATTAATTGTAAGAATTGTGCATCATTTCAACGTGAACGCTTTATTCCTCTTTCGTGGGCGACTAATCCCGGAAGGAAATATCCTGTTTCAATTAAAATTTATGCTCAAAGTAATATGAATTTACTAGTAGATGTTATGAATACTGTTTCAGCAAGTAATATGTCAATTTTAGCAATTTCTGCAAATAGTAATATGAACTTAGAAACAATTGTTAAGCTTAAGGTTCTAACATCAAATTTAGATGAACTAGAAACAATGATTGTTAATATGAAGAAAATTAAAAGTGTTTATAATATAGAAAGAGATAATTTATGAGAGTAGTTGTACAAAGAGTTAGTCATGCCTCATGTATGGTTGATGGTAAAATTACTGGAAAAATTAATAAAGGATTTATGTGCCTTGTTGGCTTTTCTAAGAATGATAGTCTAGCTGATTTAGATTTATGTGTAAAAAAGACTATTGGCTTAAGGGTATTCGAGGATGAAAATGGTAAAATGAATAAAGGTCTATTAGATATTTCTGGTAGTATTTTAGCTATTTCTCAATTTACTCTTTATGCTGATTCAAGAAGGGGAAATCGCCCATCTTTTACAGATGCGATGGACTTTGATGAGGCTAAAAAATTTTATGATATTTTTTGTCAAAGGCTTGAGGCGTCAAATATTTGTGTTGAAAGAGGAATATTTGGTGCTGATATGAAGATTGAATTATTAAATGATGGCCCAGTAACTATCATTTTAGATAGTGAAGAATTAAAAAGGAAGGATTGATTTTAATGGGTAAGCCATATGTGTTTTTAAATACTGAAATTAAAGATTTAAATCAGCTTGCAGATTTATATACCTCTAATTTTAATGAGGCAATTAATGATGTATTTGACAATACAAAAGCCTTACTAAAGCTTATAAAGAGGCTTGGGAGTAAGGAGCTATCAGTTAAAATTGCTTCTGAGATTATGGGCTGTAAATATAAAAATAATGTTGTTACGTTTATTATTTTTTATATAAGTGATGATAAAAGGGTTGTAATTAATGGTAATAAATTATCATTTAAGGAGTTTATTAGCTTATTAAAGCAAAATAAAAGTAAAGCTTTGTATGCATTCATTAAGGATTTAGGAATTTCTAAAACCTATGGAACGATGAATATTGATAAGTTTTTAGGAACAGATGCCTTTTATTTAGAGAAGAGTATTGATGATGAATTTACCTATAATTATTTATCTATGTATTATTCCTATGGATATAGTGAAACCTTAAAAACAAAGTTAAGTAATGTTTTTATTTATGATGAGGAACAATTTAGGCGTGCATCTAAGATTGTTTCTGATGTTAATTTTGAACTTCAGCTTGCTCATAGTGTTGGTTTTAAGGCAGTATATAAAATGAGGCAGGACATTCATCCTTTATTTGAATGCTTAAAGCTTTTACATAATGATAAGAAAGAGGAGTTTTCTGATGATGATTTATTAGGTGTTGTTACAAGTAAAACCTTCTTTTGGTGGTTGTTTAATAACTTTGATAAATATGATTATAAAAAGGATGCTAAGCAAGTATACAAGGAATTTTTAGTTGAAAAGAAAATTTATAATGAAGAGTATAATGATTTTGATTTTAATAATAAGGTTGATATGTCTATGAGATTATATACTCTTTATTTAAAGTTTGTGGCTTTCTTTAAGCTTGGATTAATAACAGTTAATGCTAAATATGATAGTGCTTATCAGCTTGATAAAAAGTATTGTAGAACATTAGTTTCCTCTGATTATATGAAGGATAACCCAATTAAGCTTTCAAATTCAGCTGATGAAATTCAAACCGAGCTTGACTTTGATATTTCTAGAGATTTAACTCCTAAATATTTGAAAAAGCAATATAAGCTTCATAAATCATTAGGTATGTTTTCAACAATTTCATTTGTTTTCATCTTTATCGCAGTTGCGTTATATATAATATCATATCTTATGCTAAGCTTAAAAAATATTGATTATTCAAATAAAATTTTTGAAACTTCATTGTTGATTATAGTTTCTATATTAGAGCTTGTATTTTCAATTTTATTAAATAAAAAGTCAAATTCAACTTTAGATGCAATTTCAAAATATAAATATATACAAAGAGTTGAAGCTGAGGGCGATATTCATACCCCAAATGAGGAATTAAAATGTATTGAGCTTTCAAATAATGTTTCTGAAATTAAGAATGTTATTTGTAATAAGCATAGGTTTATTTCATTTTCTACATCTGTTTTATATGGTGCTTTGTGCTTTTTAATTGTGCTATTTGGATTAAATATTTTAAATTGCTTTAATGTTAATATAAAATATGATAGATATTATTTATTTATGATACCTGGTATTACTCTTGGGTTATTAGCTGGTATTTTTAAAAGGAAAGGAGTATTAACAGCTTTATTTATTTTTGTAATTACTATGGCTTTAGTAGTGTTAATGGCTGTTATTTAATTAAATTATGAATTTATATATGATAAGCCTTGGTTGTGCTAAGAACCAAGTTGATTCAGAAATGATTTTAGGTGTGTGTAAGCATGATTTAACATTAGTTAAGGATGCATGTGATGCTGATGTTATTATAGTTAATACATGTGCTTTTATTGAGCCAGCTAGAAAGGAAGCAATTGATACTATTTTATCCTTAGCTGATCAAAAGAAGTCTGGTTGTAAGCTTATTGTTTGCGGTTGTCTTCCTCAAAGATATAAGGGTGATCTTGAGAAGCTTTTACCTGAGGTTGATAGATTTATTTCAATTGATGAATATGGCAATATTGGTTCAATTTTAAATAGTGTTTTAAATTCAAACTATAAATTTAATGATTCTGTGTCATTTACAGAAAGATTTTATTCAACACCAAGCTATATGCGTTATGTTAGAATTTCAGATGGCTGCTTGAATCATTGTGCCTTTTGTGCAATTCCTCTTATTCGTGGTAGATTGAAGTCAAGAACGATTGAATCAATTGTTGATGAGGTTAAAATGGATGTGGCTGACGGTGTTTATGAGATAAATTTAATTTCTCAGGATACTACTAAATATGGCTTTGATATTTATAAAAAGCTTGCCCTTGTTGATTTACTTAAGGAGCTTGTTAAAATTGAGGGTGACTTTAAAATTCGTCTATTATATTTATATCCTGATATTGTAACTGATGAATTGATTGATTTTATAAAAAATAATAAAAAGGTTATGCCTTATTTTGATATTCCTATTCAACATAGTGAGGATAAGCTTTTAAAGAAGATGTATCGTAGAGGTGATAGAGCCTTTATGCTTGATTTATTCAAAAAAATTAGAAAAGAGATTCCACAAGCTACAATTAGAACTACACTTATTGTTGGCTTCCCTTATGAAGAAAAAGAGGATGTTTTAAATTTAATTGAATTTATGAATGAGGTTAAGTTTGACAGACTTGGAGCATTTACCTTCTCATTAGAGGAAAATACTAAGGCTTGTGACTATCCTCAAGAAATTACTGAAGCTGAAAAGCAGCGTAGGTATGATATGGTTATGGCTGCACAGCAAAAGATAATTATTGAAAAGAATAAAGCTTTAGTTGGTAGTGTAATTAAGGATGCCTTTATTATTGGCTATGATGAGGATTCATTTATGTATGTAGCTAGAAGTGATGCCTATGCTCCTGATGATATTGATGGCTGTATTTATGTTGCTGCTAAGTATGAATTAAAGCTTGGCCAAAGAGTTAATGTTAAAATTTTAGATTCTGATGAATATTCATTAACAGGTGAACAGGTTGAATAATGTTGAATTTTTGATGTTGATGGAATATTATCTGAAAATGATGTAATTCCAATTGGTGTATTAAGAATTATTTAAAGAGTATAAATTTATTGCGTTTGGAGATAATTATAATGATATAGAATGTAATCTGTTGATGTTTCTATATGTATGAAAAATCTTTAAAAGTGTTAATCGGCATCAATATATCAGACTCTTGATTTTTTGAGGATGGAATAATGTATGCTTTAAAAAATATTATTAAGATATTGTGAGGTTTTTATGAAGATAAATGTTGTATTATATCATCCAGAAATTCCTGAGAATTCAGGTAATATTATGCGTAGCTGTGTTGGTTTTAATGCGGATATTCATTTTATTAAGCCACTTGGCTTTTCGCTTGATGAAAAAAGAGTTCAAAGATCATGCGTTGATTATTATGAGTATATCAAGGATAGAATTCATGTTTATGAAAATTACCATGAATTTAAGGAGAATAATCCAGGTAAATACTATTTTTTAACAAGATATGGTCATAAATCCCCATCAACAATTAATTTTAAGGATGCTTTAGATGAAAATATTTATTTAATCTTTGGTGCTGAATCAACAGGTATTGCTTATGATATCTTAAAGGATAATTTGAGTGATTGTTATCGTATTCCTACAACTGATAAAATTAGAAGCTTAAATTTATCAAATTGTGCGGCTATTATGTTATTTTTAGCATCTGAACAGCTAAATGGCGATGATGTTATTTCGCATGAGCCTGATTCTATGAAGGGTGAAAATTTTATTGATGATTTAGATGTTTCAACACTTGATTATAAGCATAAAGATCATTAAAGGAGGTTAAAATTATGCTAGAACATATTACAAAGGAAAATTTCAAGGATTTCTATACTAATAATAAATTATGTATTGTTGATTTTTGGGCAACCTGGTGTGGTCCATGTAGAATGCTTACGCCTAATTTAGAGAAATTGAGTAATGAAGGTTTTGTTGTTGGTAAGATTAATGTAGATGAAGAGGATGAATTATCAGCTTTATTTAATGTTGAGGCAATTCCTACTATTCTAATATTTAAAGATGGCAAGGTTGTCAGTAAGAATGTTGGCTATATGTCATATGACGATCTAAAGGCTTGGGTTTTAAAAAATGAATAAATATGATTGCGTTGTAATTGGATGTGGTCCATGTGGTATTTCTACTGCAATATATCTAAAAAGATATGGCTACTTTCCTATTGTAATTGCTAAGGATTTAGGTGCCTTAGAAAAGGCTCATTTGATTGAAAATTATTACGGGATTTCTTCAATTACAGGACATGATTTAGCTTTAAAGGGAATTGAACAAGCCAAGAAATTAGATATTGAGGTTACATTTGATGAAGTAATAGATATTTCTTATGGTGATTCATTTGAGGTTGTGTGTAAGAATAATACCTATAAGGGAAGAACTGTTATGCTAGCCTTAGGTACTAATCGTAATAAGTTTTCACTTGCAGAAAAATATGAAGGAATGGGTGTTTCCTATTGTGCTACTTGTGATGGCTTTTTCTTTAGAAAGAAAAGGGTTGGAATCATTGGAAGTGGCGAATATATGCTTCACGAATTAAATGTGTTAAAGAATATGATTTCTGATTTAACAGTATTTACAAACGAAGAAAAATTACTTGTAGATGTTGGTGATACTAAGGTTATTTCTGATAAAATTATTTCATTAAATGGCGATGGCCACTTAGAGTCAATCACTACTACAAATGGTACTTATGAAATTTATCAGCTTTTTGTAGCAACAGGTAGTGCTTCGGGATTTTCACTTGCTAAGCATTTAGGATTAGGATTAAATGGTAATTCACTTTTAGTTGATTCTTCATTTATGACTAATATTGATGGTATATTTGCAGGTGGTGATGTAGTAGGTGGACTTTTACAGGTTTCAAAGGCTATTTCAGATGGAGCGAATGCTGCGCTTGGAATATCAAAATATTTAAAAAGATAAAAAGGTTATATTTATAAGGGGTTGTTAATATAGTATATTGAGCGTGATACTATGAATAATGACCCTTTATTGTTTATTGATTCAGTTAAGGATGAAGCTAAGGCTACATCAAATCAGGAGTTTTTTGATTCAAGAAGTATATCTAGAAAAAAAGTTGCAAGGCATAGACTTGAGGATATAAAGGCTATGCTGTACTATAGAATCCATGTTTTAGCTGAGATTCATACTAAGGATAAAATAATTGAAGGTATTGTAAGTAAGGTTAGTGAGGATGGTCTTGTTTTACAAACTGAGGATAAGGAAATCAAAATACCTATTGTTGATATTGTAGATATTAATATTTTAAAATTATAGTTTTTAAGACAATATTAATAAAACTAGCTTTCTCGTTTTTTGAGAAAGCTTTTAAAATGTTTTTTTAAAAAATATTAATTAAGCATAATTTAATTATATTTAGAAAAAAATACTTTAAAATTTCTTTTACAATATTTAAATAGCTTTTAATTTATTTTTTTTAGAAAAATCTATTATCTTATAATTTTTTGTTATTTGACTATAAATAATTAAAGTGTAATAATTGCCATATGGAAACAATTTTAGAAAAATATTATGGCTTTAAAAACTTAAAAAAAGAACAAAAGGAAATTATTGATTGTGTGTTAAAGGGAAATGATTGCATCGGATTATTACCTACAGGCTATGGTAAATCATTATGCTTTCAGGTACCAGCACTTGTTATGGATGGAATTACTATTGTTATTACGCCACTTATTGCTCTCATGCAGGATCAAGTTAGAAATTTAAGGAAAAGAGGAATAGAAGCTTATTATATTAATTCATTACAAAGTGTTATAGAACAAAGGGAGGTTTATAAGAATATTTGTTCTAACAAAGCTAAAATAATATATGTTTCTGCTGAAAGGCTTGAATCGAAGCAATTTATTTTACAAATGCATAATGTTAAGATAGTTTTGATTGTATGTGATGAAGCACATACACTTCTTTGGAGTGAGGATTTTAGAAAAGCATTAGGACATATTCCTAGTTTTATAGAAAAAATAGGCTATCGACCTGTTCATTTAGCACTTACAGCTACCGCAACAGCAATAACAACAGAAAAAATAACAAAATATCTTAAGCTTAAAAAACCTAAGGTTGTTGTTGGTAATGTTGATAGAGAAAATATATACTATAAAATAATTAGAACAAATCATAAGCTTAAGGAAGTTATTTCAATAATTTCTAAGCATAATGGTGAACTAGGTATAATTTATTGCCTAACTATTAAAAATGTAAATTATTTATATAAATATCTTATTAATATTGGATATAAAGTTGGATTATATCATGGATGTCTTGATTCAACTGAAAAAATAATTATGCAAAATAATTTTTCTAACCATATCATTGATGTAATAATTTGCACAAATGCCTTTGGTATGGGAGTAGATATTCCAGATATTAGGTATGTAATTGAATATGATTTACCAATATGTATTGAAGATTATGTTCAGCAATCAGGTAGAGGATCAAGAGATGGAAAGCTTGCGGTAAGCTATTTATTATTTTCAGTTGATGATATAAAGACGGCTAATTATTTTATAGAACATTTATCTAATAGTGAAAAAAGTGAAGCTGAATTAGAAGAAATTAGAAAAGAAAAATATAAAAAGCTTGATAAAATGATTGATTTAGCTTTGACAAGAGGCTGTATCCATAAATATATTTGTAATTATTTTGGACAAAAGCATAATGGTAAATGTGGTATGTGTTCAAATTGTAGATAGTAAAAAAATAATAGTATTTATAACTATAGTTAATAACCATAGTTCATTAGGATTTTTTTATGCGAAATTATTTATTTACTATTTTTTTGTTTTTTCTTTACAGAATCTTATAATATTACAAAAATCTATAATGCTATAATCATTATAGAGGTGAGATTTAGATGTATGGAATAATAGATATTGGTTCAAATACAATTAGGCTTAAAATATATAAAAAAGAATGTGGTAGGCTTATAAATGTTATTGATAAGAAGGATTTTACAAGGCTTATAAGCTATAGAAGAAATAATATCTTGCAAGCTGAGGGGGTTTCTAAGTGTATTGATGTTCTTGTTGGTTATAAGCATATTATTGATTTATTAAAAATATCAAGATATTATGTGATTGCTGAAACAGTTTTTAGAGGACTTGAAAATATTGATGATGTTTTAAGTGAAGTTAAAAATAAAGCTTGTGTTGATGTTTTAGTTTTATCTCAATTTGATGAGGAGATGTATAGTTATTTAGGAGCTACATCTGATATAGATATTAATGATGGTTGTGTTGTAGATATTGGTGGTGGAAGTACTGAGTTGATTTTCTTTAGTGATAATAGTATTTCATTAAAATGTATGATTGCTTGTGGTAGTTTAAATATGCAGGATGCTTATTTTAACGATGATAATATTTTAGATTTTGAGGTTAGTGGAATTAAAAAATATGTTTATGAGTGCCTGCAGGCTGAAAAAATTAATAAAAAATCTGAGGTTATCATAGGTGTTGGTGGAACACTTAGAGCTTTATTAAGGTTAAAAAGAAGTGAAACTACAAATGATGTTTTAATTTTTACATATGATGATGTAAGACGCTGGTATCAAATTGTTATGCATAATAAGGTTTTATGGCTTAGAACTTTATTGAAGGTAGCACCAGAACGTGTATATACCTTAACCTCAGGTTTAATTATTTTAAAAACTGTTATGAAATATATTGGTGCGAAGAGTGTTTATGTTACAAAAAATGGTGTAAGAGAAGGATTTTTGTATAACGAAATTAAAAATGAAAAAGAGAGTTAATGCCTTAAAGACATCAACTCCCTTTTATCTTTCAAATGTAAATTCTTTATTTTCAAATTGTTTTACTAATCTAGCATATTTGCCAGTTGTTTTATTTAGTTCCTTTAGTCTAACACTTTTATGCTCTAATAGTTTATTCCCATTAAATTCAAAAATTTGAAATTCTTCATTATCTGTAGGTATTTTTTTTACATATAATGCACATAGGGTTTCAGATTCAACTAAGCACATATATAAATGGTATGGTATTTCATTTTTATCGTCATCGATAAGGTAAGCATCTACTCCTTCATAATGAGGTGCTTCAACTAATCTATTAAAAGATTTAATATCAAATTTCATAATAATTTTTATCTCCTTTTTATTTATAGCTTAATTATACTAGTTTTAATATAAAATAATCAATATTAAATTTGTTATTTGAATAAAAATTGTAATTGCTTCATAAAATAATTATGGTGATTATATGTTGAAGCTCAGATTTTTTATAGGACTTGTAGTTATTAGTGTACTTGGAGTATTATTTCATTTTGCCTATGATTTATTTAATTTATCATTTTTGAAATTTATATTTCCATACAATGAAAGTATTTTTGAGCATTTAAAGCTCATTGTTTTTCCCTCAATTATTTTTATGATATTTGATATTATATTCTCTAAAAACAGAGGTGGTATTTTTTCTTCATATGCCTCTGGTATCATTGTTTCATGTGTCTTTATGATTACAGCCTATTATACTTATAGTGGTATTATTGGTAAAAATATTGATTTTGTAAATATTATTATTTATTTTTTTTGTATAATTATTGTTATGTATTACCGTATGAAAAAAATAACACTATTTGATGGTGCAAATAGCGTTATCGCATTTATTATATTATTACTATTGATAGAGATTTTTACCTTTTATCCGACAGATATTAATTTATTTTCTTCTGTGTGCTGTCATCTTCCAGATCAAATAGAATTTCTTTAAGTTCATCTTCATTAAAGTCATATTTTTTATTGCAGAAGTTACATGTAATTTCTGCTTTTTTATCTGTTGTAAGAATATCTTTTATTTCTGTTGCCCCAAGAGATTTTAGGCCTCTTTTAAATCTTTCCTTACTACAATTACAAAACCAAGATAATTCCTTTGTTTCAAGGATTTGATAATCACCACCTGTAATTTCGGCAATCATTTCTTCAGGAGTATAGCCCTCATCAACCATTGTTGAGGCAGATTTTATTGTTGCAAGCTTGTTTTCAAGCTTAACTATATCCTCTTCTTTACATCCAGGCATTACTTGAATTAAAAAGCCACCACTTGCCTTAACCTTAGAATCCTTATCAAACATAACACCTAATCCTACAGCTGAAGGTATTTGTTCGGATTTAGCAAAATAGTAAGTGAAATCTTCTGCAATTTCTCCGCTTATTATTTCACAAGAAGAAGAGAATGGCTCACGCATATGCAAATCCTTGACTACTTCAATAAATCCTGCACCTACTCCATCCTTAACATTTAGTTTTCCATTGTTGTATGATAGGTAAACACCAGGATTATTAACAAAGCCTCTTACCTTACCATCTGTTGCTTCAACTGTTATTTTTCCAATTGGACCATCACCATCTACCTTTATATTTAGGTATTCACCTGATTTATAGGTACATGACATTATTGCCGCAATAGTAAGGGTTCTACCTAGGGCTGCGCATGAGGTTGGCCACATGTTAAATATTTCTTGTACATGACTAACTATATCTGTAGTTATAGCTGCATAAATTCTTACTGTTTGATTCATACAATATGCTTTTTGTAAATAACTTTTCATTTTTATCACCGCAAATGATTTTATCATATATTTGTTCTAGTTAAAAGATATTATGGTTAAATTGTGTTACTTTTTCCTTTAAATAAATTTAAAAAGAATTATAATTCATAAATGGTGATAGTATGGAAAATGTAAAAAATGAAAAAGCAATTAGAAAAAGAGAGGTAATATTAAATGGAAATTTATGGACATCCATTTTAATTATTGGATTACCAATCCTATTTTATAATTTATGTAACTACTTATATGGTATTTATGATATGATGGTAGTTCAATCAGCTCATATTGGTGAGGCAGCAGATATTGTTGTTTTAGATCAAATTAAAAATATGATTTCTACGATTTCAGGAGCTATTGCAACAGGTGGTGGTATTTTAGTTGCAAGAAAATATGGGGAAAGAAAAAATGATGATGCCAGAGTTTGTGCTAACACTTTATTTACTATTGCATTAGTTGTTGCGGCTTTAACCTTAGTTTTTATTCCAATAGGTGTTCCATTTTTGAAATTATTAAAGACAGATCAAACTACTATTGATAATGCTATGGGTTATTACTATGTTCAAATCGTTACTTTAGTTTTAACAACAATGAATTCAACATTTATTGCCTTGGAAAAATCAAAAGGAAATACTACAAAGCTTTTTGTTTTGAATGTTGGTGTAATCGTCATTAAGATTTCTTTAACTACACTTTTTGCCTTTGGACCATTTGAAAATGTTACAATTACTTGGCTTGCGGTTGCAACGCTTATTGCACAAGGCTTTTTGTTTGTTAGTGGAATGGTATTTTGCTTTATAAAAAGTAATATTTTACGAATTAGTATTAAGGGTTTAAATTTTAATAAGAGTAATACTTTAGCAATTTTAAAATTATCATTACCTGTTTTTATTGGTAGATTCTTATTTTCATTTGGTAAGGTTTATGTAAATAGTACAGCTTCAGCTGTTTATGATAAAATGGCTGTAGGAGCTTTGGGTATTTCAAATGTCATGGCAGGACTTTTAAGTAATATGATTAATTCATTTGAGGATGCTTCTTCAACAATAATTAGTCAAAATTATGGTGCATCAAATGGTAGAAGAATTCAAAAGTGCTTTTTTATTAATATGGTCTATATCTTAGCAATGAGTGTTGTAGGTACTATTGTACTATTTACGTTAAAGAATAATATTGCTGAATTTTTTGCCCCAGGTAACTTGGAATATCAAGAGAAAATTGTAAATATTTTCAAGTGGGAATGTATGGATATTATCTTTATGGGCTTAAATGGTGTTGGTATGGCTGTGTTCTATGGCTTTGGTAAAACAAGAGTAACTATGGCTTTATCTATGTCTACACTTTTTGCTTTCAGAATTCCAGTTTTGTTATTTTTAATGTATGTAGTTAAGATGGATTATGAGGCTTGTGGTATTGCGATGTTTACTTCAAATTTATTAACAGGTGTTATTTGCTTTATAATTTCTTTAATATTTATTTTAAGAATGCCTAAAAATACAAAATATAAAATGTTATTTTAAAGAGTGCACGTTAATATATATTGTCTTTTGCTTGTTTTTACTAATTTTGTATAAAAAGGTAACTGAAAACGTTTTATATTTTATCATTTATTGACATATTTGATAATTGCACTATAATAATAGTATCTATTTTGGACAGGTGCCTCAATAGATGCTTTTGCAAAGATAGTTTAATAATATAAACTTGAGTATAATTATGGAAGGACAATAGTTAGTTCATAATTATGGTTCTTCTAGAAAAGTTACATTTTAACTTTTTAAAAAGAAGGCTACAAGTTAGCCTTTTTTTCTTAACCTTTATATAAATCGATGAGGTTGAAATAGTAGGTTTTTTGATATTTATAGAGAGTTCTGGATGGTGGAAGCAGAATAATTAAAAAAGCTGAACGAATCAATTGAGATTTACGTATCCAACGATTTGGAGTTAAGGTGGCCGTTAGTGGCAATTAGAGTGGTACCGCGCTTAATCAGGCGTCTCTTTCTTTAGGGAAGGGACGCCTTTTTAATATATTTAATAAAATAAAAGGAGATTATAAAATGGCAAACAAGGGTATTAAAAAGGTAGTATTAGCATATTCAGGAGGATTAGACACATCAATTATTATTCCATGGCTAAAGGAAAACTATGATAATTGTGAGGTTATTGCTGTATCTGGAAATGTAGGACAGGCTGATGAGCTTGAGGGATTAGAGGAAAAAGCTTTAAAGACAGGTGCTTCAAAGCTTTACGTTGAGGATTTAAATAAGGAATTTGTTGAGGATTTTATTTTTCCAACTGTTAAGGCTGGAGCTAAATATGAGAAATATTTATTAGGTACATCATTTGCTCGTCCTGTTATTGCAAAAAGGATTGCTGAAATTGCAATAAAGGAGGGCGCTGATGCGATTGTGCATGGCTGCACAGGTAAGGGAAATGATCAGGTTCGTTTTGAGCTTACTATTAAAGCATTTGCTCCAAATATGAAGATTATTGCTCCATGGAGAGAATGGAATATTAAATCAAGAGATGAGGAAATTGATTATGCTACTACACATAATATTCCACTTAAGATTTCTAGAGAAACAAATTATTCAAAGGATAAAAATTTATGGCATTTATCTCATGAGGGCTTAGATTTAGAGGATCCAGCTAATGAACCTCAATATAACAAAAAGGGCTTCTTAGAGCTTGGTGTTTCACCTGAGGCTGCTCCAGATAAAGCTGAATATATTACTATTCATTTTGAAAAGGGTATTCCTACAAGTGTTAACGGTAAAAATTTAAGTGCTGTTGATCTTGTTTGGGAGTTAAATAAAATTGGCGGTAGAAATGGTGTTGGCATTTTAGATATTGTTGAAAATAGATTAGTTGGTATGAAGAGTCGTGGTGTTTATGAGACTCCTGGTGGAACTATTTTATATGAGGCTCATGAGCTTCTTGAATCAATTACACTAGATAAGGAAACATCACATTTTAAGAAAACTGTGGCTGATAAGTTTGCTGATTTAGTTTATAACGGTTTATGGTATACACCACTTCGTGAGGCATTATCTGCCTTTGTTGATAAGACACAGGAGCATGTTACTGGTGATGTTAAGCTAAAGCTTTATAAGGGTAATATTATTCCTGCAGGCATTACCTCACCTTGGACATTACATAATATGGATATTGCTTCATTTGGTGATGATGAGGGTGCTTATAATCAAGCAGATGCGGCTGGATTTATTAATTTATATGGCTTGCCTATTAAGGTTCAGGCAATGGTAAATGAAAAAAATAAGAATTTAAAATAATTAAAATGAGGTTATGAGTATGGCAAAAATGTGGGCTGGTAGATTTAGTAAGGAATTAAATAAAAATGTAAATGATTTTAATTCAAGTATTTCATTTGATCATGAAATGTTTGAATCTGACATAGAAGGATCTATCGTCCATGCTATGATGCTTGCAAAACAAAAAATCATTACTGATGAGGATGCATCTTTAATTTGTAAATCTCTTACTGAGATTTTAGATGATTTAAAAAGTGGTAAGCTTTTATTTGATTATGAGGCTGAGGATATTCATATGTTTGTTGAAGAAGAGCTTACAAAACGAATTGGTTTGGTTGGTAAGAAACTTCACACAGCAAGAAGTAGAAATGATCAGGTTGCCCTTGATATTAGAATGCATTTAAGAAAAAAGACAGATGAAGTTATGGGCTTAATTAAAGATATGATTAATGAAATTGTTGTGCTAGCTGAATGTAATAAAGAAACAATTATGCCTGGCTATACTCATTTACAAAGAGCACAACCTATTACACTTGCTAATCATTTATTAGCTTATGCTTGGATGCTAAAGCGTGATTATGAGAGATTTCATGATGCATTTTTTAGAATGAATTATTCGCCAATAGGCTGTTGTGCCTTAGCAGGTACTACAATGCCTATTGATAGATATTTTGAAGCAAAAAGCTTAGGCTTTGATGGTATTGTTGAAAATTCACTTGATGGTGTTTCTGATCGTGATTTTTGTGTTGAGCTTGCCTCAGCTGCATCTATTTGTATGATGCATTTATCAAGATTGTCTGAAGAAATTATTATGTGGTGTAGCTGGGAATTTAAATTTGTTGAGCTAGATGATGCTTATTCAACTGGCTCATCAATTATGCCTCAAAAGAAAAACCCTGATATTTGTGAGCTTATTAGAGGTAAAACTGGTAGAGTTTATGGTGATTTAATGACATTGCTTACTATGCTTAAGGGTTTACCACTTGCTTATAATAAGGATATGCAGGAGGATAAGGAGGCAATATTTGATGTCTTTAAGACATTAAATATGTGCTTAAGTATTTTTATTCCTATGCTTAAAACTATGAAAATAAATAAGGAAAATATGAAAAATGCCGCAGCTAAAGGATTTATTAATGCTACAGATTTAGCTGATTATCTTGTAAAAAAGGGTATGCCATTTAGAGATGCATATAAGATTTCAGGCTCTATTGTTGCCTATTGTATTGAAAATGGTTTAATTTTAGAAAATGTTTCTTTGGCTAAATATAAGGAATATAGCGATTTATTTGATAATGATGTTTATGATGATATCAATTTGGAAAAATGCACATTTAAGCGTATAAGCAGTGGTGCATCAGGTATTGATTCAGTTAATCATCAAATCGATTTATTGAAATCATATTTAAAGGAGTGCTAATATGTATAAGGTTTTTATTGATGGTGAGGCTGGTACTACAGGTCTTAAAATATATGAAAGACTTAAGATGATGGATGATATAGAGCTTCTAAAAATACCTCAAGAATTAAGAAAAGATATTGATGCAAGAAAAAAACTTATAAATATGGCAGATGTTGTTTTTTTGTGCCTACCTGATGAGGCTGCAAGGGAATCTGTTTCTTTACTTGATGAGAATAACTTAAATACTATAATAATTGATACATCAACAGCTCATAGAGTTGATTTTAATTTTACCTATGGTTTTCCTGAACTAGATGAAAATTTGAAATCTAAAATTAAATCATCAAGACTAATTGCTAATCCAGGCTGTCATGCTTCAGGCTTTATAGCAGCAGTATATCCTTTAATTAAACTTAATATTATGGATAAGTCATATCCATTTGCAGTTAATTCTATTACTGGATATTCTGGTGGTGGAAAAAAGATGATTTTAGATTATGAAAATACTATGGATGAGTTGTATAAGGCTCCTAGATTATATGGTATGAATCAAAATCATAAGCATTTAAAGGAAATGAAGGCTCTTACTGGAATTGAGCATTATCCTGTTTTTAATCCAATTGTTTCTAATTTTTATAGTGGAATGATGGTATCAACTTCAATTGATTGTAGCTTTATGAAAAAGAAAATGAGTGCTTGTGAATTAAGTAAGGTATTAAGTGATTATTATAATAAGAAGGATTCATTAGTTCAGGTTATGCCATTTAACGAAAAGGGGACTGAAAGTGGTTTTTTATCTGCCGGTATGTTATCAGGTTATGATAATATGTTTATTTACGTAAATGGTAATGATGAAAGAATTTGTATTACTGCATTATATGATAATTTAGGTAAGGGAGCCTCAGGTGCTGCAATTGAAAATATGAATATTGTCCTAGGTAGAGATATAAAAAGTGGTTTATGTATAAAGGAGAGTTTAAAATGAAAGTTATTGAAGGTGGAGTTGTTGCCCCTAAAGGATTTAGTGCAAATGGAGTAGAAGCAGGAATTAAAGAAGGAAAGAAAAGAATCGATTTGAGTTTAGTATATTCTCATGTTTTAGCAAATGCCGCAGCTGTTTATACAACTAATCTAGTTAAGGCTGCCCCTATTTATGTTACAAAAAATAATTTAAGTGATGGTCATGCTCAAGCTATGATTTGTAATGCTGGTAATGCTAATACCTGTAATGCTGATGGTACCTTAATTGCTGAAAAAACTTGTGAATTACTTGCTAGCTATGCCAAAATTAAGGCATCTGATGTTATTGTTTGCTCAACAGGTGTAATTGGTGTGCCTATGTCAATTAAGCCATTTGAAAATGGTATGCAATCTCTTGTTGAGGGATTGGGAAATACTTTAGAACATGCAAAGCGTGCGGTTAAAGGAATAATGACTACTGATACAGTTGAAAAAACTATTGCGGTTGAATTTGAACTTGATGGTAAAATCTGTAAGATTGGGGCTATGACTAAGGGCTCTGGCATGATTCATCCTGATATGGCAACTATGCTATGCTTTGTCACAACAGATGTAGCAATTTCTTCTAAAATGCTTAATGAGGCTTTACACGATGTTGTAGATGATACATTTAATATGCTATCAGTTGATGGTGATACCTCAACTAATGATACATTGTCTATTATGGCTAATGCTCTTGCGGGAAATAAAGAAATTGTTGATTATGGTGAGGACTATAATAAATTTTATGAGGCATTATTTTTTGTTTGCAAGAATTTAGCTAGACAAATGGCACGTGATGGTGAAGGAGCTACTAAGCTTTTAGAATGTAAGGTATGTAGTGCTAAGAGTAAAAATGATGCTAAAATTGTTGCTAAATCAGTTATTTGCTCATCACTTTTAAAGGCTGCTATGTTTGGAGCTGATGCTAATTGGGGTAGAGTGTTATGCGCAATTGGTTATTCTAAGGCATGTGTTGATATAGATAAGGTTGATGTTTATTTTTCATCAAGGGCTGGTAAAATTTTAGTTTGTAAAAATGGTAGTGGTGTAGGCTTTAGCGAGGAAGAGGCTAAAAAGATTTTACTTCAAGATGAAATATTAGTTTTAATTGAATTAAATGATGGAAAGGAAGAGGCAACTGCGTTTGGCTGTGATTTGACATATGATTATGTTAAAATTAATGGCGACTACAGAAGCTAGGTGTTACTATGTCGTTAGAGGTTAAGCATGATGAGCTATCACTTAATGCAAGGGCAGAAGTTTTAAGTAAGGCCCTACCCTATATTTTAAAATATAAGGATAAAATTATTGTTATTAAATATGGTGGAAATGCCATGATTGATGAATATTTAAAATCATTAGTAATGGAAGATGTTGTAATGCTAAATTCTTTAGGAATGAAGGTTGTTTTAGTTCATGGTGGAGGTCCTGAAATATCTTCAATGCTTAAAAAAATTGGTAAGGAATCTAAATTTTTAAATGGCCTTCGTGTAACTGATGAGGAAACTGTTGAGGTTGTAACTGAGGTTTTAGCTGGAAAAATTAATAAGAATTTAGTTAAGCAAATTAATTTAGCTGGTGGAAGGGCTATTGGATTATCAGGCCTTGATGCAAATATGATTATGGCTAAATCAATTGCTCCTGTGTATGGCTATGTTGGTGAAATTGTAAATGTTAATCCTGAAGTTATTTATGATGCCTTAGATATGGGCTATATTCCGGTTATTTCTACTATTGGCTATGATGAATATGGCAATGTATATAATATTAATGCTGATACTGCTGCAGCAAGAATTGCTGGTGCACTTGCGGCAGAGGAATTTATTTCTATGACTGATATTAAAGGTGTTTTGAAGGATAAAAATGATCCTAATACCTTGCTTACATCAATCAATGTTTCTGAAATTAAAGAGCTTCAAAAGCAAGGAATTATTGATGGTGGTATGATTCCTAAGGTTGGCTGTTGTGTTGAGGCCATAAGGCGTGGAGTTAAGCAGGTTGTCATAATAGATGGTAGAGTACCTCATTCAGTTTTAATTGAATTGTTGACTGATGAGGGTGTTGGTACAATGTTTAAGTAGAGGTTTGAGTATGAATTATATTGAAGAAGATAAAGAATTTATTGCCAATACCTATAAAAGATTTAATGTTGTTATAGAGTCTGGTAGTGGTGCAATATTTAAGGATATAAATGGTAAAGAATATATTGATTTTTCATCTGGAATTGGCACAAATATATTTGGAGTTTGTGATGAATTATGGACAAAGGCTGTATGTGAACAGGCTAAAACCATTCAACATACTTCAAATTTATATTACTCAATACCTCAGATTAAGCTTGCTAAGCTTTTAATGGAAAAAACGAATATGAAAAAAGTTTTCTTTACAAATAGTGGTGCTGAATCAAATGAGGGTGCAATTAAGGCTGCACGAAAGTATTCATTTGACAAATATGGAAATGATAGATATGAGATTATTACACTTGTCAATTCATTTCATGGAAGAACTATCGCAACTCTATCAGCAACAGGTCAGGATGTTTTTCATAATTATTTTTTCCCATTTGTTGAGGGCTTTAAATATGCTAAAGCAAATGATATAGAGGATTTGAATTCTAAGATATCTGATAAAACCTGTGCAATTATGATTGAAACAATCCAAGGTGAGGGTGGAGTTTTACCTCTTGATGAGGTTTTTATTAAATATATTGATAAAATTTGTAAAGCTAAGGATATTTTATTTATAGTTGATGAGGTCCAAACTGGTAATGGTAGAACTGGATATTTATATAGCTATATGGAATATGGAGTAACACCAAATATTGTATCAACCGCAAAGGGACTTGCTGGTGGTTTACCATTTGGTGCTGTAATGTTTGATGATAAAACAAAGGATGTTTTAAGCTATGGAACTCATGGAACTACATTTGGTGGAAATCCAATTTGCGCTAATGCAGCCTATTCTGTATTATCAAGAATTGATGATAATCTTTTAGAACACGTTAAAAAATGCTATAAATTTATCGAAGATGAACTTTCTTGTTGTGATAAGGTTTTAAGCATTTCTGGTAAAGGATTAATGGTTGGCATTGAAATCACCAATGATTTAAAGGCAATTGATATTGTTAATAAATGCATTGATATGGGACTTATTTTGCTAACTGCTAAAAATAAAATAAGATTATTACCTCCTTTAAATATTTCGTTTGATGTTTTAAAAAGAGGTTTAAATATTTTGAAAAGTGTGTTGGAGGAATAAAATGAAACATTTATTAACATTAGAACAATTAAGCAAGGATGAAATACTTGATATTTTAAACTTAGCCGATCAATTAAAATTTCAAAATAAAAATCATATTGAACATCATTTGTTAAAGGGAAAAACATTAGGAATGATTTTTCAAAAATCTTCAACTCGTACAAGAGTATCTTTTGAGGTAGGCATGTATGAGCTTGGTGGACAAGCTTTATTTCTATCATCACGCGATTTACAAATTGGACGTGGTGAACCTGTATGTGATACTGCAAGAGTTTTATCAAGATATCTTGATGGAATAATGATTCGTACATTTGAACAAAAAGAGGTAGAGGACTTAGCTAAATATGGTTCAATTCCAGTTGTTAATGCTTTAACTGACTATTGTCATCCATGTCAAGTTCTTGCTGATTTAATGACTATTCGTGAATTTAAGGGAGCATTTGAAGGATTAAAGTGTGTATACATTGGCGATGGAAATAATATGGCAAATTCTATTATTGTTGGTTGTCTTCGTCTTGGAATGAAAATGGCAATTGCTTGTCCAAAGGGGTATGAACCAGATAAGCATGTATTAGAATTTACAAAAAATTATCCAGGAATGTTTGAAATGACTACTGATCCATTTGAGGCTTCTAAGAATGCAGATGTATTTTTTACAGATGTTTGGGCATCAATGGGACAAGAAAATGAAGCTAATGAACGAAAAAAGGTTTTTGCAGGAATCTATCAAATTAATTCAAAACTAATGAGTGTTGCTAATAAGGATGCGATGGTGCTTCATTGCCTTCCTGCTCATAGAGAAGAAGAGATTACAAGTGAAGTGTTTGAAGCTCATGCAAATGAAATATTTGAAGAAGCTGAAAATAGATTACATGCTCAAAAGGCTGTTCTTGTTAAATTAATGGCTGATAAATAATAATTAATGCTCGAGATTTTTTCTCGAGTTTTTTATTTTTTCTTGACAAATATCCATAAATGGATATGGGGGACATTTTATTGAATGTCCCCCATATCCATTTATGGATATAATAAAGCTAAGATATATCTTATAGACCGGTCTAGAAAGGAATAAAATGGAGGAAATAAAACTAATTGCGTCAATAGTAGTAACAATTCTTAGCTTAATTATTTCAATCTTGTTTACATTTTTTAAGCTATGTAGGGCAAAAAGTAAATATAAGGCTTTAGAAAATGATGAGGACTTATATTCCTTGATGCTTGAGCTTATGAAAATAGCTGAAGGCTTTATTGATTATAATGGTGAAGAAAAGAAGGAGTATGTTTTAACAAAACTCAATCAATTTGCCATTGATAATAAACTTAAGTTTGATAAAGAAGAGTTGGATAAAAAGCTTGAAGATTTTATATCATTATCAAAAAATGTTAATAATAAGGAGTCAAAAAATGGACAAGAATAAAATTAAGGAATACCTAAATTCATTAAAGGAGATATCATCAGATAAAAAAAGTATTATTAGTTCAATAAATTCTAATGAATATAAAACTAATAATAAAATTGAAACATGTTTAATTCAAGAAGATATTAAAGGACCTGATACAGATAGAGTTATTGGGTATAGGTTTTATGATAGAGTTACACCAGAATCATTTGAATATGATGGTGAAACTTTAAAATTAACATTTAATGAAGATAAATTTAATAATATTTTAAATTATTATGATTTAAATAAGATTTCAAAATTAGATTTAATACTTCCAATAGATTCTCGTGCAGTAAGTATGTGTGATGTAGTAGTAACATCACTTTCAACAAAAGAAGAAATTGCTTCATATAGAAATGACTATACAGGGGCAATAAAGGTTGATTTATTGTCAATATATAAAAGTGAAGGAAAAATCTCAATTCAGGTTGAAACAGATGGAACATGTATCTTTGATGATCATTATAATAAATTTTATATTGGAGTTGATAGTTCAATTGATTTGAAGCATAACTATCAGCTAAAAAGAATACCAAGAAGAGTGTATAAGGTAAATGAGAGCTTTGATGTAGATAATTTAGTTGTTGTTGATTGTTATGGTGATAATGAAATTGTTGTAGATTCATTAGGATATACTGTAACACCAACCATTTTAACAAAGGATGTTAATGAGGTTGTTGTTAATGTTGGTGGTAAGAAATTTTATATTGAAGTATATGTTATGTGTTATAGCGATTTGGATTATAAAGAAAATTATCAAGAAACAATTTATTCATACGATAAATTTAAACTAGATTTAAATTTGTTAACATCAAAAACATATTTTACCTTTAAAGGAGTAGATTTACTTCCTATAGATTTAGTTTATGATGGTGGGCTAAAGACTAATTTATCATTAAAATTAGAACTTAATGGTAATGATGATGAAACAAATACAATTTATTCGTTGAAGGATGCTTATGATAATGAGGTAATACTTGAAGAAAAGTATTATTATATTGAAAATAATTTAAAGAAATATATTAATAAAAATAGCTGTAGGATAAATATTGATGGTTCAATTTATTATAATGAACATGAAGTAAAAAAGGAACAAACAAATAGTGATTATGAATTAATTGCTGAAATTGATGACTATATTGATAGTAGGTATATTGAACAAAAAACTGATGAAGAAAAAAACATTGAAACAACAGTTAAAAATTATGAAGCAAATTTAATTAATTATGTAAAGGTAAATGGAAGTAATGGAAATATAGTTGAAACACTAGATGAATTGACTGAGTCTGGTATAAATAGGTTATTTAGTAACTTAACAACTAAATCACCTGATTCATTTTTGACATCTAGTGGGGAAAGTAATGACTATAATATTATTTTAACTGTTAGTGAAGCAATTAATTTAAGGTCATTGTATAATTCATACAATAATACAATTAATCAATGTGCAACAATTACTAATCAGATAAATGAATTGGGAATTCAATTAGATGCTATCAATAGACAGGAGAAAGCAATTTCAAACAATACTAATTATTTGAATATAAATAATTTATTAAGTCGTAAAAAGTATGGATTCTCAAGCGGTGATAATTATGCTGATGTTGACACTGATTCATCAAATGATGAAGAATATAATAAAAATAAAGAACATGTAGCATACATTTATAATCGTGAACAATTAATTGAAAATTCTGAAGCTTTGGATACATTTAATGATCAAAAAACGATTAATAATGAAAGTAGTATTCGTCTTTCAAGTTCATATGACAATTTAAAAAAATCAAGTGAAATAATAAAATCACAGATTAAATATATAATTTCTAATTCAATATTAAATACTGATAGAGTAAAAGAAAGCTTTGATGAATATTTTAAGCTAAAACGTCAATATGAGCTTATTAAAAAGCTACAGCCAATAAATTATGTAAAAAAAGAAAACTTGATTTATGGGTTTAATGAAGAAAATAATTTATGTAGATTAATATCTAAGGATAATTATTATCAAATTAAATATGAAAATGGTTTGATAAAATCAGTAAGTGATGATAATAATGATGTAGTATCCTTTACTTATGAAGGAAATAAGCTTACAGGAGTATGTGATTATCTAGGAAATAATGTGGTTTTAAAATATGATTCAAATAATTTAAGTAGTATTAAATATAATGATTTAGAATTAGTAATTACTTCTAATTTGAATATTCTTTCTATTAGTGATGGATATAAAAATATTAAATTTAGCTATAGTGATTATTTAAATAACATTAAAGCTTATGTAAATGATGAAAAAATTGAAGATATAACTATAAATAAATCTAACAATCAGACTAAGATTATTAATAATATTGATTCATCTTATTCTTTATATGAGATGTCAGATAATAATAGAATCTTGTATAAGGAAGATAAGGATGAGTTAGATAGTAAGAGTATTATTTATAATCAATATAGCATAAGTGATAATGTAGAAAGAATCTTTGAAATTGATGATAGTGATAAGGCAACAATTTATGTTGATATTAAAAGAGATAAAAATACTAAGAATCTAATAAGTAGTAATTCAAAGAAGGTTATAGGAGATTGGTTTGAGGTTGAAGCTATAGAATATAATTATGATTTGAATAACAATTTGATTAATACAATTAATAAAAAATATATTAATAGCTATAGTGTTAAAAAAACTATAATAACGAATTATTATTATAATAATTTAAATAAACTAATTAAAAAAGAAGAATATGTTGATGGATGTAATTTTGGTAAAAATATATTAGAATATATTTATGATAAAAATGGTAATGTAGTAAAAGAAGTTACATACAATAGTAATTCATCAACAGATAAAAGTATTAAGGAATATCATTATACAAGTGATAATTTAATTGATTATACAATAGATGATATAGGCTTAAATAAAACATATTATGAATATGAAAATAATAGAGTATGTCAAATAAAATATCCAAACTCATTAACATTAGGTTATGGTTATGATAATGATAAATTAACATCAATAACTAGAAGTAGTGCGGAATGTGAAGGTAATACATCAAATGTTTTATATGAGCATGGCCTAAAGATTAGGGAAAGTAGTGGAAATAATACATATGATTATAGTTATGATAATAACAGAAGATTAAAGAATGTAAAGATTAATGGCAAAACAGTTTGTAGATATTCATATACAAATTATAATAGAAATAGTACAACGATTAATCTTGAAGGTGTAACAAGAATAATTGATGATTCAAATACTAAAATTAATGTTGAGAGTACTATGTCAAATGATGAGTTAGTTAAAACGACTAAAATGAATAATAGTATTATTAGTCAAATAACTTATGATAAACTAGGACAAATAACTAAAATTGATGATAAATTAACAGGAATAAAATCATATTATAAATATAATAATTTAAATATGCTATCTAAAGTAGAATCTCAAATAACTGAAGAATATGAATATGAGGATTTAAAATTAGTTCAAAAAAAGTATAGTTTAAATGATAAAGAAATAAATTACATTTATAGTTATAATGA
>CAKQEA010000020.1 GCA_934229785.1 uncultured Anaeroplasmataceae bacterium
AAATCTAGTAATTAAAAACTACAGTTTTAGAAAAATAAAAGACTGTCAACAATCATATATTTGTCAACAGTCTGAAAAGAAATCGATTTCGATTTCTTTTTTTAATCTTCAAGCTTTTTTAAATATTCTTTAAAATTATCTTTATCATAAAAAATATATGAATTTAAGGATTTAATTATTTCTAAAGCTTGTCCTTTAGCATCATTTATAACATCATCTAAGGAATTATTATAGGTTATATCATTAATTAAATAAGGCTTTTTATTAAAGTTAAATAGATTAGCATCAATCTTTTTGGTATAAATATAGCTTGTAGCCTTTGGCTTACCCCTATGATTAAATATTAAATCATATATTTTATAGGGGAAAAGCTTAATTTTTGTTTTAGATCTTGTGAAATATTTATAATATAATTTTTTGATTTTTAAAGAGTGTGAAAAATAGGTCTTTGTGCAAAAGAAGGAGAATACCTTAATACAAGGATTATGAATCATATTTTCCATATAGTCTGTGTATTTAAAACCATCCTTAAAATAATCTGTTATAGATACTTTTGTTAAATCTAGATTATCATTTAGTTTAGCATAATAGCAATCAATTATATTACAGGCTTTATCATAGGTAAGTTTTTTATTTAGGCGTATGCTTAAATATTTATCAATATTTTCCTTTAAAATATGATTTGTTATTATTCCATATAAAAATAACAATTGTTTATAATTATCATTTTTCTTACATTGGTAAGAGCATTCTATAATAAAATCATTAAATAATTGGGAATTTATTTTATCATTAATTTTATATTTATCTTTTTTTATGGGATTAAAAAGCTTATAAAAAATACCACAATCATTAAATGTAGCTACATTAAATAGAAGGCTATTATTATATTTTAAATTATTTTTTACATTTAGTGGTAATGAATTAATAATATCTTTTAAAAAATAATATTGTGTCATTGCTAAAGGCATTTTTTCACCATCCTTCATTTAAAAATAAATCATATAGCTAAAATATTAAGTGATTGTGCTATTAGATTAATATATTTATATTATAAAATAATTATGGTCTTTTTTTAAGTATTTCTTTTACTTTTACTGCAATTTATTGTAAAATAATTAATTAGGTGGTGTATTTATGAAGTTATTAACAAAAGATATGCAGGCTGATGTTGCAAGACAAATGATTAATAAGGCACGTGATATTGATATGGCCTTATATAATTATTTAGATGGAAGTATGGATCATGATTTTGTCTTAGATGCCTTAACATTCTTTATGAATAAGGATGGAATTGGCAATGCTTTATATATTGATAACTATAATCCTAATACAAGTAGCTATCAAATTTATGAGGCTTTAAGAATTTTAGATATGGCTGATTTTGATTCAAATTGTAATCATGAGCTTTTTGATTTAATTATAAATAAATGCTTTAATTATATTTATAATCGTTGTGAAATTAAGGATAATATGTTTAATCCTAATGTAATTACTAATAATGATTTTGCCCATAGCTGTGATTTTACCTATAATGAGGAAAATAGATTGATGTTTGGTTATGCCCCAACTGCAGCGATATTAGGCTATACATTAGTATTTTGTAAGCCTACTAAAGCTTATTATAAAAAGGCATTAAAGATGATTCCAATCATGCTTAACGATTTATATAAAAAAGAAAGCTTATCAAAATATGAATTTATATCATTTAATAGTTTTTTAAACAGTATAAAAAATGTAAATTTATTTACTGACGAACAACCAAAAATAGAAGAAAAGCTTGTTTCTTTAGCTTTAAAGCAAGCAAGCTGTGATTTTAGCGATTTAACAAAAATTAGACCCTTAGATGTAGCTTTGTATTTAAATGATAGTCGTTTAGATGAAATGAAGAATAAGCATTTAGATTATATAATTGATACTAGAGCATTCCACGGTTTATGGGATTATGAAGGTGGCTGGGGTTATAATACCTATGCTGAAGAGGATACAGCTAAAATGAAATGGGTTGGTGCATTGGCTGTTAATTATTACTACATATTAAAAAAATATGGAAGAATTGAATAATTTATTATATAATAAGTTGGATATAAAAATAGAGGTGTGAAAAAAATGAAAAAAAGACCAGTTTGTTTAATAATTATGGATGGTTATGGACTTGCTCCTGCATCATCAACTAACGCAGTTAGCTTAGCTCATAAACCTAATCTTGATCGTATTTTTAAAGAATATAATCAAAAAATTATGTATGCATCAGGAGAAGCAGTAGGTCTTCCTGAAGGTCAAATGGGTAATAGTGAAGTTGGACATATGAATATTGGTGCCGGAAGAATTGTATGGCAAAGCCTTTCTAGAATTAATAATTCTATTAAAACAGGTGATTTTGAACATAATGAAGCGATTGTTGAAGCAATTAATCATGCAAAGGAAAATGGTAAAAAATTTCATATTTTTGGCTTATGCTCAGATGGTGGTGTACATGCTCATACTACTCACATTATTGCTATTAGCAACTTAGCACATAAGCTTGGTATTTCTGATGTATATTATCATGCTTTCTTAGATGGTAGAGATGTTGCTCCTAAGAGTGCTAAAATTTATCTTGAAAAGATAATAAATGGTGGTAATGTCAAGGTTTCAACAGTCGGTGGTAGATATTATGGAATGGACCGTGATAAGAATTATGAAAGAATTCAAAAGGCTTATGATGCAATGACTATTGCTAAGGGTGAATATTTTGAAAACCCATTAGATGGTATTGATGCTTCATATCAAAATGGCGTTACAGATGAATTCGTTGTTCCATTTGTTTCAAATAAGAATGGAATGGTAGAAGATGGTGATTCAGTTGTATTTGCTAATTTCCGTCCAGATCGTGCAATTCAAATCGCAACAGCAATTTCAAATCCTTCTGGAATTGTTTATAATCCTGAAAAGCCTTATAAGCTTGATACTTCAAAGGGACCAAAGGATGTATTCTTTGTATCAATGATGAAATATGCTGATACTGTTAAGGGTAAGCTTGCATTTGGCTTACAAAAGCTTAATAATTTATATGGTGATGTTGTAAGTAATGCTGGTTTAACACAGCTTCGTATTGCTGAAACAGAAAAATATGCTCATGTTACATTTTTCTTCGATGGCGGTGCTGATAGAGAAATTAAGGGCGCTGATCGTATTTTAGTTAATTCTCCAAAGGTTGCAACATATGATTTACAGCCTGAAATGAGTGCTTACGAAGTTTGTGATAAGGTTTGTGAGGCAATTAAGTCAGAGAAATATGATACAATAATTTTAAATTTTGCTAACTGTGATATGGTTGGTCATACAGGTGTTATTCCTGCTGCAGTTAAAGCTGTTGAAACTGTTGATACATGTGTTGGACGTGTGGTTGAGACCTTAGATAGTGTTGGTGGTGTTGCCTTAATTACAGCGGATCATGGTAATGCTGAAAAGCTTGCTGATGAAGAAGGTAAACCTTTTACAGCTCATACAACTAATCCAGTTCCAGTTTGCTTAACCTCACATGATTATGAATTAAGAGATGGTGGAATATTATCTGATATAGCTCCTACAATGCTTGAGCTATTAGGCTTAGACATTCCTTGTGAAATGACTTCAAAATCATTATTAATAAAAAAGTAATTGAATAATTATTAATTTGTGCTACAATAATATTGTACATGTACAAAACTGAATTCTTCAGGGCAGGGTGTGATTCCCTACCGGCGGTAAAGTCCGCGAGCATTATTGCATGAACAGGTGTAATTCCTGTACCGACAGTATAGTCTGGATGAGAGAAGAAAAAACCTAAAATTGTTTTTTTGCCCTACTTTTATGTAGGGTCTTTTTTTTCGAAAGGAAAATAAAATGAAAAAATCAAATAGTGAAATTATAAAAAGGTTATCCTTTGTAGCTGCATTTTCAGCTATTACTTGTGTGCTTTATATTTTTTTAAAGTTTAATTTGCCAATATTCCCATCATTTTTAGATATTAATTTATCAATGATACCGGTTATAATTGCAGCATTTATGCTTGGACCTTGGGATGCGGCAATTATTTTGGTAATAAGATTCTTAATTAAGCTTCCAATGTCCTCAACTGGTTATGTTGGAGAGCTTGCTGATTTATTAATTGGCTTAGCATCTGCTCTTCCTGCAAGCTTTATTTATCATAAATGTAATTTTAAAGGTAAAACAGCTGTAGCTTTTATATCGGTTATTGCTTGTTGGGTTTTGATGGGGGTAATATCAAATATATTTATTAATATCCCATGGTATAATAAATTTTATTTTAAGCAAGATTATTATAAGGATGGTGTATCTGAGGTTTTACTAGGTATGTGTACTGATGGCTTTAGATTAATAACATTTGGACATGCACCTACTGTAACAAATAATAATTTTATGCTATATTATATTGTTTTAGGAGTTATTCCGTTTAATTTGTTTTTATCCTTAATTGTTGTAATTTTCACCTCATTAGTTCATAAGAGATTAAAATCCTTATACGATATGATAGGTAGAAAAGAAAAAGCAGAATAAGATTGAAAAATAAGTCAAAAGATAATAATATATATGTGGTGATGAAATATGTTTAAAAAATATAATTGGAAACAACCAATTTATAAGGATGATTTAATAAATGTATTAATAAATGGATTTCTTTGTGCAATATTAGGAGGTCTACTTGCTGGATGTATTGATTTTTTATTCGGATTAATTAGCTTTCCTATTAGTTTTGGACTTGTTATTATTTGTTATATGATAGGATTAAGAATGAGAAAGGCTTATATGAGTTATCATATTTTATATCCAACCCTATCAATTTTGTTTATGATTATCGCTTTAATTTTTTCAAGATTTGCTCAATATCTTTGTATATTTCAATCATTCTCTGTATTTAAAGCATTAATATCTTTAGATTTTTATCTATCAATTTTAATGGCACCTGTTTATAATATTATCTTGTATATTAAAAATTTTGAAATTTATAATTTAATTATTGGAATTATAAATATTATTATTTACATTTATGCTTTTGTATTCTGCTTTAGAATGGTAAAGGGTAGAAATTAATTTCTTAAAGCGTTTTCAAAGGAAAATACTATATAAGGTATTGGAATTTAAAAGCAAATTATAGTATAATGATTACGGTAAAAAAACAATATTATTTATAAGGAGATGTATTTTTTATGCCATTTATTACAAGCGTATACGCTAGAGAAGTATTAGATTCACGTGGAAATCCAACTGTTGAGGTTGAAGTTACTACTGAATCAGGAGCATTTGGACGTGCATTAGTTCCATCTGGAGCTTCAACTGGAGAACATGAAGCATTAGAATTACGTGATGGAGATAAGTCACGTTATTGTGGAAAGGGTACTACAAAGGCTGTTAAAAATGTTAACGACATCATTGCACCTAAATTAATTGGTTTTGATGTTACACAGCAAGTTGCTATTGACCATTTAATGATCGAATTAGATGGTACAGAGAATAAGGGTAAGCTAGGAGCTAATGCAACATTAGGTGTTTCTATGGCTTGTGCTCGTGCAGCAGCTAATTATTATGGAATTCCTCTATATAACTATTTTGGAGGATTTAATGCAAAGCAATTACCTCTACCAATGATGAATATTTTAAATGGTGGAGCACATGCTGATTTCTGTATTGATTTCCAGGAAATCATGATTTTACCTGTTGGTGCACCTTCACTTAAGGAAGCTGTACGTATGGGTGCAGAAGTATTCCATGCATTAAAGAAGATTTTAAAGGCTAATGGATATGTTACATCTGTTGGTGATGAGGGTGGTTATGCACCAAAGCTTGGTTCTAACACTGAAGCATTTGAACGTGTTGTTGAAGCTATTAATGAAGCAGGATATGTTCCTGGCAAGGATATTTGCTTAGGTATCGATGTTGCTGCATCTGAATTCTATAACAAGGAAACTGGCAAGTATATCTTAAAGGCTGATAAGGGTGAATTTACTTCTAAGGAAATGGTTGATAAGTATTATACAAACTTAGTTGAAAAGTTCCCAATTGTTACAATTGAGGATGGTCTTGCTGAGGATGACTGGGAAGGCTGGAAGTATTTAACTGAAAAGCTTGGTAACAAGATTCAGTTAGTAGGTGATGACCTATTCGTTACAAATACTAAGAGATTAGCTAAGGGTATCGAAATGGGTGTTGCAAATGCAATCCTTATTAAGGTTAACCAAATTGGTACATTAACTGAAACTTTCGAAGCTATTGAAATGGCTAAGAGAGCTGGTTATACTGCAATCGTATCTCATAGATCTGGTGAAACAGAGGATACAACAATTGCTGATATCGTTGTTGGTACAAATGCAGGTCAAATTAAGACAGGTTCTGCATCTCGTACAGATAGAATTGCTAAGTACAACCAATTAATGAGAATTGAGGATGATTTAAACGGTCGTGGTCAATTCCCTGGTGTATCAGTATTTGCTGGTAAGAAGTCAATTTATTGCATTAAGTAATAAAATAGTAAAAAAATGCTTGAATTGTTAATTGAAAAAATGTATACTAGTTGTGCACGTTAAATTAACAAAAAACGGAGAAGGAATTCTCCGTTAATATAGCGACGTAGCCAAGTGGTAAGGCCCTGGACTCTGACCCCAGTATGCATAGGTTCGAACCCTATCGTCGCTGCCATTTAGAATTTTAGACAATACTTGAAAAAGTATTGTTTTTATTTTACTTTTATATTAAAATTATTTTAAGAAAAATAAGTTGAGGTTTTTATATGATTGT
This sequence comes from uncultured Anaeroplasmataceae bacterium, assembly GCA_934229785.1. Taxonomy (GTDB): domain Bacteria; phylum Bacillota_I; class Bacilli_A; order Acholeplasmatales; family Anaeroplasmataceae; genus Anaeroplasma. Next base: position 6,778 of record CAKQEA010000020.1, read on the forward strand.
TTATAATGTTACAAAATTAGAAAAAGAAGATGCTTTAATAAATATGCTTAAGCAAGCAAGAATTCAACATATATATAAGTTTATAACCGCTGTAATTGTTGTATTATGTGGAGCTGGTATTTTAATTTATGGCTATGTTGATAAAAATTTAATTTATAAAATTACTGGATATTTATTTTTAGGTATTGGATTTTTAATGCTTTTACATGCAACTTACACTTTTATTAAATTACCTAAAGCAATTATTAAGGCAAATCCAGAAATTTGTGAAAATGGTGGAGAATATAGTTTTACCTTTAAGGAACAGTCATTTCAGGTTGTTATAAATTCTTTATCTAAAAAAATGAAATATAACTATAAATATTCTGATATAAAAAAAATATTAGAATATGATGACAAGTATATTTTGAAATTAACAGATAATTATGTATTATATGTTTTTAAAAATGGCTTTGACTCTTCAAAATCAGAAGAATTCTTTAAAAGAAATTTATCAATAAATAAAAAGAAAATCAAAGATAAAAGAAAAAAGTCCTAATAGGGCTTTTTCTTTTATAATTATTTTTCAGTTTTCATAACATAATCATCCATTACATAGGAATTGCCAATATCAGTAACAACTGAGTCTATAACCTTAAATCCTAAATGAAGATATTTTTCATATGCATTTTTATTATTTTTGTTAACTGTTAGCTCAATTGGTAGATTGAAACTTTTTAAATAGCTTATAACATCAGTTGCATAATGCTTATTCTGATGGTTGGGAAGTAAATATAGTTTTGATAAAAATATATATTCACTTTTTAGTTCATAAGCTATAAATCCTATTTGATTATCCTTATCATCCTTTAAAATCATGTAAGTATAGCCTGCTTCAATGTTAGAAGAAATTGCTTCATCGCTTAAAAATTTATTAAGCATATAGGCAATTTGTTTTGATGATAGAATATCCTTATAGGTAATTGGCCAAATAATTGAGGCCATTCTTTCAACAGTTTGTCTTTTTTCGTTAGTATTTACTAAATCAAAATTCATTTTCATCACCATCGATTGATATTATATCAAAAATTATTTTAAATAACACCTCTTGACTTTTAAAAAAACATATAATTAAAAAACTATGCATATTATTATATGGTGATTTTATGAAAAAATTATTTCTTTTTATTCCATTACTTTTATTATTTTTAGTTAGGCCAATAAATACAAAGGCTGATGAGATTTCTTTAATTCCTGGTGCAGTGTCAGGAATATTAATGGAAAAATCTACTGGTAAGATATTATATGAAAAGGAATCAGCCAGAAGACTTCCACCAGCATCAATGACTAAAATTATGACATTACTTTTAATATTTGAACAAATTGATCAAAACAATTTAACCTATGATAAAGTTATAAAAGCATCTGAAAATGCTTCGTCAATGGGAGGATCTCAAGTGTATTTAAAGGCTGGAGAAGAATTAAGTGTTGATGAGGCTTTAAAATGTATCTGTATTGCATCAGCTAATGATTGTGCTGTAATGCTTGCTGAAGAGATTTCAGGTAGTGAAGAAGCCTTTGTACAAAATATGAATAAAAAAGCCTTGGAGCTAGGATGTAAAAATACACTGTTTTCAGATTGCACAGGTCTTACTAGTAAAAATCATTATTCATCAGCTTATGATATGGCTTTAATATCAAAAGAACTTTTAACAAAGCACCCAGATGTTTTAAAATATACAAATATTAAAGAGGATTATATCAGAAAGGATACATCAAGTCCATTTTGGCTTGTTAATACAAATAAAATGATTGGAAGAGTAGAAGGATTAAATGGTTTAAAAACTGGTTTTACTTCATTTTCAGGTTATTGTATTACTTTATCAATGACTAATGGTAATATGGATTTAATTAGTGTTGTTTTTGGTTATGATAAATCAACAACTAGAAATCAAGAATCACTTGCTTTACTTAAATATGGCTTTTCAAACTATAAGATGGATACAATTATAAAAAAAGGTGATGTTTTAGATTGTAAGAGTCATATATTATATAAAAATAATATTAAAATTACAGTAAATGATGATGTAAAGTATTTATGTAGAAAAAGTGATAATAATGACTATGATTATATTTTGGATTATAAAATAGAAAAAAATGAATTAAATGGTAAGCTAATTGTAAAAATAAATGATACTAATTTAGAAGAAGAAATTATTTTAGCTGAAGAGCTTGATAAAAAGAATATTTTTGAAGTAATGAAAAGTATAATAGCTAAAATTATTTAAAAAATACAAATTCTTTACTTGATGTATTTAAAATGATATTATATACATATGAGGTATGTATGAAAAATTATTGTTTAAGATTTGGTTTAACATTTGGAATTATTAGTTTATTTATAATTTCATTAATATTGATTCCACTTTGTATAGTTTTAAATATCAGTTATTTAAAAGTATATGAAATAGCGTTATCTATTTTTTTATGTATGTTATTATGGTTTGGTGCTTCATTTGTGTTTTTCCTTATTTTAGGTTTTATCCTTTATAAGCAACAGTCGTATAAAATAGCCGATAATGTAATTAAATATGGTAGTTTAGAAATTAAAATACCATTAGATAGTATAAAAAATGTTTCAATAAAAAAATTATTATTTATTTATTATGTTAAAATTAAATCCAAAAAACAAAATGCATACTTTTATTTTAATTCTAAATTAGAGGCAATAAATTGTGTTAAAGAATTAAATATAGAAAATAAAGTAAATTATAGGTGATATGATGGAAATTGGTGTAGATATAACAACAATATCAAGATTTAAAAATAGAAGTGATCGATTTATAAGAACGATTTTAGGTGATGAGGAATATAATTTATATTTATCACTTAATCCTAATTTAAAGGAAACATTTTTGGCAACACGTTGGGCCTCAAAGGAAGCAATATTTAAGGCAATAAATAATAAAGATTATTTAAAATACCAAATTTTAAATAGTGATGTAGGAAAACCTTATGTATTAAATCATCCGGAAATCAAAATATCTATAAGTCATGAGAATGATAGTGTAATTGCCTTTGTAGTGATAGAAAATTAAAACGTTTTCTTATATTTTATTAAAAGTCATTTAATTGACTTTTTTTTATTAAAAAACTATAATAGTAACGTTATAAAAGGTAAGCAATTTTGCTTATTTGTTTTTTATATTAAAATTTAATTTTAAGGAGGAAACATATGATTAAAACTTTAATGAAAAGTATTCGTGAGTATAAACTTCCAAGTATTTTAACACCTGTATATGTAACACTTGAAGTGCTAATGGAATGTATTTTACCACTTTTAACGTCAGAATTAATCACATCAATGGATGCTAATGCTATTTTAACAAGTCAAACTGTTTTAAGAAAAATGATGAATGGAATGCATATTACATCTCAAATTGCATCAATGTGGTTTTTAATTATCACCCTAATTGTTGTTGCAACATTAGGATTATTATTTGGCTTTTTATCTGCAAAATATGCAGCAATTGCCTCTGCAGGATTTGCTAAAAATCTAAGACATGACCTTTATTATAAAATTCAGGATTTTTCATTTGAAAATATTGATAAATTTTCAGCATCATCACTTGTAACAAGAATGACAACTGATGTTAACAATATGCAAATGGCTTATGGTATGATTATTAGAACAGCAGTTCGTAGCCCATTAATGCTTATTTTCTCTGTTGCTATGGCATATACATTCAACTGGAAGATTGCAACAATTTCTTTATGTGTTGTGCCAGTGCTTGCTGGCTGCTTTTTCTTATTATCTAATAAGGCAATGCCACTATTTGATAAGGTATTTAAGAAATATGATGCTTTAAATGAATCTGTACAAGAAAATATAAATGGTATTAGAGTTGTTAAAAGCTATGTAAGGGAGGATTATGAGCAAAAGAAGTTTAACAAAGCTGCAGATGATGTTTGTAATGATTTCACAAAAGCAGAAAGATTAGTTGCTTTAAATAATCCAATAATGACATTCTTTATGCAAACTATTTTAATTGTTATTTGTGTGTTTGGATCATATTTAATTGTTAAAAGTGGAAATACAGAATTAAGAGTTACTGATTTACAAGCATTAATTACTTATAATGTTCAAATCTTAATGTCAATTATGATGCTTAATATGATTTTTGTTATAGTTAGTATTTCTGTAACAGGAGCTAAGCGTATAAGCGAGGTATTAAATGAAAAATCTACCTTAACAAATCCAGAAAACCCAATTTATGAGGTTAAGGATGGTTCAATTGAATTTAAGAATGTTTCATTTAAATACAATGCTCATGCAGAAAGAAATGCTCTTGATAATATAAATTTAACTATTCCTGCTGGTGCTACTGTTGGTATTATTGGTGGTACTGGTTCTTCAAAAACATCACTTGTTAATCTAATTTCAAGATTATATGATGTTAGTGAGGGTGAACTTTTAGTTGGTGGAGTTAATGTTAAAGACTATGATTTAAAAACATTACGTGATGAGGTATCAGTTGTTTTACAAAAAAATGTATTATTTTCTGGTACTATAAAAGAAAATCTTCGTTGGGGTAAGGAAGATGCAACTGATGAAGAAATTAAGCGTGTTTGTCGTTTAGCCTGTGCTGATGAATTTGTTGAGTCTTTCCCAGATAAATATGAAACTCATATTGAACAAGGTGGAACAAATGTTTCTGGTGGTCAAAAGCAAAGATTATGTATTGCAAGAGCTTTATTAAAATCACCTAAGATTTTAATTTTAGATGATTCTACTAGTGCAGTAGATACTAAAACTGATGCAATTATTAGAAAAGGCTTTAAAGAAGAAATTCCTAATACAACAAAAATTATAATTGCTCAAAGAATTTCATCAGTAGAGGAATCAGATATGATAATTGTTCTAGATGGTGGTCATATTGATGGAATCGGAACACATGAAGAGCTTTTAAAAACAAATGCAATTTATAAAGAAGTTTATGATATTCAAACGAAAGGAGATGACAAATAATGGCTAGAGGTCCTATGGGAAATAAAAAGGGTGCTAAGCTTACAAAGGAAAATCTTAAAACTCTTCCTAAGCTTTTAAAATATTTATTTAAGTATTATAAGGTTCAATTAATAATTGTTTTAATTTGCTTAATTATTTCAGCTATTATTTCATCTTCAAACGCAATATTTTTAAATTGGATCATTAATACAATTGCTATCAAAGATGGTAATGGTTATATTATTAAAACACTTGAAGAGGTTAAAAAGCCTTTATTAACTATTTTAATAACAATGGCCTCTGTATATATAGTTGGTATTATTGCTAACTTTATTTATACTCAAATAATGGCTGTTGTTGGTCAAGGCTTTTTAAATCGTTTTAGAAAAGATATGTTTAATCACATGGAGGAATTACCAATTTCTTTTTTTGATAGAAATCCTCATGGAGATATAATGAGTAGATATACAAATGATATTGATGCCCTTCGTCAATTTATTACTCAAACATTAATTCAGGTAATAACAACTGGTATCACTATTATAACTATTGTTGCTTTAATGCTTTACTATAGTGTATGGCTTGCATTAATTTCATTTGCTGGAGTATTTCTCATATTATTAATTATTAAAAATGTTGGTAGTAATTCAGCAAAATATTTTATGAAAATGCAAATTTCAACTGGTATGGTTGAAGGATATATTGAAGAAATGATGAACGGCCAAAAGGTTGTAAAGGTATTTAATCATGAGGAAAAATCAGAAATTGCTTTTGATGAAAAAAATGATAAATTATTTGATGATGCAACAAAGGCTAATTATTATGGTAATATTTTAATGCCTATTTTAAATAATTTTGGTAATATTGTCTATATTATTATTGCAGGAGTAGGATTTATACTATCATACTTTAATGCTTATAATTTAAGTATTCAGGCATTTGTAAATCCAGCAATGGCAACAGTTACTATTGCGGTTGTTTCTTCATTCTTAGGTATGAGCAAACAATTTAGTCAATCAATTTCTCAGGTTTCACAGCAAATTTCAATGATTGCAATGGCAATGGCTGGAGCAAGTCGTTGTTTTGAATTAATGGAGCAAAAACCAGAAGAGGATAATGGCTATGTAACATTAGTACGTTGTAATATCGATGCCGATGGTAATATTACAGAGACAACAAAAAGAAATCATCATTGGGCATGGAAGCATCCTCATTCAGATGGTACAATTACCTATACAGAACTAAAGGGTGATATATTACTAGATAATGTTGATTTTGGATATTTTGAAAACAAGCTTGTTTTACATAATATTGATATTTATGCTCATCCAGGTCAAAAAATTGCCTTTGTAGGTGCAACTGGTGCAGGAAAAACAACAATTACTAATCTAATTAACAGATTCTATGAGATTGCTGATGGTAAGGTTAGATATGATGGAATTAATATCAGTAAAATTAAAAAAGCAGATTTAAGAAGGTCACTTGGAATTGTATTACAGGATACAAACCTATTTACTGGTACAGTAATGGAAAATATACGTTACGGAAGACTTGATGCTACTGATGAAGAAGTATATGAAGCTGCTAAAATTGCTAACGCTTATGACTTTATAACAAGACTTCCTGATGGCTTTAATACAATGCTTACTCATGATGGAGCAAATTTATCTCAGGGACAACGTCAGCTTTTATCAATCGCAAGAGCTGCTTGTGCTGATAGTCCTGTAATGATCCTTGATGAAGCAACATCATCAATTGATACAAGAACTGAGGCTTTAGTTTCAAAGGGAATGGATCAATTAATGCATGGAAGAACAGTATTTGTTATTGCTCATAGATTATCAACAGTTAGAAATTCTGATTGTATCATGGTTCTTGATCATGGTCGAATTATTGAACGTGGTAATCATGAATCATTAATTGAACAAAAAGGAACATATTATCAGTTATATACTGGTGCATTTGAATTAGAATAATTATTTGGCTATCTTAGGATAGCCTTTTATTTTTATTTTGAAAATGACATTTAAAAAATAAAATTCATTAATTTGTTAAAATGAATGAATAAATATTGATTTTTTTAAAAAAATATTGTACAATTAACAAATAAAATTGGGGGATTACTATAATGAAAGATTTTATCAAGTCTATTTTCTTTAAAAATAAAATATTATTGTTTTTTTACTGCTTAATTGAATTAATTCTTGTATCATCAGAAGTAGAAATTGCCTATGTTTTACAAAAAGTCATTGATTTAATAAATAACTATAGCGTAAATAATTTGTTAATAGTTATTATTTTAGCAATATCATCGATTTTTATTTTTTTCATTTCTTCATATATTACTAGCCTACTTGAGGCAAAAATTATTCAAAAGTTTAAAGATAATCTTTATGATGAAATATATAATAAAACTATAAATTCTAGTTTTGATTCTTTAAACAGTAATAATAATTCATTTTATATATCACTTGTTGTAAATGATGTATCTTCATTAGTTGAAAATTATTTAAAATCAATATTAAGTTTTCTTGGGGCATTATTTTTATTTGTTTTATCAATTGTTTATCTTATCTATATCTCACCCATTATTGCTATATTAATATTTTTAACTTCAGTTGTTATTTCCTTATTTCCGTTATTATGCACTAAAAGATTACAACAAAAAAAACAAAAGCATATATCTAGTCAAGAAATTTTTACTGATAAAATAACAGATTTTTTTCAATTCATTTCACTCATTAAAATTTATAAAATAAATGACTATGAGAAAAAGAACTTGATGAAAAAAACAATAGATATGAATACATGTGAAGCAAAGTTTAAAATTAGCTCAGAACTCATAAAAACAATTACAATTGTATTATCATATATTGCCCAAATAACAGTATTTATTGTTGGAGCAATTTTGACAGTAAATAATATGATTAAAATATCTTCATTGGTTGCGTCAATTCAAGTATCTGGTTATGTTGTATCGACCATTACAACTATTATTATTTCATTTGAAATGATTATAGCCTCTAAGCCAGTAAGAGAAAGAATTAATTGTTTTTTTAAAAATGAAAATAGAACAAAAAGTAATTGTATAATTGATGATTATGATATTAAAATAAATAATCTATACTTTAAATACGAAAATAAAATAATTTTTAATAATTTTACTATTAATATTAGTTATGGTAAAAAAGTTTTAGTATTAGGTGAATCAGGCTGTGGTAAAACAACATTATTAAAAATATTACTAGGAATTAATACTAAATTTGATGGTTCTATTAAATATGGTAATATAGATATAAGAGATATAAATGATTCATTATATGATTTTTGTCTTTTAGTTCCTCAAGAAAATATGATATTTCATGATACAATTAAAAATAATATTTTACTTGGAGCAAGTATTGATCTCAATGAATTAAATAAAATAATAGAATTGACTGAATTATCTGATCTTGTCAAAAATAGTGAAAATGGTATTGATACAATGATTAAAGATAATGGAAAAAATATAGCAGGTGGTGAACGTCAAAAAATAGGACTAGCAAGAGCATTGATTAGAAAACCAAAAATACTTTTTTTAGATGAATCATTTTCAGCCATTGATAAAGATTCAACAATTGCAATAAAAAATAAGCTCTTCGATTTGCCTATAACAATAATTGAAGTCTCACATCATAATTACGATCTATCAAAATATGATTTTATTGTTGATTTGAACAAAAAAATTAAATTAAGATAACAAAATTGTATTAAAAACAAAAGTTTAGAATAAAGAGTAAAAGAATTTATTTAAAATAGCTATAATTTAATAATTTTAGAAAGTCAAAATTTTAGTGTGAAAATACATGATTTTTTGGCTTTTCTTTTATATTTAATTGTTATATAATGAGCTTGAAGTTAATAAATGACGGTGCTACTTCCAAACCACATAGAAGAGGTGATGTTTATGATAAAACATAAAATCCTCTATGTTATGGAGGATTACTCTAAATGTTAAGCTTTATAGCTACAGTTTTAAGTATTGTAATTTCAGTATTTAGAATTGTTGAATACATTTTAACAAAATTAAAAAAGTAATTTCAAATATTACTAAAAAAATTATTTTTGTTTTTATTTAAGGGTAAGAAAAAAACACCGTTACCGCGGTGCTTTCCCTTAAATCAATAAAAACTTAGGGAGTAGCCTGTAAGACTTCCCTTGTCTTTATTATATGTCAAAAGTATAAAAATAGCAATTGATTTTGCCTATAATTTATACATAATGTATAGTGAAGACATTGTATTAAAACAGAAATTTGAGAAAAATCAAACAATCTTTACATTTAAAATTATGTTTATTTTAGAACTTTAGAAAGCTAAAAAAATAGTGTGAAAATACAAGAGTTTTGGCTTTTCTTTTATATATAATTGTTATATAATGAGTTTGAATTTAATAGAAATGGTGCTATTTTAAACTACGTATGTGAGGTGATGTTTATGATGGAATCCATAAGATTCCTCACTGTGTTTTGTGGGTTACTTATAATGCCAAGCTTTATAGCTAGAGTTTAAGTATAGCAATTTCAATATTTAGAATTGTTAAATACATTTTAACAAAATTAAAAAAAGGAGATGGTTTCATTATAAATTCAAATAGTAATGACAGAGCAGTTGAAATATTAAAAGCATTTAAATGCAGTAGTGATGAGCTTTTAAAAAGTGATGATGAATTTTTAGGGAACTAGGTCAAAGAATTATAGAATTTAATGCTGATGAAAAAAGAAGCGAAGAGGCATTAAAATTAGAATGGGAACAAAAGCTTGCTTATATAAAAATATTAAAAGAAAATGGTGCTAGCTTGGAAGAAATTTCTAAGGCTACTGATTTAGATATAGATTTTATTAAGAAGCTATAATTAAAAAAATTGAGGTTTAAGTTTATGAAGAATTTTTCACAATGTTTGTTATGCATGTATGCCTTTGGAAGAACATGTAAAAAAAATAATAAGGTAATTGATGATAGTATCTACAATAATGAGATTAAGTGTGATGAATTTAAATCACTTAATGATTGCCAAAGTGATATTGATGATTCATGCTGTAGTGAAAATATTAGATATAAACAAAGCTTAAAACAATAAAAATTGAGGTTTTTATGGAAATAGTAATTAAACATTACACGAAGTTAAGTGTAGATGAGTTATATACAGTATTGCAAGCAAGAAGTGATGTTTTTGTTATTGAGCAAAAATGTATATATCGTGATTTGGATGATAAGGATAAAAATGCTTATCATGTTATGGTATTTGATAATGGTAAGCTTTGTGCTTATTGTAGAGTTTTAGATAGAGGTGTAATCTATGATGATGTTTGCATTAGTAGAGTTATCACTTTAGTTAGGAAAAAGGGATATGGTAAAATATTAATAGATAGTGCTATATCTATTGCAAAAGAAAAATATAATGCTAATTGTATTATTATTGGTGCCCAAGTTCAAGCGAAGGGATTCTATCAAAAATGTGGTTTTAAAGAATATGGAGATATTTTTTTAGAAGATGGTATTGATCATATTCATATGAAGATGATTTTATAATTAAATTGTTGTTTATACATTATTTTTATTTTCTTTTCTTGCATTAAAAAAAAATAGAGTTATAATATTAGACGTGCTTATGGGGACCTAGAAATAGGCCTAAAAAGAAAGGAAAAATTTATATGAACAAAAATAGTTTACAAATTAAGAGATTAGTAGGCTTAGCAACTCTTGCAGCAATTGTTATTGCACTACAATTAATCTCAAATTACATTACATTCCCTGGTGGAATTAGTATTACTTTAGCACTTATCCCTGTAGCAATGGGAGCTATTCTATATGGCCCTGTAGCTGGTTTTATTTTAGGTGCTATTCTAGGAGTTATAGTTATTACAGCTCCATCAACTTTATCATTTTTTATGCCAGTTAATCCTGTGGCAACAATATTTGTCTGCATTTTGAAAACTGGACTTGCAGGACTTGCTTCAGGCTTTTTGTTTAAAGGTATTAATGCAATTAAAACAAAGAATACTAAAGCTTCAATTACTAAATTTAGTATTGCAATTATTGCTGCAGCTTTAGTTGTTCCTGTTATTAACACAGGCTTATTTATTATATTTGCTGGAATTTTCTTCCAAAGCGTGTATGGAGCAACTGGTGCTGGTAATGGTATTGCTGCAGTATTTGCCGCAGTAATGACTACAAATTTCTTACTAGAATTCTTACTTACAACATTCTTATCACCAGCTTTAGCCTTCTTAATTAAGGTTTTAACAAGAAATTATGATTTAGGCTTTAACATTAAATTAGATTTTAATGAAGATGCTGATAATAATGAATTAGATATTTTATAAAGAGGTATTTTATGGTTTTATTAGTAGATGTTGGAAATTCTAATATTGTATTTGGCTTTGCAGATGAAAACAAAATATTGACTTCATTTAGATTGAAAACACTTATTGATAAAACATCTGATGAATATTATATTTTGATTAAAACAATGCTTGAGCAATATAAGATAACAGATGTTATTATTTCATCTGTTGTTCCTATCATTACAAGTGCTTTTAATAAATTATTTAAAAAGTATTATAATATTAATTCAAAAATAATTGGTCCTGGGATTAAAACAGGTGTTCAATTAAAGGTTGATGATCCTAAAACTGTTGGTGCTGATATGATTTGTGATACAGCAGGTGCGATGAGTCTTTATAATGAAGCAATCATTATTGATTTAGGTACAGCAACTAAATATATTTATGTTAAAAATAATACTTTTTTTGGATGTAGTATAGCTCCAGGAGTAGCCATAAGCATGAAGGCATTGGTTTCAAATGCCGCCCTACTTCCTGCAATTGAGCTTACATGTCCTAAAAGGGTTATTGGAACTAACACAATTACTTGTATGCAGTCAGGTGTCATTTTTGGTGCTGCAAGTCAGGTTGATGGTATGGTTCGTAGAATAAAAAGAGAAATTGGACGTGATGATATCCCTGTTATTGCAACAGGAGGTTTATCTTCATTAATTGTTCCTCTTTGTATGGAAAGAATTGAACATCATGAAAATTTAACTTTAGATGGACTATTAGATATTTACAATAGAAATAAATAGTTTTTAGGTAGCTTTATGGCTACCTTTTGTTCTATTAACTCTAATAATATAGGTGATTATATGATTTTATTAATTGTTGGTATTATTTTAATTTTACTGGTAATTATAATGGCTATTACAATAATTATTCATAATAAGGTGTTTGGTAAAAGATATACTGCTAATCCTTTAGTTAAAGGATTTTCTATTGCTGATTTTAATTTAAATATAGATAATATATCTTTTGCTTGTGGTCATGATACTTTAAGAGGAAATTTGTATTCATATGATGATTATGATTTAGATAAAATTGTGATTTTTTGTCATGGAATGGGCTGTGATCATATTTCCTATATTCAAGATATTGAATATTTATGTAGAAATAAATTTTTAGTTTTAGGCTTTGACTATATTGGCTCATCTCTATCAGATGGTAAAAGTATAAAAGGTCTTGCTAGCAGCTTAAAATGTTGCGATTATGCAGTTAGATTTGTTAAGAAAAAATTTCCTGGAAAAAATATTTATGTGGTTGGTCACTCATGGGGAGCCTTTGCTTGTTTAAATGTAATTAAATATCATAAGGACATTAAAGGAGTTGTTGCTCTTGCACCTTTTATTAGCGTATATAGCTGTCTACATGAATATCTTCCTAAAAAGCTATGGTTTTTTATTCCATTTTCTATGATAATTGAATTTTCTAAATTTGGTAGTTATACATTTGCAAATTCAATTAATTCTTTAAAAAAATATAAAAATAAATGCTTAATTTTAGCATCAAGTAATGATCCAAGTATTTCATATAACAAAAATACCTTTAAAATTAAAAAAGAATGTCCAAATTTAAATTATCTTATTTTAGATGATAGATTTCATAATCCGGAATATACTCATGAGGCTTCTTTAAAATTATTAAATTATGTTACGGATGTTAAAAGAATAAAAAAAGAAGATTATGTATCTTATATGAATAGTATTAATTTTAAAGAACTTGGTGAGCTTGATTACAATATTATGGATAAAATAGTTGAATTTATTAATAATAATTAATTTTATAGTGATTTAAATTATGTGATTTTGATGTAAATTGAAATATTATTTAAAAAGAGAGTGAATGCTCTCTTTTTTTATGTTATAATTATACTGATTAGGTGTGATTTAAATGATTTTACAAAAAACAGAAAGAATTAATAAAAATAGACTTGATTCTTTGCAAAATTATTATAACTTAGATGATAATACTAAAGAAATGCTTAATAAATATTTAAGTGTTGAGAGTGATTATAGATATGCCTTAAGAGAAATGTCAGCAAAACTTGAAAATTTAGATGACTATTGTCAAGCCAACTTTGATCATAATCCAATTCATCATATTGAATCGAGAATTAAAACATTAGATTCAATACTTGAAAAAATGGAAAGAAGAGGCTTGGAAAAGAATTTTGATAATTTAAAAAAATATATTTATGATATTGCAGGTATTAGAGTAATTTGTAATTATATTAATGATATATATCAAATTATTAATTTGTTGAAAAAGCAAAAGGATTTAAAGATTTATCTTGAAAAGGATTATTTAGTTAATCCTAAGGAAAGTGGATATCGTAGTTTTCATGTTGTTTTTTATATTGAAATATATAAAGAAAATGAAGCTGTTGAGGTTCCTGTTGAAATTCAATTTAGAACAATTGCAATGGATATGTGGGCAACATTAGAGCATGAATTAAGATATAAAAGTAAAAATCATTTATCTGAAGAGGATAAAAGAACATTAAGACAGGCCTCTGATGATATTTATAATATTGATTTAAAAATGCAAAGGGTTTATATTCATATGAAATGTGGAGATGATGATGATGATTAATTTTGAAGAAATGGAAGCTAAATATAAAAAAATGGGTGTTGAAACACCTAAAAAGGAAATGATTAAAACTTTAGAGCAAATTGAAGGTATTAGAAAAGCTGGTGTAATTAATAATAAGGTTTTAGATGAAGTAGCAAGTAGAATTCATGTTGGTATGTCAACTGAAGAAATTAATACTATTGTTCATAATAAAACAATTGAGCTTGGTGGTATTCCTGCACCACTTAATTATGAGGGATTTCCTAAAAGTGTCTGCACATCTATAAATGATGCTGTATGTCATGGTATTCCAAGCGAAAAGGATATATTAAAAAATGGTGATATTATCAACGTTGATTGTACAACTATTTATAATGGCTATTATGCAGATGCTTCAAGAATGTTTTGTATTGGAGATTGTTCAAAAACTGCATTAGATTTAGTTAAGGTTACTAAAGAATCTTTGGATTTAGCAGTTAAGAGCCTACATCCATATTCAAGACTTAGAGATATTGGTTATGTGATTGAAAAATATGTTAAGGCTCATGGTTATAGTGTTGTTCATGAAATTGGTGGTCATGGTGTTGGTATTGATTTCCATGAGGATCCATTTGTTTATCATTATGGTAAAAAAGGTACAGGTATGGTTTTGTTTCCATGTATGGTATTTACAATTGAGCCAATGGTTAATGAGGGTACAAGACATGTATTTTTAGATGCTTCAAATGATTGGACAATATATACTGATGATGGAGGCTTATCTGCTCAATTTGAATATACAGTATTAATCACTGAAGATGGCGTTGAAATTTTAGCAAGCTAACATTTAAATCTAGATAATAAAGGATGATTTTATGTTTGATTTACCACAGTCTGTTTTGAAGGCCATTGATATCTTAGAAAGCAATCAATATGAAGTATATATTGTTGGTGGAGCGGTTAGAGATTACATTTTAAATAGAATTCCTCATGATTATGATTTAGTGACTAATGCAAAAATTGATGAGCTATCTGATATATTTAAAGGATATAAAATTGTTAAATATAAAAAAGGATTTACTATTGGTGTTGTAATTGAACATTTTTATATTGAAATATCTTCATTTGTAGGTAATAGTATATATGAAGATTTAGAAAATAGAGATTTTACTATTAATGCTTTAGCTTATAGAAATGATAAAATTATAGATTTATTTAATTCTAAAAATGATATTTTAAATAAAACAATTAAGGCAGTAGCTGATATTAGTAAGGATATTCAAAGTGATCCATTAAGAATGCTTAGGGCAATAAGATTTAAGGCAGTGTTAGGTTTTGAAATTGATGATAATTTAAATTCATATATCCATACAAATTATAAGCTTCTAAGGTTGATTAACAAAGAAAGAATTAAAGATGAGCTTAACGAAATACTTGTTATAGAAAAACCATCTAAAATATTAAGAGAATTTAGTGATGTTTTTTCCTATATAATTCCTAATATTAAGGATATGATCGGATTTAATCAAAATACAAGGTGGCATAATCTTGATGTGTTTGAGCATACATTGAAGGTAGTAGATAATTGTAAGCCTGATTTAGTTTTAAGGCTAGCTGCTTTATTTCATGATATAGGTAAGCCCTATTGCTATAGTGTTGATGAATTGGGAAATGGTCATTTTTATGGACACTATTTAAAATCAAAGGAAATATGTGAGTCATGGCTTAATGAATATAAGTACTCTAAAATAATGATTAATAGAATTTTGAAGCTTGTGTATTTTCATGATCGTGTAATTGAAGATAATGATAAATCTATATTAGCTTTTTTACGAGATTTTAATAAAAATGATTTAGATTTATATTTTTCTTTAAGAAAAGCAGATATAATTGGGCAAAATCCATCTTTATTATATAGAATTAATGATATGGTGGAAATTGAAAAGAGATGCTATAATTTAGCTAATAGTAATATTCCTTTTAAGGTATCTGATTTAAAAATAAAAGGTAATACTATTATAAGTTATGGCTTTAATAATGAAGAAGTTAATAATTTACTTAATGAAATACTTGATTTAGTTATTTCTGGTGATTTAATTAATGATAAGTATGAATTAAAAAAATATGTAGAGGAAAAGAGTAGAAGCAAATGAAAAGAAAATTTTTAGTAGGGGCATTACTTACAGTTTTATTTTTAACGTCCTGCTCATCAGATATTATTTCCATTAATAAGCCAAATAATAAAGCAAATAATAGTGATATTTCTGATAGTAATAATAGTTCAAATAATACTATCTCAACTAAATCATTTTATAAAGCAATGCCATTAATTTATACAGAAGATGATTATAAATCACCTAATAATATTGAGGAGGCGATTTTAAATGTTTCTTCATTTTCTGATTTAAATGCGGTTGAGATTAATATTTATGAAAATAATAAGATATCTGGCTATGGTTCTGGTGTCATCTATAATTATGATGAAAAAGAAAAGTTTTATTATGTATTAACAAATACTCATGTTATATCTGAGGCTTCAAAAATTGAGGTAAAAACTTCACTTGAAACAGTTGATGCTGAAATTGTTGGTTATTCATCAAATCAAGATGTTGGTGTTGTTAGATTTAAATCAAATAATACTTATAATTTAGTTAAAATTAGTAAAGATGAAGCTGTGAAAAAGGGATTATATGTTGTTGCAGTAGGAACACCTATTTCAACTAAGTATTTTAATAACTTAAGTGTTGGCAATATATCAAACATATCAGATTCGGAAATAAAGCATACAGCAAGCTTAAATTCTGGAAATAGTGGTGGACCATTATACAATTTAAGTTGTGAGCTTGTAGGATTAAATAATTCTAAGATATCAGGCTCAACATCAAGTGGCGCATCAATTGAGGATATGTATTTTGCAGTTTCTATATCAGCAATAGAAGAGGGAATTTCAGATATTAATCGAGTTGTGCTTGGTGTTTCATCATATTTGATATCTCAAATTAAAGATTATTCAAGCTATAGTAATTATGAAGCATATTCACTTGATAAAACCAGAAAAGGTGAAGGCGTAGTTAATCAAGCATCATGGAATAAGTTTGTTGAACTTAATAAGAAGTTACCAGATGGTGTTGTTGATGGACTTTACGTTTCTGAAATTACTAGTGGTTCTGTAGCAGAAGGGAAAATTTTAGTTGATGATATAATAATTGAAGCCGATGGAGTAAGCTTAAAGAAATTTGCTGATTTAAAGAAAATTTTGGATAAAAAGGCACATGGTGATATAATAAGCTTAAAGCTTTATAGAAATAAAGAATTAAAAGATGTTGAAGTAACACTATAGGAGGAAAATAATAATGGAAATTACAAAGGTTACACACACATTCTCAATTTTTGGTAATTTTATGATGTTATCAGGATCTGAGGATTTATTAAAAAAGACATTTAATAGTTTTGAATGTAAAATTGATGAGGAAAGATTACAACCAGGAATGATGAGCAAGCGTTATGTTTTTAGAAATAAAAATTTAGCTATTGCTATTCGTGCATTTAGAATTGATTTAGAATATGCATTTGTTGATGAGAATGATAATCAACAGGAATTTGTTGAATTTGTTGAAAATGTTTGTGTTCTTCTTGATGGCATAGGTGCTACTAAAGGATCAAGAATTGCTGTATCAACTGTTGAATTTGGAGATAATACAAATAACAAGCTAGTTACTAAATGTAATGATTTATTTAATATAAATAATTTATTTGGTAAATCATCAAAGGAATTCAGTTTACGTTTAAATCATATCACAACTTTATTAAATGAAGAGTTTAATTCAGTAGTATTGATTCAAGATGGAAGAATTACAAATAATAAGACAAAAGAACAAAAGGATGTATTATTCTTCAATAAGGATATTAATTCATTAATGACAAATCATGATGAAAGATTTGAAGTTAAAAATTGTGGTAAATATCTATCAGATTTACTATTAGAGGTTGAAGATAGAAATAAATTGTTAATTGAAATGTTTGATTAATTACAATTAAAAAAAGCACTAGGATTATGTTTACTTTAGTAAAGATGTAAACTTAAATCCTAGTGCTTTTTATTATAAAAAATATTCTAAAATTTTATGAGTAACAATCTTAGAATATTTCACTTTCTTAAATTTCAATATTATTTTTTACTAATAATACTCTTGCTGAATCAACAGAGTCAACTCCATGAAGATTTTTTACAGGGGCAAATTCCTTATTTCTATCAACCTCAAATGGAAGACAAGAATTCATCATTCTAATCATATCTAAAACAAATGTTTCTGATTTATAGGCATTAGGCTCTGAAGGTGTAACCATATTTCCATTATCATCCATATATGGAAATTTTTTATTTGCCTTATATACTGGGAATGTTGAATTTGCTGTTCTAAGTAATGCATCAAAGTCAAATAAATAGTTAAGTATAACTCCAAAGTTATATAAATATTCACCATTTTCATCTTTAGCATATCGTAATTCATCTGTAAGTTCAATATATTCAGTGATTGATGGATGATTATTTGCAAGACAAATTACACCGACCTTTTCATTTACATCAACTTTTCTTACAACTTTTGCGCCACACTCACAATTATGATTAACAGTAGCACCTAAGAATACTGGGTCTGCCATTTTTTGTAATACATTATCAACTGCGTAAACATTAAAATATTTTATGTTTTTTTCTTTACAAAAATCTACAAGGCCGCAATTAATCATTGATAAGAACCAACCACCATTTCCATTAGGAGCAGAGGCAGGGGTGTATTTATTAGTAAGTAAAACCTTACCTGATTTATCAGTTACAGGAAATTCATCTTGAATAAAGAATTTGATATAATCCTTATTATAACCAAAATAATTCTTTTTAGCTAAAAAATCCTTTGTTGCTAAATCATTTATAGGAGAAGTCATAATAAATAAATATATCCAACTACCACATTCATGCACAACCTGTAGAAGAGTATTTATTTGACATTCAAAAATATATAATTCCTTGTTAATACCAATATTATACATTCCCTTTGGATTTTCACTACCTAGTCTAGATCCCATACCTCCAGCAAGAAGAATACAGGCAAGCTTTCCTTCATTTAATAGTTTCAAGCCTAATTTTAAATCACTATCATATTCATCTTTTATTTCATCTAATGTTAATGTTTTAATTGGTGCAATTTCCTCACTAGATTTAGTTGATCCATTCATATTTAAAACTGAAAAATCTGTAACTTCAATTTTATGAAGAAGTTCTTTTTTTTCATTTTCATTTAATTCATCATACCATTTTAATAAATGTAATTGATTAATTTTAGTTAATTTTTCTTTTGCTTCATTATAATTCATTATTTCACACCTCGCTTTGAAATTATATCACTTGTGAGTATAAATGTCTATTTTTTCAAGTGATTTTTATAAAAATTTTCTAAAAATTTACTTGCTAGACTATTTTTAGCAATGTTTATTCTTGCATCATCAATATCAAACCATTCGTAAGAATCGATTTCATAGTTTTTAATTACAAATTCATCACTTACAATAACACCAAAATTTATCATTAGGGTGTTTGATTTTTCAAAATATTCAGTTTTATTAAAGATTAGCTTTATTGCATCAAGCGATGTTTCTTCCTTTAATTCTCTTATACATGCATCCTCAGCAGATTCACCTTTATTTATATATCCAGCTACTAAAATAAATCTATTTTTGTTATATTGTTTAATTAATAATATTTTGCTCATATCTTTATTCATAACAATCATAGAAACAGCAGTAGAATAGATTGGAAATCTAAATTGGTTACACGAAGTACAAAAACTTATTATTCCTTCATGCTCAAGCTCTTTATATATGAGCTTTGTTCCACATTCATAACAATATTTCATAATGTAATTGGTCCTTTTTGTTCTTGTTTAAAAGTATTTGTATTATATATATGATCTAATATTTTAGTTGCTCTTAGTTCAATATCTAAAGCCTTATTTATGTTGTTTTTTATGTTAGTATAAATATTTATATTTTTTTTATTCAAAGCTAAATATTCCTGCCCCTTTAAAGAATAGCCTAATACTCGGATAAAATCAATTTCACCCAAATTATTCATTTCATTCTTTTCGATATTAAAAAGTATGTAATATAGCATTCTTTGAATTCTTGAACGGGTATATCTTTTAGAAACTAAGCTGTTTATAAATTCGTCTAATGAGCTAAAATCGTTAATTTTTAAAAGTCTATTTTCAATACCTTCATCAACAAAAAAGATATTTTTTAATTCGTAAGGCTTTGATGATAATATTTTATATTTTAAATAAGGAAATATTTTATCATCTGTTCTAACATCTTTATACTTTGACACATAGCTAGGAGTATATTTTTCAATTAGATTTAAATTATTTCTAATTGCTAAAGCAGAAGCTATATTATCATTATTTGGATTTAAATCTAGGTAATCTGAGGCAATTCTTTTAATTGTTGAAAGCTTAATATTATAATTATAATCCTTAATTGCCTTATAATAGGCTAGACCTAATTGGTCATTACTTTTAAAATTAACAAATTTTGATGTGGCAGCTTTATATGAAATGCCAGATTCCATTAATTTTTTTATCTCACTTTCATTATTTTTAAGTGTTTTATATGCAAATTCATAAATTGAATCATCATTTTCTTCACTACCAATAACTATTTCATCAACTCCAATTAAATTTAAAAGCATAACTGAATTTTTAGCAAATATATCAGCTCGTTGCATAGAATAAACGAGCGGCAATTCAATTACTAAATCAACTGATGAAGCAAGTGCTTGTTTTGTTTTAATAAACTTATCAAATAAAGAAACATTTCCTCTCATTGTCATATTTGATGACATTACAGCAATTAATATATCAGCCTTAGTTTTTTTTCTAACCTCAATAATATGATGTAGATGTCCGTTATGTAACGGATTATATTCTACAATAATTCCAACTATTTTCATAATCTCACCAAAAATATTATATAATAGATTTTAAATATTTCATAATGAAATTATTTTAAATGGGTAAATAATTGTGTATAATATTATTATAAATTAAATAGAAAGGAATTAATTATGAAAGATTGGAATTTAAAGTTAATTTATGAATCTAAGGAACTATGGCAGGAAGATTTAAAATCTTTAGATCAAGATATTTTAAAATATAATGAACTTAAGGGGCATCTTAATGAATTTGATGCTTTTAAGAACTACTCAAAATTAGATGAGGCTGTTGGTAAAAAAATTACTAAGCTTTATGTTTATGCTCATATGCAGCATGATTTAAATCAAAAGAGTGTTGAAGCAAGTGAAATGTATTCTTTAATTTATTCAAAGTATAATGAATACCAAACTGCAACATCTTGGATAAATCCTGAGCTTTTATCCATTGGTGAGGATAAGCTTTTAGATTTTTGTAAGGATGAAGAGCTATCTAAGCTAAAATTTAATATTTCTAAGCTTTTTTGTATGAATAAATATGTCAAAGATGCTAAAACAGAAGAATTGATGAGTAATTATTCACAGGCATTAGGCGTTTATAATGATTTATATAATGATTTAAGTGTTGTAGATAATAAATCACATAAATGTAAAATTTCAACTGGTGAGGTTTTAACACTTAATAGTTCTAATTTTAGAGTTTATCTTGAAACATTAGAAAATCAAGAAGATAGAAGAAAGGTTTTTGAAACTATTTTCAAATATTATTTTGATCATAAGGCTACATATGCATCAATTTATAATGGAATTATGCAAAGTGAACTTGCTGAATGTAAAAATAGAGGTTATGATAATATTTTAGAATCTCATTTATATCATAATAATATTGATAAGAATGTATTTTTATCTTTGATTGAAACTACAAGAAATAATACTGCACCATTAAAAAAGTATTATGAATTAAGAAAAAAGTTCTTTAAGCTTGAAACTCTTCATACATATGATAGATTCTTATCATTTAGAAAGAGTAAGACAGAATATAGTTATGAAAATGTAAAAAATATGGTAATTGATGCATGTAAATTTATGGGCGAAGATTTCCAAAATAAAGCTAAAAAGGTTTTAGAGGATGGAAGAGTTTCTGTTTATTCAAATGATGGTAAAACAACAGGTGGCTATTCAACATCTACCTATGAAAATGGTCCATTTATCTTATTAAACCATAATGATAGATTAGATGATGCCTTCACAATTGCTCATGAGGCAGGACATTCAATTCATACACTATATGCAAACGAGTCTCAACCATTTGAAACAGCTGATTATGAAATATTTGTAGCTGAAATAGCTTCAACCTTTAATGAAGCTATGTTCTTAGATTATCTACTTAAAAATACCACTGATAAGGATGAACAAATTGTTTTACTTGAACAAGCAATTGATGGTTTGATTGCAACATTCTATCGCCAAACACTTTTTGCTAATTATGAGTATGAAGCACATAAGCTAGTTGAAAGCGGAATCCCTGTTAATGCTGATTCTTTATCTAATATTATGATTAAACTATATAATGATTATTATGGTATTGATCTAAATAATGAAAAATATAAAAAATATGTTTGGGCTTATATTCCTCATTTCTTCCATACTCCATTTTATGTTTATCAATATGCAACAAGTTATGCAGCAAGTATGGCAATTTATCAAAATGTTGTAAATAATGTTAGTGGTGCAAAAGAAAATTACATTAATATGCTAAAGATGGGTGGTAGTAATTATCCATTAGATATAGTTAAATCTAGTGGTGTTGATTTAACTAAGAGTGATACTTTCTTAGCAGTTGTTAAGAGATTAGATTCTTTAGTTGATAAGCTTAAGGATTTACTAGAGGAATAAGATGTTTTTAAAAAATGATAATATTTATAATTTTAAGGATTATTTAAGTATTATATATCAAGAGGTAGATTATACATTATCAGTAGTTGATTTAAATAATATAAAAAATATTATTTTTGGTGGAGATATCAACTATGCTAAAGCTATAGCGTTAAAGGCAAATAAATTAAATTTAGGATTTTATGCTTGTATTTTAGATGATTCAAAAAAAGATGATATTAATTACTTAATTAATTTAGGTGCAAATATTATTAAAACTCCAGCTATTTTTAAAGCATTAGAGGCAGAAGAAATGGCAAGTGATATGCTAAATGATATAAGTGAAGCATACTTATATAAAATAGATAATAAGTATGCTTCAGACTTTTATTTTAATGTATTAGGTAGTAAAATAATGGCTGAGGTTAATGATTTAAAGTTTTTTCTTGTAACAAATAAAAATAAAAATTTACTAAATGGCTTATCAAGATTTTTTTTAAGGAAAACTGATGTTAAAATTATTTCCTTAAATTTTGAATTTGATTTGGCTGATGAGGTTTTATTTGATGATTTAGATAATGCTTTAAATAAGTATAATAAATTAGGTAAAACACTTATAGTGTAAAAAGAGGTAAAAAATGATTAAAGTAAATGATTTAAAAAATGGTGTTGTTATTGAATACGATGGTAAGCTAATGCAAATTATGGAATTTATGCATGTTTTGCAAAATAAGGTTGCTTATGTTCGCGTTAAAATGAAGGATTTAAGAACAGGCGCTGTTACAGAAACAGCTTTAAAAGGATCAGATTCTTCATTTAAAAGATGTTATATTGATAAGCGTCCTATGCAATATATCTATTCTACATCAGATAATTATGTTTTTATGGATCAAGAAACATATGAACAGGTTGAAATTCCTGCAGATAGATTAAAATGGGAAAGTAATTTCTTAGCTGAGGGTATGGAAACTCAGGTTCAATTTTATGGCTCTGAAATTTTAAATGTAGTTTTACCTGATAAAATTGTTTGTAAGGTTAGTCAATGTGAGCCTGCAGTAAAGGGAGACACTAAGACAAATGCCTTGAAGGATTGCTTCTTAGAATCAGGCTTTTTAGTTAAGGTTCCTATGTTTGTTAATAAGGATGAAGATATAATTGTATCAACTATTACAGGTGAATATGTTGGACGTGCTTAGCTAAGGACTCATTTTTTGAGTTCTTTTCTTTTAATAATAAATTAAATAATAAAGATTTTATTGAATGTTATATATTTTTGTGGTATGATTAGTTCGATAAAACTTTAAGATAGTCCAGAGAGGCTAACAAGAATAACCAGGTTAATATTAAAGATTAAAATTTCTTATGAGATATTTGCATCTTGATACTAGTTTTCTAGTCCTTTTTGGCTAGAAAATTTTTTTTGAGGTGAAAGTATGAGAGGTTTATTATCATTAAGAGATTTATCAAATGAAAAAATTATGGAGCTTATTAAGTACGCAATCAAGCTTAAGAATGGATTTAGAATAACTTATCCTGATAAGAAGATTGCAACATTGTTCTTTGAAAATTCTACCCGTACACATTATTCATTTCAATGTGCACTAATGAATTTAGGAATTAAGGTTGTTGATTTAAACACAAGTGCTTCATCAGTTAATAAGGGTGAAACACTATATGATACTGTTAGAACTTTTGAGGCTTTAGGAGTTGATGGAGTTGTTATTCGTCATTCTAAGGATCAATATTATAAAGAATTAGAGGGCATTAAAATTCCTATTTTCAATGGTGGAGATGGTGCATCTGATCACCCAACTCAATCATTACTTGATTTAATGACAATTTATGAGGAATATGGTCATTTTGAAGGTTTGAAGTGCTGTATGATTGGTGATATTTCTCATTCTAGAGTTGCTCATTCAAATATTGAAGTAATGAGACGCTTAGGTATGGAGGTTTATATTTCAGGACCTGAGGAATTTAATGATAATAGTGCAGAGTGGATTTCTATTGATGAAGCATGTAAGACTATGGATATTGTTATGCTTCTTAGAGTTCAATTTGAACGCCATAAGGAAAAAATGAATATGAGCGTTGAAGAATATCATGAGAAGTTTGGTTTAACTCAAAAAAGAGTTGATATGATGAAGGATAATGCGATTATAATGCATCCAGCTCCAATTAATCGTGGAGTTGAAATTGCATCTGAGGTTGCAGAATGTCCTAAAAGTAGAATTTATAAGCAAATGACTAATGGTGTTTATGTTCGTATGGCAGTAATTTCTGATAGCTTGGATGGTAATTTATGATTTTAATTAAAAATGGAAGAGTAATTGATAATAATACTTTAGTTAAAAAAGACATTTTAATAGATAATGATGTGATTATAGATATTAATGATCATATTGATTGTGATTGTGATATCATTGATGCTAAAAATAATTTAGTAATACCCGGTGGTATTGATGTTCATGTTCATTTTAGAGAACCTGGATTTACTCATAAGGAGACAATAAAAACGGGTACAAAATCTGCTGCTAAGGGTGGAATTACTACTGTAATGCCAATGCCAAATTTAAATCCAGTACCTGATAATTTAGAGCATTTAGAAAAAGAGTTAGAAATTATTAAACGTGATGCTATTGTCAATTGTTATCCTTATGCTTCAGTAACTGTTAATGAAGAAGATAAGGTTATTTCAGATATTGATAGCTTATATTCTAGGGTTTTAGCTATTACAGATGATGGTAGAGGTGTAAATAATTTAGATATTTTAGAGGATGCTTGTAGGCTTGCTAAGAAATATAATTTAGTTATTGCCTCTCATGCTGAGGATAATGTGTATAAATACGCTCCACAAGGAGAATATATTGCTGTTAGAAGAGAAATTGAAATTGCTAAACGAGTTGGCTGCAAATATCACTTTTGTCATATGTCAACAAAAGAATCATTTGAAGCAATTAGGCTTGCTCAAAAGGAAGGCTATCCAATCACTTGTGAGGTAGCACCACATCATTTAATTTTAAATGAGGATATGATTAAGGATGCAAATTGGAAGATGAATCCTCCTTTAAGAAGCGAAGAAAATAGAATAGAAACCATTAAAGCTTTACTTGATGGTACTGCTTGTATGGTTGCCTCAGATCATGCACCTCATAGTGAAGAGGAGAAGAGTAAGGAATATGATAAATGTCCAAATGGAATTATTGGCTTAGAAACTATGATTCCAATTATAATTACTCATTTTGTTAAAAATGGACTAATTTCATGGGACAGATTTTTAGATTTACTTGTAAATAATCCTATTAAGGTATTTAATTTACCAAAAAGAAAATTAAGTGTTGGCTATAAGGCTGATATTGCGATAATTGATATCGATAATAAAAGAAAATATACAAAAGAAGAAATTTTATCAAAGGGTAAAAATAGTCCATTTATTGGTATGGAATTCTATGGCTTTACTATTTGTACTCTTGTAAATGGTAAGGTTGTATATTCAAGAAAGGAAAACGTATGAACAACAAGAAGCTAGTTTTAGAGTCAGGTGAAGTATTTGAAGGAATAGGCTTTGGTGGTAATGGTGAGTGTGTTAGTGAATTAGTTTTTAACACATCAGTTGTTGGCTATCAAGAAATTATTTCTGATCCTTCAAATTATGGTGAAATGCTATGTATGACATACCCTGTTATTGGTAATTATGGATTAACAGATGAGGACTATGAATCAACTAAAATGACAGTTTCTGGTTTAATTGTCAAGGAATATAATAAATACCCTTCAAATTTTAGATATACTCATGAGCTTCATGAGCTTATGGAAGAAAATAATATTCCAGGAATTAGTGGTGTAGATACACGTGAAATTGTAAGAATTGTAAAGAAAAATGGAGTTAAACGTGCTATTATTTGTGATATTAATAAACCTTTAAATGAATGTATGGAGGCTATTAAAAATTATCATGCACCTAAGAATATAGTTAAAGAAATATCTACAAAAAAGGTAATTCATAAACGTATTCCAAGCTTTAAATATACTGTAGCTTGTATTGATTGTGGAGTAAAAAGAAGTCTCATTACAGAGCTTAATAGCGTAGGCTGTAATGTTGTAGTTTTACCATATGATTCTAATACAGAAACTATTTTAAAATATAAACCTAATGGATTATTTATCTCAGATGGACCTGGTAATCCTAATGATGTTGAGGTTGTTATATCAACAATTAAAACTTTAAAAGGTAAAATGCCTATTTGTGGTGTAGGTCTTGGTCAAGAGCTAATTGCTTTAGCCTACGGTGCTAAAATTTATAAGGAACATGTAGGACATAATGGCTGTAATTTACCAGTTAGAAATATTTTTACTGGTAAAATTGAAATAACAAATCAAAATGATTTATATGCAATTGATAAAAAATCATTAGAAAATACGAATTTAAAAATTACCCATGAAAATGTTATTGATGGTGTTATCGAGGGAATTTGTGATTTAGATAATATGGTTATTTCGATTCAGTTTAATCCTACCCTAAATCTTGATGATCCTGATTATATCTTTAATAGATTTATAGAATTGATGAAGATAAACGGAGGTAAAAGATAATGCCAAAGCGTACAGATATAAAGAAGATATTAGTAATTGGCTCAGGTCCAATTGTTATAGGACAAGCAGCCGAATTTGATTATGCAGGTACTCAAGCCTGTCTTGCTTTAAAGGAAGAGGGCTATGAGGTTGTACTTGTAAATTCAAATCCTGCAACTATCATGACTGATCCAAATATTGCTGATAAAGTATATATGGAGCCGATTGATTTAGAAAATGTTGCGAAAATAATAAGGTATGAACGACCTGATGGTTTGATTGCTTCAATGGGTGGCCAAACAGGTCTTAATTTAGGTATGCAACTAGCTAAAAAGGGCATATTAGATGAGTGTAATGTTGAATTATTAGGTATTAATGCAGATACAATTGACAAAGCAGAGGATAGAGAATTATTTAAGGAGCTTTGTATTTCGCTTAATGAACCTGTAATTGATTCAGAGATTGCAAATACACTTGATGAAGTATTCAAGGCTGCACACGATATTGGATTCCCTGTTATTTTACGTCCAGCTTTTACCCTTGGTGGTACTGGAGGCGGCTTTGCTGATAATGATGAGGAATTATTACCTCTTGCTAAAAATGCATTAAAAATGTCACCAGTTAGTCAGGTTTTAGTTGAAAAATCAATTAAAGGCTATAAAGAAATCGAATTTGAGGTAATGCGTGATAAAAATGACACAGCAATTACAATTTGTTCAATGGAAAATATTGATCCAGTTGGAATTCACACAGGTGATTCAATTGTTGTAGCACCTAGTCAGACATTAACCTTAAAGGAATATACGATGCTAAAAAATTCAGCTTTAAAGATTATACGTGCCTTAAATTTAGAGGGTGGCTGTAATATTCAATTTGCCCTAGATCCATATTCTTTTAAATATTATTTAATTGAGGTAAATCCTCGTGTTTCTCGTTCATCAGCTTTAGCATCAAAGGCCTCAGGCTTTCCTATTGCTAGAGTTTCAGCTAAAATTGCTGTAGGTTTAACATTAGATGAGATAGATATTGCTGCCACTAAGGCATCGTTTGAGCCAACAATTGATTATGTTGTTACTAAATTTCCACGTTTCCCATTTGATAAATTTGCCGATGCTAATCGTACGCTAAACACTCAAATGAAGGCAACAGGTGAGGTAATGAGTATAGGAAGAACTATTGAAGAGTCTCTTTTAAAATCTGTTAGATCACTTGAAAATAAGGTTGATCATTTAGAACTTCAGGCTTTTAAAAATAAAACAAGTGATGAATTAATTGAAATAATAAAGGCTAATACTGATGAAAGAATATTTGCTGTTGCTGAGGCAATGCGTAAGGGTGTTGATATTGATACCTTAAATGATATTACAAAGATTGATAAGCTTTTCCTTCAAAATATAAAGAATATTGTTGATTATGAAATAATTATTAAAAATAATCCAAATAATCTAGCTATTTTAAAGGAAGCTAAAACAAAGGGATATTCTGATAGCTATATTGCACGCATTTGGAATGAAACAAATTATGAAATATACATGTTAAGAAAAGAAAATCATATATATCCTGTTTATAAAAAGGTTGATACCTGTGCAGCAGAATTCGATTCTGATGTTCCATATTTTTACTCTACCTATGAGCATGAAAATGAATCAATAAGGTCAAATAGAAAGAAAATAGTAGTATTAGGCTCAGGACCAATTAGAATAGGACAGGGTGTTGAATTTGACTATACAACTGTTCATGCAATTTGGGGAATTAAAGAGGT
>CAKQEA010000021.1 GCA_934229785.1 uncultured Anaeroplasmataceae bacterium
TGTAGCGCCGTATACGAGACCCGTACGTACGGTGCAATGGGAGGGACGAATTTTATTATTTTCTCTCTACCCTATTACATAGAATATATCTTCAAAATAAATAAAATTAATAAAGTCAATTATATGACGTTCCCATGATGCTTCATTATGTTCACCTAATTTATCAATAACTAGTCGAGTTCTTACTTTTTTATTCTTTAAATAATTATAGATATTTAAGGCTGAATTATAGTAGAGCTCTTTGTTGTATTCGCCATCTGATGATTCTTTTCTTCCTACATATAGGAAGATATTTTTATTTTTTAATGAGTGACTTTCTAAAAATTCAAAGTATTTTTCTTCAAATAGAAATGATGCGGTTGAAAACGAACCTATATAGTTGAAGGCATTGTAATTTACTCCAAGGTACATTGCTGTAACTGCTGCAAGAGAAGAGCCATAAATAAATCGGTGGTTTTTGTTTTTATAGGTATTATATTTACATTCTATAAATGGAATTATTGTGCTTATTAAATCATCACAAAAGTTAAAACAATTGATTGGATCATGTTCATTCCATGATTGGTCTATGGGATTATCTATTTTAAATGGAGTATATTCGTTAATTCTACCTAAGTCACTACCGCTATTATATATGGCAACGCCTAATATTCTTTTTCCCATTGTTTTAGCACATTCTCCTAAGGTTTTGGCAGCTCCTATTGATTTGCCAAAGGCAGCGTGGGAGTCTTTAAATGCGTTTTGCCCATCTAAAAAATATAATGTATCAAATTTTATGTTTATCTTATTTCTTGGAACTGAAACTTCAATTTTAACTTCTCTTTTAGATTTTGGAAGAAAAATATTATAATATTCAAGCATTTTATCACTCCGTTATGACATAATAGCTAATCTTAGATTTTTTTTTATTCTTTTTTTTAATATGATTGCCTTAATTATTATACCATATATTTTGCATATCTACATTAAAATGACATAATATATTTATGGTGGTTTTTTTGAAAAAAATTTCAATGATTTTTATAATTATAGCCTTAACATCTTTTGTTTTTTCCCTAAAGGCTCAAAATGATAGCTGTGATAACAATATTGTTGTTATTGACGCAGGACATGGTGGAATGGATAGTGGAGCAGTAGTGGGAAATGTATGTGAGAGTATGCTAAATTTAGAGATTGCTTTAGAGCTTGAAAAGATTTATTGTGCAAATGGATTTGAGGTTATTATGACAAGAAGCGATGAGTATGACTTGTGTGATGGTGATAAATTTATTAAAAAGGAAGATTTAAATAAAAGGGTTAATATTATTAATAATTCTAATGCTTTATTTTGTATATCAATTCATCAAAATAAGTTTAATGATTCAACTGTTTTTGGTTCACAGGTTCTTTATGGTAATAATGAAAGTAAGAATCTTGCAAAAAATATTTATATTTCAATGAAGAAAAATCTTGATAATACTAAAAGGACTCCAGCTTTAAGAGAGAATGTTTATTTGTTAAAGCGTGTTGTAATACCAATGGTTATTGTTGAATGTGGTTTTATTTCTAATCAAAATGAACTAAATTTATTAAAAAATAAGGATTATCAAAAAAAAATTGCACTTTGTATTTATAATGGTTCTATGTATTAATTGACTTAACTTTCTTTTTATTATAAAATAAAGAATAGCTGACGATAGGAGAAATATAAATATGAGTGATTTAAAAAAGACTTTTAAAGAAGATTCAGATGAAACAAAAAAAGCTTTTGTTTTTAATGGAGAAAATGTTACTGTAAAATATGATTATAGCTTTAAAGCTAAGTTATCTTTAGCAAGTGATGATGTAAAAAATCAATATAAGGAAATTATTTCTGTTTTAAATAAATATGGTGTAAAGACTTCAACATCATGGAAACAAGAAAGAGTATATCTTGGAAGAAATACTTATGCTGTAATTTTATTTAAGGGTAGCAAATTATGTGTTGCTTATGCCTTAGATCCAAAGGAATATGTTGAATCAAAGTATAAAGCAATTGATGCATCAGATGTAAAGAGATTTCAGGCAACTCCAACTATTTTAAAGATTACATCTTTAAGAAAGCTTGGTTATGCTTCCCAGTTATTTGAAATTTTATTTGCTGAAAATAAAATTGAAAAGAAGACTGATGATGTTAAAGAAATTTCAGTTGAAACTAAGACTAAGGAAGAACTTATTAACTTAGAATTGATTAAAGTAACTGTTTCTAAAAAATCTGGAGAAGAAGTATCTCTTGATGAAGAAAAGAAAATTATTTCAGAAGCTATTGCACTTGATGAAAATGATGTAGTAGAAGATAGTGATGAAGAGGAAGATAGTTTAGAATCTAATAAGAATGAAGATGTTTGTGTACCTACAATCATTATGAATCCAAAGCATGGTAAGCATATTGTGTTTAATGTGTGTGAGTTAGAAGAATATTATACAAATGGTGAAACTGTTGATCTTGATTCCTTAACTAAAAAGGGATTAGTAGCACATGGTACTTATAACTATAAGATTTTGGGCTCAGGTTTACTAAATGTTAAGCTAAATGTTAATGGTAAATGTTCAAAGAATGCTGTTAATAAGGTTTTAGCTTGTGGTGGTTCTGTAAAAAGATAATTTAAATTAAAGAAGGAGAGTTAGTCTCCTTTTTTATTTTTTTCGTAAAAAAAAGACTTAAAGCATTATGCTTTAAGTCTAATTTTTGTTTATTATCTGTTATAGAATTCGACAATTAACTGTTCTTTGATTTCTGGTAAGAATTCATCTCTTTCAGGTAATCTTACGAATGTACCAACTTGAGTATTCTCATCGAAAGCTACATATTCAGGACGAGCCTTTTTAGCTTCTAATGAGGCCTTAACAACAACTAATCCCTTAGAAGTTTCCTTCATAGCGATTGTTTGACCTGGCTGAACACGATAAGAAGGGATGTCTAACTTCTTTCCATCAACAACGATATGACCATGAGCTACTAACTGACGAGCTTGTGCTCTAGTTGCTGCAAAGCCTAAACGATATACTAGATTGTCTAAACGGCATTCTAATAACTTTAGGAAGTTAACACCTGTCATACCAGGCATCTTAGATGCTTCGTTGAAAGTCTTAACAAATTGCTTTTCAGAAACACTATAAGTGAATCTTACTTTTTGCTTTTCCTGTAACTGTAAACCATATTCTTTTAATTTTGCACGCTTTGCGCCATGCTGACCTGGAGCGTATTTTCTCTTGATTAATTCCTTTCCTGTTTCAGAAATAGAATAACCTAAACGACGAGATACCTTCCAGCTTGAACCTGTGAATCTTGACATTTTATGTCCTCCATATAATATTTTATTTTGGGAGTAAAATTGTCTGGCTTAATACCTTAGGATATCTTAAATTGAATGTTCACCAACAAGCAGCGGAGGTTACTAATTAAACTATATTGCTTTAAGATATTTACTAGGGATTTTCAGCTGCTGCTTTTTACCCACGCTATAGTATTTTAGCAAATGTATCAATAGTTGTCAATTGTTATTTTAAAAATATATGTTTAAATTTAAAAAACTTATGATATAATTAATTGTCTTTAAGGAGTGATAAAAATATGATGTATAATCAAATTCTAGTTCGTTTTGGTGATTTAACTTTAAAGGGAAAAAATCAAAAGGTATTTTTAAATGCTTTATATCGTTTAATGGCTAAAAAAATGGAAGGTCTAAATGTTGAAATAGAGAATCAGCACGATAGGATATTTATTCATTTATTAGAAGAGGATGTAAACAAGGTTATAAAAAGATTAAATCTTGTTTCTGGTATTTCCTCATATTCACTAGTTGTTAAATGTGCTAATGATATAAAAACAATAAAGGAAACATCCTTAGAATTAATGAAGGAGGTTGTAAAAAAAGATACTACCTTTAAGGTTAATACTAAAAGGGCTGATCAGAATTATCCTATGCATTCAATGGAGGTTACTAAGCATGTTTCGGGTTATGTTTTAGCAAATGATCCACTTTTACATGTTGATGTGCATAATCCTGAGGTTTCCTTGAATATTGAATTACGAAGAGGAGAGTGCTACCTTTATAATACTGAGTATCGTGCTATGGGTGGATATCCAGTTGGTGTTGCAGGGAAGGGCTTATTAATGCTATCAGGTGGTATTGACTCTCCAGTTGCTGGTTATTTATCAATGAAGCAAGGTATTGAAATTGAATGTATTCATTTTGAATCAACTCCACTTACATCTATTGAATCAGCTCAAAAGGTTGTTGATTTAGTTAAAAAAATGGCTAAGTATGCACCTAATAATAAAATTAATGTTCATATGGTTCCTTTTAAAGAACTTCATATGGCACTTCTTGATAATGTAGCTGAAAGCTATAACATTACAATTATGAGAAGAATGATGTATAGAATTGCTACTCTTCTTGCTAAAAAGAAGGATTGTCTATGTATAATTAATGGTGAATCAGTTGGACAGGTTGCATCTCAAACATTAAGAAGTATGAATACTATTAATTCTGTGACTAACTATCCAATTTTGCGTCCATTGTGTACATATGATAAGCAGGATATTATTAAAATAAGTAAAATGATAGATTGTTATGATTTATCAATTAAGCCTTTTGAGGATTGCTGTACTGTTTATGTGCCAAAGGCTCCAGCAACAGCACCTAAAATTGATAAAGCTATTGCCTATGAAATGGCATTTGATTATGAAAAATTAGTTAATGAAGCAGTAGAAAATACTAATAGTATTACAATTTCATGTGATAGTGATTTAGATTTAACAATGCTTGGACTAGAGGTTCGCGAAGTTTTAAAAAATATGTAGTTTTTTGAATAATATTCTTCTTTATGGTTATCATAATTTGTGAAGGAGGTGTTATTGTGGCAAACACTAAGAAATCAAACACTTCTAAGCGTACAACTTCACAGGAAAATGGTTCTATTGGTGGAAGCATGACTAAAAATGCAGTTGAACGTGCCAAGAAGAATACTAATACAAAGGCTTTAAAAGAAGAGATTGCTTCTGAAATGGGAGTAAAAACAGGTGCAAATGCAACAGCTTCTGAAAATGGTCGTGTTGGTGGCGAAATGACTCGTCAGCTTTATAACAAGGGTAAAAAATCTTCAAAGTAAGGTTAAAAATGGTTCTACATTGTAGAACCTTTTTTTTACGGCTATCATATTTGATGGCTTTTTATTTTATTATTATTGCTTTTAATAAATCATCAATTATACTTGAACTTTCTTTAATTAGAGCATCAAAATTAGAATTCTTATTATTGACATAATAGGATATAATATTTGTGAAACCACCCATTAAAAATGCACTAATAGTAGAGGCTGG
The DNA here is from genome assembly GCA_934229785.1 of uncultured Anaeroplasmataceae bacterium. Lineage (GTDB taxonomy): Bacteria > Bacillota_I > Bacilli_A > Acholeplasmatales > Anaeroplasmataceae > Anaeroplasma. Next base: position 5,345 of record CAKQEA010000021.1, read on the forward strand.
ATATTTAAGCTCGTTTGGTGAAAAATTCATTTCAAGGAGTCTTTTTAATTTATCATAGGCTGTATTTTGAATAATGAAGGCAATAATTGAATTTTCTTGAAATTCAATTGTTTTTAAGATGTTTTTATTTGTAAAACATAGCCTTGCGATATTTTGAAATAGTGATTTAAAAAACAAATCTGGTTGGCTTTTAATATTGTATTCATTTACTGATTCATTGAATACATTCATTAGTGTTTCATCCAAATAATCATTAAATAAATCATACTTATCAGAGTAGTGATTGTAGAATGTAACTCTATTAATTAATGCTTTATCGCAAATTGCTTGGACTGTTATCTTGTCAAATGTTGTATCCATCATAAGATCTTTAAATGCATTTTTGATTGAGGTTTTAGTTTTAATTGTTCTTAGGTCAGTTTTCATTTACATTTTCCTTTTTTGTGTAGCATATTTTACATTTATAAATAAATGTAATTGAATGTTAGTATCTATTGTTATATTATAACAAAGTCTATGAAAATTCAAGAATTTAGGAGGTTAAAAAATGAAGAAAGTTTGTAAATTTATTGTAGAACATTCAAAAACAATTTTGATTATATTCATACCAATTTTAATATTGTGTGCTTTATCAATAAATAAGGTTAATATTGAGTATTCAATCACATCATATTTACCTGCTGATACAGATACAAAAAAGGCTTTAGATATTATGGATAATGAATTTGTTACTTATGGTACATCAACATTTTTAATTCGTAATATTTCATATGATGATGCCAACAAGCTTAAGGATGAAATAGAAGAGCTTGATGGTGTTAAGTCTTTACCTTTTGAAAATACAAGTGATTATTATGCTTCATCTTCTGCGTTGTTTACTATTACCTATGACGGAACAGAGGATGATCAGGTTTGTGTTGATGCATATAATAAGGTTTTAGAAATGATTAAGCCATATGATGCAGTAGTTAAGACATCGCTTGTTGATACGTATGCTGATGATTTGGCTCATGATATAAATAATATTTTGATTTTGGTTATTGGAGTAATAATTCTTGTACTAGCATTTACATCAAAGAGTTTTGCTGAGGTTTTAGTTTTCCTTATTGTGTTTGGCTGTGCAGCCCTACTAAATATGGGTACTAATTTCTTCTTTGGTACAATTTCATTTATTTCAAATTCGGTTTGTGTTATTTTACAGCTTGCACTAGCTATTGATTATGCAATTATATTATCACATCGATTTGCTGAAGAAAAGGCTAATGGATTAGAACCAAAGGAAGCATTAACTGAGGCCTTATCAAAGGCTATTCCTGAAATATTTGGTTCATCACTTACTACTATTTCAGGTCTTTTAGCATTATGCTGTATGACTTTAAAGCTAGGTGCAGATATGGGACTTGTTTTAGCTAAGAGTATTGTTTGTTCAATGCTTGTTGTATTCTTATTAATGCCTAGTATTATATTATTGTTTACTAAGGCAATTGATAAAACATCACATCGTGATTTTGTTCCTAAGATTACATTTTTCTCAAAATTTATTTTAAAACTTAGATATATAATTCCACTTATCTTTATTGCTTTAGTTGGTGTAGGAGCTTATTTCTCTTTGAATTTAAACTATAGTTATTCACAAAGTGCGATTTCAACTTCAAAACCTACTGAATCAATGATTGCTTCAAGCCAAATAAAGGAAATATTTGGGTCAAAAAATCAATTTGTTATTTTAGTCCCTAAAAATGATTATAGTGAAGAGAAGAGTGTTGTAAAATATTTAAAAAATGAATCACTTATTAGTGATATCACTTGTGTTTCTAATGTTGAGATAACTTCAAATAATATGACATATTCATTAGTAGATCAAATGAATTATAAGGATTTTGCATTATTTTTAGGTGTAGATCAAAGTGTTGCTAAGGAAATTTATGCTGCTTATGCTTATTTGATTAGTGATGATAGTAGCCTTGAAGAGGTAATGATATTTGAGGCTAATCCAGATATTTATACAGTTTCTATTTTAAATTTAGCTGATTGTGCCTTTGCACATGATGATTTTATTAAGGCCTACTTAAATAACAATCAGGAGCTTTTAGATAATTATAATGATATAAAGGATCAAATTACTGATGCAGAGGATCAATTAATTGGTACAAATTATACAAGAGTTGTATTTAATATTAAATCTGAGGTTGAGGATAAGGAAACATTTGATTTAATTGATAGAATGAATGATAATTTAAAGCCATACCATCCTAATGTTATTTTTGCTGGTGATTCAATGTCATCTTATGATTTAAATTCATCATTCTCAACTGATAATTTATTGATTTCTATTTTAACAATAGTATTTGTTTATTTAATTTTAATGTTTACATCAAGCTCATGGGGACTTCCACTTTTACAGGTTGCTACTATTCAAGGAGCAATATTTATTAACTTTGCTGTACCTGCAATTGAAAATATAAATATTTTCTTCTTTGTATATTTAATTGTTTCTTCAATTCAAATGGGTGCAACAATTGATTATGCGATAGTAATTACAAATAGATATACAGAATTAATTACAAATGGCGAAGAGAAGAAACAAGCTGTTGTAGATACATTAAATCAGTCATTCCCGACAATTGTTACCTCAGGTACAATAATGATTGCTGCTGGATATTTGATTTATTTCTTGGTTAAGGATCCACTTATTTCAACCTTGGGTTTAGCACTTGGCCGAGGTACAGTAATTTCTATTTTGTGTGTAATGTGTGTGCTTCCTATTTTCCTATTCTTCTTTGCAGATAAGCTATTAAAGCTTAAGCTTCCAAAGATTAATACAGAAAAATATAAAAAACATTTTAAAAAGATTAAAACATTAAAGGAGGAAACAAGTAATGAAAACTAAAAAAATATTTTCTATTATTTTAACTATTGGTATATGTATTTTAGGTATGTTTGGACTCGAATTAAAGGCAGAAGAAGTTACAGATCCTAAATATTATGTTACTTTTTCTACTGATAATTATTCTAAGAAAAAGAAAAATGCAATGACCTTAGATGATGATCATTATATTTTAGAAAATGTTGAATTAGATGTAACAACTAAATTTAGAGTTGAATCTAATAATGGTGCAGTTTATTTTAATAAAAATAATAAGGAAATGAGTGTTAACGTTTCAACGGCTTCAAAATATAATATCTATTTTTCAGAAAATTACATTTATGATGACGAGCATGCGACTGGTTCTTTAACTAAGACTGATTGTCATATTTCCTATGAATATTATTTAAAGCCAAGCTATAAGGCAGTAGTTAATATTGATGATGAATCCAAGGTTGAATATGAATTGAAATTCAATCAATATAATAGCAGCTATGATGAGTATTATTTAGATGAAATTAAGTTAAATAAAAATGATGTTGTAACATTTTTAGCAAATAATGATGAGAAGGTTTCATATAGTAGTGAATTAGAAACATATTCTTGTGATAATAGTGGAACTTATAAAATTATATATACTCCAACTAAGACAAGTGATGGAAATGAATATAGATTTAATGAATCAGGTAGTTATGGATATGGTGATGATTATAAATATAATGCATACATTAGCGAGGCTGATTTATATTATGTTGTTTTTAAAGATAAGCTGGTTTCAAAATATGATACTATTGATATAGTTACAGCTCAAATTGAAGGTGAAACAGCTTATAAGCTAGATTACAATCGAGATAATGCCTTAGGCGGATATACTACATTAGATTTCTTTGTTAATCAGGTTGATTATAATTTAAATTATTTAATTTATCGTTTAGATGAAATTACTAATGACTTTATCTTAATTAATGATGATAATAATGATGATACTGTTGTTTCAAAAATTCAGATTGATGATTGTGGTTGGTATAAGCTTATATTTAAAGTTTTAGGTAATGATAAATACTCAACTAAAGTAGATAAACAAGATAGACCTATTAATGATTATTATTTATCAGCTAATATTAATAATTATTTATTTGATAACTATGGTAATTATGTATTAAATGATGATTATAAATTTAGTAAAATTGAAGAAGATGATGACTTATATAATAAGGATTATGTTCAATATATTTTAAAGTTAACAGTTGATGATTTTAATGCTAAAAATAATGTTGAATTCTTCATTACTAATGGTGTAGACGATTATAAGAATGGCAATGATTATATTGTTTTAAATCAGGCTGGTACATATGAAATTATTTTCTCTAATGAGCATATTCATTCAAGAGGAAGATATTATAAGTATTCGCTATTAAAGGATGAAAATCCAAAGGAAGAAATTGTTATTAGAACTGATGATGAATTTAAATCATTTGTTGATAATTGTAATAATGATAATAATTATTCTAAGAATAAGATCTTTAATCTAACTAAGGATATTAACTTATCTAAATATAGTAATCTAAGAATTACTTGCTTTAATGGTGAATTTAATGGTAATTATCATACTATTAGCGGCTTAAATATTAGCTATGATAATGCCAACGAATATTCTTCATTATTCCAGCTTGTTACTAAGTATGGTGTTGTTAAAAATGTTGAATTTAAAAATGTTGATATAAATTCAGAAGATGGCTCATATGTAGGAGTTATTGGTAGATTATTTGGAACAGCTGAAAATATTGAGGTTAGTGGTAGAATTTCTGGTAAGAATTACGTTGGAGTAATAGCTTATATGGGAAATTATAAGCTTGATAGTGATGATTCAAGTGTTGATTCAACTAAAAATATTGGTTATTCATATGCTAAAAATATTAGTAATTATTCTATAGTTTTAGGTAAAAGCTATGTTGGCGGTGTAGTTGGATTTAATGGTGGTAAGGTTGTTGAATCTACAAATGATGGTAGTATTAACAATAAGCAATATCCAACAAATGATAATGTTAGATGTGTTGGTGGAATAGCCGGATATTCAATTGGTGAAATAATTTCTTGTGAAAATAATGGTGCTGTTGGTTATACTAGTGTAGGAGTCTTTGTTGGTGGAATAGCAGGTCTAAGTAATGGCGCATTCTATTTTACAACTAATAATGGTGAGGTTTTTGGAAGAAGTAATGTTGGTGGTGTAGTAGGCTATTATACTACAGTATCATCTGACTCAGACTATAGTAAATATTTTGGTGAGTCTAATTATCAGGATATAGTTGATTCATTCTTAAATTCAAGTAATAATGATGATGTTGTTTCATCTACAAATTTAAATAAAAACATAATTTTATATTGCTATAACAAAGGAAATATTGTTGGTAATAGTAATGTTGGTGGTATTTGTGGTATTGTTGATATTACCTCATCAATAAGAGGCTGTATTAATAATGCTGATATTTCTGTCGAAAATGGGTCATATTCTGGTGGAATTGTTGGAAATTTGAAAAATGGAATAGTAAGCGAATGTTTAGCTTATGGTAATATTTTTGCTAGCGGATTAAATATGGCTATGTATGTTGGTGGTGTAGTAGGCTATCTTGATGGAACTGTTTCTTATTCAATGTCATACACAATTATAAATGGTAGTAATTATTTAGGTGGTATTGCAGGCTATGCTACAAAGAAGGCATCTGTTATTTCTAATATCAGTGATTGTTATTTTGTTGTTGATAGTACTTCAACATCGATTGGTAATGTTTTAGGCTATGCTGAGTCTTTAGAACAATCAGATTTGAGCTTCAGTGAATTAATTAAATATAATTACTATATTGATAATATCTATAAGGGAATTAATCAAATTAATTATGGAAGTGATTCATTATATGCAGCTTCTTCACTTAGTCGAGATGAATTAATTAGCTTTAATACATTATCAAAATATTTAGATAATAGATTCTCAAATGATAAATTTATTGGTGGAAAGCTTGAAAATGCTTATCCATATTTAAAGTTATTTGAAGAATTAATTGATCAAGATGATTTTGATGTAACATTGGATTACAATGCATTAGGTAAAAAACAAATTTCAATATTATTTGAAGCACAGCAAAGCTATGCTCGCAAATCTCAAATTTATATCTTTATGGAATGGAATGAGGATAAGGGTGAGGTTGACGATTTAGATTCATATGAAATAAATAGTATTGTTCGTTCGTATGATAATACGATTCCTGGATATCCACTATTTAAATATGCTACAGGAAGCTATGGTAGCTATTATTATCAAGGAGATAAAAACAAATATGCAGTTAGCTGGAATAGCAATGATTCAACTATTATTTATGCAAAGTATGATGTAATAACTACAAGTATTTCGTCAAGCGATAATTCAATTATTGTTGAAGGAGAATTTTTACCTAATACAGTATTAGAGGTTAAGCGTAATGGTGATAACTATGTTTTAGTGTTTACAGTTGATGGAAAAGATGTATATTATAAGGACATTGTTGTTAAGATTAACAAGACAAATATTGGCATTTATGTTTGTGATGGTGAAAATAAAAATACTACAGATTCATCAGTTTATGGTAATTATACTAAGTTTAATCTTTCTGATAGTAACGCTGAGTTTGGAATAATCAATATTGATAATTCCTTGCCAGGATATGCATATCTACTTATAGGTATTGCTTCAACTCTTGGTGTATGTGTAATTGGATTAATAATAACTATAGTTATTAAAAAGAAAAGAGCAAAGAAAAATACTGAAATTACTGAATAAAATTAAAATGAGGTCAATTTGACCTCGTTTTTGTTTTCTTATTGTGATATACTTATTTCGGTGGTATTTGTGATTGAATCATTAGATAATAAAATTGTTAAATATTTATGTAAATTAAATATGCCTAAGTATCGTAGAATGGAAAAAAAGTTTATAGTTGAGGGTAAGCATTTAGTTGATGAGGCCAAAAAATATGGTATTTTAGAGGAAGCCTTTAGCGTTGATGAAATGGATGGTTATACCCAGCTATCAAAGGCTGTGATGGCTAAAATTTGCAATACTAATACTGTAGTTTCTGAAATTGGCTTATGTAAAATGAATGAATGCAGTGCTATATCTAAGCATATTTTGATATTAGATGGGGTTCAAGATCCTGGAAATATGGGAGCGCTTATGCGTAGTAGCAAAGCATTTGGCTTTGATACAATTGTGTTAGGCAAGGGCTGTGTTGATATATATAATGATAAGGTTATTCGTGCAAGCCAAGGGGCTATTTTTAAGCTTAACTTTATTAATGCTGACTTATGTGAGTTTATTCCTACATTGAAGGACTATAAAATTTATGGTACAAATGTGATAAAGGGAGTACCTTTAGAGAAAACATCAAAGCATGATAAGCTTGGAATTGTTCTTGGAAATGAAGGAAACGGTATATCAAAAGAGGTATTTGATTTAATTGATGAAAATATTTATATTCCTATGGCTGATACTGAGTCTTTAAATGTCAGTGTTGCAGGCGGAATAATTATGTATTATTTTAGATAATAAAAAGGCTATGAATTTCATAGTCTTTTTTTAAAAAAATGACTGAAGTCATCTTCAGTCAAGCTTATTCATTATTTTCATCTTCATCTTCTAATGTATATAATGGTTCTACATCAGTAAGAGTTTCTGGTTTATACATTTTATCAGTGTAAAGTATACCATCTAGATGATCATATTCATGCTGAAATACAATAGCAGGATAACCAAATAGAGTCATTTTTACATTTTTTAGTTTGTTAGTAGCAAAATCTAAAATTGTTGATTTTATTACTATTTTTAAATGTCTAGGTGTAACAAGGCCTTCGGTATTTCTATCAACAGAAAGACAGCCTTCACCACCTGGTAAATACACCATTTCTTTACTTTTAGCTAAAATTTGTGGATTTATAAATAAATATGAATATTTAGTTTGCTTTTCATCTAAAAAATCTGTACAGCTTATGGCAAACATTCTTTTATTTACGCCAACTTGAGGAGCTGCAATTCCTACTCCTGGACGTATTTTATATTTTTCAACTAGCTCATCAATTCCAGATACAACCATATATTCATAAAGACCCTTTGCACATTCCAAGTCTTCTTTTGATAATGGTATATCAACCTTAGTTGAAACATTTTTTAATATTTTATTTCCTTCTTTAATAATATCCTTTGATAAATACATATACATCACCAAATATTATTATATCATAACTATTTTTAAATTACCATCTAGCTGCACCGATAATTACAAGAAGAATGAATAAAACAAGAATTAAAGCATAACCATTTCCATTTCGCTTATTGTTTTGGCAGCAGTAATTTGGCATGCATCCATAATTATAGCCATATCCATAGCCTGGTGTTTGATAATACATACACCTCACCTCCTATTTTAGAGTATGAAGGATTTTGTATTGCTGTTAGTTTTTTGCCTAGTCTTTGTGATTTTCAGCTTCAAGTCCTAAAAAACCTTCAAGTCTATGAAGCCTATTGTTTAGATTTCGCAGTTTTCTTGTTATATCCTCAATTTCATAGTAAATACGATTTAACTGCATGTTTTCATATCCATTGTAGGGATTAGGCTCTCTATTTTTATTAAACATGTTATCACCATTTTAATTTATGTTGAAAATTAATAGTTTATGTATAAATAATGGTAATTTTATCCATTATAAATATTGGTGATAGAATGAAAAACAAGGTTTTGATAGAGGCTCTAATTTTAGGCGCAGGTCAAATAGGTGGTAAGCTTTTATCAATGATTTTTATTTTTTCACTTTCAAAGGACACAAAAAGCTTAGGTCTATATTTATATACCTACGCTTATATTCCATTTTCTTTATTCTTAGATATTTCAGCTTTTGGAATTATACCTGGTATATCTAAATGTGTATCTACTCATTTAGCTAAAGATGAGATTTTAAAGGTTAATTATTTATTAAAGATTGGAAGCATCCTAATGATAATTATAGGTATCATGTTTTTTATTCTTTTAAATGTTTTCAATGAAAAAATAATTTCAATTACAATATATCAAGGGTATAGTGAATTTGAGTACAATGTTATAAAAAACAATTTAAGACTAGCATCATTATCACTCCTTGTTTATCCGTTATTAAGCTTTTATAAGGGCTATTTTCAAGGATATATGAAAATGGCACCATCAAGTATTGCTATAATAGGTGAAAATCTAGTAAGGGTCTTACTGTATCTAGCTATTGCTAAGGATGTATCAATATTAATATTTGAAAAAACATTTTTTATTAATTTTATTTCATATTCTGTAGCGTTACTATTTATGATTATCTTAGTAGCTAAAAATTATTTTAAAAAGAAAGAAAAATATAATGTTATAATTGATATATACAAAACATCTTTGCCATTTGGGGTAGTTACAATGTTTTTTACAATGTATCAGCTTATAGATTCAATAACCTTGTCAAAACTTAATATAGATAGTCATATTTATACAGCCTATATGTTTGAAATGACTAGACTTATATTTATTCCTATTGTTTTTGCCCAAAGCATTGGTGGTGCTCTTTGTCCTAAAATGAATTCCTTTGTTTTAAAAAACGAATTTTTTAAAGCATCAAAATATGCAGAGGTTATATTATCACTCGTTTTATATATACTTGTCCCTTGTATAGTCTTATATCAATTGTTTTCTAAACAAATATATGAATTTTTCTATAATAATGGAAATAATTATAAAATTTTAAGCTATGGTGCCGTTTTAATATTATTTATTGGATTTTATAAATCGTTAATTGGAATTTCTCAAGGAGTTAATAAATTTTATTATGTGGTTATCACAACATTTATCAGTTTAGCATCAAAAACAATCTTAAATTTAAAATTAGTTGGTGTTTATTCTTATCTTGGAGCAATTATTTCAACTATAATTTCGATAACTCTTTGTATATTTATTTCATACTATGTACTTAGTAAAAGTAAAATTAATTTACTTTTGAAAAATGCTAAAGCCCTTTTAATTGCCTTAATTTTTGCCTTTATTTCAATTTTTCTTTCGACTATATATAATTTATCATTTTTAATACTATTAGATAGTAAAATGCAAAATATTTTTTATGCAATATTTATTGTTTTATTCTATATTCTATTTATTTCTTTGTATAAATTAATTACGGTGTCAAATAAAAGGCTTTTGACATAAAATAGAATAGGAGTGATTATATGGAATCGAAGCTTGATGAATTTAAAGCCTTTATAAAAAAACACCCTCTATTAAAACAAGATGTAATTAGTAAGAAAAAAACCTGGCAGGAACTATATGAGGATTTTGTATTACTTGGAGAAGATGGAATGGTTACAAATACTCCTTCAACAGAAAAAAAGATAGAAAAAAAGGAAGGTAGCACTGAGGATTTAGTAAAAACTATTGTTTCTTATGTTAAAAAAATAGATCCAGATCAAGTAACTAAAACAGTAACAAGCATTCAAAAGGTATTAGAATTATTTGGTTCATTTGGAGCTTCATCTACAGCAGGAGCTTTAGCTAAAAAAAGCACTGGAGATCCATTGTTTGATAAAAGATTTGACGAGTGGTATTAATGTGGTACATGAATTATTTATATGAGCATTTAGATTTACTGATGTATTTAAGATACCATCCTAGGTGGTATAAAATTTTATATTACGAACCTAATTATTTTAATATGTTTTTATTAGAAGCAAAGACTAATTTAAAAATAAGAGGTTATGATAAATTAGAAAATTTTAAAAATAAGTTTAATATGATATATTCACTTGCATCATTAATGAAATAAGAAAATTTAATTAAAAACAAATTGAAATAAAAAAAATATTATTATAGAATTAATTAGGTGATATATATGGATTTTATTGATAAATATCTAAAAAAACTTGAAGATGAGCCTGAATTTAGGGAGCTTTTAGCTTTAAAAAAGAAAATAGATAGTGAATATGGAAATCTAATTGTTTCAATGAAAACAAAGGAAGCTAAATATTTAGAAATGAAGGAATATGAAAAATATAGAAGTGATGTTAATAAATATAAGCTTGAATTTATGGAGGCTAAAAGACTTTTATATTCAAAGGAAGAGGTTAAAAGGTATTTTGAACTTGAACGTAAAATTCAAAATATGATTAATGAAGATATAAATGAATTAAAAGAATCAATTTCAAATAAATTTACTTTAACTAAAAATATTTTTTAACTGTCAAGAAAAAATGCTTGACAGTGTTTTATTTTATGCTATAATAGATGAGGAATTTGTTATAGAAGGAGTGTAAATTTATGGTTAAAATTAGATTACAAAGATTTGGTGCTCACAAGGCTCCTAAATATCGTATTGTTGCTGCTGACTCTAGATCTCCACGTGATGGAAAATTCTTAGAGATATTAGGTACATATAATCCATTAACTAACCCTGCTACTGTTACAGTAGATGCAGAAAAGGTTAAGGCATGGTTAGCAAACGGTGCACAACCAACAGTTACAGTAAAGAATATCTTAGTAGCAAACAACGTTATTACAAAGTAATAAGGAGGCTATTATGATAAAGTTTGAAGAATTAATTAAAAGTTTAATTCTTCCTTTGGTAGCTTATCCAGAAGATGTTGTAATTACATGTGTTAGTGAAGACGAGGATAATCTGGAATATAAGGTTAAGGTTAACTCTAATGATTTAGGACGCGTAATTGGAAAGAATGGCTGTATTGCTAAAGCTATCCGTACTGTATTATATGCAGGAGCTTCTAAGGAAGGAAAGAGAATCCATTTAGATATAGATGGAACTGAAGAGTAGAAAGAGGATAATAAGGATATGTTTCCTTAAATCCTCTTTTTTTATCTTAACTTTATTGTTTACGTTGTTGTATAATAAAATTAATTGAAAAACATAATTTTTTTATTAAATAGACATTTATTATGTCTATTTAGACTGTTTAATGTGGTTGAAAATAGGAGTTGATACATATGGAATTAAAAGAAGGATTTATCATTTGTGATAATAATACTAAAAAAAGAATAATTAAAGAAGAGAAGAAATTTAAAAATTATATATTTTTATCATTTAATGAATTGAAGAATAAAATATATGGCTGTTGTGATAAGAAATCAGTTGTTGTTTTAATGAATGATTATTCATTATCATATGATTTGGCTTTAGAATATATTAAATATATTCCATATGTTGATGATGTTTGTTATAACGATATGAAGCTTGATAGTATTGTTTCAGCTAAAAATCATTTAATTAGCTTAGGCTTATTTAAACGTGATGATTTTTTTATGTATAGATTACGTCAGTTTCCATTAACGTTTATTGAACCTATTGATAATGTTGAATACAAAAAAGTAAAGGAAATCGTTGAAAAATACACTCAGGTTTTTGAATATAAAATTATAAAAAACCAGTACAAAAATGTAGTATATTCCTATAATACGATAACTGATGAGGTTTTAGGTATATGCTCAAAAATTGTTGATTTAATCAAGCAAGGTGTTAGTAAGGATAACATTCATATTTTAAATATGAATTCTGATTATGAATATGAATTTAAAAGGATTGCTAAAAATTTTAATCTTCCTATTTCATACACTTCAAGTAAAAATATTTCATATTTACCTATTTCTAAGTTGTTTTTAAACTTATTAAATGAGTGTGCTACATTTACTGAGGTTTTAGATAAATTACCAAAGGATGATAAATATTATAGTGTTATTTTTAATTTGATTGATAGCTATAATTTAACTGATATGATACCAGCTAGCTGTTATAGCCTAGCTAAGGAATTGTTGAAAAATTGTAATGTGATTGAAGATATTTATGATGAGATGATTACCTTAGATGAATTTGACTACTATACTGATGATGATTATGTATTTTATCTAGGACTAAATCTTGGTTTGGCACCAAGAGTTTTTAAGGATGATGGCTATTTAAATGATTTTGAATTGTCAAAAATTTCTTTAATGAGAAGCATTGATAAAAATAAATATGAAAAAAATAAGCTTTATAATATTTTAACTACTGTGAAAAATTTAATTCCTAGCTTTAAAAAAAGTGCGTCAGGTATTTCTTGTGATATGGCTAATTGCATTAATGAATTAAAACTTGAGGTTATAGATAAAAATATTAGCTTTGGATATTCTATGGTTGAAGATAAGCTATATCTAGCAACGTTATTAAGTAAATATCAAAAATATAAGGATTTTAATGATTATTTAGGTATATATGATATTAGTTCTTTAAAATATCAATCGTTTGATAATAAATACAAGGGCATTAAGAAGGAATTGCTTGATGATTTTTATGAAAGAAAACCATTAAAGCTATCATATTCTAGTATTAAAACCTATTTCCAATGTCCATTCCATTATTATGCTGATAGAGTTTTAGGACTTGACGAATTTGAGTCTAATATGGCTGCAAGGCTAGGCACATTTTCTCATGCCGTATTAGAGGATAGCTACAATAATGATTTTAATTTTGATGAATCTATTAATAAAAATATGAACGAATGTGCTGTTGATTTTAAAGATAAATTTTTCTTTAATGTTATGAAAGGTGTTTTAAGCAATTTAATTATCTTCAATAAGGAACATGAAAAAATATCATCACTTGATAGGGTAGAAAGAGAATGTCACATTACAAGTATTGGTGATGGTTTTACCTTTGAGGGTTTTATTGATAAGCTTTTATATAAAGAAATAAATAATGAAATTTATGCAGCAATAATTGATTATAAAACAGGTAAGGATATTGTATCATTAGATAATGTTGGTGATGGCTTTCATTTACAGCTTCCTTCGTATATGTATTTGCTATCTAAGTATGAGCCTTTTAAGGATAAAAAAATAAATATAATAGGTATATATTTACAAAAAGTAAATATTATTGCTCTAGATAATACGATTAGTATTGAAGAACAAAGGAATAAGAGCTTTAGACTTCAAGGATATAGTAATAAAGATAGAAGTCTACTTGCTTTACTTGATCCTAACTATTATTCAAGTGATTATATTCAAAGTATGATGACTTTAAAAAGTGGTGAATTTGGAAGATTTTCTAAAATTATTTCAAATGATGAGATTAACGATATGATTATATTAGTTGATGATTTAATAAATAAAGCAAGTATTGATATTCATAATGGAGAGTTTTCTATTTCGCCTAAAAAAATAGATGGTGTAAATCAGTCATGTACTTTTTGTAAGTATAAGGATTTATGCTTTGTTAAATATAATGATTTTATTGATTTAGAAAAGAAAGAATTCAAAAAGGAGGCAAAATAATATGGCTTGGACAAAGGAACAGCATTGCGCAATAGTAACTAGAGGTTCTAATATTATGGTTTCAGCTGGAGCTGGTAGTGGTAAAACTGCAGTATTATCAGAAAGAGTTTTAGACTATTGCATGCATGGTGGTGATGTTAGAAGAGTTTTAGTTTTAACGTTTACTAATGCAGCAGCAAAGGAAATGAAGGAAAGAATTAGAACTAAGCTAATTGCTAACTCATTATTAGATCAGGCAGATTATATTGATGCTTCATATATTACAACGTTTGATGCTTATAGTCTTTCACTTGTTAAGAAATATGCCTATAAATTAAATTTATCATTTAATTTGGGTATTATGGATGGTGTTTTAATTTCTTTAAAAAGAAAGGAAATAGTTGATAATTTATTTAGTGAGCTTTACGAACGTGAGGATCCTAAATTTTTAGCCTATTTATTAAAATATGCTAAGCAAGATGATAAGGCTGTAAGTGATACTATAATTAAGCTTTGTGATAAATTATCATTAGTTATTGATTTTGATGAATTTAAAAATTCCTACGAGGATAAGTATTTCAATGAAAATAAAATAAATCAAATAATTTCTGAATATGACAAATATTGCAAGGAAGAGGTAGATGATTTTTTTAATGAGCTTGAGCTTTTATTAGACGCTTCGGCATTAGATGAGGCATCAGTTAAGCTTTATGATGGCTTAAGTGAAATTTTAAATAATATTTCTTCTCTTAAAGGATATGAAGAGTATTATCAGTTTTTTAATAATTTATCATTTCCTAGATTATCACCTAAAGCCTCAGCAAATGTTAAGGAGCTTAAGGAAAAATGCACAGAGTCATTAAAATTATTAAGAACAAAGCTTTTTTCTAAGTATATTTTTACATCTGATATGGCAAATGAAATTTTTTCAACTAAGGATGATTCGTTATTTTTGCTTGATTTATGTGATGAGGTAGAAAAAAGATTAATGGAATATAAAAAATCAGTTATGCAATTTGACTATATGGATATAGCTAAATTCGCATTAGAACTGGTTAAAAAATATGATGATGTTTATAAGGAAATAAAAAACTCATACGATGAAATACTTGTTGATGAGTATCAAGATACCTCTGATATTCAGGAAGAATTTTTAAAAACTATTTCTAATAATAATTTATATATGGTTGGAGATATTAAGCAAAGTATTTATCGCTTCCGTAATGCTAACCCCTATATTTTTAAAGAAAAATATAATAAATATAGCTTAGGTACTGATGGAATTAAAATAGATTTACTAGCTAATTTTAGAAGTAGATGTGAGGTTTTAGCTAATATTAATCAGGTATTTAATAGACTTATGACTGATTCATGTGGAGATGCAGATTATATTACCTCACACCAAATGAACTATGGCCAAAAAAATTATGAAAATGAGAAGCAAAATATTGATTTTAATTTAGATATTTTAACTTATGATAAACAGATATACTCTCTTTTATCACAAGCAGAACAAGAAGCATTTATTGTATGTAATGAAGTAAAGAAAATAATGAATTCTAATGCTAAAGTGTTAGGTAAAAATGGCTTTAGAAATGTAGAATATTCAGACTTTGCAATACTAATTGATAATGCTAAAAGCTTTGTAACATTTAAACGTGTATTTGAGTACTTAGGGGTACCTATGTCAATTGAGGCAGATCTAGATTTGAAGGATTCAATACTACCACATCTTTTTTCTAATATTGTTTTGATAATCAATAAATTAAGAAATAAGGAGTATGATATTAAATATAAGCATGCTTTAGCATCTATTGCTAGATCATTTATTTACCAATATAATGATGAGGATGTATTTTTATTGATAAAAGGAACTAAATATCCTATTTTAGATGATTTTTATTACCTTGCAGGACTTGACTCTTTAACTTATAGACAATTATTTTTTGAAATTGTTAATAAACTAAATATTTATGAAAAGCTTGCCTATATTGGCGGTGTTGATGAGTCTGTTGTAGTATTAGAAAATATTTATAAAATGTTTATTAGTTTTGAAAATACCTCATTTGATTTAGGTGAGGTTGTACAGTTTTTATCTGAAGCATTCTCAAGTGATATGAAAATGTCATATAAATTATCATCAACAAATAGTAGTAGTGTAAGAATTATGACCATTCACAAATCAAAGGGGCTAGAATTCCCTTATTGTTTTTTCCCAATGCTAACAAATAGGTTTAATACAGTTGATGCTAAGGCTCAAATTGGTTATCATCCTAATTATGGTATATATGTGCCTTTTTCAGATGAAGGAAAATCAAGAACTATTATTTCAAGACTAATTGAAAATGATATTACAAAAAGTGATATTTCAGAGAAAGTTAGATTATTGTATGTTGCTATGACACGTGCAAGAGAAAAAATGATAATGATTGCACCATTTGTTGATAAGATACATGATAATCCCAAAAGGTTTACAAGCTTTTATGAAATGCTAGAATATTCAGGTATTATTAATACATTTAGTCGTGAGATAAATATCAAAGAGTATGCTCCAACAAGTGATTACTTAATGATTAAGGATGGTAATTTAAATTTAGGTGGTCAAAATAAAATTCAATATTTTCCACTAGATAGACCTAAAGTCATTGAAAAAAGTAGGATTTCTAAAGAACTACATTCTTTACCATCAAAAGAATTAAAAAATAGCTTAAAGCTAGGATTAGAGTTTCATAGTGCCTTAGAGAGTCTTGATTTAGCAAACCCTGATATAGAGTCCCTACCTACAAGTGATTTTGTTAAGAATAATTTAAAGATAATATTAAATAATAAAATATTTAAAAATATTAAAAATGGAAAAAGTTATCATGAGCATGAATTTTATTTTACAAATGAAACAGAATCGTATCATGGTATTATTGATTTGTTTGTTCTGTATGATGATTATATTGATATTATTGATTATAAATTATCAAATACTGATAGTATTGAATATGTTAGACAATTATCTATTTATAAAGAATATATTAAATCAAAATGGAATAAAAAAATTAATGTTTATCTATTGTCATTGTTAAAATCAGAAATTAAAAAATTAGAAATTTAAAATCTAAATAAGAATAAAAATTAAAATTTTGAATTTCTAAAATAAAAATGGACTGCCAATTTTGGGTAGTCCATTTTTACTAAGGAGAAAACTATGCACACTCGTTTAAGATATTAATTTTAGACTTAAATAGTAGCTTTTTTAAAGGAATAATTGAACCTATAAGTATTATTATAAACATAAAAATTATTAATACTATGAATATAGAAAAACTTCCAGTAACATAATTGATTGATATATCACATTGTTTTTTTATTGCACTGTTTATTATTAAAATTGTTAGCCAATAAATTAATAATGATATAAGCCATGAGATACTACAAATATATAGATTTTCACACATATATATTTTAGGTAAAGCTTTTTGTTTTATTTTTAATGACATTAAAACAATTAAAACTTTTTTATTTTGATTGATACAAGAGGAGGTAATGTTTAGTATTATTAAAATTGAT
Source organism: uncultured Anaeroplasmataceae bacterium (assembly GCA_934229785.1). Taxonomy (GTDB): domain Bacteria; phylum Bacillota_I; class Bacilli_A; order Acholeplasmatales; family Anaeroplasmataceae; genus Anaeroplasma. The sequence goes on from CAKQEA010000021.1 coordinate 23,090, forward strand.
CCAATCAAAAATATAACAAGTATAATGTATAGAAATGGTAAAAAATTATTAAACATATTATAATTATTAATGATTGTGTTACCTAAGGAATCTATAGGTTTTAGGCTAAGCTTATTAGCATTTATAAAATTTTTTAATGAATGATTAATATAAACACAAGACTTATTTGAAGAGGATATAGTATCGAAACCACCACAACTATATAATTTATTAAAAATCTTATCAGAAAAAATAAAATTATTATGTGTTCCAATTACTTTAAAGCTGATAGTACCATCATTATTTTCATAACCTAAATTTGTAGAAAATTTTAAATTTATAGTTGAACCAATAATTTGCTCCTTATCTAAGTTTAAATCCTTGATGTAATCATAACTAACGATTACCTCATTATCTGCAGGAATAGCTAATTCTAAACGAGATTTAGGTTTAAGGTTGTTGTATAATTGATAGCTACGTAAGACATCTTCATTTTTTAAAATAATATAATCTAAGTTATATGCCTTATACTTAATGATATCAAAAACCTCGTTAGTGATAATTATATAATTTTGATCAAGGATACCAAGCTTTTTACATTCATTGTTTTCTTTAATTAAATCAAATGAGTAATTTAAATAATATAATTTTTTTGTAGATAAGCTATCATAAATATCATTATTAACTATAATATGAGTATTATCTAATTTATACTTTTTGGCAAATGACCAGCTAGCAACATAAAGCTTATGAAACGAATTATAATCATCATCGGACTTTAAAGTTAAACCATTAGGAATATCATATAAAATCAAGTCACTATTAGAACTTTGAATTTGATAATCACTTAGTTCATTGCTACCTATATTATCATAAACAGCAATTGTATTTTCAGAAGTGTAGGTTTTATATAAAATTTGAGGAAGATTTAAACATAAAATTGTCAATATAAAACTAAATGTAATAAATGAAAAAAATATACAAATTAAAGCTAAAATAGATTTGATTTTATTTGTTTTGATATTATCTATTGCAATTTTCATTGCAAACTTATGTGATAATTGATTATCTTGTGATTTCTTATAGCAAGAAGCTTTATTAGTTATTTCTGTAGCGTTAAATGTAATTTCACCATTATCAATTTCAATCAAGCCATCTGCATATTTTTGAAGTAATGTAATATTATTAGAAGCAATAACTATTAACCTATTATTACTTAATTCCTTTAACATTGAAATTATAATTTCTTCAGTACCATCATCGATATTAATAAAAGGCTCATCACAAAAAACAATACTAGATTTTTGTACAATAGCTTTCAATATTTCAACTTTCTGGCATACTCCACCATGAACTTCATTAACTTTTGTATTTTTATATTTATAAAGATTAAATTTCTTTAATAATTCATCAATTTCACTTTCATTACAACAAGAAGATCCTAAAGTTAAATTTTCATAAATAGTTAAATCATCAATTAACTTATATTCTTGAAAAACAAAAGAAGAATATTCACTTAAATCTTTAACATTAGTATTATCAACTAATATTTCACCACTTGAAAATTCATCTAAACCACTAAGGCAATTTATTAGAGTTGACTTACCTGAACCATCTTTCCCATATAAACAAATTAATCCTGTTGTTGGTAGTACTAGATTAATATTTTTTACACCAATAACTTCATTTCTATAAATTTTGGTACAATTTTTAATTTCAATCATAAAAGTACACCCCCCAAGACATAACTATTATAGCGACAAAAATTATTTCAACTATTATTGTAAATCTTTAATGTTTTGTTGTCAATAATACCTTTTGATAAATAGTATTTATTAAAATACAATTTAATAAAAAAGCTTACATAGACTTAAATGCATATGTAAGCTTAGCTGATTATATAATTATGGGATTAGACTTTTATAAATGTAAGATATAAAAACTAATTATGAAAGATTTCCATAGGTATCACAAGCTAGTTTAATATCAATATTTCTTGTATCAGAGGTTATAAAACCTAACACTTTGTATTTAAATGTACCTTTTCCATAGGCAACATTATCTTCATAGTAGGCATTTCCATCAGAAAATTTCCAATTAGATTTTGAGATTGAGTATTTATAATTGGCATTAGTGCATACTGCTGATTCACCTTCAACTATATCAAATGTAGCATATAATGTATATGTCCATTCCAAAACATTATTAGTGTTATAAAAATTAACTTTTTTTTCACCATCTTTAGTTGTTGTGCTTGATAAAGTTGAGATTTGTGTATCATTATATTCATAAAGAGTTGTTACAATATAACTACCGTCTTCAAATGTCTGTCTATCTGTTGAAATTAATACCATATCTAAATCGTTTGATTCTAAATAATTTATTTCTAAAGCATTTGCGTTATTGTTAATTGAAAATGTAAAAATAATTAACGTAAATAAAAAAGCGAAGATTAGTTTTTTCATTATTGTTCATCCTTTCATTATGTTATTGTTGTTGTCCTACTAAAGCATGTCACCAATATTATAATTACTGTAAGCAATATAATAATTACAGCAATGGCAGTTATTGCAACAATTTTTGTTATGTTACTATATATTATTGATTTATTTTTATAATAATCATATGAATTATTAAAAGAAATCAAAACATCTTCAGGTGTTCCGAATTTATCCTTTATATCTTCAATGGTTATGTTTTTATTATCCCTCCTATACTGGTTTATGTTTTCTTTTAATTCATTTATAAAAGCCCTTTTTATTTTCCAACTAACTGGTAAATTGGTTTTTATTTTATGAAGATAAATTTTTATGTTTAGACCTAACATTTTCATATTTTACTTTCCTTTATTTCAGTTATCACATATCCACCCCAGGGATGAAAAAAATCAACTATGCCATAGATTAATGCAGCAATAATAAAAATTGATATGATAAGGGATATAAATAACATTATTTTTGTGTTTCTAACCTTTTTCTTGTAAAAAATAAGATTATTATTGTAGCTTTTTTCTATTTCCTTACATGAACCAAAAGTTGACATGATATCATCAATATTTGCATTAGGATTATCAATTAAATAGTCTTTTATGTTATTTTTTAATTCTTTAACTAGAACTATTTTCTCAAAGAATCCACATGGAAGTCCTTGCTTTATGTTTTTATAATATGTTTTTAATTCTCTATTTTGTTCCATATCCTATGTACTCCTTAAAAATATCTGTTATATTTTAATTTTACTTGTGAATTTATCGTTTTTATGTTCTTTTTGATGTGAATATTATTTCAGTATGTCCATTTACTACTGAAAGAGTATCAACTATACAGTAGGATAATAAGCCAATAAATAAAATCGATATTATGAGGATAAGTGTTAAAGCTATTTTTGTATTTCTAATTTTTTTCTTGTAAAAATCAGGATTATTATTGTAGCTTTTTTCTATTTCCTTACATGAACCAAATGTTGACATGATATCATCAATATTTGCGTTAGGATTATTAATTAAATAGTCTTTTACGCCCTTTTTTAATACTTTAACTAGAACTATTTTTTCAAAGAATCCACATGGAAGTCCTTGTTTTATGCTTTTATAATATATTTTTAATTCTCTATTTTGTTCCATCTTTAACATCTCCCTCAAAAACTGACATTGCACCAGAATATATTTTGCTGAAAATCTCAATTCCAGAATTTAAATATTTTCTACCTTCATCAGTAATACAATAGTAAACTCTAAAACGCTTAACACCTGCTTGTCTTTTGTCAGAAGTGATGTATCCTTTTTTTTCTAGTCTATAAAATGGACCATATAAAGAGCCTTCCTTAAATTCAATAGTATTATTACTTAATGTGTATATATCTTGTTTTATTTTATAACCATAGGAATCAGATTTGGTTAATAATTTCAAGATTAATAAATCTAATAGTCCAACTTTCAAATTCTCTTCAATATCGTTGGTGATTGCCATAGTGTCACTTCCCTTATATTTCCCTATAAATATTATATTTCAAATTATGTTTTCTTACAATACTATTTCTTAAAAGACATTTTATGATGTTTTTTTGAAAATTGATGATGTATTAAATGTTTTTTCTATTAAAATTTTATAAAATAGTTTATAATTAGATTAAATGTGTGAGGTGTTATTTATGAAATATTACAAATGTGGACAGATTCTTACAACTCATGGAATTAAAGGTGATTTGAAGGTTAAGGATTTATCTGATTTTAATCGTTTTTATAAGGGAAGTAGATTATATATTAACCACAAGGGTGAATATATTGAAGTAAAGGTATGCAAAGCTTCTGAATTTGGAAATTTTTTACTTGTTGCCTTTGAAGGATTACAAGATATTAATTTAGTTGAGAAGTATCATAGTGATTATATTTATGTAAGTGAAATTGATAGAAATGATAATTTAGATGAGAATGAATTTTATTACAATGATTTAATTGGCAAGAATGTTATAAGTGAAAATGGCGAAGCAAGAGGAATTGTTGTGGAGGTTAGAGAGTTACCTCAGGCCCATTATTTAGTTGTTGAATATAATGATAAGAAGGTTTTAGTTCCTTTTATTGATGAATTTATTTTATCTGTTGGAGAAAATATTGTTGTTAAAGAAATTGAGGGGTTATTTTGAAAATTAAGATTTTGACTCTTTTTCCCAAAATGTTCGAGGGATTTGTTAATGAATCTATAATTAAAAGAGCTTTGGATAAGGGTGTTTGTGAAATTAAAATTATTGATATAAGAGATTATTCACTTGATAAGCATCATCATGTTGATGATACTCCATGTGGCGGTGGTGCTGGTATGGTTTTACAGGTTGATGTTGTTCATCGTGCAATTTTAGATAATAAAGGTAATAATTCTAATGTTATACTTATGACACCTCAAGGAAGAAAATTTTCTCAAAGTGTTGCAGAAGAATTGGCTAAAATGGAGGAGCTTGTTATTGTATGTGGTCATTATGAGGGCTTTGATGAACGAATTAGAGATTATGCTGATGATGAGATTTCTATTGGTGATTATGTTTTAACTGGTGGAGAGATTCCAGCAATGGTTATTTCTGATTCTGTAATTAGATTACTTGATCATGCAATTAGAGCTGAATCACATGAGGACGATTCTTTCTCTACAGGTTTACTAGAATATCCTCAATATACAAGACCAATTGTGTATGATGGTAAGAGTGTACCAGATGTTTTGTTAAATGGCAATCATAAGCTTATTAATGAATTTAGAAAAAAAGAATCATTAAGAAAAACTTATTTAAGAAGGCCTGATTTATTAGATGATTATCCTTTTACCGAGGCTGAAATAAAAATGCTTAATGAAATAAAGGAGGAAGAAAAATGAGAGAGGCTGGAGTTTTACTTCATATTTCATCACTACCTAATAGGTATGGTATAGGTACTTTAGGAAAGTGCGCCTATGACTTTATAGATTTTTTAAAAAAATCGGGACAGCGAATTTGGCAAATTTTACCTCTTGGTCCTACAGCATATGGTGATTCACCATATTCATCAACATCAAGTTTTGCCTTTAATCCTTATTTTATTGATTTAGAGGAGCTTGTTAAACTTAAACTTATTTCCTCAGATGATTTAATTGAAGTTAAAAGTAACAAAGTTGATTATGGTTATTTATATAATGAAAGGTTTAAGGTTTTACATAAAGCATTTTTAAATAGAGAAATTTTAAATGGTCAATTTCAAAAATTTGTTTTACATGAGGATTCTTGGCTTAATCCATATGCTGAATATATGGTTTTAAAGCGTGAACATGAAAATAAGCCTTGGTATTTGTGGTATGATGATTTTAAATACAAGGTAGATCATGCTATGGTATGGTTCAAAGAAAAATATGCTTTAGATATTTTAGAACAAAAATTTTATCAGTTTTTATTTGTTTATCAATGGGAAAAGCTTCATAATTATGCTAAGAAAAATGGAATAACAATTATGGGGGATATGCCAATTTATTGCGCTTATGACTCTGCTGATGTTTGGGCAAATCCTGAAAATTTTGATTTAAATGATAGGCTTGAACCAACATTTGTTGCTGGATGTCCGCCTGATGACTTTAGTGAGGATGGTCAGCTATGGGGAAATCCTTTATATAATTATAAATTAATGAAGGAAAATAATTATTCTTGGTGGGTTATGCGAGTTAAGCATTCATTAGAAATGTTTGATGTTTTAAGAATTGATCATTTTAGAGGATTTGCTGGATTTTATGCTATTCCATATGGTGATACAAATGCTAAAAGAGGTCATTGGTGTGATGGCCCAGGCTATGATTTATTTAAGGAAATTAATAAAAAATGTAGGAATGCGAGAATTGTTGCTGAAAATTTAGGCTTTTTAACTGATGATGTTTATGAGCTTTTAGAAAAATGTGGATATCCTGGTATGCATATTTTTGAATTTGAGCTTGCAGATGGTAAGAATCCTCCAATTAAAAAGGGATTTGAGGAAAACAGTATTACCTATAGCGGTACGCATGATAATCAAACAATTCTATCATTTTATCATGAAGCTAATGATGTGTATAAAAAATGTATTGATAAGCTTTGTAAAATTAAATTTACCGATAGAGCTGAGCTTAAAATTATTGAATACTGTATGATGCAAAAATCTAATATGTGTATAATTCCTCTTCAGGATTATCTAGGTCTTACTGACAGTGAGGGTAGAATGAATATACCTTCAACGGCAATGGGAAATTGGAATTATATGGCCAAGAAGACAGATTTTAGTGATGAATTAAGTAAGTATATGCTTAAGCTTGCGATTAAGAGTAATAGATTTGAAATTACTGAATAATAAAATAAATAATAAAACATAATAGTACTGGTGATGATATGCTTAAAAATGTTTATCATTTTGTTACGGATTTTAAAATCCCAACTCTATCTGGTGCGTTATGTTTTTTTATTTTAGTTAATGGGGGATCTTATTTATTTTTATTTGTTAGTATAATTAGTATTTTTTCAAAACAATTTATTATTAATAATGTTATATATAGTGATTTTATCAACTTATTGCCGGATTATTTAAAGGGGATTTTTGTCTATTTAATTGACCATAATGCTTCAATACCAATATCTTTGTTTTTATTTTTATCAAGTATTTATTCATCTTCTAGTCTATATTATCATTTTTTACAAATAAGTGAAATTATAACCAAAAGAACAGCTTCATTTAAATTTAGCAAAAGAGTACAAGCTATTATTTTTGTTCCAATTGTTTTAATTTTTATTTATTTTTCTATTGCGCTTATATCGTACATATATTCTTTTAATTTTATATATTCATATCTTTTTATTGTTATTTTTCTTTTATTAATTTTATATTTTTTAAATTTCTTAGCGCTAAAAAGATTTAAAAGGTTATATAAGGGGATAATATTTTCTTTTTTTTATGAACTATTATTTACTATCGGTTTTATTATTTTTTTAAGATATTTCAATAGCTTTAAGGTTGTATATGGTTTTTTTTCCTTTTTTATTATCTTTTTATTTTATTTATATATTAGTATTATTGGTATTTTTTTAGGAATTTATATAAATTTCAAAAATTTGGAAGTATTTAAAATGTTGACTGATAAATAATAAGATTGGAGGTTTTAAAGTGAAAAAAATATTTTTTTTAATTATTACAGTTGTTTCGCTTTTTTTAATTAAAGCAAATGCCAAGGGATTTGGTGTTGGCAAAAATGAAGCTGGTGTTAGACCAAATGTTGGAATTAAGGAAATAACTCAAAATGGAGGTTATACAATTGGTGCTGATGATAATAAAATATATTTAACCTTTGATTGTGGATATGAAAATGGTTATACAGAACATATATTAGATACCTTAAAAAAAACAGACACAAAGGCATGTTTTTTTATCACAGGGCATTATCTTGATAAAAGTAGTGATATTGTAAGAAGAATGATTGATGAAGGGCATATCATTGGTAATCATACAAATAAGCATAAAGCAATGCCTAATATTTCAAATGAAGAAATAATTGAGGATGTGACATCATTAGAAAAAAAATTTTATGAAAAATTTAATATAGCTATGTCAAAATTTGTAAGACCACCTAAGGGAGAATATGATGGAAGAAGTATTAAGCTATTAAGTGATAATGGCTATACACCAATATTTTGGAGTTTGGCCTATGTTGATTGGTATAAGGATAAGTTTAATGGTAATCATTATAGTTATAATCATGTTATTGATAGAATTCATAATGGTGCAATTATTCTTATGCATACTGTAGGTAAAGATAATATGGTTGATTTAGAGGATGTTATTATTAAATTAAAGGACATGGGGTATGTTTTTTCATCTTTGGAGGAATTATAAATTGCAAAGAGGTTAAAATTGAAATATAATAGCATATGGTGATTGTATGTATAACTATGTTATTACCTCTGATGATGTTGAGGCTTCAAATGATAAAATTGAAGAAATTAAAAAAAGCTTCAATTATGAAGACTTTGATGAATCAAGCTATGATTTAGAGGAAGATGGGATTTATTCTTTGATTGATGAAATTTCAACTATCTCTTTATTTGATAATAGGAAATTTATTGTTATTAAAAAGGCGGAAAAGATTGCTGGTGTATCTGATGGTGCATTTAATGAATTATTAAAATATATGAATGATGCAAATTCAGAAAATGTTTTAATTTTTACTTTTTTAAGTGCTTTTGATTATAATAATTTAAATTATCAAAAATTAAGAAAATATACTTCAAATATTGATATAAAACTAAAAAATATGCCATTTGATGAGTATATCGATAAACTACTTAATGATAACGGATTTAAGATAAATGATGATGCCAAAACATTACTTATAAGCTATACTGAAAATCTTGCGGGGCTTAAGGAGCATCTTAATCAGTTAATGTGTTATAAAATGACTGAGAAAATCATTAATTCGAAGGATGTCAAGCTACTTGTAAATCAACCGCTTGATAATAATGTATATGCATTAGTAGAAGCAGTTATTTCACGTGATAAAAAGCGAGTTTTTTCTTGTTATCAGGACTTAAAGCTTGAAAATATTCAAGCATCATATTTGGTTTCATTGCTAATTAATAAATTTCAGGAAATGTATAATGTTTCAGTTTTAATTAAAGCTGGAATGGGACAAAATGATATTGCATCATTGTTTAATGTTTCATCTGGTAGAGCATATTATATGGTTAAAAATGCAAAAGGTACCTTGCAAAGTGTAATTAAAAGAAATTTAGATTTGTTAAATGACTTAGATTTTAATATCAAAACTGGTAAGGTAGATCAAAATTTAGGAATTGAATTATATTTCTTAAATTGAAAGAATATAGAACAAAAAAACGCCAAGTGGCGTTTTTTGTTCTTCTATAATTAATTTAAAGAGTTAACTGCAGCTGCTAATTCAGACTTATGTCTTGCAACATAGTTCTTATGAACAATTCCCTTAGCTTGAGCCTTATCTAACTTCTTATAAGCTAAGCTTAAAGCATCTTTTGCCTTTACAGCATCTTTTGCTTCAACAGCAGCAAATACAGCCTTCATTGCAGTCTTTAAAGATGATTTAAATGCTACATTAGCTTGTCTAGCCTTTTCATTAGTCTTTACACGCTTGATCTGTTGTTTAATGTTTGCCATAGTTTCACCTCCGCTATTACGCAACCACTATTATATCATCTTGAAATGGTCAAATCAAGAAAAAAATTAAAAAATAAAAGTATTTTGTATTATTTAGGTGAATTGTTGAACAATAATAATGGTGATTTTAATGTTTAAGGGAAGAACAGACATGGCTATTGAAGCAATTAGTATTGATCATAAGCTTGATGTTGAAAGAACTATTAGTGGTATGAAATTTAAAAAATGCTATATTGATGAAAAAATGGGTAAAAAAATACATAAGGATGCTGGAATGTATTACACGCTTGATTTAATAGATTATTATAATAAAGATAAGGAAATAATTAAGGTTATTTCATCTGTTATTAAAGATGTTATTAATGATTTGGGTGATATTAAGGATATTTTAGTTGTTGGACTTGGAAATCATATTGTTACTCCTGATTCTTTGGGGCCTTTAGTTATTAATAAAATAGAGGTCAATAGACACTTAGAGGTTGAATGCAGCTATAATGTTTCAGCAATAGCTCCAGGTGTTATGGGACAAACAGGAATGGAATCATCTGATATTATTAAGGCTATTGTTGATGATTTTAAGCCTGACTTAGTTATTGTTGTAGATGCCTTAGCTTGTAATAGCCCAAATAGAATGTGTCATTCGATTCAGTTTTCTACAGCAGGAATTAATCCTGGTGCAGGCATTGGTAATAATAGAAAAAAGCTTGCAAAGGATACATTAGGATGTCATGTTCTTGCTGTTGGAATTCCTACTGTTTGCGATATTAATGTTTTTTCAAATGAGATTTCAAATGATTTTTTTGTTACACCTAATAATATTGATGAAGCAATGGATATTTTATCATTAATTTTATCTAAGGGGATAAATCTAGCATTATACAATTAAAATATTACATCTAACAATTATAACTAGAAATAAGAATGCTATTAGAGATTATTAATTATGTCTTAAAACCTATATTTGTTGTTTCAAAAATGAAAAAGTTATTGGATATGTATTATAATTATTCATCAAAGTTGTACGTTGCAACCAATTAATAATTTATATATTGCTGATAATAAAAGTATGTATATTGATAATATGATATGTGAATACGCATTAAACTATGTTAAGATAATTGTTTGATATTTTATAATAAAAAGAGCAATAATATGAACTTAGTAGATCACAGTATTGCTCTTTTTTTAAATATCACCTATTAATTTTTTCCATCTTTTAATAAAATTAAATGATGTTTCGGAAATAATTACTCCAACAAGCCAACCTATTGGCCATGAAATAAATATTCCAATTATTCTTTGATCTTGAGGTAATGTATAGAAAAGAATAAATGAAAGGCTTACACGCACTACTAAATCTGCAAATGTTCCAATCATAAAGCTTGTCATATCACCGGAGCCCTTTAATACTCCATCACAAGGTATTTTCATACATAAAACAATGTAGAATGGAGCTACACAATATATGAATTTTCTTCCAACCTCATATACTTCAACGCTAGCATTTTCATTAGTAAATATTGATAGAAGCTTATCAGGAATAATTAAAAAAATTATTGTTGTTATTATTGTTAGAATAATACATATTAAAAGTCCTGAATGATATCCCTTTTTTATTCTTTCAAACTTCATTGCTCCTGCATTTTGACTTGTATAGGTTGATATTGCATTGCTCATCGTTGTATATATGTTAACAATTACATAGCATAGCTTATAGGCTGCTCCATAGCCGGCAATGGCAGCAGGTGAAAATTGATTTATTAATGATTGAATGGCAATTTGACCTAAAGAAATTACCGAAGCCTGTAAAATTGATGGTATAGCGATAGGAAGAATTTTAATTAATATCTTTTTGTTAAATAATAAAGCCTTTTCCTTATATTTTTTGTTTGTGTAGATGATTAAAATAATAAATGATATGGTAGAGGCAACACATTGTGATATTAATGTCGCTAAGGCGATTCCTTCAACTTTCATTGATTTAACAAATGCTAAATCTAAGCCAATATTTAATAGTGTAGAAAATAATAATAAGTATAGAGGTATTCTTGAATTTCCTAATGCTTGAAATAATGATGTAACTGAATTATATATAAATAAAAATAGCATACCTATACAATAATATTTTAAATAAATTGAGGCATCAGTAAATATTTCATTATCTACATTTAGTAAATTTAGAAGTGGATTAGTTATAAAAAAACCGATTAAACCAATGATAACCGCGAGAATGGTAACTGAAATTAAGGCAGTGTAAATTGTTTCCTTTATATATTTATCTGATTCCTCTCCTACAAATTTAGCACAAATAATATTCGCTCCAACACCAAAGCCTGTTGCAAATGCTAAATAAATCATAGTTACAGGATATGAAGCATTTATTGAGGCTAGGGCATTTTCACCAATTAGCTTACCTGCAATTAGACTATCACAAATATTATAAAGCTGTTGTAAGGTAACAGATAGTACCATTGGTAAAGCGAAAAGTAATAGAACCTTAAAAGGACTTCCTGATGTTAATGATGATTTCTTTTCCATGTTTTCAACTCCCATAAATAATAACAAATCAATTATATGACTCTGAATCATTAATGTAAAGTATGAAAACGTATAAAAATTAACTAGTTGATTCGTATAATAAAAGTACGAACAATTCATACATATATTATACTTCTTTATTTTGATATAATCAATTTAGACAAGCA
>CAKQEA010000022.1 GCA_934229785.1 uncultured Anaeroplasmataceae bacterium
AAAAGAGGTAGTAAATCATTGCCTACCTCAATTTTTAAGAGGGTAACTACCTACCTACCTCAGAATTTAAAGAACCTTTTTTAGAAAATGTATTTTGTCAACAAGCTGTGCATTGCTTAGGCAATGCTTTTTTACAAAAAAATCCAATTAATACATAATTGGACCTTGTGGCATATATCCATATGGATATGGCTGATATGGATAATAAGGCATTGGTTGTGGATAATAGCCATTATTATTCTTGTTAGTATTTGAAGCAATATAGCCAAATGGGAAGCCTACGGCTGCACCAAATAGAAGTGGTAATAATACATTTCTATTATCGCTTGATCTTAAGGCAACATTTGGATAATAGCTATAATAATTATAATTCATATAAACCTCCTCATTTTAGAATATGAAATTTATGAAAAAATGGCATAAAAAAAAGAGAATTTTTAAATATTAATTCTCTTTTTTTGTTCTATAGTTTATCTACCATTTGTTCTAAATATGGATAATCAATATCCTCAATTTTTCCCTCATCAATAAGCTTGTTGATTTCAGGTTCAATAGGTAATGATGCAAGCGGTAAAATATTATATTCATGACTTACATCTTCAAGTTTAGATGGACCAAATGGATATAAAGGATTATTACAGCATGGGCATTTCATATATGCCATATTTTCAATTAAACCAACAACAGGTGTTTTTAGTAATTTAGCAAAATTAACAGCCTTTCCAACAATCATTGAAACTAAATCCTGAGGTGTAGTAACAATAATAACACCATCAAGTGGAAGTGATTGGAAAACTGTTAAAGCAACATCTCCTGTTCCTGGTGGCATATCTACAAATAGATAATCAAGTTCTTCCCACTTAACATCAGAATAAAATTGCTTAATTGCATTTCCAAGTACAGGACCACGCCATGCAACTGGTTGAGTTGGGTCATCAAGCATCAAGTTAATTGACACAATTTTGACACCATTTTTACTTTCTGCTGGATATATTAATTCATCTGTACCAGCTAAAGGTTCTTTAATACCAAAGGCAGTTGGCACTGACGGACCTGTAATATCAGCATCTAAAATACCAACCTTAAATCCTTTTTTGGTAAAAGTTTGGGCAAGCATACAAGTAACAAAGCTTTTACCAACTCCACCCTTACCAGAATGAATAGCATATATTTTTTTTATATGATTTATTTTATTTGTTGGAACTAGTAAGCTCTTTGTTGTTCTACTTGAACAATTTTGTGAGCAACTAGAACAATTATGATTACAATCACTCATTTTAAATTCCTCCTACATCTTTAAATATTATACCAAAAAAATATATTTACCTCAAGCCATTATAAATTTAATACAAAATTATATTTTGATATTTTTAATAATATTTTCTATATCAGTTATTTTACTTTCTAAATTCGGATAGTTAGACAATATATTATTTCCTTGATAACCACCTTGAAGATTTTGCATCTGCATACCTATTGTTAACATTGTTTGACCAATTGATTCAAAAAAATTTCCAATTGATTGAACTTGATTAGAGTCTAAACCATCTGATAATAGATATCCTAAAATTATCGAAATAGCTGTAAACTCAAGAGGATTTAACTTTAAAATAAGCTCACTAAGCTTAGAAAATGAGTTCATTTTATCACTTTTTTCAAAAAAATATAAAATTTTTGTAAAAAAATAACATTTTCCTACTATTTATTATATGAAAGGATTAAAAATAGGTGATAAAAATGAAAAAATTAATTATTTTTATGAGTTGTTTTATTACACTTATATTTAGTATAAGCTTTTTTGAAGCTAAGGCTGATACAAGTGATTATAAAACTTTCTCAGAGGTAATGATGAGTAATGGTAAATTACTTGAAAATTTTACAAAGGATGAAATGAATGAGTGTTTAAAAAATGTTCATTCAAGAAAATTATATGGTTTTCAAATCTATATTGAAAATCAAAACGTTGATGCATCATACATTTCAAACACATTATATAGTGTTGAAAATACATCAAGTACTGATATAACCTATGAAGCATCTGTTGATGTTGAAAAAAACAACAAGGTTTCTATTTCAGCAAGTGGTGGTTTAAGTGGATCATTTACAAGCGGAAAAGCAAATTCAGCAAAAAAAGAAATAGGTGGTAAATGTGGTATTGAAATATCATCAGTTACAACCTCTTCATCAAAAGAGAAGGAATCGATGAAGATAGTTGTAGAATCAAACTCAAAAATGATAATGTACCTTACAGGTAATTTATCAATAACTAATGGTGTGGCAGCATATTATAATTGCTTTTTTAGAGTATATGAGGGTGGGTTTGAAATTGTTACTTTAAAAAATCAATACACTAGAATTGAGAAGGCCAAAATATGAGAAAATTGTTCTATAGTTTATTAGCTTTAATTTTAATTTTAGATATTTCTTTAATATCTTTAGCAATAAGTAGAAAAACAAGCTATGACTATTATACTATAATTCAAACAAGAGGCTTTACTTATAGTGATAGTAGCAAAATGAGCTTTGAAATCTACACTACGGATAATAATCCTGATTTTATTGAAACAAATATATTTGATTATTTTATTACATCTGATGATTATCAAAGTGTCTTAACGGATGTTAAATTTATAAAAGAAAATGAAGCATTTATTATGTATTGCAACACTATAAGTCCTAATGAAAAAGAATTAGTAATATCAAATGCCCATTTAATAATTAAAGGACAAACTAAAAAATATGATTTCACATTAGGATTCATTTCCATTATTGATGCAACTGGGTATAAATTGCTCAATTTTGATGATTTATTTATGTCATATGCCTATAATTTAAATCAATTATTATTAGCTGGAGTTAACATTAAACTTAGTAAAAATTATAAAAGCTTAAATTATTTAAATGTTGCAAGCATAGCTTTTTCTGATAATGAGTTAATCATCGAAGACAAATATATGTCAAATGAAATAAATGGAGTGGTTCAGTTAAAAAAGACAAGAAAAGAAGTTGACTATTATCTAAATAGTAATATGCTTTATATTCCACTTGGCTATGAGGTATTATCTTTAATAAGAAAAAGCTATATTTTAATTTCATTAGATAATGAACTCTATTATATTGATAGCTTTGATTTTATCAATAATATTCCAACACTAAACGACTATCCCAATTATGTAAAGGCAGGTGTTCTAAGTGATTGAGGTTAAGAATGTAGATAAAAAATATACCAAACAACAAATATTATATAATGTATCTTTCAAAATTGAAAATCCAGGCTTATATATATTTAGTGGAATAAATGGAAGTGGAAAATCTACTATTGTTAAAATTTTAGCTAAAGCTATCTACAAATCAAGCGGTGAGATAATTTGCAATGATGAAATTTCTTATTTACCAGATAAGTTTTTAATTCCATTGATGCTTGAGACTACAGATTATTTAAAACTTATGATTAATATTTATTCATCTAATGCTAATTACAAAGATATTTTAGATGAATATAAAATTCCTAAAAAAAGAGTTTATTCATTATCTAAAGGAAATTATCAGAAGCTAGGAATAGCTCAAGTGTTTTTAAATGATTCAGATACTTATATCCTAGATGAACCATTTGATGGCTTAGATGATTTTGCTAAAAAGCTTTTGAAGGAAAAAATAAGTGAAAAAATAGTTTTGGGCAAAAAGGTTATTTTAATTTCGCATCAAAAGAATGTTTTTAGTGATTTAAAGCCTGTTATTTATGAGGTCAAGGAAGGAAAAATATATGAAAAAAAGAAGAAATCAAATGATTCCACTATGTAATTTATATTTAGGAAATACTTTAAACAGGTTAAACATGATTATCATTATCATAGGCTCAATCATATTAGCAGTTGCTATCTATTTCATTTCAGATCCATGGATTTTAAATGATATGTATATTACTTCACCAGAAAATTATCATTATGCTTATATTTCCCAAGCTACTTTAGTTATAGAATTATTTAATATTGTTGTACTAACTGCCTTAATAATCAATTTAGGTAGTCAAAGTAGTGGAATGGATTTAATGTTTATTTCTTACATTAAAAGAAGAACTATTTGCATTTGTAAGGTTTTAGTTATTAGTATTATAGGGTTATTTTTAATTCTAATTGAAATGTTTATTGTTTATTTAATTATGTTTTTAAAATTTTACAAATTTGAATTTAACTATTTAACTTTTATAAATTTTTTATCTTTATATTTATTATTTTTATTTCAAACGTTATTAGGATTAGCTATTTCATCAATTCACTCAAGTATCTTTATTCCATTTGGTTATTTATTTTCTCAAATAATTTATTTGGTTGTTTTTACTAATAATGAAATTGTAATGGATAAAATCGGTTATATTTTACCTTGGATATCTATAGATGAAAAGTCAATTATTTATATGAAAAATCCATTAACAACAGGTGTATGGATTATTTCACTTATTTTTTTGTATATAAATATTTACAATATTAAAGATATTAAAAATTAGATATTATTCTACAAATAAAATATAATTTCATTAAAAAATAATACATCTAATTGTAATAATTATAAATTTTGTAGATTTATAAGAAATAATAGCATATAATCTTAGGTAATGAGGTATAAATATGGATAACATAAAAGAAAAATTATTAGAAATAATAAAAAAAGGTAATAAGAATAATTATTATTTTTATGACAAAGTTGATCATGAAATTGTTGAACTTAATAAAAAGAATCTAGCCTTATTAGCCGAGATGATTAAAAATAAGGTTCATCCACTTGATTTAACACAAGAGCAGCTTGAATTGATGGAGCAGTATATGCATATTGCTGAAGATATCAATAGGTTTATTCTTGTTCCAACTAAATATGACTTTCCTGAAGCAAGTATTGCAAGAGATTTTATTAAATCAATTACAGATTCAAAAATTAGAAATGTTTTAAAAAAGGAATTAAATCAAAAGGGTGGACTAAAGTTTTTTAAAGCTAAGCTTGATGAATTGGGTATTTATACTGATTATGATGAGTATAAAGATATTTTATATGGAAAGATTATTGCTGAATTTTTAGAAGAAAACACAGATGTGAAAAAATCAGATAATCTACTAAAGGCAAAAGAATTGATTGAGCTTGGATTAAGAATTTATGATGAAAAGCCATGGATGTATTTTGATGATATTAATTTAATTAAAATAAGGTATAAGGATATTGATTTCTATTATAGTATTTTAGGTAGCTGTGGAGAATGCTATGGTTTTGAATTTGCCATTGGTGACGAAGGTTTAAATTTCTTAAAGCTTGAGCAGGAATTAAGTCAGGAGGATTCAGATTCTTTATTGCCAGGATTAATTAAAAAGGATTATTCTGTGTATTTTGATCCATATTATAATTTAAATGAAGATGGTGCTATATTTATTAATACTTATTTGAATAATATTGATAAGAATTTAGTTTATCCAAGCTTTAATTGCTTTAATTATTTTGAGATGCCTCATGGAATTAAAAATAATGAAGAGTGTGAAATATTTTTAGATGCTTTAGAGGCGCTTCTTAAATTTTTAGAAGAATTTTCAACAGTTGCAATACCACTTAATGATACAAATAAATGCATTAGCGCAAATATTGAAAATGATGAGGTTGATATCTTTGAGGTACCAAGCTTAGGTGATGGCTATATTAAATATGAGACACCTGCTATCCCTAAAATGATCTTAGAGTCGTTTAATTCAAAGCTTAAGGTTTCAGAAGGTGTTGGCTATTATGATATTAAGATAATTCCAACTGTTTGTGAAGGTGACAAATTACCAGCATTTCCTATTTTATATAGTGAAACAGAAGAAAAAATATTATGTGCCAATTTATGTTTGGTAGATAATTATTATATGACAACTTTGGCTCTTAAAACAATAACAGAACTAAAAGAGAAAGAAATTCCAAGTATTATTTATACTAAAAATCATATTGCATATGTTATCGCAAAAACTCTTTTTGGTAAGGTTGCTAAAATTAAAATGAAGGAGCAATCTCCGATTGATGAAATATTTGATAGAATTTCTAAAGAAATTGAAGATAAAAGGTTATTTAATTAAGTACGATTTTTTACGAATTTTGTTGAAAAAAATAAAATTTATGTTACAATTATATTGTAAATAAATAAGACCTAAAAGGGAGTAGAAAACCGTAAGGTAATGTGGCTCGTCAGGACAATAT
Source organism: uncultured Anaeroplasmataceae bacterium (assembly GCA_934229785.1). Lineage (GTDB taxonomy): Bacteria > Bacillota_I > Bacilli_A > Acholeplasmatales > Anaeroplasmataceae > Anaeroplasma. The sequence continues at coordinate 6,211 of CAKQEA010000022.1, forward strand.
TTTATTATTCGGACACATTTGAAATTTCAAGACTTTTATCTATAGGATAAAGGTCTTTTTATTTTAAAGGAGCTGATGAGCTGTGTAGTAATTGGTGTAAAAAGCAAGAAATATTAATATTATATAAATAAGGGGGATTGTAATTATGTTTAATGCTTTTTTAAATTTTCCAGTGTATGCTGGTGTAATTATTGGTTTAGTTGTTGTATTACTTATTGCTTTAGGTGTATCTAGCTATATCAAAGCACGTCCTGATGAGGCTATAATGATTTCAGGCTTTGGAAAACGTAAAATTCTAATTGGTAGAGCTGGAATTCGTATTCCGTTTTTACAAAGAAAGGATGTCCTTCATTTAAAGGCATTCCAGGTTGATGTTAAGACAGAAGAGTCTATTCCAACAAAGGAATTTATCAATATTAATGTGGACGCTGTTGCTAATTTAAAAATATCATCTGATCCAAAATTGCTTGAGGTTGCCTTCCAATCACTACTATGTATTAGTGAGGCTGATAGAATTTCTCAGGTTCAACAGGTACTACAGGGTAATCTTCGTGAGATCATTGGTACAGTTGGAATTAGACAGCTTGTTCAAGATAGACAAGGAGTTGCAGAGCAAGTTAAGGCTAATGTTATTCCTGATATGGAGAAGCTAGGTATTGAATTAATCAATTTTAATATTCAAAATTTCTCAGATAATAATCATGTAATCGAGAATTTAGGTATTGATAATGTGGCTCAAATATCAAAGGATGCTGCAATTGCTAAGGCAAATGCTGATAGAGATGTTACAATTGCTAAAGCTGAGGCTGATGAGCTTGCAAATAGATCAAGAGTTGAATCTCAACAAAGAATTATAGTTCAAAACACTGAATTATCTTTAAAGGAATCAGATTTAAAGCAAAAGACTGATACTGCAAAGGCAACAGCTGATGCTGCATACAAAATTGAGGAACAAAAACGTCAACAAGAAATCAACATTGCTCAAATTAATGCTGATATTGCTAAACGTGAACGTGAGGTTGAATTAGGCCAAAAGGAAGTTGAACTTCAAGAACGTAAGTTAGAAGCTACAATTAACAAGCAGGCTGAAGCTGAAAAATATGCTCGTCAACAGGCAGCAGAGGCTGATTTATATGCTCGTCAAAAGGCATCAGAAGCTTTAAAATATGAAAAAGAACAAGCTGCAGAAATGTTAAAAATTGAAGCTGAGGCTCAAAAAATTCAAAAGGCAAAGGAAGCTGAGGCATTAAAAATTGGAGCTGAGGCTGAAGCTCAAGCTAGAATTGCTCGTGCAAACGCTGAACGTGAGGCTGCCCTTGCTGAGGCTCAGGGTATTGAAGCAAAGGGTAAAGCTGAGGCTGATGCAATCAAGGCTAAAGCTGATGCGATGAAGCAGTATGGTGAGGCTGCAACATTACAATTGATTTTAGATTCAAATGTCTTACCTGAGATGATTAAGGCCTATAGTGAGCCAATGGCATCTGCAATGAGCAAAATTGATTCAATTACAATGTATGGTGAGGGTAATACTGCAAAGCTAAATGAAGAGATTTCTAAAAATGGCTCTCAAATTTTTGCAGGCTTAGAGAAGGCTACAGGCTTAGATATTAAATCTTTACTAGCTGGTTATTTAGGTGGTAAGCTTATTGATAAAAATAAAGATAAAAAGGATTCAGAATAAATTCTATTTAGAATAAATATGAATACTGAAATTTAACTATTATTTATCTATGAAACATGTTAAAATGGCAAAAATTTGCCATTTTTTCTTATAGTTAAAAACTATTTTTTAAAAAAATAAAATAAATCTTGAAAATATAATATAATTAGCTTATAATTGTTAATGGCGTTTACCCGGATATTGGATTCCTCATCCATTTCTTAGTAATACGTGAATATTAAATTATGGAGGAAAAGAAAATGTTATCTAAAGAAGTAAAAGCTGAAATTGTTAGTAAGTATGGAAAAAATTCAAAGGACACTGGTTCTATTCAGGTTCAGATTGCTATTTTAACTGCTGAAATTAATCAGTTAAATGAGCATTTTACTACAAACATTCATGACTTTTCATCTCAACGTGGATTAATGAGAAAGATTGGTCATAGAAGAAGTCTTCTTGCTTATTTAAAGAAGGAAGATTTACATGCTTATGAAGAATTAGTTCAAAGCTTAGGATTAAGAAAGTAATTTCAAAAAGGGATAAAATCCCTTTTTTTTCTTTGCCTATTTTTAAATTTTAATGTAGAATAATCACTTATTTATGTTATAATAATAATGTTGAATATAAAAAGAGATTAAATTAAGGAGAATTTAAGATGAGTGAAGTAAAACGCTTCGAGTACAATTGGGCGGGACGTCCTCTTGTAATTGAAATCGGAGAAGTTGCTAAACAAGCAAATGGTGCATGTTTAGTTAGATATGGCGATAGTGTTGTATTATCATGTGCTGTATCAAATAATATTGAATCAACAGCTGATTTCTTCCCATTAATGGTTTTATACCAGGAGAAGTTATATGCTGCAGGAAAGATACCTGGAGGATTCTTAAGAAGAGAAGGACGTGCTTCTGAGCACGAAACATTAGTTTCAAGACTAATTGATAGACCTATTAGACCAATGTTTGCTGATGGTTTTAACAATGAGGTACAGGTAATTAATACTGTTTTATCTGCAGATCCTGATTGTACAACAGAAATGGCAGCAATGCTTGGTTCATCAATTGCATTAATGATTTCAGATATCCCATTTGAAGGACCTATTGCTGGTGTTAAGGTTGGTAAAATAGATGGTGAGTTAGTCATCAATCCAACTCCAGAACAAATGGAAAAAACAACAATTAATTTAACTGTTGCAGGTACTCATAAAGCTATCAATATGGTTGAAGCTGGTGCAGCATTCGTTTCTGAAGATGAAATGTGGGAAGCATTAAAATTTGGTCATGCTGAAATACAGCGTCTTTGTGATTTCCAGCAGGAGATTGTTAAAGAGTGTGGTAAGGAGAAGTATGTACCTACATTGTTTAGTGTTGATCCTCTAATTGAAGCACAGGTTAAGGCTTATGCCGAAGAAAAGCTTATTAAAGCAATTAGAGTTGAAGATAAGCTAGAGCGTTATGCAGCAATTGATGCTGTAAATGCTGAAACAATGGAAGAATTTGGAAAAAAAGTTTTTGTCAAAGAATTAGGCGATATTAAGGTAGAGGATACTGAGGCTAAAGCTTTATATTTAAAGAATGTATCTGTTACACTTGAAAATATTTTACATGGTGAAGTAAGAAGAATGATTGCAGTTGATAAAATTCGTCCTGATGGAAGAGCGGTTGATGAAATTAGACCTCTTTCATCAAGAGTTGATGTTTTACCAAGAGTTCATGGTTCTGCATTATTCACTCGTGGTCAAACACAATCTTTAGGAACAGTAACATTAGGACCTCTTTCTGATTCTCAAATTATTGATGGTTTAGGTCAAGAAGATAATAGAAGATTCATGCTTCATTATAATTTCCCTCAATTCTCAGTAGGTGAGACAGGACGTTATGGTGCTCCAGGACGTAGAGAGATTGGTCATGGTGCATTAGGAGAAAGAGCATTGTCATATGTTATTCCATCTGAAGAGGAATTCCCATATACAATTCGTGTTGTATCAGAAATTTTAGAATCAAATGGTTCTTCATCTCAAGCAACAATTTGTTCAGGAACTTTAGCATTAATGGCTGCAGGTGTTCCAATTAAAGCTCCTGTTGCAGGTATAGCAATGGGATTAATTATGACTGATCCAGAGCATTATACTATTTTAACTGATATTCAGGGTATGGAGGATCACCTAGGTGATATGGACTTCAAGGTTGCAGGTACTCGTGATGGTATTACAGCTTTACAAATGGATATCAAGGTGAGAGGTATTTCATATCAAATTTTAAAGGAAGCATTAGCTCAAGCTAAAAAGGGAAGACTTCAAATACTAGATCATATGGCTACAACAATTAGTGAAGTTAGACCAGAATTATCTAAGTATGCTCCAAAGGTTGTCACTGCAAGAATTAATCCTGATAAGATTAAAGATGTTATTGGTGCAGGTGGAAAGACTATTAATGCAACAATTGAAAAATTTGATAATGTTAAAATTGATCTTGAACAAGATGGTAAGCTATTTGTAATGCATTCAGATATGGCAACAGCAAAAGCTTGCCTTGATTATATCGTAAATTCTGTTAAGGAAGCAGAAGTAGGAACTATCTACACTGGTAAAGTAACTAGAATTGAAAAGTATGGAGTATTTGTTGAGTTATGGCCTGGTACAGAAGGACTATGCCATATTTCAAAGCTTGCTCTTGAAAGAGTTGAAAAGCCTGAGGATGTTGTTTCATTAAATGATGAAATAATAGTTAAATGTATTGGCGTAAATGATAAGGGTCAAATTGATTTATCAAGAAAAGATGCCTTAAAGGATGCTCAAAAAAGGTTTGCTAATAAGGACTCAGCAAATTTAGAATAATTTAAAACTAAGCTTATAGATGTTAAAGTTATTGCATATTAATTGTTGTATGTGCAGTAATCAAATTAATCTATAGGCTTTTTTTAAATTTTGCTTGTTTTAAGTCAAATTATGTAGTATATTAAAAATATGTTGTATGCGTTTTCTATGTAAAATGTAAGCGTATACAGTGGAGGCTTATGATGTATAGTGAAGATATTTTAAAGACAAATAATTTTTTTGATGATTTAATTAATAAAGAAGGGTATTATAGTGTAATTGATTCTTTAACAAAGGTTTTATCTAGACAACCAATAATAGACTATACTAATTATTTAATTTCAAATAACGAAAATTTTTCTTTATTATTAATTGATATGGATAATTTTAAATTAATAAATGATAACTATGGACATGCAATAGGAGATTTTGCATTGTCTTTATTTGCTGAATCTCTACAGTCATATATTGGTGATAGTGGCTATGTTGGAAGATATGGTGGAGATGAATTCATTGTCGTATTAAAAGAAAAGATATCTTATGATGATGTTCACGAATACTTGCAAAAAATGATGAATAGCAAAAAAGTAACAAGAAGATATTATAAACTTGAAAATGCTTATTCCTTCGTGACTGCATCAATTGGTTCTGTTTCATTCCCAACTGACGGCAAAGACTATGATGAATTATTTAATAAGGCAGATAAAGCCTTATATCGTGGTAAAATTAAAGGTAGGAACTGCTTCATCATTTATCTTGATTCAAAGCATAAAAATATTGATATTTCTAAAATAGCAAGAAATCCAGAGTATATAACATTTAAAAAAATTGAAAAGGATTTTACAAAAAATAATTCAATTGAAAGAAATATTGTTCAAGCCTTTGATACAATTTGCTCATCACTTAGAAATTCAGGTATTTATTATCTAAACATGGATAAAAAGCTTATTTACAAAAATTCTGAAGCTCCTGAAATTCCAAATGATTTTTCTAATGTTGATTTAGAAGATATTTTATTTGGAAATGATCTACTTCATACTAACAACTTTGATATATTATTAGCTAAAGACCCTGAGCTTCATGATATTTGTAGACAATATCACATTAATGCCATTATGATTACATCTGTAAGAGTTTTAGGTAAGAAGCTTGGTTATTTAATATTTACTGAAAATAAGATTAAAAGAATGTGGCAGGATGAGGAAGTTGGATTACTTATTTATGTAGCTACACTTCTTGGTATTTCAATTGAAAAGCTTGATTTAGACTAAAATTAACTTCATTTTTACATATTATAAATATTGTAACAAACAAAATAACATGATTGTGTAAAAATATAATTTAATTTATATCTTAAATTTTCTTGAAATTTTAAATTATTTTGCTATAATCGTTATGTAGTAAGGTAACTGAGCAAGTAATTGTTAGGAAAGTCCATGCTAGCACAATCTGTGATGATTGTAGTGTTTGTGCCAGTTTAATAAATAAGGCTGGGCACCATTTGGTGACGGCGAAAGAAACCTAAGTCTTTTGATATGGTGTATTTCATAAAGTGCCACAGAGACGATTCTTTTAGAAATAGAAGAGTGAAACGTTGGTAAACCCCGCAAGCTAGAAACCCAAATTTTGGTAGGGGAGTCCTATTAAGCAAACTGAAGTAAGATAGGGACGAGTAATCGTAGATAAATAGTTACCACCTGTAAAGGGACAGAACATGGCTTATGAGCTACAAAGAGGACATTTGTCCTCTTTTCTTTTTGTTCTTTTTATGGTATCATAAAATGGATAAATTTATTATGAACTAAAAATATTTTAGTTTTATTTTTAATTATAAATGGAGGTGTAGATATGGACGATTTAAAGAAAATGCTTGAACGTCAAAGAATGATTAGAAATTTTTGTATTATTGCCCATATTGACCATGGTAAATCTACTTTAGCAGATAGAATACTTGAAATCTGTGATTCTGTTGAAGAACGTGAAATGCAAGAACAGCTTTTAGATTCAATGGACTTAGAAAGAGAACGTGGTATTACAATAAAGCTAAATGCTGTTGCGCTAAAATATAAAGCTAATAATGGATTAGAATATGAATTTCATTTAATAGATACACCGGGTCATGTTGATTTTACTTATGAGGTATCTAGATCACTTGCAGCCTGTGAAGGTGCAATTTTAGTAGTAGATGCAACCCAAGGTGTTGAAGCTCAAACCCTAGCAAATGTTTATTTAGCTTTAGATAATAATTTAGAGATTTTGCCTTTAATAAATAAAATTGATTTACCATCTGCTGATCCAGAACGTGCAAAGCATGAAATTGAGGATGTTATTGGTCTTCCAGCCTATGAAGCAGTTTTAGCTTCAGCTAAGACAGGTGTAGGCGTGAGAGATATTTTAGAGCAGGTTGTAAGCTATGTTCAGCCACCAACAGGTAATCTTGAGGCTCCAGCAAGAGCTTTAATTTTTGATAGTGCCTTTGATCCTTATAGAGGAGTTGTTGTGCTTGTTTGTGTCAAAGAAGGTGTAATTCATTTAGGTGATACAATTAAATTCATGGCAACTGGTGCAGAATATCAGGTTGTAGAGTTAGGAGTAAGAACTCCAAAAGAAGTCAAAAGAGATTATTTAATGGCCGGAGATGTAGGTTTTATAACAGCATCAATAAAAGATATTAATAACGTTCACGTTGGTGATACGATTACTTTAGCAACAAATCAGGCAGAAAAGCCACTTGAAGGCTATAGAAAATTAAATCCAATGGTTTTCTGTGGATTGTATCCGATTGATACTAAGCAATATCAGGATTTAAGAGATGCCTTAGAAAAGCTTAAGCTATCAGATGCCTCTTTAGTCTTCGAACCTGAAACATCCCAAGCATTAGGATTTGGCTTCCGTACTGGCTTTCTAGGTCTATTACATATGGATATCATTAAGGAAAGAATTTCAAGAGAATTTGGCATAGAGCTTATAGCAACAGCTCCTTCAGTTTCTTATCATGTTTATTTAACAAATGGAGATATGCTTGTAATTGATAATCCATCTCAGCTTCCTGAAACACAGGTAATTGATCATATTGAAGAACCATTTGTTAAGGCAACAATTATGACGCCTACAGAGTATATCGGTTCAGTTATGGATTTATGTCAAAAGAAGCGTGGCACATTTATTGATATGCAATACGTTGAGGAAACAAGAGCAGTTATTCATTATAATATTCCTCTTTTAGAAATTGTATACGATTTTTTTGATAAACTTAAAAGCTATACCAAGGGTTATGCATCCTTTGATTACGAGCTTGGTGATTATGAAGCCTCAAAGCTTGTAAAAATGGATATAATGCTAAATGGTGATATAGTAGATGCCTTATCTACAATTGTACATAAGGATTTTGCATATCAAAGAGGTAGTGTTCTTGTTGAAAAGCTAAAGGATATTATTCCACGACATTTATTTGAAATACCAGTTCAGGCTGTTATTAATCATAAGGTTATTGCTAGAAGTGATATAAAAGCCATGCGTAAGGATGTTTTAGCGAAATGCTATGGTGGAGATATTTCTCGTAAGAAAAAGCTTTTAGAGAAGCAAAAGGAAGGTAAAAAGAAAATGAAGGCCATTGGTAGTGTTGATGTACCACAGGAGGCTTTCTTAGCAATTTTATCAACTGACGAGAAGTAGTAGAAGTAGAAGAAGCAGTGTAATAAAAATATAAACAAAATTAAGCGTTATGTATGTAAAATGCATAACGTTTTTTTTTGTTTAAAAAATATTAAATTTTGACATCTTTTTATTTTTTAATCGTTGACAACAAAAAAAATATGACATATAATTAGACTAGATTATATATAAAAAATATAAAGTAGTCTAATGGAGGTAAATTATGGAAAGTATTAAAAATAGCTTTAAAGCTAATACACCTATTTTTACAAATGAGCTTTTAGATTATTTTATGAAAAAATATTCAAGAGCTAGAAGCTTTCAGCTTATTAAAAATTTAGTTGATAAAAAAGAACTAGTTCAGTATTCAAAGGGAATTTATTATTTTTCTGAGGGTGGATATAAGATGTCAATATCAGAAATAATAGAAAAAAAATATTTGAATGACAATGGTAATAAGGTTGGAATTTATAGTGGTGAAACCTTAAAGTACCAGCTTCTTAATAAGAAGTTAAATAAGAATAAGATTGAAGTTATTACTAATAACGAAACAAATATAGTTAGAAGCTTAAATATAAATGATAATATTGTTTATTTAAGAAAAGCTAGATGCAAAATTAATGATGAAAATATTGCAGCTTATACATTACTAGAACTTTTATCAAATAATAAACTAGAAAAGGGAGAAAAGCTTTATAACAGAGTTGTTGGTTATATTAACGATAACAAAATAAATTCAAAGGATATAATTAGCTTAGCTGGTTATTTTCCTCATAAAACATTTAAAAATTTAAATGATTCAGGGCTAATGCAAATACTTAATTAGGAGAGCTATAAAATGGAAGAAAATAAAAGGGAAGTACTTAATAATTTATATTTAATAAGAGCAGGTTTATCATATATATCAACTGTAAAATCAGATATTACTGAAATTGAGGAAAATGTTGTATTAAATAGAATTCAATATAACAAGAAAAAAGATATCTATATGAAATATCAGTTTATGTACAACAATAAACTAGCATCGCTTAATGATAGAAAGGAATATTATAAAGAAGTAGAGGCTAATGGTATTAATATAATGGCTTTAATTTCTAAGACATTTATAAAAAAACTACCTATTTTCTTATATATTGGTTTAACACTTACATTTATTTTGGCGTTTATATATGCCTTTTTCAGTCCAAGTTTTTCTTTACCTTTATCTATAACAAGTGATATGATGGTAAACATTATGGCAAATTTTTCAATTTTTTCCTTATCACTTGTTACAATTATGGATTTAGCATTTGCATTTACTTCACCTAAAAAGGCAAAAAAAGAATTTAAAATTAATTTAGAAACTTGTAAAAAAGAAATAAGCTATTTACAAGAACAATTTGGCGATATAAAAAATAAATTAACTAAAGCAAGTGAAGAATTTTTTGAAATTAGAAATAAAATGGAAGATTTGTTAACTGATGACAATTATAAAAAAGAAATTAGGTATAGTGTCAATAAGTGCAAATATATTCATCAATTTATTAAAAAAAGATGTGGAGATACCGTTTTAGAGGAAAATTGGAATTTAGTTGATTTAATGATATATTATATCTCAATAGGTATTGCCCAAAATGTTAAAGAGGTTTTATATATGGCCTTTAATTTTAATGAGGATCAATTAAATGATGAATTAATTGAGGCAAATAATTTTATTTGTTCAAAGCTTTCTGATCAAGCATTATCTCAAGCTATGACTAAATTCTCAATTGTAATTTCAGCTTCTTTAAATAAGTATGTTGTAGATGATAGAAATGTTAATTTACAAAATAAAAAGCTTGAATTATACAATGCATATAAACAAAAATCAATTGTTAACGTTAAAAGCTTAATCACTGATTCAGAAAAGGTATATTCTCATAAGGTTATCTAAATTTTATTTAATATATTTAAAATCTATGGAAATATTTTATATTTTTGTTATAATTAAATAAGAAAAGAGGTATAAAAAATGAAAAAATGTGATTGTCCATATTGCGCACAGGGTGAATATCTTGCTAAGTTCGGAGTTTTAGCATTTGAAACTAACAAATCAGAGGTTATTGTTTTTAAGGATCAACATCATAAGGGTAGATGTATTGTTGCTTATAAGGATGACCATGTAGGTGGTTTAGAGGAATTAAGTGATTCTGATAGAAATGAATTTATGGCAGATGTTGCTGATGTATGTAAAACTGTGAAGAAGGTTTACAATCCAGATAGAATTAATTTTGGAGCTTATGGTGATACTTTAGGTCATCTACATGTTCATATCGTTCCTAAATACAAGGATGGATTTGAATGGGGTGGAACATTTGTTATGAATACAAATGAATATGCATCAGATGAAGAAATTAATAAGGTTGTAGAAAATTTAAAAAATAATTTTAGAAAGTAATAAAATGCACTTCGGTGCATTTTTTCATTTTAAATTTATGTTAGATTTACTAATATTTGTCTAATTATTGTTTTTTTATTATAATTGTTGTATAATTTATTTGTCATATTAAGGGGAGCGTAAGCTGAGAGGATATTTAGTTATCGACCCTTGACCTGATCTAGGTAATGCTAGCGTAGGGAATAATGTGAGAATAATTGTTGTTACATTATCTTTTTATGCATGTCCTAGCGGACATTTTTTTGTTTATAAGGAGGATAATATGTATTTAGGACAAAAAATAACTGTCAAGGTACTTGCTGAAATTGCCATTTTTGCAGCAATTGCCTTTGCCTTAGATTATATTCAAGGCGCATTTTCAAGTGGCATATTTGTTAACGGAGGATCAATTGGTATTGCAATGCTTCCAATTCTAATTATTTCGTTTAGAAGAGGCTTGATTCCTGGATTAATTTGTGGATTTGTAGTATCAGTAGTTCAATTAATTGGTGGAAGTATTTATATATTAAATGGCTTACAATTCATTTTAGATTATTTGGTTGCCTATACAGTTGTTGGCTTTGCTGGATTATTTGCTGGATTGTATAAAAAGGCTGATAAGCTTTCAACTCAAATTCTTTGGATTGTAGTAGGATCTTTTGTTGGTGGCGCATTAAAGTTTTTAAGCCATTTTGCTGCTGGATATTTCTGGTTATATGAGGGTGAATTTTGGGGAATGAGCACAAATTCAATGCTATATTCTTTTGTTTACAACATTGCTTACTGCGGACCAAATATTATTTTAACAACAGTATTAATGTTTATTGTTGCAAAATTCTATCCTGCAATTCTTAATAAAAATAATGAATCTATAGAAGATGTTAAGGAGGCTTAGTATGAAAAAATTAAATTTAGCTAAAAATATTTTATTTGTTGTTGCAACCTCTTTATTAGTAATTTTCTCAATTGTAATGTGGGCTCAAAGCTTTGATAATTCTAAATGGGAATCATCTAGTAAAATTAAATTTTCTGAAGAGTATGTGGTATATCTTGTTATCTCTATTTCATTTTTAGTTCTATCAATCTATAATTTATATGTTGATTTAAAGGAAATTTCATTCAATAAGAATGTTGGCTATGGTTCACTTCTTGCCGCAACAGGTATATTTTCATTCTATAAGCTTACTTTATTCTTCAATGAAGTATTTGATCCATATAGAGAAGGTGCCTTTGATTTTAAGGCAAATCAAATGAATTTATATTTAGGTTTAGTTTCACTTGTTTTACTTGCCTATATTATTGTTGCTTTTATTCAAAATGCAAAGAAGAATAGTCAATAGAAACAATCATTTTTTACAATAATTAACTAAAGTTTTAAAATTAATTATATTAGGGAGATTAATGCTCCCTTTTATTTTTTCTTTTGGTTTACATAAAAATATTTAAATGCTATAATTTTAGTGGAATTTAGGTGATTTTATGAAAAAAATAGACTGTCATATGCATTTAGTTGAAAATATTCATGGCATTGGTTCTAAGGGGTATCTAAGAGATTTAGGTAATGGCTGTGGAATGTATGAAACAGGAGAAATTGTAAGAATTATACCAGAAGAATATGGTAATAAGGTTACACCAGATATGCTAGTTAATTTAATGGATGAAAATGATGTAGAATTTGGTATTATGCTTCAGGGTCATTATGCCGGTATTCAAAATCTTTATACAAAAGAAGCAATGGATAAATATCCTACTAGATTGATTGGTGCCTGTATGTATGATCCTTTCTATAGGAAGGCTTTAGATATAAGAAATCATTTAATTAAAGATTTAGGCTTTAAAATTATTAAAATGGAAATGTCAAATTCTTCAGGTATTATGTGTAATCACAATACAGTTGATTTAAATGGTAGGATGGTGAATGAGCTTTATTCCTATTGTGAAGAAAATAATATAATTTTCTTTATTGATATCGGAAGGCCAGGAAATGATTGTTATCAGGTTGAAAATTTAAAAAATGCTATTATAAATCATCCAAGGCTTACATTCGTTGTATGTCATCTAACTGCACCTCAAGCAAACGATTTAGAGATATTGAAAAAAAATATGAATCATCTAAAGCTTGATAATTGTTATTTTGATATTGCATCCTTATACAATAACGTTAAGGGCCCTTATCCATTTTTGACAACACAACAATATATTAAGGAAGCAATTAATATTGTTGGCAGTGATAAAATTATGTGGGGAACTGATTTTCCATCAGCTATGAAAAACAATAGCTATAAGGATTCTTATACATATATTGAAGAGTCTAATATACTAACAAAGGAAGAAAAGGAAAACATTTTATATAATAATGCTAAAAAATTGTTTTCGAAATTACTATGAAGGGCTTGTATATTCATATTCCATTTTGTAAGTCAATTTGCTCATATTGCGATTTCCCCAAAATTATTGCCAAAAGTTCTGTACATGAAATTTATGTAGATACTTTAATTAAAGAAATTGATTATTACTTTTCTAATAATAAGCTTAATAATATTGATACAGTTTATATCGGTGGAGGAACCCCAAATTCTATTAATTTAAGTCTTTTAAATAAAATATTAGCTAAGCTTAAGCCAATTTTAATTAATTCCATAGAAAATTCAATAGAATTAAATCCAGAACTTGTTACAGAAGAGCTTTGTGCTTTATTAAAGGAATACAATATTAATCGAATTAGCCTAGGTGTTGAAAGTATTGTAGAGAAAAATATTAAAACATTAAATCGTCATCATGATAGAAAAATCGTCATTAATAGCTATAATTTATTAAAAAAATATGGCTTTGATAATATTAACCTAGATTTTATGTTTGGAATTCCTAATGAAAACATTTCTGATGTTGATTGTGATTTAAATTTTATTAATGAAATTAATCCAAAACATATTTCATTTTATAGTTTGATTTTAGAAGATAAAACTATTCTAAAATATAAGGTAGACAAGAAAGAAATAGCGTTACTTGATGATGATTTAGTAGCAGATATGTATGATTTAATAAAAAATAGATTAAATGAGCTTGGCTATCATCATTATGAAATTTCCAATTTTGCTTATCCAGGGTATGAGTCAAAGCATAATTTATTGTATTGGAATTGTGATGAGTATATAGGCTTAGGCGCATCTAGTTGTGGCTATATTGATCATATTAGGTATCAAAATAATAAAATCGTAGCTAAATATTTAAAAAAATGGCTTGATGATTATGAAAAATTATCCATTTTTGATGAAAAAGAAGAATATTTTATGCTAGGCTTAAGAAAAATAGATGGTGTATCTATAAGCAAATACATTCAAAAATTTAAAAGTGATCCCTTTAATGAATTTAAAATAGCTGAGCTTATAGAAAAAGGCTTATTAGAGCTTAATGGTGATATATTAAAAATAAAATATGATAAAATTTTTGTTGGCAATTTGGTTTTTGAGGAATTTGTAGGTGAGTAAAATGCGAAAAAAAGAAGAAAAAGAGGTTGTTTTCTACGAAATTTCAGATTTTAAGTATTATCTTCAAAATGATAGAAGATATAGTATAAATACTGTTTCTGCCTACATTAGTGATTTAGAACAATACGCAAGCTTTATGAAAAAATATGAAAATGTATATGATGTTTTGGATATAGAGCGTGAGCATATTCAAAATTACATATTATCACTAAAAAGAAAAAAGCTTAGTAAAACAACAATTGCTAGAAAAACTGTAGCAATTAAAGAGTTTCATTCATTTTTAGTACGTGAAGGGATATCAAAAAATAATCCAGCAAAGTTTATTGATACTCAAAAGATTGATAAGCCTTTGCCTGTTGTTTTGACAAAAGAGGAAATTAATTTAATGCTATCATCAATAAAAACAGATACACCTCTTGGAATTAGAAATAAAGCAATGATGGAGACATTATATGCATCAGGCTTAAGAATTTCTGAGCTTTTAGCCCTTAAAATTAGTGATGTTCACTTACAACAAAAATATATGATTGTAATTGGTAAAGGAAATAAGGAAAGAAAGGTCCCACTTGGAGATATGGCAGTAATTTCTTTAAGAAAATATATCGAAACTGTTAGACCAGATTTCTCTAAGGGGAAGTCAGATTTATTGTTCTTTAATTATAAAGGTGAGGCTATGTCAAGGCAAGGATTCTATAAATATATAGTTAATCTTGCAAAGTCATCTAATATTACAAAGGAAATATCTCCTCATACAATCAGGCATAGCTTTGCAACTCATCTTTTAGAGGGTGGAGTTGATTTAAGAGTAGTACAGGAGCTACTAGGACATGAGGATATTTCTACAACTCAAATATATACTCACATAGATAGAAGTCATTTAAAGGAGATGTATGAAAATACCCATCCTTTAGCAAAGGAGGAAAAATAAATGTTTAAAAGGATATTTTTAATTGTAATGGATTCAGTTGGCTGCGGTAGTGCACCACTATCATTTCAATATGGTGATGATGGAGCTAATACGATTGGCCATATTGCTGAAAAAATGGGAGGGATTACTCTTCCAACTATGGAAAGCCTTGGTTATGGAAATTTAACCAATATTTTAGGTGTAAAGCCTAAGTGTGATAAGGGCTATTATGGAAAAATGGATGAATTATCTAAAGGCAAGGACACAATGACTGGTCATTGGGAATTTATGGGAGTAAAAACCTCACAGCCCTTTAAAACTTTCACTGATACTGGATTTCCTAAGGAGCTAATTGATTTATTAGAAAGTAAAACAGGACATAAAATTATTGGAAATTATGCTGCATCAGGTACTGAAATTTTAAAACAATTAGGCGAGGAGCATATTAAAACTGGTGCAATGATTGTTTATACATCCGCAGATTCTGTTTTACAAATTGCCGCTCATGAAAACTATTTCGGACTTGAAGAGCTTTATAGAGTATGTAAAATAGCAAGAGAAATTTGCCTTGATGAAAAATATAAGGTAGGAAGAATTATCGCAAGACCATTTATAGGCGAGGATAAGGATAGCTTCATACGTACACCAAATCGTCATGATTATGCACTATCTCCATCTGATAGAACAGTTCTTGATGATTTAAAGGATAATAATTACGATGTAATTTCAATTGGAAAAATCAATGATATTTTTAATACTTGTGGTATTACTGAAGCTTACAAAAGTGTTTCAAATCATAATGGTATGGAAATTACAACAAATTTAACAAAAAAAGATTTTCATGGTTTATGTTTTGTAAATTTAGTAGATTTTGATGCCTTGTATGGTCATAGAAGAAATGTAGTAGGCTATCATGATGCTTTAGTTGAATTTGATTCTGATTTAAAAATTTTAATGAATAATCTTAATGATGATGATCTTCTTATTATCACTGCCGATCATGGTAATGATCCAACCTGGACAGGTACTGATCATACAAGAGAATATGTTCCACTTTTAGTTTATTCTAAATCGTTAAATAAGGGTGATTTGGGAATAAGAAGTACATTTGCAGATATCGGTGCTACAATCAGCGAAAATTTTAATATTTTAGCACCTAAAATTGGTAAATCATTTTTAAAGGAGATAAAATAATGCAGAATTTTATTTATAATACGCCAACCAAAATATTTTTTGGAGAAAATCAAGAGGATAATCTTGCTAAAATTTTATTATCATACAACGTCAAAAAGGTTCTTCTTCATTATGGAATGTCATCAATTAAGAAAAATGGATTATATGACAAGGTCGTAGAAGCTTTAAAAACGGCTAAAATTGCGTTTTGTGAGTTAGGAGGAGTATCAGCCAACCCAAAACTCTCAGTGGTCCTAAAAGGCATAGAAATAGCCAAAAAAGAAAATGTTGATTTAATCTTAGCCGTTGGTGGTGGATCAGTAATTGACTCAGCTAAAAGTATAGCTGTTGGTAGTAAGGTTAATTTTAATCCTTGGCTATTTCAAATTAAAGAAAAAACACCAAGTGAGCATTTACCAGTTGGAGTAATTTTAACAATTGCTGCAGCAGGAAGCGAAATGTCAAATTCATGTGTAATAACAAATGACGAAACAAAAGAAAAAAGAGGCTTTACTAGTGAATGTAATCGTCCTTTATTTGCCATAATGAATCCTAAGCTAACCTATAGTGTATCACCATATCAAACAGCTTGCGGTATAACTGATATAATGATGCATACCCTAGAAAGATATTTTTCTTTGGGTGAAGATACTCCAATTACAGATAATATTGCCCTAGGGCTTTTAAAGGCTGTTCACGATGAAGGACTAAAGGCAATAAAAAATCCTTGCGATTATGAAGCAAGAGCCAATTTAATGTGGGCCTCAAGTTTATCACATAATGGACTTACAGGCTCAGGAAGAAGCTATGTGATGTCAGTACATCAGCTTGAACACGAATTAAGTGGTATGTATGATAATATAGCTCATGGAGCTGGACTTGCAGTATTATGGCCTGCATGGGCTATCAATTCCTACAAGGCATCACCTAATAGATTTGCAAAATTTGCCTACGAGGTTATGCAAGTTAAAAAAACAGATAATATCTTAGCTGATGCTTTAAATGGAATACTAGCCTTAAAAGCCTATTTTAAAGAAATAGGAATGCCTACAAGCTTAAAGGAATTGAATGTATCTGAATGTGATTTAGAGGCTTTAGCATATAATACTATGTTTAAAGGGAAAAGAACATTACAGGATATTGTTGAAGTAGATTACGATTTAGCTTTAAAAATATATAAAGATGCTATGTAAACAAATAACGATAAAAAACTAAAATAAGATTGTATTATAAAGAGATTAAAAAAGCCTACTAATGATTAGGAATTTAATCTCTTTTTTATTTCATTTTGTATCTAGTTTTATAAACTAGTTGTTTTATTTAGCTTAACTGCATAAAAATAATTAAATAATCAAAACATAATTATTGTAATTAGATTATATTTAAAATAATTTTCAATTTAAAAAAACAAAGCAATAATTATCTAAAACTAAAATTAAAAACACATTTACATGTAAAAAAACATACACAAAAGAACAAATTGCCTTATTTTAAGCGATTTTAGGCATTATCCAATACCAAAGCGATAAAGAATACATTTTTTAATTAAAAATCAAAATTTAGCCCATTATTTGAAGCCATTTTTTTAAAAAAAACTCAATTTCAGTAAGAAATGAAAGAAAATAATAAATTTAATTCAAGTTATATATTATTTTTAAAGAAATGGTAATTAAATAAAATGATAATTTATAAATAATCCAACAAATAGAACTAAAATATGTACAAAAAAAATTTCATTTTAAATCAGCTATTTAAAACTAGGTTATTTAATTAATTGCATTTTAAAACAAATTATTCATAAATTAGAAAAGTAGTTATTATTACCATTTATATAATGAAATTTTAAATATCGTTAAAACAACTCTTTATTTAGGTATTAACTTCAAAAATAAAATTTAGAAAATCAAAAGAACTAAATCATAAAAAAGTAGTAAAAAGCATTTTTAATCAGTAATAGAAGCTTTAAGCAATCTTAAAAGATCACCAAAGCTTTAGGCGCATCAATAAAATAAAAAAGAGATTTAGCATCTGATAGAATCATTCCTTATTCAAACGCCATAGAATCAAATAATAAAATTATAGAAGAAATAATTGATTTTAACAGATGCAAGTATTAACTGATAATGAATAATTAGCATCAATTTGCTTTATATTTTTTCAACATTTTTGAAAAGAAGTATCTATTACATGTTATAAAAAGCACCTTAAAAATATGGAACAATCGTAAAAGAAGTGTAATAAATAAATTAATATAAATTATGAAGTTAAATCAATGTTTTTTAAAATATTTTTTATTAGTTACAGTTAAGTAATTTTCACATAACTATTTTTTATTCAAATACAAAATAAAAAGTTATAAAGTTAAATTTAATGATATGTTTTGAAAAAATCAGTATTTGAATATGCTTGCTTAACAAGAAAAGTTTTTGTTCGCCATAGAAATACAAAAGCATTTTCTAATTTTATTAAATGTCATTACAAATAGATTGTATAAACAAATATTTAGGTTAAAAAAATCAACGAACCATCACTAACAGTTTTGAAGACCTACACAGAGGGTAAATCTTATTAATTGATAAATTATCATTTTAAATTGAATTAACGATACCTATAAAAATAATAGTAACCTTAAAATAATTATTTGTTGATGATACGTCTATAATAGTACAAATGCCATATAAGCTGTCAAATTTAAATCAAAATTAAAACACTATTAAGAAAAAATAAAAACATAAAACAAAAAGAAGTGTATCAATAATTTAAAAATGAAAGCTTAAATCTTAAGAGAATAAGAAGTAAAAATTTCAAATCTAACCTAGTATTTTATACTAGTTTAAATAATTTTATTTCTTTCATTTTTTAGTTTTGTAAAATACTAAATATTTTTTTCATTAAATAAAAATAATAAAAAAAGTAATATAAATCTAGATATAACAACCAAAAAAATGCTTGCCGACAACTAGATAACATAAATAAAAATTTTGAAATAAATCTAGTTTTTGAAACAAGACGTTTTATTTTTGCACATTACTTTAAAATATATTTATCTTTAATAAATAACATTTCAGATAATTAAGCATTAAAAAAAGATCATTTAAATAATAGTTAATGAAATTTAAAATAAGTACCAATATAAAATTAAAGAAAAAATTATAAAAGTAATTTTAAAATCAACATGACAATCATTTGGACACGATGAGTATATTTTAAAGCTAAGTAAAACTAAATAAACTAGTTCATTTTCGGAGTTGTGAACATGTTTTTAAGTTTTTTTAACATTTTCAGATGTTTTTCTTTTAAAATGTTGTTTTTTTGAAC
Source organism: uncultured Anaeroplasmataceae bacterium (assembly GCA_934229785.1). Classification (GTDB taxonomy): domain Bacteria; phylum Bacillota_I; class Bacilli_A; order Acholeplasmatales; family Anaeroplasmataceae; genus Anaeroplasma. Next base: position 25,618 of record CAKQEA010000022.1, read on the forward strand.
GCATCCCTAGGCGTCTATAATCAATCGACAATTTACGATCAAGACAATCGTCAATCTCAAGCTTTAAAATCGAGTTTTTTTATTTTTTTCGACCCATTTTTCAAGATAGCAGGAAGGGTGTGTAAAGTGTGTTATTCACACAAACAAATAAAATCGCATTACTGCAACATTTATTATTGGTTTACATAATATATATTATGATAACTTATTAATATTTTTGAATACCTTTAAAATAGCTCTGAAAAGAAGTTTAAATCATACTTTGACTATCTAAATTTGCATTTTTTGACCTTGTTCTTCTTCTTAAACCTGTTCATATTTAAATGATTGAATATGTTTAGCACATTTTTATAATTTGATTGACAAATCGAAAAATCGTTTTACAGACATTTGTCTTCTTCGACCATTATTTTTCTCCTTTTCAGGAAGCGACTGCGGAAATGATATATATTTCACACTTCAAAAATAAATCGAATTTAAGTCCATTCTACTACTCCTTCTTTCACGTTCAACATCTATAACTCATTCATCATACACATTTTTAAGTTATTTTTACGAAGTTGGTTCCTTAAGTAAAGCCGTATTTATCCTTTTAATTCTTCTTTGCTTTCATATTTTCAGCCCCATTTTCTATTTCTATTAAAAGTATATTTACTAAATAGCCATTATTTATGTTCATTTAATAAATTTGTATATTTTTTGTTATTTTTTTATTTTTAGTTATTAGTTTAAATGTCTATTTACTTTGTCAAAGCTGATATATAACCATTATATCAATTTGTTGATACTCCAATATTTTGGACACATTAATGAAAATAAAAAAGATGCCTAATTAATTAAACATCTTTTATCTATTTTATTAATATACATTATTTATGTCTAAAATAAAAAAGGAAGATTACTCTTCCTTTTCATTATCCTTCATTAATATGTCGAATAACGTTAATTGTTTCATACGATTACTCATCATTTCTTCAGGTACTAATCTTACCCATGTCGCCGATCTACCAGTTCCATTTGGTCTGATTTTATTCTGATTTTTTAAGCTTACAAGGGCTCTATTTATTGTAGAATCTGATAAACTTGGATGAGCATTTTTAATTTGTTCTTTAGTGAATACTTCACCAAGTTTTAAAATTGTAGCTTCAACATTGTCAATTTTTCTTATTTTTTTATCAAAATTATAGTTTTCAGTCATGGCTTCAACACTATCATATGCTTCAATCATCACCTGAATTGTAAGCCTGTTTAAAGGTGCTATTTGTGAGAATCCTTGTTCCCAATTATATCCTGCTTGGACTGTAGTTGTATCAAATTGTTGTTTTTTCTCGAAATACATTTGAAAAAAGCTCACATATTTAAAAACATTAAATCTTTCTCTAAATAACAGACAATACATAATCAATAATGCGATAAATTCATTGTTAGATGTATATAGATCAAGATGTAAAATATCAACATAAAAATTAGTTATTAATTGAGTTGGTTCAATGCTTTTTTCAGTTAATAGTTTTCTATATAGATTCAACTCTTCATCAAGCTTTTTTCTCTTTGTTACCCTTTTTTTCTCTTCTAAAAGATTCTCTCTATATTTAACTATTTCATAGCTAAAATCAATTTCCATGACCTCGTTAAATATTCTTTTTGCTAAATATAAGAATTCATTTGATGTAAGTTCTATCTCATCACCCTTTTCCTGGATAAGGGTGAAAACCTCCTTTAAATTAGCTAAAACACGTTCATCCTTTGTTCTAGGATTAGCATTTTTTCTAATGATTAATCTTGTTCTATTTTCAGTTACATTTAAATTCAATATCTTTCCGACATAGAATGTATCTCTTTCAACAGTACGCTTAACAATACCATTCATCTCACTTTTTAAGACATCCTCATAATAAAAATCTTTTCCCTTATAACGATATAAAGTTGTTAGGTCCATTACTAAATCAGCTGGATATGATAATCTTTCTAGGTTACTTAAGCACTTCATAATACCCTCCATAAACATATTCAATTATATCAAAATGAACATGTTTTTTCAACAGCTTATTTAAATAAATTTATTCTTTTTATCATTTTTGATGTAGTTTATTATATTTTTATAATAGACATTATTTATGTTTATTTAAACATCATTTATAAAAAAAAAGCATGTCATTTTAAAGTCAATCTTTAATATTATGACACGCTTTTTCATCTTTATTTTTTATCTTCAGTATAAAATATCGATTCACCAATAAACTCTCTTAATATTGAATTACAAGGTACCCATTTATCTGTTATAGTTTCAAAGTACTTTAAAAACTTTAATAGCCTATTAGCCGTAATGAAATATTGACTATCTGAATCAATTTGTTCAAGTAATGGTATTGCATATTTTTTCATAACACAAAGCTCATAGCTAAGTTCAGAATTGAACACAAAATCAGCATCGTTTTGGAACGGATAAATCCATCTAAACTCTCCATTTCTAACCGAATTCCACATTTTTAATGTTCCTTCACAGCCAGTTCCTCTGAAATTATAATCACGTACCATACGTCTAACAAGTCGTATATCAGAGATTGAAATTGGATTATGGTCATCAATTCTACATTGCGCTAATGGTGCAATATAAATTTTAAACTTATATTCTGTAGCAATAGATGGTGTTAAATCGTTATTTAAAGCATGAATCCCCTCTATTAAAATAGGCTGATTATGCTTTAATTTAACAGGAGGTTCATATGTTCTACTTCTTGTTTTAAAATCATAAATAGGAAGTCTAACTTCTTCTCCCTGAATAAGTCTAAATATACAATCATTAAAAGCTTTTCTATTAAGTGCATCTATATGCTCAAAATCAGGGTTACCAAATTCATCACGTGGAGCAAGTTCAGGATCAGCATAAAAGTTATCAATGCTAATCATTAATGGATTAATTCCTCGGCTCTTCAATTCAATTCTTAATCTATTAGTAAATGTAGTTTTACCACTTGATGATGGACCAGCAACACAAATAAGCTTAATATTATTAATATTTTTTTCAATTTTATCACCAAGAGCTGCAAGCTGCCTATTATGTCTCGCTTCACATAAATTAATAAATTCTAAGGCATTACCAGACTCAATAATTTCATTTATATTGGCAATTGAATTGCTTCTAGAAATATCAGCCCAACGATTTGCCTCCTTAAGTGTATCTCTAAACACTCTCTCATCTAAAAATGGAGGTATTTCACCATTATTTTCACTTCTAGGATATCTAACTAAAAAGCCCGGAGCATATAACTTCAATTCAAATTTTTTTAAATATCCAGTAGATGGAAGCATATAGCCAAACATATAATTTTTATATCCGCTACATTCATACATATGAACAGTATTTTCTTTACGATATTTTAATATTTTGGTTTTATCAGTTAAACCACATGACTGATAATATTCAATAGCTTTTTCCTTTGTAATTGAATATCTCTTAATTGGTAAATCAGAAGCTACCAATTCATCAACTCTTTTTTTGATTAAATTAAAATCTTCTTGAAATAAAGCATGCCCTAAATTCGACACATTGACAAAAATAGTTCTTGAAATACTATAATTAAATATTACCCTTGCCTTAGGAAAAACATCCTTAATAGCCATTAAAATGACATATCTTAATGTTGCTTGATACATACGACAAACATCAGAATCTTTTAGATCAAGCATTTCAATTACAGAGTCAGAACTCACTACATAATCTAACTCTCTCAGCCTATTATTAACCTTTGCAGCATAATAGACATAATTTTTGTTGTCATACAAATCTACAATCTTTGTAGGTTTATCGACATTTTTCTCAATATCATTGATAATTATATGCATATTTTTCACATTCCTTTCATTTTATATATCATTTGCATTTATTTAAAATAAATAACATATAATTATTTTCATTATTATATTTGTTTTTCAAAACTAGATATCTTTTGAAATATTTTATTATATACCTAGTTTACATAAATAAACTTCAATGTTATCGAAATAATATTTTATTTTTTCGACACAAAAACATTTGTTTTTAAAAACTAGTTATTTTTTGAAATATTTTCTGAATCGTCATATTGTGAATTACTATATATCATATTTCTAATAGACAGGTAATCAAATTCAAGCAAACCGTCATCTAGTATTGTTAACTAGATTACTTTTGAAATATTTTTTGAGGAAAAATAAAGCAGGAGTTTACTCCCGCTTATAAATTATTTATCTTCTTCACTTACTCTTTGAAACTGATTTAATGACTCTGAGTTAACTTCATTATCTTGTTCTTTACTATTTTGATCTCCCTGCGACATAGCATCACGAAGCTCTTGCACTAACACATCAGGATTTAAGAAGCTTGAAAGTTCTGAATCTAGATCAATTGAAGTATTAATTTGTTGTGTATTATTTGTAAATACTGTTTTATTTTCTACTGCCTGTTGAGCCAATTCAAGAGATTCATTATTTAAATCACTTTCATATGTTGAAATTCTATTACCTAATCTAATTTTACATAATGCCACCTTTTTAAATGTATACAACTTTTTCTTAGGTGTTAAAGAGAAGCTTAAGCTCTTATTTTTTCTTTCACGAGATAAAACCTTTGCGACAACATCGGATTTTTGAATTACATGATATTCATGCTCATTGTCTCCAGCAACATAAATACCATTGTCTTTAAATTTTATTATTCTTCTCAAAAAATATTCATCATGCGTTTGATACAAAACAAAATCCTTCTTATTAAGTTTCGATGGAGCTCTAAGCCTTATTAAATCGCCTTTTTTAAAAATAGGATAATTTATTTCATCATCTATTTTTAAATTGCCAATTAACCCAGCTTCTACCCTTTCTACTGCCACTGGCATTGAATAGATATCAACCTCATCTTCATTCTTTATATCTTCATTGGTATTCAATTTCTTATCATATTTTTTCATAGAAATTTCACCCTACTCTTGTATCGAACGTTTATTATATTATACATTATTTATTTGTTATATTCAAGAATTTGAATTTTATTCAAAATTTATTTAAAAAATTCAATTACAAAATTATATGATATTTTGAAATGTTTATTTTAGATGTAAGTCTAAATTAATATCTTTCGAAACTTTAATTTTAAGGCAAAATAAAGTAAGCAGGTTTTCGACACTTAAATTAAACATAAACTTAAATTTTGAGGATTTTATATACTAAAGTATATAAGGTCCTTTTATT
>CAKQEA010000023.1 GCA_934229785.1 uncultured Anaeroplasmataceae bacterium
TATGAGGATTTAAAATTAGTTCAAAAAAAGTATAGTTTAAATGATAAAGAAATAAATTACATTTATAGTTATAATGAAAAAGATTTAATTGATTATATAAGTCAATCAAATTATAAATTTGAATATAAATATGATTCAATTAATAGAGGTGTAGGAAGAGATATTATTGTTGATGGAAATAAGATATTAGGTAGTAAGATAGGGTATTTGAAAAATGGCAATTATACAACAAAAATACCAAATACTATATATTACAGTAATGGATTAAATGTAAAGTGTAAGTATGATGAGGTTGGTAATATCAAAGAGGTATATGAAAATAATGAACTAGTAAATAGGTATACCTATGATACATTAAGTAGAATTATTCGAGAGGATAATAAAAAGCTTAATAAAACAACAACCTATTCATATGATAATAATGGTAATATTTTAAATAAAAGAAGTTATGAATATACATTAGAATTATTGAATAATTCTTATGAAAATGATGACTATATTTATAATAATGACTTGTTAATAAAACTTAATGATATAGTGATTGAATATGATAAATTAGGAAGACCAATAAAAATTAAAGATAAAGATTTAAGTTGGGGAATGGAAAATACACTTACGAAATATGGAACTAATACATATGATTATGATGCCTTTGGATTAAGAACAAAGAAAAATAATATAAAATATATGTATGATAGTAAAAATAAATTAATATATGAATCAAGAGGAATATATTATATTTATGAAGATGGTAAGCTAGCAGGCTTAAATTATAATAATAAGAATTATTTTTACATTTATGATTTGTTAGGAAATATAATAAATATAATTGACGATAGTGGTAAAATAGTTGTAAAATATAGCTATGATAGTTTTGGAAATCATGAGGTATATAATAGTGTAGGTGAGAAAATAACAGATCAAAATGATATAGGAAATATAAATCCATTTAGATATAAAGGATATTATTTTGATAGTGAAACAAATCTATATTATTTACAAACGAGATATTATGATCCAAGTATTGGAAGATTTATATCACCAGATTCAATAGACTATTTAAATAATGAATCAGTTGATGGATTAAATTTATATGCTTATTGTGGTAATAATCCAGTAAATCGATTCGATCCAAGTGGTCATGCGTGGAAATGGAGTTCTTTCTGGCAAGGAGTAGGATATTTAGTTACTGGCATTGGTGCTATTGTGGCTGGTGCTTTAGTAATTGCAAGTGGAGTTGCTACTTGGCCGATGTTATTAGTTGCAGGTATTACAATTGGTGCAGGAGCCTTAACAACCATTAATGGAGCGTCAGAAGTAGTAGAGGCTGGCACTGGATATAATTTTGTTGAAGATACTGTATTTGGTGGTAATTCATTAGCATATAATACTTATGCTACAATTACCGGAAGTGTTGCAACTGTTGGAAGTATTGTCTGTGGTGGTTGGTATAGATACAATACACCTAGAATTCAAGCATATAAAAATGTTGGTAATTATAATTTTTCTGGAACAATATCAGATCCTACACACTTAGATAGACCATATCAACATTCAACATTACTTCAAAGAAACATTATTAAGTATGGGAAAATGGTCAAAGAACCTTCTGGTGTTTATAATTTTACGATTGGTGGAGCTTATAAAATTGGTTGGGTTTCTTATGGTGTTGGAAGTGTTGGAAGTCATCCAACTACTTGGAAATTAGTATTAGACATTGGTAAACAAATTATCGTGCACGCAGGATTTTAATAGGAGCCAGCTATAAATAAATCAAGAGTTTTTTGAAAAAAATCAAAAATGTTTATTTATATAAATTAAAGGCACGACAAAAAGGGCCTTTCACCCTTCATTTTTAAAAATGTGTTTATGCTATCTAAATTATAGATATGCAGATTAATGTTATATATCTAGATCTTTGAAAATTTTATATGGTTAACGTGGAGTGTACGCATTTCCTGATTTTAAAATAGAATAGATAATCCTTACTATTTTCTTTTCTAGGTGACCAATGATAACAAAGAAATGTTTATGTTCTGATTATTTCTTTTTGTAATATGCATTTAAAGAAGAATCAAATCTCCAACATACTTTTGCTACTTGATATAATGCGTAACGTAAGTATTTAGAACCCTTCTTGCTTATTCTTAGATTTGATGCACTGAATTTTCCTGAGTCATAAACTTCTAAATCCAAACCAGAAAATGATATCAATTTATCTACATTTTTGAATCTAGCGATATCACCAATTTCTCCTAGAATCAAACCTGCAGTAGTATATCCAATACCTGGAATGGTTGTTATTTTGGTATCAAGCTTATCAACATAATATTTTATCATTTTATCATAATCATCAATTTTAGATTGAATAAAATTAAGTGTTTTAATAGCTTGTAATAATGAGAATGATAGATATTCATTGTCATTACCAATACTTGCCTTAGCTGCATTTATAATGTCTTCTGCGGAAGTTTTACATTTACCATGTAACATATTTGAAATAGTTTCCAAATGTGCTCTAGCTAGCCTTTTGGGACTTGGATATTTTGTTATAATTTCTAGTGCTGACCCTTGATAAACATTGCTAAAAAGTTTTAAATATTCAGGAAATAATTGAGTTAGAATTCTATAAACAGCTAGTTTAGCTTGTCTAAGCTCTTCAACAATAGAAAATCTATCTCTAGATAGTGACTTTAAAGCCTCACTGTGGTATGATGTTAATGTATAAGGCTTGAATTCTTCCTTATTATCTTTAAGATACTTACAAATGTTTATAGAATCTAAGTTGTCGTTCTTTGGTGTATGAACTTTGTTTAGATTTTTTAAACATATTGGTTAAAATAGGATTCAAAAGACAAACTTTATATTCTTTCATTAAAAGAAAAAATAAAAGATTTAGATGATAAAATCCAGTAGATTCAAGTCCTATACGAACCTGATAATCATTATTAGCTCCACAAAATTCAGTTATAGAATTGTGGAGCTTTTTGTACCCTTCATCGTTATTGGTTATAGTAATGGAACGCTTCGTGTAAAAACTTCCATTTTCAGTCATAAGCATAAAGTCATGCTTATCGCTTGCGACGTCAATTCCGACATATATCATAATGTCTACTTCCTTGATTAATATTTGCACTGGTACTATCTACATGTCTAATCTCGTGTACCCTAGTTGCTTATAACCAGTCATCTACTAAGAGAGCTGTAACCAGCTGATAACCATATAAAAAGAAAAGACTGTAGCTGAACTCTCCAAAAACCAGAGAGCATAACGCTCCTGTAGGAAAAGTATGAAACAGACTACATTGCTACTTAAATTATAGCATCCAATGTGATGATATAAAAGTTATGTTGTACTCATAACTATAAAATTCTTATAGTAAGGAGAATGTATAATCTTAAGTACAATTTGATTATACTAGGTAAGTATGAAGCTATTTTATAAATTAAGTGATAATTATAATCCGAATTATATAGTAAAACATATTGATAATTCTTTTGGATCTGATGATGTGTATTTTGATTTTCAAGTTGCGTTAACAGATAATCGTTCGCTTATATTAAATTTTGATATTTACTCAAAAAAATGTGTATCATGTGAAGGATATCTATCAATCGATAAGAGAGCTAAAAATGAAAATATAGTTATTGAAAAATTCAGTAATGGTGAATTATTAATTGAACTAGAAGATTTTGAAAAAGAAGTACCTCTTAAAGAATATTTATTAGAAGGTAAGATGAAATATGATATTAACAAATCTCGAATTTGCATAGGTGATATTAATAGTAACGAAGTTATTATGTTTGGAGTAGGTCAATATGCATCCTTCCTAAATAATAAATTAATTGGCATAATTATAGATTTAAAATAAATAACAAATTACTTTCACAAGCAAAATAGGCAAGTTTTCTCTATTCTAACAATTTAGATTGTGACACAAGTTATAGTAAAATTAAGTTTAGTGATATTGGATTATTAATTACATCAATTTTGCTATTAGGATTATTATACCGATTGGAATGTGATTTAATGGAAATAAACCATATTTTAGAATATGATTATAATTATGCAGAGTATATAGTAACTGATGGTAAATATGATATAGTATGCATGTGTTTGTCTGTTCCATTAGAAAATAATAATGATCTTAAAATAGGTATGAAGGTGGATAGTTTATAGGCTTTTTCTTATAATGACAGCATTATCTTGAAAGCTTCAAATACTAATAAATGCAACATACAAAAAAATATTTTAAATATAATCTTTGTGGAATTGTAGTTTATTCTAAAAAATCTATAATTAAGGTATTTGATTTTGTTATTGATTTATCAAATGATTATCCGAAAGGTTTTGATACTCTAATAAAAGATGGTGATTATGTGGAATTTGAAGTTGATAGAATAGAATGTACGTTGGCGAAAATATAAATTAATAATCAAAAATGTTATATTAATTAAACTCATTAACAAATTAATATTAAATATTAAATGCAAGGAGTGTGGTTATCTTATAGATAATCGCACTCTTTTTAAATGAAAAATCATAAATACTTGTAGCTAATATCGATATTGTAGTTAATAAGTAAATTATAATTGGTTGTTATTAGATAAGTACAATATAATCATATTAATTTTATGTATAATTCTAATAATTCCCATCCAAACAATAATTCATATTAGATAATTATGTTTTTCGTGTTATTTGTTATATAAATTATTGGCGTTTAAAATCAAGTAGTTAATTATAAATGGTCATCTTATTTTTATATATAGAATATATGTATGATAGTTAAAATAAATTAATATATGAATCAAGAGGAATATATTATATTTATGAAGAAGGTAAGCTAGCAGGTTTAAATTATAATAATAAGAATTGTTTTTACATTTATGATTTGTTAGGAAATATAATTGACGATATTGGAAAAATAGTTGTAAAATATAGTTATGATAGTTTTGGAAATCATGAGGTATATAATAGTGTATGTAAGAAAATAACAGATCAAAATGATATAGGAAATATAAATCCATTTAGATATAAAGGATATTATTTTGATAGTGAAACGGGATTATTTTGGTTATCCTCAAGGTTTTATTCTCCAGAATTATGCAGGTTTATTAGCCCTGATGATGTGAGTTATCTTGACCCAAGCTCTATTAATGGACTTAACCTTTATGTGTATTGTGCCAATAATCCCATAATGTATGTCGATCCAAGTGGTCACGAATGGTATAATCCATTAACTTGGGATTGGGGAGAAATTGCGAAAGGTGTAGGATTAATCATAACTGGCGTTAGAGCAATTCCTGTCGGTATTTTGACACTTCCTTATGGTGGGTGGATTTCAGCAGTTGCGGGAATAACTATTTTGTCTGGTGGATGAACTGCCTTGTTTGGATTATCCGATGTTGGAGAAGGTATTACTGATTATAATGTTATTCAAGAAGCTGTCTTTATGGGAAATGAAAATGCATATAACATTACTGAAAGTATTTTCGCCACAACGGCTACTATTTGGTCTATAATTTGTGGTGGATACATTAAGTACAATACCACAACAACCCCAAGAAGCCTTCCAGGAAAAGGTCAAAAACCACATAGTGGTGTTTGTAACATGAATGATAAAACTTTGGGTTATTATGGAGCAGATGGGAAACTTAGATATTCTATTGCATTTAACAACCATAACACTCCAAGTGTTCATAGAATTCCGCACTGGCATAAAGAAATGCCACATAGTGAACCGATAAATAGTTTCTGGAGATTTATTGTAGAATTAATTAAAAGGGGGATAAAAATGAGGATTAAAATATCAGATATTATGACATATGAAGAATTTCTTGAAAGATATTTGATTAATAAAGAAGAATTTAAATTTTACTATAAAAATAAAATTGTAAACATTTGTTATGGAGCAAAGGGAATGTTTGCATATAATATAGTCGAAAATAATGTTGTGATATTATATAAAGAATTTAATAGCCCTAAAGAATTATTAGACAACATGGAAATTGATAATATAAAATTTCCTGAGTTATGGAATGTTCTAGAATAGCATTGATTAAACAATGAATCATTTGATGTGGTAAACTTATATGTTTATTGTGATAATAATCATATAAAATATTATGATGAAGTGGATGCATATCGAATTAGATTAAGCGACTTATTGATGGATTAGTAGCGATATGAGCTATTTTTGTTATTGATGCTGTGACGATACTTACTTGTGGTGTTGAAACAGTAGCTGGAACTATGGCTGGAGCTGTAATTTATGGAGCGGCATAAGGCATTGTGATTGGAGCTACGACTGGAGTTATTGGTGGTGCAATAGTTGGTGGTATAATTGGCGGATTTGCTGGGGCAAGTAGTTTTACTGCTAATAGTACTTATATTTCACAATATGGTGGTAATGTAAAAGAAGTTCTTTCTGCATATAAAGGAAATCCTAAATTAAAAGTTTTAAATAGTAATACTACAGTGTATGGAACATGTGGGAGCTTCAGGACAATATGGACATTGGATTTCTCCTAAAAATTATGGTTTTGTTGCACGAAATATTTTATCACTACCTTCAGGAAATACGGCTGCAAATAATTCAACTTTTGTAATTTCTTGAAGTAGAAAAGTATTATCAGGAAAAGCAGCTGCATTGTTTTGGCAAGCTGATGGAGGTATCCAGTGGTTGATTGGATTATTATAGGAGGGTTTTATGATTGAACAACTGAAAAAGATATTAATTATTCTTGAAAATGAAATCTCTGATGAAAATTCCCTTTGGGACAAAGAGCAACTACTTAAAGTAATAAAACCAGAAATAGAAGAATTGTATGACAAATTTAGGAGTGGAATAAAATTTTTCAAATATGGCAAAAAACAAAGAATGTTAGAATCAACATATTTGATTACTGATTCAATAAAAAATCTTGAAAATACAAATTTAGGAAAAGAAATCCTAAAATTACAAAAAATATATAATAATATTTAATAAAATAAAAATCATTAACAAGTTAACATTGAATATCAAACGCTAGGAGTGTGGTTATCTTATAGATAATTGCCCACTTTTAAATAAAAAATAAATAAATTTGCTTTGTATATCTTCAAATTGAATAAAAGTTGTAATATTAATGAATTGTATTTGGACTATGCTTAAAAAACTTTGTAAGTGCAAGAAAATTAAGACGCTTTAATATAAACATTAATAAAATAATTGAGATGGTTAAAATGCCAATAAAGCATATTGGAATAATAATTGGATGTGTTATTTTAATTACTGTAGGCATATTAATGTTTTATGGCTTATAGGAGTGTTTGATTTTAAATCACAAAAATCTATTAAGGCTAATAAATTATATAAAGAACTCAATGCCTCAATCTGAAAAGATAGAGGTTGAAATGGATTATGAGTATGTAAGTATGTTTACTATAGATGATTTAGGAAAAATCGAACAAGTTTATTCTATAGTTATGTCTATGAATTATAGTTTTTGTTTGGTGTTTTAAAACAGTTTAATATCAAAAAGATAGGTTTATATTCATAATAATAAAATTGAAATTCACATTTTTTATGTGGTTTTCTTTTTTTTATAGTTTGCTCTTAAATATTTTCGCTACAAATATTATAATTGTTATGGTATAATTATTTGTGTTTTAAGAGGTTATTTTTATGGCAATAATGATAAAAGAAGAAAAATATATTATTGATAAATGTGATGTTAATAAATGTAATGAGGCTACTATGTTTTTTATCGCTGATAAGTTTCAAAGTATCGCTTCACATCATGCAGATGAAATTGGTGTAGGCTTTGGTAGTGTTTATAAGCTAGGCTATTTCTGGGTGGTAATGTATGAAAATTATGAGGTTGTTTCAAGATTGCCAAAACTTGGTGAGGAAGTTATTATAAGAACTTGGCCTAAGCCTAGAAATAGATTGGAATTTGAACGAGAGTATGAGATGCTTGATGTTGATAATAATTTACTTGTCAAGGGGATATCTAATTGGTGTTTAATTGATATAAATAAAAGAATGATTTCCAAAGCTTTAGATGTTTCATTTATTGGAGAATATGTTTCATATACGAGATATAGTGAAAAAACTAAAAGAAAGCTTAATTTAAATGATTTAAATTTTGTTAATTATTATTTATATAAAGTAACTTTTGATGATATAGATAGAAATAATCATATGAATAATGCTAAATATTTTAATGTTATTACTAGGATTAATAATGCTAAATGGAATAAAGTTGAGATTGCTTTTATTCATGAGGCAAGACTTGATGATGAAATTAAGGTTTATTATGATTGTAAGAACTTTAAAGGTTATGTTAATGGTAATTTATGTTTTGAGGCAATAGTAAATTGGGAGGAATAATATGGAAAATTTATTAAATTTTATTAAAAAATCGCCTACAGCTTTTCATGCATGTAAGAACATTTGTGATATTTTAAATGAAAATGGCTTTACTTATTTAAGTGAAGGTAAAAAGTGGAGTTTAAATAAGGGAGGTAAGTACTATGTTACTAGAAATAGTTCATGTGTTATGGCATTTACTATTCCTAATAATGTAGATGAGCTATCATATAATATTACTGCAGCTCATCTTGATTCGCCAACATTGAAGCTTAAACCTGATTTTTCTTTACAAACTGATAGATATATAAAGCTTAATACTGAGGTTTATGGTGGACCAATTTTAAATACTTGGATGGATAGGCCGCTTAATATTGCAGGAAGAGTAATAATTAAAGAAGATAACAAGCTTTTAACTAAGTTGATTTCCTTTGATAAGCCTATGGTTGTTATTCCAAATTGTAGTATTCATTATTATAACGAATTAAATAGTGGAGTTAAATTAAATCCTCAGGTTGACTTACTACCTTTGTTTTGTGATAAATCTATTAGTAGTGTTGATTTATATGATTTGATTTCAAAGAAGCTTAATGTTAAAAGAGATAGTATTATCTCATCTGATTTATATTTGGCTATTTTAGATAGAGGTACATTATGTGGTGCTAATGATGAATTTATTGTTGCTCCTCAAATTGATAATTTGGAATGTGCTTTAGGTGTTTTAGAAGGATTTTTAAATGCTAAAAATGATTTAAGTGTTAATGTTTGTTGTGAATTTGATAATGAAGAAATTGGTTCTCGTACAAGACAAGGCGCAGCCTCAACTATGCTTAGTGATGTTTTAGAGCGTATAACATCATCACTTGATAAGGATATGGAGGAGCATAAGATGGCTTTGGCTAATTCATTTATTGTTTCAGCTGATAATGCCCAGGGCTTCCATCCTAATTATCCTCAAAAATTTGATCCAACTAATGCATCGTTTATGAATAAGGGTATTGTTATTAAAAATGCCGCAAGAGGTTCTTATACAACAGATGGTATGTCACTTGCTTATTTTATTAATGTTTGTGACAACGCTAAGGCAATGTATCAATTAAATACTAATCGTAGTGATATGCCGGGTGGTTCGACACTTGGTGCAATTTCACTTGGACATGTATCTATTCCTTCTGTAGATATTGGTCTTCCTCAAATTGCTATGCATTCAGCTTGTGAAACTGCAGGTGCGTTTGATTATGCTGAACTTAAAAAGGCAATTAAAAAATTTTATGATATGCATATTACAATTGAATGTGATGGTTTATTTTCTATAAAGTGACATTTTTTTTAAAAAGTATTTGTTATAATGAGTTTAATCAATTAGTAATTATAATTGGATTTGTTATGTAAGTATGAGGTAGAAAATATGAATTATGTTGATAAAAAAATTGCATTACAGTATTTAGCAAATAGTGAGTTAATATTTAATAAGCTTAAGAATAGTTTTTTAAATTCCTATAAAAATGGTGAGGCTACAATTACCAAGCTTGTGAATGATAAAAATATCGACGAATTATATAGATATATTCATTCTATTAAGGGAATTTCATTAAATGTTGGCTCACAGGTATTATATGATGATTCAGTTTTGGTTTTAGAAAAATTAAAAAAGGAAGAAATTGATCTTCCTTTAATTAAAAGATTTATTGAAACACTTCGTTTTGTTTGTAAAGAGCTTGAAAAATTATAGCTTTTGATAAACAAGAAGTATTCTTTCATCACCCTGCTCATAATCGTCATTAAAATCACCACTTAGTTTTATCAGCTTAAATTTTTTTGATGCTAATTCCTTTATATCATAGTAATATTCATAATAATTTTCACAAAATACATCATCATCCTCAATAATTTTTATTGTATGCTTTAAAGAGGTTGGTGATGTTTTTTTTGTAGTCCAATCTAGTTTGAATGTCTCATAATCTTCTTTTATTTCATTTTGGGCGTATTCATTCATTAAATCCTTAGAAAAAATATCAAAAATAAAATAGCCTCCATCCTTCAAATGATTATAAGCACAATCCATTAGCTTTTTTACACTATTTAGGTTGTCTAAAAAGTTTACTGAATCGAAGAAGCAGGTAACCATATTATATTTTTTACCAAGATGAAAGTTTGTCATATCCTCATGGTACAAAGGTATGTTTAGATGATTAATCTTCATTTTCTCTTTGGCAATTTCTAAAATTGTATCTGATAGGTCAAGACCCTCAGCGTGATAGCCCTTTAGGGTTAACATTGTACATAGTGTTGCAGTACCACAGGCCAAATCTAAAATTTCGTCATTAGGCTTTAAATAATCCTCAATGAATTCTAGCCATAAATCATAATTTAGCTCTGCCATTACTTCATCATAGTAATATCCAAATTTTTTATATGCGTTCATTTTTTCACCTTCAAGCTATTTATATAATCCTTATCTGGATCAATGTATATTGTTTTTTGATGAGTGTAGGTCACAAAGCAATTGGCTCTACCAGGTATTTTCTTGATGTTTTTGATAAGTGTATAATCAACTGGTACTGATGATGATTCACTCATTGAGGAGTAGTAGGCTGCAAGATTGGCAGCACATCTAATTTCCTCTTCAGTTAATTCACCACTTTTTTGTACAAGAACATGACTTCCTGGAGCATTTTGAATATGAAACCAATATTCATTTGATTTAGCTAGCTTATGAGTTATATATTCATTTTGAATATTATTTTTGCCTACACATATTGTTGTATTACCTATTATATAAGTTAATATCTTTGGCTTTTGATTTTTTTTTGTTGTTTTTTTATTTTTAAATAGATATTTTAAATTTATAAGTTCATCTTGAATTTCTAAAGCTTCATTTATTGTTGCTTGAGATAATTGATATTTAATAACCTCAAAATATTCAATCTCTTCTTGTGCAAGCTTTATTTGTTCATTAATGTAGCTAATCGAATTTTTACTTTTTTGATATTTTTTAAAATACCTATTTGAATTTTCAAGAACGCTATATTTAATATCAAGAGGGATTTTTATCTCTTTATTTGTATAATAGTTAAAAACAATTTCTTCATTCTTTTTATCTTTTAAATTATGTGATGATAATAAAAGCTCACCATATAGCTTCAATTCATCAGTATTTAAAGCAGATAGAAGATCATTGTTAAGCTTTTCAATTTTCTTTTTATCCTTGGCTATTTGTTTTTTTACGAAGCTTGATAGATCATTTGTTTTAAGCTTTACCTTGGCTTGTAAATCCTTATTGTAATAATAATCATCAAGCATTGATGATAATGTATCATATTGTTTAATTCTTTTGTTGTTTAAAGGGTTAAAATAAAAATCCTCATTACCTTTATTATTTAAAAATAAGCATGGCTTTGTATCTATGTGAAGATATTCAAAGAATTTATCATAATGTCTTTCATAGAAAAAAATTGGTTCAGCTATATTTAATGATATACCATTAAATTTTTTAATATAGTCCCTTGGTGTTTGAAGCTTATTTTTTATTATTATATCTGTAAGTTCATCTTTTGTATAATCAAGTGGATTAAGCTTATCAGTTTTTGGAAATTCATAGATGGCATTAGGAAGGATTGTTCTATTATATTCACCAACTCCATCATGCTTTAAAGAGTCAATTATTACATAATTTTCATCAGTAAGTATTAGGTTAGAATATCTTCCCATTATTTCACAAATTAAGTATTTTATTTTAAAATCTTGCATTTCATTATAGCCTTGTAATTTGAAATAAATTACTCTATCACAATGATAGGTTTCAATACTATCAATGAAATAGCCTTCAATATGTTTTCTTAAAAACATAGTAAAGCTTTTAGGATTTTGTGGTGCGTCATAAATTCTATTCGTTAAATGAATTCTTGCAAAATCTGATGAAAATGACAGCATAAGATTATAGTTAATATGATTAGCTCGAATTGTAAAAAGAAAATCAGTATCACCAGACTCAATAATTTTAGAAATTCTACCACTTTTTAATGGTTCAAATTCTTTTATTAGTCTTTTAAGTAAAATTCCATCAAAACTCATAATATCACCTACACCTTGTAAGTATATCATTTATTAGCCTAAATTTCTATTTAATTATTAAATATTGAATTCTTTATTATCAATACGTCTACTATAAATATTAATTAACAACAAATATATATTTAATGGCTAATTATTTATATTTTAATATGCTAAAAATTTCTATTTAATTAAAATTAAAATTATGTTAGAATAGAAAAAAAGGAAGTGGTCCTTGTGGCATTATGGGGGAAAAAAAGACTTATTGATTCATTTGTTAAATATTTAAATGAAAAAAATATTTCTTATAGTAATGAGGATGGATGTATTAGCTTTGAGCTGTTTTTTAATAATTTAAAATATTCTTTATTTCCTTATGTTAATCTTGATGAAACAAATAATGAGATGTCAGTTATTATTAATTTAAAAAAAATAGATACAGTCTATAATTTAAAGGAAATAAATAAGATAAATGAGTTTAATTTGAAATCAAAATACTTTGTTTTGAAATTTAACTCTTCAAATATTTTATATTTAGAGTATAATGCTATAGTGAATAATGATATATTAGAAGATTTATTTAATAATTTAACTTCTTCATTGTTTGATTTAGAAGAGGATATTGAAAGGCTTTAATTGGTGAGGTGTATTTATGAAGCTAAATGATCGTGGTTTATTAGTTGTAATTTCTGGACCATCTGGTGTAGGTAAGGGTACAGTGCGTAAGGCATTGTTTGATATGCATAATCATAATTTGACATATAGTGTTTCAATGACAACAAGAAAAATGCGACCAGGTGAGGTTGATGGTGTTGATTACTATTTTGTCTCAAGAGATGAATTTGAGCAAAAAATTGAAGATGGTAAATTTTTAGAGCATGCTGAGTTTGTTGGAAATTACTATGGTACTCCACTTGATAAGGTTAATGAAAAGCTTGATGCAGGACGTGAGGTTGTCTTAGAGATTGAGGTGGAGGGTGCACTTCAGGTAAAAAAGAAAATGCCTGATTGCGTTATGATTTTTATTGTACCACCTAGCAAAGAAGCTTTATATGATAGATTAAGAAGTAGAGGTACTGAATCAGAAGAAATTATTAAAGAACGTATAGAGAAGGCTAATCGTGAGTTTAAAAAAGCATATCTATATGATTACATTGTTGTAAATGATGAGGTATCAAATGCTGCTGATAGAATTATGGCTATTATTCGTGCTGAGCATGCGAAAACTAGTAGAACTATTCATAAATATTATGAATTAATTGGTGAAAAAGAAGAATAAGTATAGAAAATATAAAATAGTTATGCTATAATTATTTTTGGATTTGGAGGGAATGTCATGGCAAATAAAAGAGAATATGATGGTATGCGTTATCCATCTGTTGACTTACTATTAGAAAAAATTGATTCAAAATATAAATTAGCTTATTGTGCTGCAAAACGTGCAAAAATCATTGAAGAGGAAGAGTGGACTTCTGCTGAGGATGGTATTTGTGTTAAGCCAATTGGTCAAGCTCTAGAGGAAATACTTGAGGGCAAGACAAAGATGACTTTTAAGTAATTTTAAGATTAATGTTAAGTGTTTAATAAATTTGTGGTTAATTTTAGTTAGCCACTTTTTTTATAGGAGGGTTTTATGACTTTTTCTCAATATGTATTATGTTTTTTTATATATGCCTTTTTAGGATATGTGTGTGAGGTTATTTATTGTTCTATTGGTCAAAGAAAGCTTGTCAATAGAGGATATTTATATAGTCCAATTTGTCCAATTTATGGTTATGGTGCAGTGCTTGTTATTTTTGCGATGACACCAATTAAAAACCTTGGTACTTGGTATTTTCCACTTGTATTCTTGGCTGGTACTATTTTAGTTACTATTTTGGAATATTTAACAAGCTACTTTATGGAAAATTTATTTCATATGCGTTGGTGGGATTACTCTAGATATAAATTCCAAATTAATGGTAGAGTTTGTCTTTTAAATTCGACATTATTTGGTCTTTTAATAATGGTTGTTATGTATGTGATTCAGCCTTTTATTGAAAAGTATATTTTGGCTAATATCAATAACACAGTATTGTATTCATTAGATGGAGTATTATTTTCTGTTATGGTTGTTGATACAATTTTTTCTACAATTAAGAATATCAATATTGCAAATGTTATTGTTAAGCTTAGTGAGCTTGAGGAAAAGGCAAGTGTTAAATTAAATGAAATTAAGGATGAAGCTTCACTTAAAATTAATACTATTAAGGATGAGGCCTCTGAAAAACTAGCTGAAACAAAGAAGAGGTTAACATTAAAGCTTGAGGAATTAACTAAAAAATATCCTAATCTTTTGGTAAGAAAAATTGGTAGAAATAGAAAAACTTGTGAAGAAATTATTGATGATAATTTAAAAATGATAGAAGATTCTAAGGATGAAAAATAATGAATTCTTTAATTGAAGAAAAACTTAAATTATTGCCAGATTTACCTGGAAGCTATCAAATGAAGGATAAGAGTGGTACAATCATTTATGTTGGTAAGGCTAAAAATTTAAAAAATAGAGTTAGAAGCTATTTTCATGGTGCTCATAACGCTAAAACAACTAAGCTGGTTAGTGAAATTGTTGATTTTGATTATGTAATTACTAAATCTGAGCTTGAGGCCTTTGTTTTGGAAATAAATATGATTAAGGAATATGATCCTAAGTATAATATTATGCTTACAGATGATAAAACCTATCCTTATATTGCCCTTACAAATGAGCTTCATCCAAGATTGATTGTTACAAGAAGTAAAAGAAAAAAGGGGACTGCTAGATATTTTGGTCCTTATCCTAACGTTAAGGCTGCAAGAGCAACTATTGATTTATTAAATAGAATTTATCCACTTAGAAAATGCTATAATATTCCTAATCATGAATGCTTGTATTATCATATGCACCAATGCCTAGCTCCATGCATAAATAAGGAAAAAATAGATTACACGGATTATAAGAATAAAATTTCAAGCTTTTTAAATGGTGATGCTAAGGAAGTTTTAGATAAATTGAATAAGGATATGGAGGCTGCTTCAGAAAATCTAGAATTTGAAAGAGCAATTGAATATCGAGATTTAATTAATTCCATTGAAAATACTATTGCTAAGCAAAAGATTTCTATTAATGATTTAACATCTAGAGATTATATTGGTGTTTATCAAGATAATGATGAAATTTCAATTAATATTATAATCACAAGAGTTGGTAATATTGTTCAAAATCATCAAACTATTATTAACATGTATGATTCCTTAGATGATGAGGTTTTTAATTATTTGTATCAATTTTATGATTTAAATACTAAACCAAAGGAAATTGCTATTTGTGGAGTTGAGGATGTTGATTTAATTTCTTCATTGCTTGACATTCCTCTTATTCAGGCTAAGCTTGGTAAGAAGAAGGAAATACTTGATATGGCCGTTGGTAATGCCAAGTTTAATTTGGAGAATAAGAGAAATATTTATAAAAATCAGGTTTTAAAGAAGGTTGAAACTATTGAAAGCCTTGGTAAGCTATTAGATATTCCAACCCCAAGAAGAATTGAGGCCTTTGATAATTCAAATTTGTTTGGTGAATATCCTGTCTCAGGTATGGTTTGTTATATTAATGGCAAGCCAGCACCAAAGGAATTTAGAAAATATCATATTAAAACAGTTGAAGGAGCTAACGATTATGAATCAATGAAGGAGGTTATCTATAGAAGATATCTTCGTTTGATGATGGAAGATGCAACAATGCCAGATTTAATTGTTATGGATGGTGGTGCGATTCAGGTTCATGCAGCTATTGAGGTTTTAAATTCCTTGCATTTAGATATTCCTGTTTTAGGCATTCAAAAGGATAATCATCATAAGGCAACTATTTTATTCTTTAATGAAAAATTTATTAATGTTGATAGAAATGATCCAATATTTTTACTTTTATCAGATATTTCTCAACGTGTTCATGATTTTGCAATCAGCTTTTTTAGAAGTCAAAAGGCCAAGGGCTTTTTTTCTTCCTATCTTGATGAGATTGAAGGACTTGGTGAGAAAAGAAAAAAACTATTACTTGAGCATTTTTTGACTATTGATGCTATAAAAAATGCCAGCGTTGATGAAATTATTAGTTGTGGTATTCCTAAGAATGTTGCGGCTAATATATATGATTTTTTTAAAAATAAGGATGCAAATGATGATGAGCAAAACTCAAATGAATAATGCTCATCTTTTCTTTTGCTTTTATTTGGTGTATAATTATCAAAGAACGGAGTGAGGCTGATGGGTTTAAACAAGATACTTTTAAAATCTAAACCTGCTTGTCAAAAATTGGTTGATGAGCTTTTAAAAACTTATAAATATGTATCGCTTTTAGGTGTTCATAGTGTTGGAAGTAGAATTAGAGTTGATAAGAATAATATATCTGTTACTGATTCTGATTCAGAATTTGGCTATGTTGTTAAAATCTATAATGGTGATGGATATAGTGAGTATTCATTTAATACAATAAGTGAGGATAATGTAATTTCTTTAGCAAATGATATAAAAAATAGTATTAAATTACCTTTTTTAAAACAAAAGCATGTAAATGCTGGCCAAATAAAAGAGAGTAGACTAGTTAAGTCATTTTTTAGAGAGGATTTAAATCCTGTGAGTGATGAAGAGGCTGTTGAGCTTTTAATTAAGATTAAGGATCAAATACTAAGCTATGATGAAACTATTGTTAATGCGATGGCGATGTATAATAATATCAGGATTTCTAAAATTTTTATAAGTGAAGCTAAAGCTCTTGATCAATATTATACCTGGACTAATGTTTATGCTATGCCAGTTGCACGCCGTGATGGTGTTATGAAAATTGCTAGATGTATTTTAGGCTATAATGATTCAAAAAAGACATTTGATGAGTGCTTTTTAAAAATTAATGAAACTTGTGATTTAGCTATTAAGCTATTAGATGCTAAGCCAATTACACCTGGTGTTTATGATGTAATTACTGATCCATCAATCACAGGATTAATTGCACATGAAGCCTTTGGCCATGGCGTAGAAATGGATATGTTTGTTAAAAATCGTGCTAAGGGTAAGGACTATATAGGTCAAAGTGTTGCCTCACCACTAGTTGAAATGCATGATGGTGCAACTTCTTGTCAAAGTGTTGCAAGCTATTTTTTTGATGATGATGGAGTTTTAGCATCTGATACCTTGATTATTAAAGATGGTATTTTACAAACAGGTATCTCTGATACCTTGAGTGCGTTACAGCTTAATACAATTCCAACCGGAAATGGTAGACGTGAGTCCTTTGAAAGAAAGGCTTATTCTCGTATGACTAATACTTTCTTTTCAAGTGGCAAGGACAAATTAGAGGATATGATTAAAAGTATTAAGCATGGATATATGCTTTTTGAAACTAATAATGGTATGGAGGATCCCAAGAATTGGCAAATTCAATGTACAGCTGAATATGCTAAGGAGATTAAGGATGGTAAATTTACAGGCGTGATTGTTTCTCCTGTTGTTATAAGTGGCTATGTTCCTGATTTATTAAAGAGTATTACAATGGTATCTGATGAATTTGTAGTTTCTGGGGCAGGATTTTGTGGTAAAGGACATAAGGAATGGGTTAGAGTTTCTGATGGTGGCCCCCATTTGAAAGCGAGAGTGAAGTTAGGATGATTTCAGTTATAGAAAATCTTTTAAAAAATAATCCATTAGTTTCTGCTTATAAAATTATTGAAAATAAAAAGGATTGTGTTGAGCTATACTACGTTTTAGATAAGCTTGAAACAAATCGTGTAATTAAGACTAAAGAGTATAGTGTTTTTGTATATCATGATTTTGATTCATATAGGGGTTCTTCTGATTTTATAGTTAATGATGATTTTAGTGCTTGTGATATTAATGCTAAAATTGATGAAGCTTTAAAGAGATGTCTATTTGTTAAAAATAAATTTTTCGAATTGCCTAAAAAGGAAAAAAATGGATCATTTGATTATACTTTTAAATCAGACGATAGTAAGGATGAAATAGCCTGTAAGGTAGCAGATAGTATTTTTAAGGCTAATACCTATAAGGATGGATGGATTAATTCTTGTGAAATTTATGTAAATTATTACGAAAAAAGAGTTGTTAATTCTAATGGCGTTGATTTATGTTCAAAGAATTCAAATATTTTTGTAGAACTTATTCCTACGTTTAAATCTGAGTATGAAGAGGTTGAGGTTTATGATAGCTTTAAAACTTCTTCACTTGATTATGAATTAATTACAAAAAGAGTTGATGAGACTATGAAGAATGCTTATGCGCGTAGTAAAGCTATGCATTTACCTAAGGATTTAAAAAAATGTAATGTAATTATTCCTACTGAGGTTTCATCAATGCTATTTACAAGCTTTGTGAATAATTTAAACTATTCAAAGCATTTTATGCATATGAATTTATTAAATATTGGTGATGATATTTCAAATGGCTGTGGTGATAAGATTGATATTACTCTAAAGCCTTTTGTTGTTTCATCATCAGAATCATGTGCCTTTGATGATGATGGAGTTTTACTTTGTGATTCACATATCATCGATAATGGTAAATGTATGATGCTTCATGGTAGTAATAAATTTGGCTATTATATGAATGCCTTAAGGCCAACAGGAGCATATAAAAATATTGAAGTGAAAAAGGGTAGTATGTCATATAGTGATATGACTAAAGAGCCATATATTTATTGTGTTTGCTTTTCTTCACCTCAGCTTGATGAGTATAGTGGCTATTATGGTGGTGAAATAAGGCTAGGTTATTATTTTGATGGACAAAATGTAATACCTGTTACTGGATTCTCGATTTCTGGTAACTTAAATGAGGATAGAGCTAATTTTAAGTTGTCAACTGAGCTTGAAACAAGAAATACATATCGTGGACCTAAATATGTATTAATTGAAAATATGACTATAAATAATTGATTAATTTTGTAATAAAATTAATATAATGATGGAGGGGTTATTATGCTAGATCAATATGCATCTTTAAATAAAATAAGAAGAAAGGTTTTTGCAAGTGTTGCTAAGCTCGCCTATGAGGGTGGAGATTATAAGAGAATTGAGGAGCTACCTTATAACATTTTAGCTGATCAAAATGATCGTGCGTCAATATTTTTAGAGCGAGCAATTGTTGCTGAAAGATTAAGGCTTGCTATAGGCTTGCCAGTTAGAAGTGCTCAGGATCATGAGCCTATTTCTAAAGGAATAGAGGATGCGGTTAAAACTGAGAGATTTTATGAAGCACCACTTGTTAATGTTATTGATTTTGCTTGCCATGCTTGTCCTAAGGATTCATACTATGTAACTGATGTTTGTGTTGGATGCTTAGCAAATCCATGTGCAAATGTATGTCCAAAGGAAGCAATTAAAATTGTAAATGGTAGATCAATAATTGATCAAAGTAAATGTATTCATTGTGGAAAATGTGCCTCTGTATGTCCATATGGTGCAATATTACATAGAGAGCGTCCATGTGCCAAGGCTTGTGGCGTTAATGCGATTGAATCAGATGATTTAGGTAGGGCTAAGATTAATTATGATAAATGTGTAAGCTGTGGAATGTGTATGGTTAATTGTCCTTTTGGCGCAATTGCTGATAAATCACAGATTTTCCAGGTTGTACAAACATTAAAGAGTGATTATGAGGTTTACGCAATAATGGCACCTGCTTTTGTTGGTCAATTTGGACCAAAGGTTAATTTAAAGACAATTAATGATGCTATGTCAAAGCTTGGCTTTAATGGCGTATATGAGGTTTCTATTGGCGCTGATATTTGTACAATTGAAGAGTCAGAGGATTTCTTGGAGAAGGTTCCTTCAAAATTGAAGTGGATGGGTACGTCATGCTGTCCTGCTTGGTCAAAAATGGCTAAGAGCCAATTTCCAGATTTAAAAGATAATATTTCAATGACCATGACTCCAATGGTTTATACTGCAAGAATGGTTAAAAAGGAGCATCCTAATTCAAAGGTTGTATTTGTAGGACCATGTGCGGCTAAAAAGCTAGAGGCTTCAAGAAAGAGCGTTAGAAGTGATGTTGATTTTGTTTTAACCTTTGAAGAACTGATGGGAATGTTTGTTGCTAAAGAGGTTGATTTAAATAATTTAAAGGAAGAACCACTTAAAAATGAAACATCAGCTGATGGTCGTGGATTTGCGGTTGCTGGTGGTGTTGCTATGGCGGTAGTCAATACAATTAAAAAGACTCATCCAGATGTTGAGGTTAAGGTTGAATCAGCTCAAGGCTTAGCAAATTGTAAAAAAATGCTTCAGCTTGCAAAGGCTGGAAAATATGATGGTTATTTATTAGAGGGAATGGCTTGTCCACTTGGCTGTGTAAGCGGTGCTGGAACTATTACTGCTTCTAATAAAACGAAGGTTTTTGTTGATTTAGCTAAAAAGGAAGCAACCATTAAAAACTCTATTGATTCATCATATAAGGATAAGGTTCATAAGCTTGATTAAAATGCCATTTGGCATTTTTTTCTTTTAAACAATAATTTAGCTTATAGAAAATATATAGAAATTATATTATGAATTATAGAAAAGAATAAAATAAAATGTTATACTTAACTAGGAGGATTTTTAGTATGATTAGAATTGGTATATGCGGATATGGAAATTTAGGTAGAGGCGTTGAAGCTGCAATTAAGCAAAATGATGATATGGAGCTTGTGGCTGTATTTACAAGAAGAAACCCCAAAGATTTAAAGATAAATACAGAGGGTGTTAGTGTATGTCATATGGATGATATGCCTAAATATAAGAATTTAATTGATGTAATGATTTTATGTGGAGGTAGTGCAACAGATTTGCCAGTTCAAACTCCACAAATTGTTAAGATGTTTAACGTTGTTGATTCATTTGATACTCATGCAAGAATATATGAGCATTATAATAATGTTGATAAAAATGCAATGGAAGCAAGAAAAATTTGTATTATTTCTACCGGATGGGATCCTGGTATGTTTTCTTTAAATCGTGCCATTATGGAATCTATTCTTCCTTTAGGTAATGATTATACATTCTGGGGAAAAGGTGTAAGTCAAGGACATTCAGATGCAATTAGAAGAATTAAGGGTGTTGTTGATGCAAGACAGTATACAATTCCTGTTGATGAAGCATTAAAAAGTGTAAGAAATTGTGAAAATCCAACCCTTACAACAAGACAAAAGCATACAAGGGAATGCTTTGTAGTTGCAGAGCATAAAGAGGATGAAGCAAGAATTGAACGCGAAATAAAGGAAATGCCTAATTATTTTGCTGATTATGATACTACTGTTCATTTTATTACTTTAGAGGAACTAAAGAAAAATCACAGTGGTATTCCTCATGGTGGTTTTGTAATTAGAACTGGAAAAACAGGTTTAAATAAAGAGAATAATCATGTAATTGAATATAGCTTAAAGCTTGAATCAAACCCTGAATTTACTGGTAGTGTTTTATGTGCTTATGCTCGTGCTGCATATAAGCTTAATTCACGTAAGGAATGTGGATGTAGAACTGTATTTGATATTGCTCCAAGAGATTTATCAAAAGAGTCATATGAGGATTTGTTAAAGCATACATTATAAAAATTAAATATTGCTTTTTAAAGGATTTTTTTAAAACTATAAATTTCTTTGGCTTATGGTTTCATAATAAATCCTTTTTTTGTTTCCTTTCTTATTATTTTTCATATTATATAATTGGAGGGTTATATGTTTTATGAATCAACATTTTTTAACTCCTAGAGAATTAGAAATTTTTAAATTGCTTATTGAAAATAGAACAACAAAGGAAATAGCAATTAGTCTAAGCATAAGTGAAAAAACAGTAAGAAATCATATTTCAAATGTTATAGGAAAGCTTGGAGTATCTTCTAGGAGTCAAGCAATAATTATCTTAATAAAAAATGGGCTTATTCAATTAAATGAGTAAGCTTTTTACTTTATTTGACATTATTTGTATTTTAGGTTAAAATAATATAGTAAGCGTTTTACAAAAATTATTTGGAAAGCTCATTCTAGTTGGGTGATGGAAAGCGCATTAAAAAAATGTGTATGTATCGATTGCAAATACACAACACGATATACTATATTGTATTAATGGAAATAAATATAGTAGACGCACAAATACAACTGTATCTTTGATAGTCGAAGTCTTATATGCTTTGGGGTATGCTTGAAACTGAATGCATATAAGAGCCTAACACTATTTAGTGGTTGGAGTAGTCAGGTAATGAAAGGAATAAGTAATTATTTTGAAAAAAATTACTGTGATAAGAATGAATATAAATAATTTGAAAAAATACTCTTATTTTAAAAATATTAAAGACGAGCATCTAAAGGACTCTTTAGCAGAGTGCTTAAATCGAGAGATTATCTTAGGCTATATTGATTATTTAGTTTCAAATCAAATTCCTTTTACTTCTTGTTTAATTGATGTTGATAATTTTAAATTTATTAATGATAATTTTGGTCATTTAATTGGTGATGAAATAATTTTTAAATTGTCTAGATTTTTTAATGATGTTATCGGCGATAAAGGTGTTGTCGGACGTTATGGTGGCGACGAATTTTTAGTGGTAATGGAAAATATTACTGATCATAGTAAGATTTGGAACACATTTCATGAACTAAATGTTGAGCTTGGGAAGTTAATGATACCTGAAATTAAAAATATGTCTTTATCAATTACAACAGGTATAGCTAGATATCCTATTGACGGCAATACAGCTCAAGAGGTATTTAATTGTTCAGATAAAGCTTTGTATCGTGGAAAAACAAAAGGAAGAAATTGTTTTGTTATTTATATGCCAGATAAGCATAAGGATATTGAACTTAAAACTCAAAATGAGACATCATATTCATCAATGGATATGCATGCTAGGGTTTTTGAGCTTTTAACTAAAACAACTGATATTTATGATAATATTAAGATGTTATTTAATTATTTATCATCAATGTTTATGCTTGATAGATTATCAATTGAAACTAAAAATGGAATTTATTTTAAAACTAAGCATCATTTATGTGCTGATTTTGAATTTAGCCATATGAATTATGATGTTATTAGTAAAAAAATGAATAGCTTTGGTTTGTTTATTGGCAATAGATTGGCGGCTGTTGAGGTTAATCAAAAGGATGTTTATGATGAGATGGTTAAACAGCATACCAAATCATTATTGTTATGTAGTATTGTTTTTAGAGATGATGAATATGGAATAATAAGGGCTGAATCAGTTGGTGGAAGCAGAATTTGGCAAGCAAACATTATGGATTTAATTGTAACTGCTTCAAGAATTATTGGAATGATACTTCATTCTAAAGGATTAACAATTGAAGAATTATGATTTATTTGGTTGAAAATAAAAGGGATATTGAGGTGAGATTTTATGTATTCACGAGAATATTTGAAAAAATATAAATGTTTTGATGGTTATGGAATTGATGTTGTACTAGATTCTTTAACAAGAGTAATTAGTCGTAAATATATGTTAATGTTTATTCAAAATCTTATAATTAATAAGGTTCCGTTTTCATTACAAATAGTTGATATAGATAATTTTAAAATGATTAATGATACTTATGGTCACCAAGTAGGTGATGAGTATTTAAAAAAGGTCGCCTTAAGCTTACAAACTGTTGTTGGTGATGATGGGGTGGTTGGACGTCATGGTGGCGATGAATTTGTAATAGTATATTTCGGTGAACATAGTTATGATTCAGTTTATGCTTTTTTAAGAAAAATTTATTTTAAATCTATTTTAAGAAAAAATCAAAAACAGTTTGGGGGTATTGATTTTTATTTAACAGCTACTATTGGTTCATCAACATTTCCTCAAGATTCCACAAATTTTGAAGATTTGATTTCAAAAGCTGATAAAGCCTTATATCGTGGTAAATATAAGGGAAGAAATTGTTTTATTATTTATATAGACGAAAAGCATAAAGATATTAAAGTTGCTCACAGAAATTTTATTTCCTTATCTGAAGCAATTTTTGGAATTAATCAGCTATTTGAAATAAATGAGGACATTAATTTAAGAATAAGAAAAATGCTATCATATGTTAAGCAAATAAACCATTTTACAGCTGCAATGTTTATTGATTTAAATAAAAATATGTTAATTGAATCAAATAATGAGTTTATTTCTGGAAATATTGATTTTATGGAATTAGAGGAATATTTTAAAAATAAGAGCTTTGTTTCTATTAGTAATATTATAAGTAATCCTAAGGATACTCCATTATATAGAGTTTGTATTAATAACAAGATATCAGCATTATTAATTACTAAGGTTAAATCATTTGGACATTTATATGGATATATTGCTTTTATGGAAAGTGGAATTCAAAGAATTTGGCAGTCTGATGATGAGGTTTTAATACAAACGATAGCTAAATTAATTGCTTTAGATTATCATTACAATAATAAATAATTAAAACAGGGGGGCAATTGCTTTCTGTTTTTTTCAAAAGGAGAAAAGTATGATTAAAGATGAATTTTATGTTTTAAACAATAATGTTTTAATTCCTAAAATAGGTTTTGGCACATGGCAGGTTAATGATGGAATGGAAGCGTATAATGCTGTAAAATGGGCGATTGAATGTGGTTATCGTCATATAGATACAGCTTATGTTTATGGTAATGAGAAAAGTGTGGCTTTGGCTATTAAGGATTCAAAGATTAAAAGAAGTGATGTTTTTATTACGACAAAGTGTCCAGCAGAAATTAAGACATATGAAGGTTGTAAAGAATACTTTTTTAAATCGCTAAAAAACTTAAATACTGACTATATCGATTTATATTTAATTCATGCACCTTGGCCATGGAATAATGTTGGTCTAGATTGCAACTTAGGCAATATTGAGGTTTGGCGTGCAATGATTGATTTATATAATGATGGTAAAGTAAGAGCTATTGGAGTTTCAAATTTCTCAGTAGATGATATAAAAAATCTTTATAAAGCTACGAATTTTATGCCTATGGTTAATCAAATAAGGTTTTTTCTTGGAAATACTCAGGAAAATATAACAAAGTATTGTCAAGATAATAATATTTTAATACAAGCTTATTCACCATTAGCAACAAGTGAATTAATTAATAATAAAATAATAGAAGAATTTGCTAAAAAGTATAATACAACTGTTGCTAAAATTTGTTTAAGGTATTGTATACAAAGAAATACAAATCCATTACCAAAATCCGTTCACAAAGAGAGGATAAAAGAAAATTTAGATATTGATTTTGAAATTTCAAATGATGATATGAAATATTTAAATTCCTTATATCATATAGCTTCAACAAGGCCATATAGGAGTTAATTATGAATTGTTTAGATGATGAAAAATATATTGAAACAGAAAAGTAATATGTAGAAGCGTTAAATTCTTTTAATGAGAAAGAACAAATTAGATTACTAGAAAAATCAATAAAGGCTTGTGATTTTTATTTTGACGTTAGGACTGCTTTATTAGATCTTACTAATACCGATACTTTGAAATAACAAAATGGAATAAATGATATTTATAATTTTATTAAAGAGAACAAAATTAATATTTCTAATGTTAGAAGTAATGACGTTGAAACATGTAGAACTTTACTTGTACTTTTAATTTTAAAAGAAACTATAGGTTATGATTTAATTAATGAACTAAAAGAAATTTGTGAAAAGGAAATTGTTTATAATTCATCACTTAGTGACATAAGTGATACTGATTTAAATACTAATATAACATTAATTCTAAAAAAAAGATTTTATTAAAAAAAGACTTAAATTATCGTATTTCTTATCTTAGTTAATCAATATTAAAGACTACAGCTGATAATTGTGAGTAAAAAGTAGTATTTTAAGAAAAAAATGATAAAACGATGAAAAATGTAGAAAAAAGATAAAATAAGTGTTGACAATAAAGTTATGGAGTGGTAAGATATAGAAGCGCGTTAGATAGAAGCGCAAA
>CAKQEA010000024.1 GCA_934229785.1 uncultured Anaeroplasmataceae bacterium
TAAATATTTCCTGCAATATGACCTCTTTTGTCTATGACTAAGCATTTTTTTCCTTTTTTTGTTAATTCGAAGGCGCAGACTGCACCATATAGTCCTGCACCTACTATTAAATAATCATACATAATTTCACCTCGTTTTAAATTATTTATTATTTTCATAATCATCAATATATTCCTTATAGCTTTTATATATTTCTTTAGCTAGATAATCGGGAGTAATAATTTTAGCCTTATTACCAAATGATTGAAAATAAAAATTTAATTGATCAAATGAGCATTCAAAGAAGTAGTGATCTCCTTCAATTTTTACAGCATCTGGTCTATTTAAGTATTTAGATTCATATAATTTAATACCAGCCTCATTTAATTTAATTTCAGCCTTGCAAATGTTTTTAAATGGGAATTGAATGCCTAAGTGGAACACCTCGTTTAGGTTTTTTTCTTCTTTTGGCGTAAAGCTAAATGATGTTTTTAATCCAACAACAACCTTTATTTTTAAAATATGAATAGACATTGGTAATCCATTTGTTGATAAACCTAATAAATAACTATAGATTTCTTCTTTTGATGTTCCTATTTTAAATGGTTTTATAGTTATTTCATTTTTATCAAGCTTAAGCTTAATCATTTCTTTGTTATCAATTGCTTTATAAATTGGGCTTAAAATATGATTATATATTATTTCCTCACGTTTAAATTGAGGGTATTCTAAATATCTAAAAATTAGCTTTCTAAAATAAGCTGAAGCGCCCAAATTAGAGGCTAAATTAAGTGTATTAAAAATAAATTCATTTTCCATTGATAGGTAAAATGTTAATGATTCATTATAATATGTATTAATTGATTGATGCTTATAGTTAGAAAGCTCTAATGCTAAATTACTTGCAAATTCATTATTTTCAATATTATATTTTTTCATCAGCTTTATAGTATTTGAAATTATTTCCTCAGTTTCTTTTATATTTTCAGCATAGTAGTTTTGAAATAATAAGTTCATAAATTTATTTTTATTGATAGAACCATCTGATTTAGTAATTTTAAATAGCTTCATATCATTAAGTAATGTTTGATAGCTTTTATTGTCTAAATTTACTTTGATTTTTAGCATGATATCACCTTTGTGTTATATTATACCACAAAAAATATATTATTTTAATATAAAAATGGTTATTTAAAGCCAAATATATACTACAAATAAAATTTATTTTTGAAAATATACAAAATGTTTTTGTGGCATTATAATGAAAATGTAAGGTGATGCTAGTTATGGTTGTAATAAATGGAAAAAATACATGTGCTTATGTTTATGCAGATATTGTTGATGAGGCAACAATAAAACAAATTAAATTGCTAGTTGATCAGTATTTTATGAAAAATATTCGAGTAAGTATTATGGCTGATTGTCATGCTGGTTGTGGTTGTGTTATTGGGACAACATTTCAAATTAATGATAAGATAGTTCCTAACTTGGTTGGTGTTGATATAGGCTGTGGGATGCTTACTGTTATGCTTGGTAAAATTGATATTGATTTTAAAATGCTTGATAATTTTATTAAGGAAAATATTCCAGCAGGGATGGATGTAAATGGAGATGGTAATGATTTATCAAATATTATTGATAATTTAAGGTGTTATGGCTCTTTAAAAAATATAGAGCGTTTAAGAAAATCAATAGGCTCTTTAGGTGGAGGCAATCATTTTATTGAAATTGATAAAAATGAAAATGATGAATATTATTTGATTGTTCATACTGGTTCAAGAAATCTAGGACTTCAGGTTGCTAAAATCTATCAGGATTTGGCTATTAAATATCATAATAATAAGATTTTTAATAAGAAGAGTGCTATAAATGAGCTGATTTTAAAATATAAGAGATTGAATCTAGAAGCTCAAATTCAAAATGAAATTGAAAGAATAGCTAAAATGAATTTAGAGATTTCTATACCTAGGGAGCTTTGTTATCTTGAAGGAGATGAATTTGATGATTATTTGTATGATATGGATATTTGTCAAAGCTTTGCAGCTTTAAATAGAGGAGAAATTGCTAAAAAAATTGTTGATTTTCTAGGACTTGATTATGATTGTCTATATAAGTTTGAAACAGTTCATAATTATATAAATATGAATGATAAAATTCTAAGAAAGGGAGCAATCTCAGCATATGCTGGTGAGGTAGTTTTAATCCCAATGAATATGAGAGATGGATGTATTATCGCAAGAGGTAAAGGCAATCCGTTATATAATTATTCAGCACCACATGGAGCAGGAAGAATTATGTCTAGAGCTGAAGCCTTTAAAGTCATAAATGTTGATAATTTTAAAAAAGTGATGAAGGGAATTTATACTACTACTTCAAATGAAAATACTATAGATGAATCACCATTTGTTTATAAGCCAATGGCATCAATACTTAATAATATTAATGATACTGTAGAGGTATTACAAATAATAAAGCCTGTTTATAATTTTAAGGCTACACAGGGGGAATGAAATATGAAAAAATGTAATACAGAATTACTTAAGGAAATTAAAATTTTAGAAGAAAAAAAAGAGGATATAATTACTCTTGAAGGTGAAGAATGCAAGGTTACTTATCTTGAAGGAGAAAAGAAAATAAAATCTAATTATTCTTATGAAAATGTAAGAAAGGAAATTGATGATATTGATACAAAAATAAGAAAATATAAGGCTTTACTTGCTATATCAAATGCAACAACAATAGTTTTGGAGTTTAATATGACAATTGGTGAATGCTTAATCTATTTAGCGCAATTAAATTCTAAGAAGCAGCTATTATCAAACTATGCTTCACAAAAGCAGTTAAAAAGAGTTTCTTCAACCTATAGTAATAAGGTTGAATATACTGAATTATTATATGATGTTGATAAGGTTAAAGTAGAGCTTTTAGAGCTTCAAAGATTAATTGCTAGATTACAAATGGCAATTGATAGGACAAATCTTACTAATCTTATTGAGGTTTAATTATTGTCCCATTTCAAAATATCTAATGATTTTTAGTTAAGATTAGGGTTAAGCTAGAATTTAGTTTATGATAGTGTGAGTTATTTTTTATTCGTTTAAGCTAGATAAAGAATAGAGATAATAGAGTATTTTTATACTATTTTAATTAATATTTTGAAAGAAAACTTTTTGGTATCAGAAGTAATGGTTATATGATACTATTTTCTTTAATAAGTAAGTGAGTCTTGAAAAAGACTCATTTTTTAATAAAATCGTTGTAATATAAATACAACGAAAGACAAATCGTTGCAAAAACAATACAATGATGATATAGTGGATTTGAGGTAGATGATAGTGAAGAAAGAAAATAAAAATCTAGTATATAAAAAAGAAGTATCAAAAACATATTTAAAAACTGTTAGTGCTTTTGCAAATTATAATGATGGAGAAATTATTTTTGGAGTAGCTGATGATTTAAATATTGTAGGAATAGATAATCCTATTGAGGTTTGTTTAAATATTGAAAATCAAATAAATGATTCAATAAAACCAAAGCCTGATTATTCATTAAAAATCAATGATGATAAAACTATTTCATTATAAGGTGTAAATACACCATATAGATATAATGGTAAAGCGTATAAAAGAAATGATTCATCAACTGTTGAAGTTGATGATATTGAAGAAAAGAGATTGATTCTATCAGGGATGAATATTTCATTTGAGGAATTGAATGCTAATGAAACTGATTTTACTTTTTCATATTTAAGTCAAAAATTAAAAGAAATAATTGATTTGGAAAACTTCAATCTTGATACCCTAAAAAGTTTAAATTTATATAATTCTAAATTTGGATATAATAATGCAGCAAAATTATTAGCAGATAAAAATGATTTTTCAGGATTAGATATTGCCGTATTTGGTAATTCTATAAATATATTTAAAAAACGTATAACTTTTGCAGGAGAATCTATATTAAAGCAATATTATGATTCTTTAAAAATATATGAAAGTGAATACATTTTTGAAAGGATTGATGGTGGATTTAGAAAAAAGACTGAGTTAATTCCTTTTGAAGCATATAGAGAGGCAGTGGCAAATGCTATTGTTCATAGAGCGTGGGATATTAAGGCAAACACAAAAATTTAAATGTATCCAGATAAGATTATTATATCATCTCCTGGTGGACTTGTTGGTGATATGACTAAAAAGGATTATATAAAAGGAAATTATTCATATCTTAGAAATCCAATTATAGCTAATGTATTTCGAAGATTAAATATTATTGGGTCTTTTGCTACTGGTATAAGAAGAATAAACGATGCATATAAAAATGCTTATGTTAAGCCAATTTATAATGTTACATCAGGATCAATTTCTATTACCCTACCTGTATTGAAGATTGTAACTTGTCAATAAACGAAGCTAATGTATTAGATTCGATGAAAGCAAATTATCTATATAGTAGAAGTGATATTGAAAAAATAAGTGGCTTTACTAAAGATAAACTAATAAGGCTATTAGCATCTTTACAAGAAAAAGGATTAATTGAAAAAAGTGGAAAAGGAAGAGCCACTTATTATAAGAAAAAATAGTTTAATTAAAAATTTTAATTTAATATATTAATATTGAGGATATGATTTACTTTTTATGTATGTCATATCCTTTTTTTAGTTACATTTGAAAAAATATGATTAGAATCTTTAACTAAATTGTTATTTTTGGTATAATTTTAGAAAAGATATTTGGTTAAGTTAAAAAGATTATGAAAGGTTAAATAATTATGGGATTTAAGGATAATGAGGGAATAATCTTAAAAGTTCATAATGATGATAGTATGTATATGTCTGATTGTATGCATTTCTTAAATTCCTTATCTAAGAAAACAGCAACCTATAAATATGCATTTTTTAAAGCTATTTTGGATAATTTATTTAACGTTAATGATAAGTTAGAATTGGATTTTAAATGCTTGTCTTATTCGTTTTCTAAAATGTATTGGAATTTAATTGCTAAATTTAAGTTACCTCAATATCATAATGGTAGAAAAATAAGTTTAATTGAAAAGGCTATTTATGATATTATTAACAATAATAAATTGTTGGATGAAATAGATTTTGATTCATTAAATAAAGAAGAACAAGATGAATATTTATCTAAAACTAAAAATGTAATTGGTATTAATGTTGTTGGTGCTTTATATTCAGATTTAAATTCTAATATTTATGGATTTGATAAATCGAAGAAAAAGATTTGGTTTAATGAGGAATCATATAATTTTTTAACTAAATATAAATCAGCTTTGGAAAAATTAAATTATTATGCTTGGATAATATGGATGGAGAATAACCTAAGTATTGCAAATAAAGGAGAAAATAATCTTGCAATTAAGCTTGATAATTCTACTAAGAGAGAATCTCTTGAATCATTTAAACAAAGCTTATTTACTAAGGGGGATACACTTGAATGTTTCTATTGTGGCAATCCTGTATCATTAAAGGGATGTCATATGGATCATTTTATTCCTTGGAGTTTTGTAAAAGATGATCAGATATGGAATTTAGTTTTTAGTTGTTCTCATTGTAATGAATCTAAAAATAATAAGATTCCATCCTATGATTATTTAAATAAACTAATTAATAGAAATAGAAATATTTCATTAGAAACGTA
Organism: uncultured Anaeroplasmataceae bacterium; assembly: GCA_934229785.1. Lineage (GTDB taxonomy): Bacteria > Bacillota_I > Bacilli_A > Acholeplasmatales > Anaeroplasmataceae > Anaeroplasma. The sequence continues at coordinate 5,631 of CAKQEA010000024.1, forward strand.
CAATAAAAAACTTATTAAATTATATAATAGTGCACTTTACAATGGCTTTGTAAAATGGGAAAGAGTTTAATATGAATTATTATAAAGAACATAGTAAAGAATACATTTTAAAAACTAAAGATGCTGATATGACAAAATCTTATAAATTCTTTTTAAAGTATACTAAGAGTAAAGGAAAATTACTAGATGTTGGCTTTGGTAGTGGAAGAGATATGCTATATTTTAAATCTATTGGCTTTGAGGTTGAGGGAATAGATCCGCAACCTGAATTTGTTGATGAAGCAAGAAAACTAGGGCTAAACGTTTCATGTGACAGTATTTTAGATTGTTGGAATCAGCATGAGAAATATGATTATATTTGGGCATCAGCATCACTTCTTCATATCAAAAAAGAATTATTGAATCAAGCATTTCAATATTGTAGTAATATGTTAAAAAAAGATGGAATTATGTATTGTTCTTTTAAATATGGTGATTTTGAAGGAGTAATAGATGATAGATATTTTATTTATTTAACTGAAAAATCAATTAATAATTATATTTTAAATATAAATTTAAAAATTATAGATTATAAGATAACAAATGATAGTTTAAAAAGAGATAATAAATGGATTAATTTTATTATGAGGAAAATAATGTAAAAAAGAAAATAAAATCATTGATTTGTTCTAAGCAAATGATAGCGTTATATGTATTTTGTTAAGCAATTTTATTGGAAAAATCATCTACATTGCATGGAGAATTAGTATGGGAATAATTTCGTTTATTAAGAAAAAATATAATAATTATAAACTAAATAAACGTTACAATTCTAAAATAAAAGATGTAGTTATTCCATATTTTAAGGCTATAGATAGAGAATTAAAGAATTTTTTTATGTATCTTCAGCATATGAACATTATATAAGTGGAGTAAAGAAAATATTGAAGCCTAGTGTTTTTATAAATGAAATAAAATTATGATATAATAGAATAGAAAAATACTATTATATAGTCAGAGGTTATATGGATACTATTTTAAAACAAAAATTGATAGATTTATCTCAGTCAGGAGATAAACTATCAAATAATGAAATTAAAAAAATATATAGTTATCTACCAATACCAAATGATTACCATCTTATTTTGGCTGAAATTAGTAGTTTAGGTGGATATCCAGTTGGAATTGCTTTTACTGAGGAGGCTTTGATTTATAAGTCATCAAAAAAAGGTGTTAAAGAGTTTAATAAACAGATTAAAAACGGAAATAAAAAGAATAAAGAAAAGCAAGAAAAGATTAATGTCGTTTACAAAATTATTCCATGGGAATATTTCAATATAAGTGATTATGAATTAAAAACATTGGATGATGGAAGTTATAGATTATGTAAAACTTTTGAGCACTTTGATTTCTTTGATAAAGACATCTATGAGGTTTTTAAAGACTATAAAGAAAGAAAAGTAAAAATTGATGAAATAAATCATAATATTTTTACAACTTCATCTTTTTCTAGTATAAATACAATAAATGCTTCTACGACAATGTTTGGCGCAAAAAATGGCATAGGAAATACTAAGACGGGGCACGGATTTTATGCAGAAGAGGCTGGTTCATCATTAGATAAATTATATGGTGAAGAATCTACAGTGGTAGGTTATGATAATGCTCCAAATGGTGCCGATAAAATTGTAAATGGCATTAATGTACAATGCAAATATTGTAGAAGTGCTGAAGATTCTATTAATGCATGCTTTAAGGATTTTGGCAATGGTGAAGAATTTAGATACTTAAATTTGGATGATACACCTATGCAAATTGAAGTTTCTAAAGATCAGTATCTAGAAGTAGTAGAATTGATGAAGCAAAAAATACGAGAAGGAAAAGTTCCAGGTATTAGTGATGAAGACCAAGCGTTCAATATTATTAGAGAAGGAAAATTAACATATAAACAAGCGAGCAATCTAGCAAAGGCAGGGACCGTTGAATCTATAACATATGATATAAAAAATGGAGCAATTAATTGTTTATGGGCTTTTGGTATATCAGCAGCATTTTCTTTTTTTGTGACGTTTTCCACAACAAAAGATTTAAAACAAGCGACAAAAGCAGCATTTTTCACAGGCTTAGAAGTATATGGACTTAGTTTGATTGGTAGTGTTTTATCTGCTCAATTGGCGAGAACATCCGTTATTAAAGTGTTTGATTCTTCTGTTGAAATCTTAATATCAAAATTTGGAGAAAATGGAGCTAGAACAATTATTAATTCTTTTAGAAGATTAGCTGGGTTAACTCCTGTAGGAAAGCAGACACTTACTAATAGTATGAAACATTTTTTATCTGTTAATGAACTAACTACTTGTACTATGTTTTTAGTGGTTTCTATTCCTGATATATATAGAGTAATAAATAGAAATATTAGTAAAACACAATTTTTAAAAAATATTTTTGTATTGATTACAGGAATGGCAGGTTCAATGTTTGGAAATATTGCTGCAGGAGCATTATTAGGTGGAACTTATGTCGGTAAAATAAATAAAAAGTTGGGAGCATTAATAGGCTTTTTCGGTGGAGCGTTTGTTGGCTTTGCGGCATCTACGGGTATGAAAAAAGCATTAGACTTTATAAAAGAAGATGATAAAGTTATCTTCTATCGAATGTTTGAAGGTCTTTTATATAACGTTATTTTGGATTATATGTTAAATGAGAAAGAACAAGTAGAGCTGCTGGAATTCATACAGGAAGATAAAAAAGGAATTAAGACATTGGTTAATAATAATTTAAAATCAAAAATGCAAGCCCAAGCCATTACAGATTATATAGTAGAAAAAGTCAAGCCCATATTAGAAAAACGTGAGAAAATTAGTGTTAGTGATGATGAAATTAACGATGAAATAACATATTTAATAATGAATGGAGAATTAGATAATGGAATGTGATTGCTGTGGTAAAAATAAAAAGATGTTTGAATCATTTGCCGTTGTAAAAAGAAGAAATGAAGAATTACATTTATGCTCAAAGTGCAATGATTTATGTTTTAAAATTAGAGATTTTGCTAAATTGAAAAACACTGAGGAATTTAATAAAGCTTTAAAAGAAATTAATTCTTTTTCGTCAAATCATTCAATAAGTTTTCAACACTGGTTTCATGAATTTATTAATAAAATCAAAAAACAAAATAAAATTGAATAATTTTAAAATTACCATTGAAATGTGGTATTATTTTAGACTAGTTAACCCTTTGGACTACTATCTTAGTAGTTTGTGTAGAATATAAATGTAGCGCCGTATACGAGACCCGTACGTACGGTGCAATGGGAGGGACGAGAATATTATTCTCTCTCTACCCTATTTAAATGGCGTTCCCGATGTGATTCGAACACACGGTCTTTCCCTTAGGATTCGAAAAAATTCGTTAAAATATCTTGTATAACGTCAAATGTCTTACATAGCTTATACAATATATTGTATATTGTACGTCAGTTGCAACATCTTACATATCTTTTATAGCAATTTGGTGGCAAAATGGTGGCAAAACGTTTGGTGGCAATTTTTGAACAGAGTTGGAGACCAGTGGTGGCAATAGAAAAAGTACAGGTCTTGGATTCTAAAAAATATCGTTACTAATAAATGTTTTTTTAAATTATATGCGATTTTTTTTATTGCTGAAATCTTAGTGTTTATCAAATTGGTAAATAGTGGTATAATTCTATTATAGAATTACGATTCGGAGGTTAAGCAATGATTGAGTTTGGAACACTGTTACGACAATTTCGAAATGAAAGAGGAGAATCATTGGGAACACTATCAAAAAAACTTGGTGTTGGTGTTCCATTTTTATCGTTGCTTGAAAATGGAAAAAAAATTATTCCTATCGAATACGGTGATAAGCTCACTGAAGTATTAGGTTTAAATTTGGATGATTCTATAAAACTAAAAAATTCTATAGACTATACCAATAGAAGGATTTCAATAGACTTAGATAAAATGAGTGATGCGCAGCAAGAGGTTTCGTTAACTTTTGCCAGAACTATAAATACTGCATCTGACAAGAAGCTCGAAGAGATATTAAAGGTTCTTGAATCAGATGATTAGGATTTATTGAATGATTTTATAATTTTAGAAAGGAAATTTATTATGGCAAATAGAAAACCAACATACTTAGATTTGTTTGCTGGAGCCGGAGGTTTATCTGAAGGATTTCAGCGACAAGGTTATATAGATGTAGCACATGTGGAAATGAATTCAGATGCTTGTGAGACTTTAAAAACTAGATCTGTATACTACTATCTTAAACATAATGGTGATTTGAGTTTTTATTATAGATATTTGAGAGAAGAAATATCCAAAGATGATTTATATCTTTCAGTGCCTGAAAATGTCACTTCATCAGTAATAAAGCATACTATATCTTCTGAAACAATGTCTCAATTGTATTCTAAGATTGATAGTTTAAAAAGAGAAAAAAGAATTAGAAAAATAGATGTTATCATTGGAGGCCCACCATGTCAAGCATATTCGTTGGTTGGTAGAGCAAGAAGTGAAGATTCTATGAAAAGTGATCCAAGAAATTATCTTTATTTAAGATATATAGATATTGTAAATAGGTATCAACCTAAGATGATTGTATTTGAAAATGTCCTAGGTTTATATACAGCAGGTGAAGGTGAGTATTATAGAGATTTAGTAAATAAACTTAAGGATATAGGCTATGAAGTGAAAGATTGCTTAATCAATTTTGATGACTATGGGTTGTTACAAAATCGAAAGAGAGTAATTTTAATAGGTTGGAAAAAAAATAGTGGAAGATTTTATCCTGAATTTAAGAAAGTTGCACATGAATATACATTAAATGATTTGTTTGAAGATTTACCATTTTTACATCCTAATGAATCATCTGATGAATATAGGAATATAGAAATACCTGAATATTTAAGTAAATATAATATCAGAAATCAATGTGATGTACTAACATTAAATAAGGCAAGAACTTTAAATGCACATGATGCTCAAATTTATCGTCTTGTTATTGAAGCTTGGAATAATGATAATAAAAGATTAAAATATACAGATTTACCTGAAGAATTATGGACACATAACAATAGAGGGTGCTTCTTAGATAGATTTAAGGTAATAGCATCGAATCTAAGTTCATCTCAAACTATTGTTGCTCATTTATCAAAAGATGGACATTATTTCATTCATCCTGACATTAATCAGTGTAGATCAATAACTGTTAGAGAAGCTGCTAGAATTCAATCATTCCCTGATGATTATTTTTTTGAAGGAAATAGGTCTGCCCAATTTATTCAAGTTGGTAATGCTGTACCACCAATTATTAGTGAAATGATAGCAAAAGAATTATTAAAACAATTATAAAAATGTTCGAAAGGAGAATTTGTTATGGAAAATAATAATAGAATAATAGAACAGTTTTCTGTGCCTAAAATTGCAACTATAAAGAATTCTCCTTTTAGATGTTTACACAATAAAAATATTCAAAAAAATACACATCAAATGTATGCTTTTTTAAAAGCAATTAGTGCTATACCTACAGGTGGTGTAATATTTGCAGATGAAGTAGGTTTAGGTAAAACAATTGAAGCAGGACTTGTATTAAAATATCTTTTGAAGCAGAATAAACAAAATATTTTGATTACTACTCCAGCTGCATTAAGAGTTCAATGGCAATTAGAATTACAAGAAAAGTTTGATATTAAATGTGAAGTCATTGATGGAATAAGAATTAGTGATAGAGATTGTAGAAGATGGTTAAAAAGTTATTTTGAAAAGCCAAACGAACCACATATTGTTATATTAAGTTATAGATTAGCTTCGAGGTTTTTAAAACATCAGGATTTTGCAAATATTAAGTGGGATTTGGTGGTAATTGATGAAGCTCACAATATGAGAAATGTTTTTAAAGGCACTAAAACCGCAAAAAATTTATTTGATTCAACTCATAAGATTCCTAAATTATTACTTACAGCTACACCATTACAAAATTCGTTAGATGATTTGTTTGGTTTAGTATCATTCATTGACTCAAGAATATTTGAAAGTGAAAAAGTATTCAATAGTAGATTTATAAAAAATCAACAATACGATGAGTTAAAAAACGAACTTCGTCCTATTATGGTTAGAACCTTAAGAAAAGAAGTTGCTAAGGAAATGAAGTTTGCTAAGAGAACTTGTATAACTATGGATTTTGAATTATCTCAAGATGAAAAGATTTTGTATGAGTTAGTAGACAAATATGCTAAAACTGCAGAATATGGTTTTCCTGGGCAAAACAAAAATCTATGTATTCTTGTAGTAAGAAAGCTTTTAGCTTCATCATCATTTGCCTTAATTGAAACTTTTGAGAAGATTAAAACTAGACTTAAAAAATTAAAAGAAGGAACAAAAGAACAATCAGCCGAAGTAGGCCTTAAGGATTTCTTTAATTTCTTAGATGCAGACGAACAGGAAGATTGGTGTGATAACTATAACGAAGAATTAAACATATTTAATCAAAAATTAGATTATGAAATTCAGCAAGTAAATAATGTAATAGAAATCGCCTCGAAGATTTCATTTAATACTAAAATGAAAAAATTAATTGAAGGTGTAAATGTTGCTTTAGAATTACAAAGGGAAAAAGGAATTAAAGAAAAGGTAGTTATATTTACTGAGTCATTAAGAACTCAAAAGTATATTTTTGATTCACTTATTGAATCCGGATACGCTGAAGATGAAATTGTTATATTCAATGGTAATCCAAGTGATAAGCATTCAAAACAAATATTTAACGCTTGGCAAGCAAAGCATTATAAAAACACCAATCCTAGAAGCGTGCAATTTAAACATGCGATGGTTGATTATTTTGAACATAATGGGAAAATATTTATATCAACTGATTCAGGAGCAGAAGGTTTAAATTTACAATTTAGTAATACAATTATTAATTATGATTTGCCATGGAATCCTCAAAGAATTGAACAACGTATTGGACGTGTTCATCGTTATGGTCAAGAAAATGATGTTGTTGCCATGAATTTCTTAAATACTGGAAATGAAGCAGATAAAAGAGTATATGAAATTTTAAGCAAAAAATTTCAATTATTTGAAGGAGTATTTGGTGCTTCAGATGAAGCACTAGGTTTATTATCTACAGATTTAAACTTTGAAAAGAAAGTATTAGAAATTTATCAAAATTGTACAACTAGAGCTGACTATATTAAGCAATTCGAGAAATTGAGTAAAGGTATTGATGCTAAAAGAAATAAGGCTGGTAGTTCGTTGAAACAAATCTTATCAGTAACATCAGCAGAAGAAAAGAATAAAGAATTTAAGAAAGCACGAAATGAATATATAAAGTATTGTGATGAGATAATTAAATGGGTTGATTATACAAAAATGGAAATTGGAAGGCTAAAATCAAGATATTTGAAGTTTGATAACAATCCATTTGAAGTGATTGGATTAAATCATGGATATCTATTTGTTGGTGGCTTGATGAATAATACTAGGTATATTACAGCTGATTTAATGTTTACTGATGAAAATGGTGGAATAATTACTGTACCTGAAAAGGATGCTTTAACAGTATTAGAATTGATTCCAGATGTGGATTTGAAAGATTATAATCCGACAGCTACTGAAGAAAATATTATGAGAAATATATATTCAATTGTAGCTAATGGTGCAGAATATCAGTACGAAAAACAAACCCAAAAAATAAGGGATTATAATGCTCTTAAGGTTGATAATTGGGTAGAAAATAAAAAGGAATTATTAAATATTGAGATGCAAGATTTAAAAGAAAGAATTGAAGAGAATAAAGAAGCATCTAAATTAATTACTAACTTCCAAGAAAAAGTAGATTTTTTAAGAAGTGCAGTAAAAGCATTAGAAACAAAATTGCAGAATATGCAAGATGATTATATGAACAACATTGCTGAGATAGAAAAAGAAGCAATAAAAACAAAACATGAATTTGATAAACAATTTGAGGTTAAATTATTGTTTGACCCTAGATTGGTTGTAAAGTTTTAGGAGGATTATATGGAATTAAAGGGAAGACTAGAACTGACATGGACTGGCAAAGAAGAGGTTAATAATATTGAAAAAAGATTATTGATAGAAGATTATGAAAAGTCATTTGGAGATTTGACACAGTCTAATATGTTGATTCATGGAGATAATCTATATGTGTTAAAAGCATTACAAAATAAATATGCTGGTGAAGTGGATTTTATTTATATCGATCCTCCTTACAATACAGGAAAAATATTTGATGATTATCCAGATAAATTGGAGCATAGTATTTGGCTTAATATAATGTATCAAAGACTTCAACTTTTATTTTCATTGATGAAAGATGGAGCTGTTATTTGTGTGCAAATTGATGATTCAGAATCTCATTATTTAAAGGTTATGTTAGATGAAATCTTTGGTAGATCAAACTATTTAAATACTTTTTATATTCAAGTTCGATATCCTGGAAAAACATTGGCAGAAGATAGTGATTATCAAAAAGTTATTGAACAAGTTTTAGTGTACACAACTAATAGAAATAAAGTATCATTGAATAGACCTACAGTCGATTATTCTATTGATAAGTTTAAATGGAAGATAACTGATTATCTGAAGGCAATACTATTGAGTTAGGAAATAAAAAGGTTGTTATTTTCAAAGAAAATGAATATAAAATTGAGGAAATTTCCCCATCTTTAACAGGATTAAAGGAAACATGGGCAACTGGTTCATTGACTAGAGTTAAAGCTAGTGCTGGTGAGTTTTTTGAATTATATTTAGCGGATAGAAAAGATATTGATGGATTAGGTACAATGTACAAAGTATATGGCATTGGTGAAGATGGATTAGGTTTTAGATACATTACAGGGCCTAAAAAAGCTAGTGCCAATAAAGGAAAATTTTATTCTGGTATCCCATTAGATAGATTAGAAGAATTGAAAAATGGTGGAAGTTTAAAATATCTTCCGGTTCCTAATTTTTATGATTTTGCTGGTAATTTTGGTAATTGTCGTTTAGAAGGCGGAGTTGGATTTAAAGGTGGAAAAAAACCTGAAGTGTTAATAAAAATGTTGTTAGATTACTATACAAAGCCTGGAGATTTGGTGCTTGATTCATTTTTGGGGTCTGCATCGACAATTGCCGTTGCTCATAAAATGAATAGAAGATGGATTGGTATTGAGTTTGGTGAACATATTTATAGTCTTGATAAACCTAGAATGGATTTAGTTATTTCTGGAAATGATAAAACTGGTATATCTAAAGAAGTAGGATGGAATGGTGGTGGAGGTTACCATTTTTATGAACTTTCTGAACCTCTATTTGTAAGGCATCCAATTATTGGTGTTTATCAATTTAATAAAGGTTTTGATATAAAGATGATAAGAAATGCTATATGTAATATAGAAGGGTATACATATGATGAACATGGTTTAATTCATGGATACTCATCTGAAAAACATTATATTCATATCACGAAGGATTTTGTAAATGGCGAGTATGTTAATGAATTAATTGAATCTTTGTCAGATGAAGAATCATTATCTATTTATGCATTGAAATATCAATCTGATTTAAGACTACCTGATAATATTGAAATTATTGATATTATGAAGCGTGTTTTACCAAAATGTATTAATTCAAAGGATGGTGAATAAAATGAGAAGTGAGGTTACTAAAATTTCATTGGCTATGAGTTTAAGAGTTCCTCAAGAAGAAGCTCTGGCTGTTCTAGATAAAATATCATCAAATTGTGATTATCAACATGATAATATCGATTATATAGTTAGAACTGCTTCGGAGAATTCTTCTTCACAAAAAAACATTTCTTTTGATTTTAATTTTCCCTCTTTTTGTTTCGATATGACTACTGGTATTGGCAAAACGAGATTAATGGGAGCTTGTATATATTACCTATATAAAACTAAGGGATATAGACATTTCTTTATTTTAACACCTGGAAATACTATATATGATAAATTAAGAATGGAAGCTTTACCAGAAAATTCTAAATATATTTTTAAAGGCTTAGAATCTGTTATTGGTAATCCGAAGGTCTATGATGGTGAAAACTACCATAGATATAAATGGATTGATATTGACCATTCAAATAGTGCAAATAAAGAAATAGAATTATTCATTTTTAATATTGGTAAGATTTTTAATAATAAAGATAAGAATTTTGAATTCCATGAATTTGATGAAAATATTGGTTCATCTTTTGGTGAATTATTATCTAAATATGATGATTTGGTATTTATGATGGATGAAGCACATAGATATTATGCACCAGCATCCATGAATGCTATTAATAATCTAAAGCCAATATTAGGTTTAGAATTTACTGCAACACCTAAAAAGTATAAGAATGTTATTTATTCATATGGTTTAAATGAAGGTGCTGGAAAATTTTTAAAAATTCCAGTTGTATTAGGACGTACTAATATGGGTGGATATTCTGCAGAAGATGTTGAACAAATGAAAATAATTGATGGTTTAACATTACACGAAAATAGGAAATTATCATTGGCTAGATATTGTAATGAGCATCAATTACCATTAGTTAAGCCAATAGTATTAATTGCATGTAAAGATACAGAGCATGCAAAGAAGATACATGAATTGATTGAAAACGATAATTTCTTTGACGGAAAGTACAAAGGAAAAGTAATGGAAGTTCATTCTAAAATGTCTGGAGACGAATCAGAAGAAAATATTAAACAATTACTTTCAATTGAGAGTACATCTAATAAAATCGAAATTGTATTACATGTTTATAAACTTAAGGAGGGATGGGATGTTAATAATCTATATACCATCATTCCTTTAAATGCCGCCAAGAGTGATATTTTAGCATTACAAACGATTGGTAGAGGTCTTCGTTTACCTTTTGGAAAGATTACCGGTGATGAAGAGATTGATACATTAGATATCGTCGCTCATGATCATTATCGTGAATTATTAGATGATATTAAGAATAATAATGTTTTTAAAACAAAAGATTTAGATGAAGAAACAGAACCTCGTCAACAAGTAGTTATTGAATCCTTATTTGATGATGAAACATTAGATTTCATTGAGAATAAAATGAATGATAATAATGATTTATCAGATGCAAAAGTGATTGAGAATTTATATAAAGAATATCAAAAGAAATTTGCTCCTAGGATTGAAAAGCCAAATACACCATCTGTTGAAGTTAGAAATTTATTTAATCTAGATGATGATTCAAGTTCTACATCTAAACCGGTTGACAACACTCCATCACTTAGTATTAAACCAGATGAAAAACTTGAAATAAAAACTGATACTTCAAAATTTTCTGGTCAACAAAAGGTTCTATCACAAGATGAATTTGCTAGTAAATTGACTAGATATAAAAATCTATTGATATCAACTCCAAAGATTCTTGTGACACCTACATCAAATATAGAATTTAAAAAATTTAATTTAGTTAGAAGTATTATGGATTTTGATGTTGCTGCATCTAAAATTGAAAGATACGATGCAATTAATAAAGAGCTATTATCATCTATAGATGCTATAGCTTTAACCGATGAAAATCCAGTTAATACCTTAGCGTGTATGTTGTTAGATTCTATGACTGAATTATCAGTTGATGATGCTGATTATGTCCTAGAATTAGTTAATCAATATTTATCATTAATAGATGGTACCGATGAAGATAAAAAGAAGATAGTTCGTCGTTATGCTAAAGTAATTATTGATGATATAGTTAGCCAAGTTAGAAAGAATATGACTAGCGAGGTTAGTTTCAAATATTCAGTTCAAAAGGAATTCATAACATTTAAAAAGTTTATTAAGAATATTAAAACAAGTGGTATTTTAAATTATAAAAAGCCATTTGATGATAGAAAGAATATTAGAAAATATGTTTTTGAAGGATATAAAAAATCATATTATCCTCAAAATGGTTATGACAGTGATACGGAACGTATCTTTGCTAATATCATTGATGATGATTCTGAGGTATTAAAGTGGATTCGTTTGCCATTAGATCAACTTGGAATTTTCTGGAATAATGGTAGTCAATATAATCCTGATTTCTTAGTTGAGACTAAAACTGATAAGTATATTATTGAAGTTAAGGGTGCAAATGAACAAAATAATCCGGATGTAATAATCAAAGCAAAAGAAGCTATTAAATGGTGTGAATATGCATCTCAATGTGATAAAGATAATAAAAAATGGAATTATAGATTAATAATTGATACAAATATCAAAGAAGGAAATAATTTTAAATATACTATTGGTTTAGCCAAAGATGTTAAATAGTATATTGTATTTGAAGGGAGTTTTCATATGAGTAATTTTTCATTAGAAGCTGAGGTAAGGCAAAAAATCATTGAAGCTATTAGAAAGGACTTGATGGGACCATCATCTGAAGATGAGGTTCTTTATGGTCGTCCAAATGTTGAATATTTAACGGGAATGTTATATCCAGAAAACCCAGAAAAATATGATGAACATGCAGACAATGATTATGGCTTAGATGAAAACAAATATGATAGTAGTAATGAAGAAGAAAATGAGGAAACTCCTGTAAATGATACTTTAAGTAATACAACATCAATTGGTTTAAGTTTCTATATTGAGAAAAAAACGAAAAAAATAGTTGTTAAAACCTCTTGGGGAGATTATTTTTCTCAAAAAAAGGAAGATGCTCCTGATGATTTATTTGATTTAGATGAAAAATCAAAGGAAGATAAAAAGAAAAAAAGAGATAAGACAGTATATTGTAGAAAGCAAAATAGTGAAGAAATTGAAATTGATTTATCAACAATTAAGAGAACAAAATCTAGTAGATGTAGTATTGATCCACAGGTTGAAATTACGTTGATTAAATATGATTTAAAAAATGATTATTCTTTAGTAAGTGTATTCTTAACTAACAAAAGACCTTTTTCTAATGAATTAGCTTCAATAATGTTCCAGGCAAAGCTAGAAGTTTTTAACGAAGATGGTTTTGTATCTGAAAGTTATGCAAGGAATAATAATTCATTAGATGAGTATTATTATTTAGAAAAACCAATTTTTGCAAGAGGAAGAGGTTGTGCTGCTGATTGGATTTCTAATGGTATGGTATGTAATCATATTTCAACTGAATTTATTCCAGAACAAGAGATAAATAAGGTTAGTGCAGACTTTGATGAATTTGAAAAAGATTTCTTTTCAACATTGAAGTTTTCTTCAGAAAAAAGTAAAGATAAAATCATTTCTGATTTATATGTTTTCACATCTAAGTATCAAGAATGGATTAATAATTTAAAAGCAAGTCCTAAGAAAAAATTGTTTAGCAACAATATGTGTAGATTTGATGAGATTATTAATAACTGTCAGAATGCCTGTGATAGGATTAACGCTGGTATTAAAATACTGAATGATGATGAAGCTGCCTTTAAAGCATTTTGTGTAATGAACCAAACTATATATTTACAAAATGCTATAAAAAGATATGCTAAGAAACATGGTTCAGGTGTTGTTTGCAATTTCAGTGATTTTAGTAATCCACGCAATCCAGAAAATCAATTTAACTGGAGACCATTCCAATTAGCATTTATTTTATTGAATATTAAGGGTATTGTTAATCCTTTTGACGAAGAACGTAAAATAGTAGATTTATTATATTTCCCAACTGGTGGAGGTAAGACAGAAGCATATTTAGGTTTGATGGCATTTACTATTTTCAATAGAAGACTAAGGAAATCATCAGTAGGTGAATATGAATTAGATGGTGGAGTGACAATAATTTTAAGATATACTTTAAGATTGTTAACTACACAACAAAGAGATCGTTTAACAAAAATGATTATGGCTGCAGAATACATTAGGGATATGAAACCTGAAGTATATGGTAATGAACGTATTTCAATAGGATTCTGGGTAGGTGATGGAGTTGTTTCAAATACTTTTGATGATTTCATCCCTTCTAAAAATGATGATGAGACTCAAGTTGAAGTCAAAAAGAGAAATGCAGCAAAACAAATTCCTACGTGTCCATTCTGTGGTAAGCCATTGAATTATTATTCTGAAAAAGACCCCAATCATAATGAGATAGAAAATTCATTTATATTTGATACTGAAAGACAAGAACTAAAAGTATATTGTGTGGATAAAACATGCCATTTTGCTAAATATCCAGAAAAAGGGGTAGCAAGGTCTTTACCGATTTATTTAGTTGATGATGAAATATATAATAAGTGCCCAACAATATTGCTTGGAACTGTAGATAAGTTTGCAAAGTTACCATGGGAGCCTAAAACAAATGCTTTATTTGGTAGAGTACATAAGAAATGTGGTCGTCATGGGTTTATTGCTATGGGAGATTTACATAGTTATACTCATAATGCAACTGCAAATAATCCTAAATCAACATCTTGCGATGTAAAGAAATTTTTACCACCTGAATTAATTGTTCAAGATGAGTTGCATCTAATAACTGGGCCTTTAGGAACAATTTATGGTGGCTATGAGACAATGATTGAAAAGCTTTGTTCATACGAAAAGAATGGTAAGATTGTTAAGCCAAAATATATTGTTTCAACTGCAACTATTAAGAACGCTGATGAACAAATAAAAGCATTATATGGTAGAAAACATTTCCAATTTCCACCTGCTGGTTTGGAAGTGTCTGATTCATATTTTATTAGAGAAGTTCCTCTTGAACAAATGCCATTTAGAAAATATGTTGGAATTTGTGCAAATGGACAATCTATGAAAACTACTTTATTAAGAACATTTGCTGTAGCGATGCAAGAAGTGAAAAATTTGAGCTTAAATCCTTCTTATATGAATAGTATCGATCCATATTATACTTTAGTTGGATATTTTAACTCTATTCGTGAATTAGGTGGTGCTGCAAGATTAATAGAAGACGACATTCCTAAGAGATTATATAGAATTTGCAAGATGCGTCATTATAACGATAGAAGATTCATTAGTAATCATAAAGAAATAACATCACGTATTAAATCTGATGAAATAAAAAGAGAATTGGATTCGTTAGAAATTTCTTGGACACCAACTAACAATAAAGCAATTGATGCGGTAATTGCTACAAATATGATTGCTGTAGGTATGGACGTTGATAGATTAGGATTAATGTGTGTATTAGGTCAGCCTAAACAAAATTCGGAATATATCCAAGCTACTTCACGTATTGGCCGTTCTCATCCAGGATTAGTAATAACATTATATAATCCATATAGGCCTAGAGACTTATCTCATTATGAAAATTTCATTGCATATCATAAACAATTATATAGATATGTTGAAGGTACAACTGCTACTCCATTTGCAGCAAGAGCTAGAGATAGATTCTTACATGCATTAGTTATTTGTGCTATTAGATTGTTGTATCCTGATATGTCTATCGGTGCTGATAAGATTATTGATTTAAAGCCAAAAGATATTGATTACATAACATCTATTATTACTGATAGAGTTGGTATAGTTGATCCGAGTGCTATTAATGATGCAAAACATGAAATTGTGTATTTTATAAATGAGTGGAAGAGATTAGTTCAAGCAGGTAATAAAGTAGTATATAGAGGACAATATGCAGAAGATAAGATTAGATTAATGGTTCCTTACGCTGATGAACATAAAGACACAGAAAAAGGAACTCTACAATCAATGAGAGATGTTGATCAAAATTCGGTATTGTATCTATATGAGGAGGTGTAACTAATGGCAATTAATAAAATAGGCGATGTTAGGCCAAGTCAATTAATCACAACCTTTGGTCCTGGTTCAATAATTGATGCAAAAAGAGACTGTGTTACAATTCTCGACATTAATTATTGGGAAAAGAATGGCAAAGAGATTAAAGATTCTAGGTTTGCATCATATATGGGAGTTGATTTCTTTAAAGAACCACCTACTACAACTAATAGAAATAAGAATAGTGAAGATTTACCTGTTGTTTCTTTCCCTGATTATCATATTTGTTCAAAGGTTAGTTGTTCATATATTTTCAAATTGAGTGAACATTTTGATGTTGAAAAATATAAGAAATTTGGCCCTAAGTGTCCAAAATGTAATTTTAATGCTTATCCTTCGAGATTTATTCAAATATGTCCTAATGGTCATATGGAAGATTTTGATTATAATAGATGGGTCCATAAAGGAACTAGTTGTGATGGGGAATTAAAATTAATTTCAACTGGTACTACATCATCATTAGGCGATTTAATGGTTACTTGTACTAAATGTAATGCAACTCGTTCATTAGCTGGATTGACAAGCCCTGAGAATAATTGTTCATGTAATGGTCATCATCCATTTAGACCAGCTATTTCTGGTGAGAGATGTCGTGCTCAGATGAAAATTGTTCAACGTGGTGCGTCAAATGTGTATTTTCCTGTTATTAAGAGTGCGATATCAATACCACCATATACAGATAGAATATATGTTTTAATTGATGAGCACAAAAGGGAATTAGAATCTTTTAGAGCTGCTAAAAAACTTAATTCAGCAATGCCAGACCCTGAAGAACTATTATATCAAATGTTTTTTAGCACTGAATTTTCTAAGGATGATTTTATAAAGGCACTTAGAAATAGTGAGAATGACACTAGGGATTATTTATCAATTAAGAAATCAGAATATTTAGCAATTATTAATCATAATAATCCGGTAAATATGAGAAGCCCACATGTTTTTAAAGCAGAAGAAAGCGAAATTCCATCGATATTAAAGCCATATTTCTCTAGAGTAATAAGAATTACTAGATTAAGAGAAATAATGTGCTTAAAAGGATTTACAAGACTTGATGCTCCTGATCCAGAAGCTGAAGAACAGGTAAATATTGTTAAATTGAATACTTCAAAAAAGTGGTTGCCAGGTGTTGAGGTTAATGGTGAAGGAATCTTTATTGAGTTTAATAAGGAAAGTATTGATTCTTGGTTAAGTAAAAATGATGTTAAACAAATTGATGAAAAATTTAAAAAATATTTTAAGCGTTATAGCGAAAAACGAGGATGGAGCATTATATACGAAAGAGGAGCGCTTTATGCTTTAATGCATACTTTTAGCCATTTGTTGATAAAAGTAATGGGAAATAAATCTGGTTATTCGACATCAGCTATTAAAGAAAGAATATATTCTGGAGATAATATGATGGGTATATTATTATATACCGGTAGTTCAGACAAAGAAGGTTCACTTGGTGGTTTAGTAGAATTAGGGAAATTTGAAAAATTTATTCCAATAATTCAAACTGCTTTTGAGGAAGCTTTATTATGTACTAATGATCCAGAATGTATGTTGAATGATATAGATGATAATTTAAATATATCTGCCTGCCATTCATGTTGTATGATTTCAGAAACTGCATGTGAAAATGGTAACAGGATGTTAGATAGAGGGTTGATTGTTCCCATTAATGAGGATTGTGATAAATCTTTCTTTTCTGATTTAGTAAAGGAAATGTGTGAGATAGAATAATGAGTGATTATAAAGTGATTTCATTAGCTGATCAATTAAATTATTATCTATCGTTAAAAGATAACAACGCGCTATTTAATGAAGAAGAAATTTTTCTTGATGTAAAAAAATGTTTTCCTTCATTATCTGATGATGAATGTAAAAAAATGATTGATTTGATTAGTGAGTTAGATAAAAAAAGAAATAAAGAAAAGGTAGATTTAGCTATAACTGCTCCACATTCATTTTCTTTTAAGGCAAATCCTACGAGTATTGTAATGGAAAATTTATTAAAGAATGCTGCTAAAATCATAGTTCTAACTGGATACAGTATATCGGATTACTTTGATGATTTACTTGATATAATTATTGATAAGGTTAATAGAGGTATTCTTGTTAGACTTTATATTAATGATTATGAAAATAAGAAAGAAAAAATTGAAAAATTATTGCTTTATAAAGGAAGATTTTTAGAAATATATAATTATAATAAACAGGCTGATAGTATCGATGCCTTACATGCAAAAATTATTACTGTTGATAATTATAAAACATTGATTACATCTGCTAATTTATCATTCAATGGATTACAAAAGAATATAGAAGTAGGTTCAATAATAGAATCTGAAAGAATTTCGAAGAATATTCAAGAAATGTTTTATCAATTATTCAAAAAGAAAGTTTTTAATAGAATATAAGGTGAATTATGGAAAAAGAAGAAAAATTAAAAATATCATTTGATATAAATTTAATCGAGCATTTGGGAATAAAATTATATTCTACTATTCCACCTATGATTGCAGAGCTAGTTTCTAATGCTTGGGATGCTGATGCTCATGTTGTTAGTTTGAAATTTATAAATGAGCCAGAAAAAAGAATAGAGATAAGTGATGATGGTGCTGGAATGACATTCTTAGAACTTAATGAATCATTCTTGAAAATTGGTAGAAACAGAAGAGTATCTTTAAATAGTGATTTAACACTTGGTGGAAGAAAAGCTTTAGGTAAAAAGGGACTTGGAAAACTATCAATGTTTGGAATTGGAAAAAACATTGAGGTTTCAACTGTAAAAGATGGATTAGAAAATAGATTTTTAATGAATTTTAATAAGTTGAAAGAAAAGTCAGAAGAACATATGTATGAGCCTGAGATAATAAAATATAATGAACCTACCACTAATTCTAGTGGAACTACAATAATTATTACTGAAATAGAGAGAAAGACAAATTTTAATATAGAATCAATTCGAAATAATTTGTTGAATAGATTTAAGATTTTTTCTGATGATTTTATTATTCACATTAACGATGATGTTAATTTGGATATTAAAGATAATTTGAAATTAGAAGATAATTGTCAGTTTAAATGGTCTTTTCCAAGTGACTTTACTAATGATTTTGCTAATAAGGCTGAAAATTTGGCTTTGTATAATTTTGGCGTTTCCAAAGGTGTTACGGGTACAATCATGACAAGTGAAACACCAATATCTAACGAAGACCAAGGTATTGCATTATATTCAAGGAATAAATTGGTAAACGAAAAGGATAAGTACAATTCAAGAGGAAATGATAATTTTTTCCAATATATGTTTGGAAGTTTTGACGTTGATTTTGTTGACAATGATAATAGTATAGATAATTGTTCTACCGATAGAAAATCTTTGGCTTGGGATAATTACGAAAATGAAGAACTAGAAACTCTTCATAAATTATTGTGTAAAATAGTAGATTTCACGCAGAAGAAATGGCGTAATCAGCGAACAAAAACCAAAGAGAAAAAAGTATCTGAACTAGGAGTTGATGTTGAAAAATGGATAAATTCTCTTAATGAAACAAAAAAGTCTTTGGCTAAAAAATTAACTTCTGCTATTTTAGAGAATGATAATATTGATGAAAAAACAAGTGCTGATTATATTTCTACTATTAAAGATATGTATGGCTTCCAAGGTTTTAAAGAATTTACAACTAAATTAGAATCTTTAGATAAATTAAACGACGAAGATGCCTTGAAACTGTTAGTTGATTGGAAAACGATTGAAGAAAAGGAATTTGCTAAAATAGCCATGGGTAGGATAGAAACGATTAATCAATTTGAAAAATTTATTAATGAGGATGCATCTGAGACTAAAGTTATTCAAAAATTTTTAGAAGAATTCCCGTGGTTACTTGATCCTAAAATGTCGAAATTTGAGAGAGAAGTTACATATTCCAATTTGCTAAAACAGCAGTTTCCTGAGTATGATATCCCTGAGCATGATAGAAGAATTGATTTTTTATGTAATAATGATGCTGGCATAGTTCATATAATTGAATTGAAGAGACCTTCTGTAAAAATTGGCGATAAACAATTGAATCAAATAAGAGATTATGTTGCTTTCTTTAAATCCGTTTATCCAACTAAGGCTGATTCGGTTGTTGGCTTTTTAATTTCAAATAATATTACTACTGAGCCGAATGTTCAGATAACTATAAAAGGATTGGAAAGTCAAAAAATATATGTCAGAACATATACAGAATTATTGACTGAAGCACGCGAATATAATAAAAAATTTTATGAGAAGTATTATGAATTAGAAGAAAAAGAAAATATAAATCTATTAGATTACAATGTATGATTTATGATGCTATAAATATTGCTTGAATAGAAAGAATTTAACAATAAATTAAAAAGATTATGAAGACTTTCTTAAAAAAATAATTTATTAATTAAATATAAAATTTTTATATGAAAGTTCGGCTCTTTCCAAACTGAGGTAGTTTGGTAGGTAGGTAGCTACCTAAGAATTTAAAGAAATAAGAAAATAGGAATTAA
>CAKQEA010000025.1 GCA_934229785.1 uncultured Anaeroplasmataceae bacterium
GAAAAGAGGTAGTAAATCATTGCCTACCTCAATTTTTAAGAGGGTAACTACCTACCTACCTCAGAATTTAAAGAACCATTTATTTAAGCAATAATAGGCTTAATTAAATGAGCTTTTATTTTGTTTTCTAATTTCTTTTATTTCATCTAGTTCAGTGCTATAATCTAATGCCCAATCATAACTCTTACAAAATAGTCCATTATAATTATCAATTTTTGATTGTAGATAGTCCCAGTAATCGCATTTAATATTTTTTTTATCAAGGATAAGAGCACCTCTATGAAAGGTTATACAGCTGAAGTTATATTCTTCTAATGTTTTTCTTAATCTCCATACTGCATCACGATACAGTTTTTTACTTTTTTCTATATCTTTATCAGGCCATAATTGAGATATTGCATCATTCATTTGTAAAATTTTGCCATTGTAAGCTAGAAGTAATGCAAATAGCTCCTTTGACTTTGCAGATGAAAAATTAATAACATCATTATTTATAAAGCAATCAAAGCTATTAAACATTTTTGCCTCAAGAATAATTGTATTATTATTTATTAGATTTAAATAATATTTGATATCATTATAATCATATGGCTTATAGATAAATCCCAAAACGTTATTTACAATCTCACTTGGTAGATCATTTTTCGTTGTATTTAATCCTGTAACGAATACAATTTTAAAATTAGGATCAATTTTAATTAATTCGCATGCTAAATCTATACCATTGATGTTAGGCATATTAATATCTAAAAATGCACTTTTTATTTTATTATCCTTTACATATGAAATAATATTATCTTTATTATCATAAAAAAATTTATATTCAATATCTTTAATATCTATAATTTCTGTTAAAAATGTTTGAAGAGACGATATTTCATCATCAACTATTATTATGTTCATTTTTTTCACCTTCTGGAATTATAATTTTAACATTTGTTCCTTTTCCTATTTCACTATTAATAATTATAGATGCATTAAGTAATATTTTAAATCTTTCCTTGGCATTTTTTATACCGCAAGAATTTGTGCCTATATTATTAACATTAAAGCCAACTCCATTATCATTTATTTCGATAATAATGTTATTATTTTCGCAATAAGCTGATATTTCAATAAATCCATCATCCTTGTAATTGACTTTACTATATTTAATAGCATTTTCAACAAATGGTTGTAAAGATAAAATTGGGACGGAAAAGTCTTGATAATCAATATCAAAAATAATATTGAATTTATTTTCTACCTTTAGATTTTCTAAGTCAATAAAATTATAGATGTTATCAATTTCCTTTGTAAATGCAATTAGGTTGGTGTTTATTGCATTTACATTAAATCTTAGATGCTTTGATAAAAGCGATAATGCATAGTCACCTTTATCTAAATCGACATGATATAAGGTTTTAATTGCATTTAAAGAATTAAAGACAAAGTGTGGTTTAATTTGATCCTTTAAAATAATTGATTTTAAATTTTGATTTTGCAGTTCATATTGGTAGCTTTTAGCTGCAAGCTTATAGGTTCTAATTAAAAAGGCAATGTATATTGAAATATAAATAATATAAATAAAGAATAAATAAGCTATAGTTGAAATACTTGAATCTACTCTATAATAAGTGCTAGTTGAAGCAACAATAGCTATTTCTGCGCCAATAATTGAATAAAATATAGCTTTAGTCATGTAAAATGTTACATCAAATTCTTTAGGTGTTTTATTGAAATATGAGAATTTAAGCATAATTAATACAAAAATAAGAGTATATATTGAAAAAATAATGATTTGTAGTTTGAAGGGACTTAATATAGCATAGGCTAATGAAGAAAAAACAATTAATCCAACATATATAATAATTTCTTTGTTTTTCATTTTATTTGAATAGGTAAATCTAAAAAATTGATAAATGAAAAATAAGAATAAAGCGTAAAAGATAAAGTTAAAAAAATCATTTAAAAATGGTAAAATATAAAAGTTATAGCTTCCTAAAATTAGATTAATCGTTGGTGAAAATATAAATAGCATTAAAATACATACTGAAGAATTAAAGGTATATAAGGTTGAGTCAAATATTTTAAAATAGGATACTAATTCTACAATACATAAAAATAAATACATTATAAGTAAAATGTAAGAAGTATATTTTATAATTTCTTTACTAGCATCTGTGTAATTAGTAGTTGTAAAGCTTGGGGCAGTAACAATTCCACCGAAAATGTTATATCCAACCTCAATTACTATTTCTACTTGTTCATTATACTCTACTTCATATTCTCTATTATTATTGTAGGTTACAGCAACATGATTATTTGCAAATTTCTTTTCAACTACACCTATACCTGCAATTTTTTTGCGATTTACAAATACATTCATACTGACATTTGAAGGCTTTTTGTCAAATTTAATAATATCTCCTTCATGTAAATTATTTACAATTATCCTGTAAGATGCATATCCTTGTAGAGGTAATGTTTTTCCATCTTTTGTTTTAAGATTATGCCAGCTATTTGGTAAATTAATTAAAGCATCATAGTTTGTTTGTTTTAAATCAATATTATCTGTAACAATTAATTTATTATAATATAACTCCCATTCACCATTATAGGTGGTAGTTATTGTATTTATTTTTGTGTCTTTATTAACCATTCCATTACTAACAATATTATCTTGATTTGTGGCAAAATAGGCTGTAAACATTCCGGCTGTAGCAATAAATAAATATATAATCATCATAATACATTTTTTCAAATTATACACCCCATCTCTTAATTTTTATTGTATTCCATTAATTCTTTATTAACAAGTCAATTTTAATAATTTATTTATTATAATGTGTAAATATTAGAAACAATTTGTATGATTTTAGCACTTTTTTAGCACTTAAATTGTTACAATATAAAAAAGAAAAGTGGTTGTAGCTTATGACAGATGCAAAGGATATTTATTTTTTAACAATGGATAATATAAGTGACTATATGGGATGTGATGATAAAAAGCTAACTGATTTAGAATTGGGAAAAAGAGTTAAGCTTAATCTATCATTATCTCAAAAAAATAATGTCTTAGAGAAGAAAAAGCTTCTATTAAATAATTGCTTATTAACATTTAAATTATTTGAGCAGAATATTCCAGCAGAGTTAATAGTAGCTGTATATTGTGAATTGGTAAAAACACAAATTTTATATAGCTTAGAAGAAGCTCAAAACTCAATTTCTACATTATATGAAAAATATAATTTATTTTCGATTGATGAAAAAAATAAGTATAGTAATATGGTAATCAAGGCATTATATTTATTTGTTGAAAAGGCCTATAATAAAGAACAATATGAAATATTTGTAGATGCAGTAGAAAAATTAGAAAAAATATATACTGAAAATGATAAAAATGATGAAATGAATTTTTATTATGCTAAGTCTATAGCTTTATATGGAAGCTTATTATTTGCTATAAAACAATATGATAAGGCATATTCATTAATTTTTAATGCTTATAAGATTGTTGAACTTGTCTCTAATGATATAGAAGAAAAAATAGAAACATTAGCTTATTTAAGCTTTTCATTAGGAAATATTTTGTTTCAAGCAGATGTTAATGATGAAGCTAAAAAATATTTCATAAAGTCAATAAATATATGCAATGATTATAATTTTGACTCAAAATTTGAAATAATGCAGTTAGCTTATAATTATCTTTCACAACTACAGGTATGCATTAAGGATTATGATGAAGCTATAGAAATAATTAATCAATATTTTCAAGCAACAAAGGATTTATTTATTGGTGATGAGTATAATTATGTTTGTGGTGAGTTTAATTTTAGAATTGGACTTATTTATAATAAATTTAAAAATAATCAAAAGCTTTGCCATGAATATATGAATATTGCTAAGAATATTTTAAATAAAATCGAAAATAAAAATGATAATGTGTTAAATTTGTTAGATAGAATTGAAGAATATTTAAGATAAGTAATAAATTAGCCTATGCTATTTTATTAGTCTACTTTTGAGGTGCACAATTTTAAAAAAATAAGAATATGTATTATGATATTTATTTAGTTTGAAAAATTACTTTCAATTAAGTATTTAAATTTTATTAAAGTAATAGGAAATAATAAAATTCATATTTTAAGTTAGTGAGGCGATTATTAAAGTGGATAAGGATGAAGTGATTAAAAGAATAAAAGAAAATAAGAATGATGAAGAAGCATTGCAAAATCTTAAAGCTTATATAACTGCTAATGATCCTGATATGTTATATACTGCGGGCTTTATGCATTTATTTGGTTCTTATCTTGATAAAAATTTTGATTTAGCTTTTCAATATTTTAATCAGGCTGCAATTTTAAATAATGCAAAGGCAATGCGTATGCTTGCTCATTGCTACAAAAAAGGAAAAGGAACAAATGTTAATGAAGAATTAGCATTTTATTGGTTATTAAATGCTGCATATAAAGGAGATTCAATAGCCATGCAATTTGTTGCTGAAGAGTATATGCTTGGAAAATATGTTGTTAGAAATGAAGATTATGCAAGACATTGGTTTCAAAAAGGAGCTGCTGCTGGTAATGATAGTTGTTTAAGAGTTTTAATAAAAAATGAATGGATTGATAAAAACGAAGATTAAAATAGATTATAAAAACGAGGAGGAAAAAATATGGGAAAAATGAAAAAAATACATTTTAAATCTTTAATAAAATTTCTTTGTTTTACAATGTTGATTAGTGGTGTCCTTTTTCTTAGTGGATGCTTTGGTGGAAGTTCAAATGGAAATAATACAACAGATGATAAACCATCAACATCTGATAAAGATGATGATTGTATTGATGTTAAAGGTGTAACGTATATATTTGTAAGAACTATTGCACCTACATGTATTGAGGGAGGATATGATATTTATGAGGATATTGATAAAAAACATCCTTGTATTTATCGCAATAAAAAAGAAGCTTTAGGACATGATTACGATGAGGATAACCCTCATTGTGAATGGATAGAGGATAACGATTTATTACATGCAAATGTATTATTAAAATGTAAAAGGTGTGACCATATAATTGGGGTATCATCATATGTTGAAAGTAAAGTTGTTACAGCAGCAACTTGTACTTCAAAAGGAGTAAAAGAAACAAAAGCTTTTTATAAAAGAGGCATAGATGATTTAGTTCCTGCTGACAATGTGCTAACAACAGAAATTCCAATGATTTCGCACATGCCTGTTTCAGGTCATGACGGAGTAGAAGCAACATGTACCCAAACTGGATTTACTGATAGTATTATCTGTTCGGTATGTAATACTTTAATTACTGAAAGAAAGGTAATACCTGAAGCACATATTGAAATAGAAAATAATGATGGAGTAAGAGCGACATGTACTCAGATTGGTTATACTGCAAGTACTTCATGCTCATTATGTGGTAAAATACTTTCTGCAAGAACACCAATTCCAACTATAGATCATGATTACATTTCAAATCATGATGGAGTAGCAGCAACCTGCACAAAATCAGGATTTTCAGATAGTTATAGTTGTTCTGTATGTGGATTTAAAAAAGAAAGAGAAGTTATTGCCCAAATTCCACATAATGCAGTTTCAGATAATAATGGGCAGGCTCCAACGTGTAGTGAAATAGGATATACTGATAGTACACATTGTGAATATTGTGGCATTACTTTAAGTTCAAGAGAAATTCTTGAAAAAGCACCTCATAATCCTATTGTTTGGCAAGAAGAGGTACCAGCTACATGTGTTGCATCAGGATATACATCTTCAAGTAGTTGTGCAACATGTGGAATAGTTCTTACAGAACGTAAGGAAATTCCTGCCAAAGGTCATAGCTTCATAGACGTAGACGCCTTGGAGGCGACGTGCACTACTGATGGACATACAGCATTTAATAAATGCGAAACTTGTGGGCTTATTCAAAAGGAATCGACAATAATCCCAGCGTTAGGTCATATTATAGTTAATGATGCCAAAATTGAACCAACATGCATTAATAAAGGACGTGAAGAAGGAAGTCATTGTTCTCGTTGTGGTGAAATTCAATCAGGTTGTAAAGAAATTGATGCATTAGGACATGATATTGTTAGTGGTGATTGTAAAGCAGATTGCTTAAATCCAGGATTTAAAAATCGTACGTATTGCAAGCGTTGTAATATAATAATTAAAAATGGTGAAGAAATCCCAGCATTAGGACATAACTTTTCTGACGACTCTATTTTTTGTCAAAATAAATGTGGTACATCTAATCCAACATTTAAAGAAGTATCAACAGCACAAGAATTAATTTTAGCATTGTCATCAGCTGAAAAATCTAAAATACTTCTTACATCAGATATTGATTATGGTGGAAATGAATGGTCACCAATTGATGAATGGAATGGAAATTTGTATGGTAATGGACATAAAATTTATAACTTTATGCTTTCATCTGTTACACCGGGTGAAAACTATGGATTGATTAGGATAAATAATGGTGTAATTGATAACGTTGTTATAACAGATTTTACATTCACATATAAGGCAAATGTCAATGGTAATTCTGGTGTTGTTTGTGGTAAAAATGAAAATATTATACGTCAAGTAGTGGTATCAGATGCAAAGTTAAGCTACTCAGTTACTAACTTATCAACAAATCTTGGTGTTGTATCTGGATTGAATAATGGCACAATAGAAAATTGTAAAGTGCTAAATAGTATTTCAATTATAGGTGATAATTATGCAACGTCAAGTTCTACAATTAAGCTTGGGATGATTACAGGAGAAAATGCTAAATTAGTGAAGGAATGCGAGTCTAAAGGTAGGATTGAAACTTCATCACATCATTATGCTGCAAGGCATTGGGACGGCGGTGGAGGTAAAGTTTATGCCGAAGTAGGTGGACTTGTGGGTCAAGTCAGTGAAGGTGCTGAAGTAAATTCTTGTTTATCTCAAGTTAAAATAAAAACATCTAGTGTTCAAGAAAATGATGAAAGTTACAATTGGGAAAACCAAATTTATGTTGGTGGTCTTGTTGGAGTAAATTATGGTTTGTTAAAATCTTCGTATGTGTCAGATGTAACAATAAATACTTCAGCATATAAAATGGCTCGTACAGGTGGGTTTGTAGGTTACAATCGAACTAATGCTACAATTGAATCGTGTTATTCACATGCAAATGTTTATTGTGAACGCTCTACAACCTATGGTGGTGGATTTGTTGGCGAAAATGAAGCTGCAATTCGTAATTCATATTGTACTGGTAATGTTATAAATAAGGCTTCTAATAGTTTAATTGCTGGGTTTGTAGGACATAATACATCAACAGGTACTTTGTTTAAAAACTACTCTACTGGAAATGTTGATACAATAGGTGGTAGTGCAGGATTTTTTATTGCAAAGGTTGAGGGCACTGTTTATAAGTGCTACTATGTTAACAGTGCAACACTTCTTAAAGATAATGTATATGTGACTGAAAGTGAAAATGAAAATGTAGTTTCATTACCAGCACAAACATTATATAGTGAAGAATTTTTGATTAATGAACTTGCATGGGATAAAAATGGTTGGATAATTTTAACTGATGACAATCCAATGATTGAAACAGAATTTAATAATGGACATAATTTTAAAACAGAAATATTTTTACCAGATTGCGAAAATTATGGTTTTACTGTTTATCATTGCAATGATTGTAATCTTATTGTTATAAGAGATTTCGTTGAAGCTCTTGGACATTTATATGAAACAGATCCAAGTAAAGGTGAAACTACAGCACCAACTTGTACAAGTTATGGATTTACTAAATTCTATTGTACTCGTAAAACTTTATCTGGTGAATCTTGTACTTCATGTAAAACTGATAATATTGTAGCTAAATTAGATCACCCACAAAGAAAAGTAGAAAAATTTCCAAACTGTGAGAAGGATGGTTATTATCATTGTGAAACATGCAATAATAATATAGTTATTCCTAAGACTGGTCATAAGCTTGTAGAAATTGAAAATGATAATAATAAACAAGCAACATGTAAAGATGAAGGAATTCAATGGTATAAGTGTGAAAATGAAAAATGCAATCACATTGAATCAGTAACACTTTCTAAAACAGGTCATAAATACAGCTTTGTTACTGAAGTTGCACCTACACATTCAATTATAAAGAACGATGATAATACATTTGATGTTGAATTTATAGATGGTTGCACTTCTGGTTATCGTTGCAGTGTTTGTGGTGATATATTTAGTGGCTGCAAAATTGTTTGTTCACATACATATATAGATAAAGTTACGAAAGAACCAACCTGTTCTTCGTTAGGTGAGTTAACCTCTATTTGCTCAGTATGTGAGGCGGCTGGATATAAAGGTGAAGGTTATAAGTTAGTTAAGGATATTCCTATGGTTGATCATAGGGATTCCAATCATGATTATGTATGTGATGTTTGTAATAAGAATTTACTTTCTGAAAATAGTGATTCATTTTTGCCAGTTGCGACTGTAGATGATTTACGTGAAATTGTTAATCATCCTAGTTTTAATTACAAACTTACAGCAGATATTGATCTTTCAAATGTTGATTGGAAACCAATTTGTGATGAAGACAAACCGTTTAAAGGAACATTCTATGGTAATGGCTTTTTAATTAAGGGGCTACATTGCAATTTAACTTCATCTACAAATGAACAGGTATTTGGATTATTTAAAGTTAATGAGGGAACTATTATAAATCTTTGCTTAGATAGTCCGACATTTAATGTTTCAGATACAAAAGCAATTGTTGGTGGTATAGCAGTTATAAATAAGGGGTCAATAATTGATTGCTCAATTAAAAATGGTATAACTATAGTTGTAAAAGCATATTTAACTCTTGATAATAACCAGTTTAATAGTGGTAATTATGTACTTAGCAATCAACTAGAGGTCACAATTGGTGGCCTAGTTGGTAGAAATGAAGTTAATGCTGTTGTAGATAAGTGCTCTATTTTAGGAACTCAAAATGTTGAAGCAGTTGTATTTGCGAATTTGACAGCAAGTGTAAATCTAAGTAATATTGGTATTTACAATTCAAAAGCAAAAGTTGAAATGAATTTGACATTGAATTATGGTGGTATTGTAGGCTACAATAAGGGCACAGTTTCTAATTCAAATGCAATGGATGGAAACTCTGGTATTGGTATAGCTGTTATTTCAAGGCTTTCAACATTTATGGGAAAAGCCTATAGTAAATTAAATTTATATGCTAATGCAATATGTGGTAATAATGGTAATGGTAATGATGAAGATGCAGCTGGTAAACTTTTAGATAATAATTATTCAGAATTTAAGCGTTATGATAATTGTCAAAGTGCTGAAGAGTTGGTAGAAGGTTTAGTAGGTAGATTCCTTACATATGCTAAAAAGAACGCAAGTTTTTTAAATGGTAGATTATATACAATTGAAAGTAATATTGTTGATCATATAAATGATTAATTTCTAAAAAACAGCCGAAGATAGTTTTATTAGTATTTCGGCTGTTTTATTTTAAAAATACTGGAGGATCATTATGGGAGAAATATATAATAAAGATGAAACAAAAAAATTGTATTATTCACTTCAATTTCAAAAAGCACTTTTATCTATAGAATTTTATGCTAATTTAGGAGATCCTTTTTTCTTAAATGCATTGGGTTATATTTATTCTTCAGGAAAAGATGAAATTAAAATAAATTATAAAAAAGCATATTTTTACACCTTAAAGGCTGCAGAATTAAATTATCCAAAGGCTTACTATAATCTTAGTTTCTTTTATGCATATGGTCAATATGTTGATAAGGATGAAAAAAAGTGCTTAGAATATCTTTTAAAGGCTGCAAATTTAAATCATATTGCCTCTTGTGGCGCAATCGCTTCATATTATATAACAGGTTCAAAAATATTTGATTGTGATTATTCAAAAGCCTTCAAATATGCTAGTGTTGGGAAAAATGAAGACCATGTATGCTGTAGAATACTTGCTAATTTTTATGCTGGTGTTTATGGCGATGATATTGTTAAAAAGGATTTGTCAAAGGCAGAAGAGTTTTATTTAAAAAGTTTAGAAATAAAAAAATCAAGAGTTACCTATATGAATTTTGCTGATTTTATTATCAATAATCCAGTTGGAATTAAATCAACTTATGATGATGCTCTTAATTATTATTTACAAGCAGATGATATGGGTGATGTTAATGGCAAAATTAAATATGATTTTGAATTAATTAGAGGAAATATATTACACTCAAGTGATGATAATATAAAAGAGGAACTAAAATTTTTAGATGAATTATCAGAGTATAACTCATTAGCTTGTTATTATTTAGGTGAAATTTATTCTAATGAAAAATGCTGTAAATTAGTTAAGGTTGATAAGAAAAAGGCCTTTCAATATTATAAAAATGGTGCGATTTTAGATAATAATGGCAATTGTTTATTTAAAATTGGAATTATGATTGAAAACAATGACAATAATCTTCCTCTTGCAATGCTATATATTATGAAGTCAATGGAAATTGGAAAACTTAAAGAGGCAAAGGATTATATTAATTTAGCTTTAAAAAATGAAAATGATCAAGCAAAGTATTTAGATAAATTTCTTAAATTAAGTGAAGATGAAAGATATAAGCTTTATGAAGAAAAAACATTTGGTGGTTTAAAAAAATAATATAACTGTGAGGTATCGATATGAAAATTGAAATAGATGAAAAAGAATATGATTTATTAGAAAAAAATAACGTTTTATTTTTTAAGTATGATGATTTTATAAATCTTGTAAAACCAGATTTTGTTAATCATGTTTTAGATAAAATTGAAAATTTTGAAAACGACAATATATTTAATGAAAATAATAGAATAAATTACAATAATTTTGTCTATTATGATATCAATCTTGTAATTATTATTTTAAACGATTTTAATTTAGCAAATAAAATAATATTAGCACTAAAAAATAATAATGCTTTAAAGTACATTTGGCATTACGTTTTTGATAATTTTTCAACTGTTGAAATAAATGATGAATACGATTATTTATACAAATTTGTTGACTATTTTAATAGTATTAATAAGTTTGAATCAAAAGAAATAGATTCAAATAGCTTATATGGTTTTAACTATAAGGAAGCTAACTATTATTTAAATTTATTAAGCAAGATAAAAAACAAAGTTAATAATAAAATAATTGATGATGAGGATGAAGAAGATGACAAGGATAAATTCTACTATTTTGAGTCCGATGATAAAATATTATCTGATGATTTTGGAAAATTAAGGGATGATGTTACATTTGATTTATTGATATATGATTCATATCTTGATTATGATAAAAAAATCACCTCAGCTTTAAATGCTGCCAATATCTTTTACATGATTGTAAAGGAAAAGCCATTTATTGCCTATAACCTACAAATAGCTGCAATAATTGCTTTAGATACATTGCAACAAACAGATGGATTAAAGAAGAAATATGCATATGGCTATTATGAGGATTTAAATGGTTTAAATGTTACAAGTAGTGATTTAATTTATGCATATAAGCTAATAATGGAAAATAGTAAAAAGAGTAGAATAAAGGTAATTAAATTGATTGAACCATTATTTGGTGATAAAAGTCTAGATTTAGGTGGTGCTGAAAATGAAAAAAAACTTAATAAAATTAAAAATGATCCTTCTATAGAAAATATATACAAATTTATTATTAATTTTACAAAGCATTATATAGGATATCAAGGATATTATGATTATTATAAATCTAATGAAGAGTATGTATATAAGTTACATTATCATGCAAGATATGTTAATTTTGAGTTGAATTTAACTAAAACAATTGAAAAAAGAAATACCTTAGTCTTTGACTGTGATGCCCATGCTTATACAGAAGCTCCAAATGATTTAAAAGCTAGAGATAAAGTAATAATTGTATTATATGATGAAATAAAGCAAAGAAGCTACAATGATATTATGAAAAATTATTTATCATTATTAAAAAATAATTTAAAAGAATATTATAATGATTCTATAAAGGTTGAGTTTAACATGAAATGGGATTATGAAATTAATCCTGACTATGAATTGTAAGATAACAAATTTTTAAGAAATTATTAGTTTACTAAAGCAATAATTATATGAAAGCTATTATCAAATTTTTTTAATAAAGTGTTAGATAAAAATAATGTCTCTTTTGTTTTGATATATCTCTTAATTAGTATACCAGGTTTACGAAATGGTTGACAAAAAGCGATTGATGTAGTTTACGAAATGGTTTATAATAAAATAGAGGATGATAATTATGAACTACAATGATATTTTATTTAAGGCATTAAATGACGAACATTATTTTACAAATGATGATTTGAGAGTTAATTTAAAATATGGATATCTATTAAGTAATAAGGATTTAAATGAATATTTGAGATTAAAGGATGATTATGAGACTAATCTCAAAGAGGTTCTTCCACTTAAAGCTTTCAATTCATCAAGCATTTATTATTATAAGTCATTTGAACTTTTAAGTTATTCTAATGACTATTTAAAGTATATTTATAATGATATGAATAATGATTGTTCAATCATTTCAGATAATTATGATGAAATGATTTTATCAAGAGTTGCATCTGAACTTGAAGGTACACTTAAAATTGAAGGAATAAATACAACAAGAAAGAAGATTTTAGACATTATATCATCAAAATCTATTACAGATAATAACGAGCAAATAATATATAATATGTATGAAGGATATAATTTCATAAAAAATAAACCATCATTTAATCAAGAAAATTTATTCAAACTTTATAACATTTTATCATATAATTCATTAAAGATTAAAGATATGCCTAAATGCTTTTATCGTGATGATATGGTTGTTGTTGGAGGTCATGACGGCTGTGATGTATCGTTAATAAAATCGTGTATGGACTCATTGTTTACATATGTAAATAATAATCTTGATAAGAAATCAACTTTTTTGCCTTTTATAGCCCATTATTATATTTTGTATGTTCATCCTTATTTTGACTATAATGGTAGAACTGCTAGAATGGTCTCTCTTTGGATCAGTATTTTATCTGGTTGTGATAATATTTTACCTATTTATAATAGTGAAGCGATAAATGATGATAAGGCTAACTATTATAAGGCGATTGATAATTCAAGAAACTCTCATAATGATTTAACTTATTTTTTAACTTATATGTATAAGCTCTCAAATATTTATTATACTACTTATAGAAATATTAATGAAATAAAGAAGAAGTTAGCTTTATTTGGAGAAGCTTTATCAAATACTGAAATTTATTATTTAAAGCGCATTATAATTAAAAGAAATCAAGGTTGGTTTAATTACAAAGGGTTTATATCATTTTGCAATTTAGATATTAGTAAGCAGGGAGCTTTAAAAATATTAAATAGGTTTTTAAGTCAAGGTATATTAATATCAAAAATTAATTCAAAAAATGAAAAGGTCTTTAAAATTAATGACGATTTTATTGAATTTGAATATAGATGATAAAAATTTTATGGTTAATAATAGTAAATTGTTATTTTTAAAATTTGAATAAAAAAAACTATGAATTGTTAAACTAAATTCATAGTCATTTTATTTTTAGTTAGTTTTTAAGGTTTTAATGAAATCTTCAAGTCGATTACAAGCTTCAACGATTTTATCCATAGAAACGCAGTAGCTTAATCTTATGTAGTCATCTGCTTCAAAGCAACCCCCTGGTATAACAGCAAGCTTATAATCAATCGCTAGCTTTTGGCAAAATTCTAATGATGACATACCAAATTTTTTAATTGATGGAAAAATATAGAATGCACCCTCAGGTTTTATTACATCAAGTCCCATGGCCTTTAATCGATCATAAATATAATCTCTACGTTTTTTATATTCTAAAACCATTGGTTTTGGATCATAGTCTAGGGCTTTAATCATTGCATCTTGAATAAATGTATTTAAAGCTACAATCATATATTGATGGATTTTAGAGGCATGAGATACGAATTCCTTGCTTGCAAGCATGTATCCACATCTCCAACCAGGCATTGCGTAGGATTTTGAATATGATTGGCAAACTATTATTTGATCCTTAATATCCTGATATTTAGAAAATGTTGGTCTTGTATTATTATAAATTATTTGATTATATACATCATCACACAAAATAAATATAGGTTTATTTTTAACAATGGTATAAATGTTTTCTAATGTCTCATCATCATATACAGATCCTGTTGGGTTGTTTGGAGATGTAAGAATTATACATTTTGTTTTATTTGTTATGCATTTTTTTAGTTCTTCAGTTGAAATTTGAAAATTGGTTTTTGTTGTATCTAGGGTTACAACCTTACCCTTCATATATTGGACTATTTGCCTATACATTGGGTAGGCTGGGGTTGGAATTATAACCTCATCACCAGGATTAAGCATTGTAAAGAAGGCACTAGTTAATGCCTCAGTTGATCCATGGGTAATAATTACTTCATCAGGAGTATAATCTACATTATTTTTCTTTTTTTCAAATTCGCATATTTTTTCTCTTAAATTTAAAAATCCAAGAGTTGGACCATATTTAGTTTTATGCTCCTTTATTCCTTTTATTGCCTCATTTGATATTTCATCTGGTGTATAGAAATCTGGCTCACCAAGTGTCATATATAAATTACAGCCAACGCTGTGAGTATAATCATTAAATTTTCTTATTTCTGATTGTTCAACTTTAACTATTTCATTATTTAAATTAATTTTCATTTTTATCACGACCTTGTTACAATTATACCAAAATATACTTAATAAATACATAATAATCACAAAACTATTAAAAAAATTGTCGCAATTTATAATACGAATTATTTTTCTAGTTTTGTCGAAGCTCTTTTTTCTTGTAATACTATTATTTATAATACATTTAGGGTGATAATTTGGGACTAAGTGTTGGAGTTTATGTAAAGCATGATATGCTAGTATTAAGATTAAAAGGAGAGCTTGATGATGTTTCTGTTGGTGATTTAAGAGTAAGAATCAGCAATTATATTGATGAATATAAAATTAAACATTTAGTAATTAATCTTGAAAAACTGGAGTTTTTAGATTCATCAGGTATTGGTTTTATAATTGGAAGATATCATCAGCTAAAGAAAAGAAATGGCGATGTATCTTTATGTAATGTACCATATAAAATGGAGCGTATAATTAATTTATCTGGTTTAACTAAAATTTGTATGATACGTGAAAATGAAAATGCTGTTTTTATAGCTATTGGGGGAAATTAAAATGGAGAATACAATTAATATTAGGTTTTTATCAAAAAGGTGTAACATATCAATAATAAGAAACATGATCGGTGTAATGCTTGTTGAAAATAATCCAACATTAACATTTATTAATGAGCTTAAAACAGTTGTTAGTGAGGCTATAACTAATTCAATAGTTCATGGATATGAAAATAAAGAAGATAATTATGTTGAACTTAAAATAAATACCTTTGATGATAAAATATGTATAGATGTTAAGGATGATGGAGTAGGAATAGTTGATGTAGAACAAGCTAAGGAGGCTTTGTTTTCTACTAAGCATGATGAGGAACGTAGTGGCTTAGGATTTACAATTATGGAATTATTTTCAGATGAATTGAAGGTTGAAAGCAAGGTGGGCGTTGGTACTTTGGTTCATATTGAAAAGCATTGGTAATCTTTGTATAAAAGGAATAGTTTTTGTAAAAAATAGTATCGGTGATACTATATGAAAAAATCAAGAGAATATTATAAGGAGCTTTTAAAAGAGAAGAATGATTATAAAATATTTTTGTCTAATTTTTTAAAGGCTTTTTTTTGTGGTGGTACATTATGTATGGTATGTGAAATAATAAGGCTATATTTATTAAAAATGAATAGCGAAGCTAATGCTAATTTTTATATATTAATCATTGTTATTTCATCATCTGCTATCCTTACATCTTTAGGTATATATGATAGAATTGGAGAATTTGCAAGGTGTGGGCTTTCAATTCCAATTTCTGGTTTTGCTAATTCATGCGTTTCTGCCTCTATGGAATATAAGCATGAAGGATTATTATTAGGAATAGGAAGTAATTCATTGAAGCTTGCTGGTGCGGTTATTGTTACTGGAAGTGTATCATCAGTAATTGTTAATATAATAAGATATATTTTTGAGGTATTAATATGACCTATAAGATTGAAAATGTTTATTTAAGGGATTCAGTTGTTGTTGCAGGTAAGCTTGAATATGCTGGACCTATTGCTACATATTTGGATTATATGTATAAAGAAAAAAATTTATCTTTTGAAGATGAAGAAATTGAAATGCTATTTACAGCAATAGATTTGTTAATGGAAAAACTTAAATTAACAGATGAGGATATATCTTTAGCGATAGGGGGAGAATTATCAAATCAGCTTACAACATCAAGCTATACGCTTAGACGATTTGAAATTCCATTTTTAGGACTCTACGCTGCCTGTTCAACAATTACAGAGGCGATAGGACTTGCTTCGTTATTACTTCAAAGAGCTGATATTGATAATATTTTAGTATTTACATCTTCATATAATCAATCAGCTGAAAGGCAATTTAGAAATCCTGTTGAATATGGTGGTGGTCATGAAAATACTCAAACCTCAACCTCAACTATTGCATCAAGTGCAATATTATCTAAGAAAAAAACAAGTATTAAAATATCAATGTTTACACCTGGTAGAGTAATTGATGTGGATTTTAAAAATTCAATGGATTTTGGTAGGGCAATGGCTCCTGCTGCAATTGAAACATTGCTTGAGCATTTTGAAAATACTAAAACTACTCCTAATGATTATGATTTGATTTTAACAGGTGATTTATCATATTTTGGCTATAATGTTGTTTTAAGGGCCTTAAAGGATATTTATGGTGTAGTTACAAATTATATGGATTGTGGTTTAATTTTATATGATATAAAAAAACAAAATGTTTTAGCTGGAGGTTCAGGACCAGGGACTGTAGCTAGTGTATTATTATCATATATAAAAAAAGAAATGCTAAAGAAGAAGTATAAAAAGGTTATTTTATGTGCGACGGGAATTCTTATGAATCCTTGTATGATTTTACAAAAAAATTCCTTGCCAGCAATAAGTCATCTGATAGTATTGGAGGTAGAGGAATGACTATAGTTATGGCGTTTTTAATTGGTGGAGGTATATGTGCACTAGCAGAATTAATTAAAGATTTATTCAAATTGACAACTGGTCATTTGACAATGTTATTAGTATCACTTGGTACTGTTTTAGAGTTTGGTAACTTTTATGATAAGCTAATAGATATTTCAGGCTGTGGAGCATTGCTTCCGATTACAAGCTTTGGTCATTCTTTAAGTGAAGCGGCATATACTAGGATGCTTGAGGATGGATTTATGGCAATATTTATAGGAATGTATGATAAAACATCAGGTGGTATTTCTTATACTATATTTTTAGCAGTTATTTTAGCTATATTATTTAATCCTAAAAGATAAAAAAGAAGCTATGTAATGTAAAATACTAAATCTTAGCAGTTTACATTGTCTTAAATATCATAGCTTCTTTTTCTTTTATTTATTATTTAATTATTCGTTATAAAATTCTAAATCTCCATAGGTTGGAATAGGCCAATCCTCTTTAGACATATTAGCTTCAATTTCATCAATAATAGATCTTAAGTATTCCATATCTGTTAGAATTACTTCGTGATAATATTTTGCAGTATTTAAAGCACTAGATTTATGAGCAGATGATAACCTTTCCTCAAGCTCCTGCAATGATTGATATAGCTTAGCTGATAATCCTGAAAGCTTTGTTGCAAGTCCTAGCTCCATTGAGTAGTCTAAATCAGAATTCAATGATTTCTTAGCTGAGACTGCACTTGTTAGCTTTGTAACATATTTACTACAACCAGGAATAACATATTTTTTAATCATTGAAACTAATGTTTGTGCCTCAATATTTACTACCTTTGAATAGGTATCAAGAAGTATTTCACATCTAGATTTCATTTCAACCTCTGTAAATACCTGATGTTTAGTAAATAAATCAATGTTTTTAGGATCGATGAAATGAGGTAAGGCATCAACTGTTGATTTTAAATTCAAAAGTCCGCGCTTTTCAGCTTCAATTGGCCACATAGGTGAATAGCCATCGCCATTAAAGATAACACGCTTATGCTCATGAATTACCTTTTTAACTAGCTTATTTAAATCTGCTGTAAAATTATTTGATTTTTCTAAAATATCAGCAAATTGATTTAGTTCCTCAGCAACAATAGTATTTAGTACAATGTTTGGTCCTGAAATGTTAAGTGAAGAGCCAAGCATACGGAATTCAAACTTATTACCAGTGAAAGCGAAGGGACTAGTTCGATTTCGGTCAGTGGTATCTTTAGGGAAATGAGGAAGGGTATGAACACCGACCTCCATCTCAACTTTTTTCTTACCCTGGTAAGCTGTTCCGTTTTCTATTGACTCTAATATTTCAGTAAGCTCATCGCCTAAAAACATTGATACAATTGCAGGTGGTGCTTCATTTGCTCCTAAACGGAAATCGTTTGATGCTGAAGCAACAGATATTCTAAGCAAATCCTGATATTCATCAACTGCTTTAATAATGGCAGTTAAAAATAGAAGAAATTGTGCATTTTCATATGGAGAGTTTCCAGGTTCAAGTAGGTTAATACCTGTATCAGTTGAAATGCTCCAATTGTTATGCTTTCCAGAACCATTAATATATGCAAATGGTTTTTCATGAAGTAAACAAACTAAATTATGCTTTAAAGCTGTTTTTTTCATGATCTCCATAACTAATTGATTATTATCACAAGCTAGGTTAGAAGAGGAGTAGATAGTTGCAAGCTCATGTTGAGCTGGAGCTACCTCATTATGCTTAGTCTTAGCTAAGATTCCAAGCTTCCATAGCTCTTCATCTAAATCCTTCATATAAGCTGCAACTCTTGGCTTTAATGTTCCAAAGTAATGATCCTCAAGCTCTTGACCCTTAGGAGGCTTTGCTCCAAAAAGAGTACGACCACAAAAACGAAGATCATCACGCTTTTCATATAAGTCCTTATCAATTAGGAAGTATTCCTGTTCAGGACCAACTGTTGTTACAACTCGTTTAGCTGTTGTGTTTCCAAATAATTTTAAAATTCTTAGTGATGCTTCACTAATGCATTCCATACTTCTTAGAAGTGGTGTTTTTTTATCTAAAACCTCACCAGTATATGAACAAAATACTGTTGGGATATATAATGTTTCATCTTTAATGAATGCATAAGATGTTGGATCCCATGCTGTATAGCCTCTAGCCTCAAATGTCGCGCGAAGTCCTCCAGATGGGAAGCTTGATGCATCAGGTTCTCCTTTAATTAATTCTTTTCCTGAAAACTCCATGATAATCTTACCATCCTTTTTAGGTGAGATAAAGCTATCATGCTTTTCAGCTGTAATACCTGTCATTGGCTGAAACCAGTGAGTGTAGTGGGTTGCTCCCTTTTCACAAGCCCAATCTTTCATTGCATTAGCAACTGTATTTGCTACACTAATATCTAGCTCAGTGCCAGTTTCAATTGTTTTTTTAAGTGATTTGTAAACGTCTGAAGGTAATCTTTTTAGCATCACCTCATCGTTAAAAACCATACTACCAAATAACTGTGGAATATCTTTCATTTTATACCCTTCTTTCTTAAAATAAAAAAAGGCGCTAGTGGCATTAACCACAAGCACCTTTGCTTAATACAACAAAATTATAATTCGCTTTTTTTTCGTTGTCAATAAAAAAATTGATGTTTTTTGGAAAATATATTTATATATTTTATTTTCAAAAAATTGGAGATTTTTGTTGACTAGATAGCTAATTTTGGAATATAATTTGATTTAGACAAGGGTGTCCAGTATATAGGCGTAGTATCTATTGCTGGACTTTTTTGGTTAGGAAATGGGGAATTAAAAATGTTGTTTACAAAGGAAGGAATTTACGATTATATTTCAGAAAATGATGTTAAGTTTATTCGTTTAGCATTTACTGATGTCTTTGGAAATGCTAAAAATATTTCAATTTTAGCATCTCAATTAAAAAGAGCTTTAGACTATGGTATTTCAATTGATGCTTCAGCAATTAAGGGCTTTGGAAGTGAAGAGAAGTCTGACTTGTTTTTAAAGCCAGATTTAGATACAATTTCACTTTTGCCATGGCGTCCATCATCAGGTAGGGTTGCAAGATTTTACTGTAATGTTGTTTATCCAAATGGTATGCCATTTGAACTTGATGGAAGAACAATTTTGTCTAATGCAATGAAAAAGCTTCAAGAAAAAGGAATTAAAGCCAACTTTTCCTCTGAATGTGAGTTTTATTTATTCAAAAAGGATGAGTATGACAATCCAACTTTAATACCACTTGACAAGGCTAGTTATTTAGATATTGCCCCAGATGATAGAGGAGAAAATGTTAGACGAGAAATAGCATTAACATTAGAAAATATGCATATTGTACCTGAATCATCTCATCATGAGGAAGGACCTGGTCAAAATGAAATAGATTTTAAATATTCTAATCCACTTGATGCAGCCGATAATGCGATTACAGTTAAAACTGTAATTAAAACTATTGCTGATAACTATGGTTTATTTGCTTCATTTGATCCAAAGCCATTAAAAAATCAAGCTGGAAACGGATTTCATATTAATATGAGTGTTACATCAGATGATAAACAAGACTATATGATGTATTTTATGGCCGGTATTTTAAAGCATATTAAAGAGATCACTTTATTTTTAAATTCAAATTATAAATCATATGAAAGACTTGGTTCATTTAAAGCACCTAAGTACATTACTTGGTCTAGTGAAAATAGAAGTCAACTTATTAGAATACCTGCCTACATTTCTCAAAGTGAAAGAAGAATTGAACTAAGAAGCCCTGATCCACTTTGTAATCCGTATTTAGCCTATGCCTTACTTTTATATGCAGGATTAGATGGAATTGAAAATAAGCTTATTTGTGATAAACCTGTTAATGTTAATTTATATAATGCTAAAAGCGATATTTTAGATAAGCTAGATAAGCTTCCTTCAACAATAAATGAAGCATATATGTACGCATCTTCCTCTGAATTTGTAAAAAAATATATTCCTAAGAGAATATTAGATACCTACAAAAATGAATTATGCTAGTTATGTACATGATGTATTAATTGTATCTGGAAGTGAAAAGGGAAGAATTTATTTTAAAAATATTCTTCTAGATTCTAATTTTACCTTTAATATTCATGTTTTATCTGATTCCTATGAAGCAAGAAGACAATTGTTGAATAATAAATTTGAAATAATTATTGTTAATAGTCCACTTTTAGATGAATCAGGCTTAAATTTTGCGATACATGCCAAAGATAATTCTAATTCGATTGTTATTTATGTTGTTAAAGCAGAAGCCTTTGATGATGTAATAAATAAGGCTTTAGAGAATAATATATTAGTTATAGGTAAGCCTTTAAATAAAGCTTTATTTTATCAAACCTTAAATAATGTTCTTATTCTTGAGCAAAGAAAAAGAGAATATGAAAATGAAATTGATAAATTAAAAAATAAATTAGAGGAAACAAGGCTTGTTAGCAAAGCTAAATGCTTGTTAGTTGAACATAAGCATATTACAGAAGAGGATGCTCATAAATATATAGAAAAAAAGGCTATGGATAGTAGAGATAAAAAGATTAATATTGCCATTGAAATTATTCGTAGCTATACTTATTAAATATAAATTTATTTAACTTTATATTATGAAAAAGTAGTCAATTTATTTTACTTGACAAAATAAAATATTAAGTATAAAATTGTTTCATGTAAGCAAAGGCGCTTCATTTTTAACGAAATGAGTGCCTTTTTTTCTTTTTAAGGGGATGGTTTTGTGTGTAGTAATTTTTATACTTTTAATGAAAATTTTCTTTATTTATATGCTCATATATTATCATCTGATTTAAGATATTATTTTTCTAATAAAAAATTTATTTCTTTTAATGAAATTTATAAAACAAAGTTGTATAATAATGACGATATAGATGTCGCAACAAGAAAAAATATAAATTATCTTGTTGAAAGCATTGGAAAAAATAATTTTGATTCTAATGCTTGATATTTATTATTAAATAGTTTGAACTCAAACTTGGTTTTAGTACTTTTAAATAATCAAAAAAAGTAAGAGTTTATTCAATTTGGTTTATAAAGCGAAGTAATTAAACTAGTTAGAGCTTTGTCAAACTAAATAATGGAAAGAAAAAAATGCACGGGGGAAATGAGCATGAAAAGAAAGCTAGTATTACAAGATGGCCATGTATTTGAGGGCGAAGGTTTTGGTAGCGAAGATGAAAAAATAGCTGAGCTTGTATTTAATACATCAGTTGTTGGCTACCAAGAAATTCTATCTGACCCTTCATATTGTGGTCAATTTGTTTGTATGTCGT
This sequence comes from uncultured Anaeroplasmataceae bacterium, assembly GCA_934229785.1. Taxonomy (GTDB): domain Bacteria; phylum Bacillota_I; class Bacilli_A; order Acholeplasmatales; family Anaeroplasmataceae; genus Anaeroplasma. Next base: position 22,464 of record CAKQEA010000025.1, read on the forward strand.
ATCCATTAATTGGTAATTACGGACTTACAGAAGAGGACTATGAATCAAAAAGAATTCATATGTCTGGATTTGTCGTTAGAGAATATAATGATATACCATCTAATTTCCGTTACACTTCTACGCTTGGTGAGGTTATGAAGGAAAATGGTTGCGTAGGTATTTCTGAGATTGATACACGTGAACTTGTAAGAATTATAAGAGATCATGGATCTATGCTTGCTATGATTTGTGATATTGATAAGGATACAAATGAAGTAGTAAGATTACTTAATGATTATGTTGCACCTCGTGATCAGGTAAAAAGAGTTTCTTCAAAAAAGGTTTGGTATTCAAGAACTCGTAATCCTAAATATACTATAGTTGCAATTGACTGTGGTATGAAATTAAATATTGTTAGAAAATTAAATCAGGTTGGCTGTAATGTTGTGGTTGTTCCATATAATACAACCTATGCTGATATTATGAAGTATAATCCAGATGGTTTATTTTTATCAAATGGTCCAGGAGATCCTACTGATGTTGTTGAGGTTATAAATCTTGTTAAGGAGGCTAGAGGAAAGCTTCCAATTTTAGGTATATGCTTAGGACATCAAATTATTGGTCTTGCTTGTGGTGCTAAAACCTATAAGATGAAGTTTGGTCATAGAGGAAGTAACCATCCAGTTATTAACCTTCTTACTGATAAGGTTGAAATTACTAGCCAAAATCACTCTTTTGCGATTGATAAGGCATCATTAGAGGGTACAGGATTAACTCTTACTCATAAGAATTTAATAGATGATGAGGCTGAAGGAATGATGGATTTAGAAAATAGTATTATTTCTGTTCAATATCACCCAGAATCTGCAGCAGGTCCTGAGGATAGTGAATATATTTTCAATCGTTTTATTGAGCTAATTGATAATTTTGGAGGTAAGAGATAATGCCAAAGCGTACAGATATAAAAAGAGTATTAGTTATAGGATCAGGTCCAATTGTTATAGGACAGGCAGCTGAGTTTGATTATGCAGGTACTCAAGCATGTCTTGCTTTAAAGGAAGAGGGCTATGAGGTTGTACTTGTAAATTCAAATCCTGCAACTATCATGACAGATACAAAAATTGCTGATAAGGTTTATATGGAGCCTTTGGATCTTGAGAGCTTAGCTAAAATTATAAGATATGAGCGTCCTGATGGAATTTTGTGCTCACTTGGAGGACAAACAGGACTTAATCTTGGTATGCAGCTAGCTAAAAAGGGTATATTAGATGAATGCCAGGTTGAATTATTAGGAACATCTGCAAGTGCAATTGAACGTGCAGAGGATAGAGAGCTATTCCGTGAACTATGCTTAGAGATTGGTGAGCCAATTTGTGAATCAATTACGGCAACAAATATCAATGATGTAATAGCTGCAGCTAATAAGATTGGTTATCCGGTTATTTTACGTCCTGCCTTTACACTTGGTGGTACTGGTGGTGGTTTTGCTGATAATGAGGAGGAACTAATTCCTCTTGCAAAGAATGCTTTGAAGTTATCTCCAGTTAGTCAGGTTTTAGTTGAGAAATCAATTAAGGGCTATAAAGAAATTGAATATGAGGTAATGCGTGATAAAAATGATACAGCTATTGTTGTATGTACAATGGAAAATGTTGATCCTGTAGGTATTCATACAGGTGATTCAATTGTTGTTGCCCCATGTCAAACGTTAACAAATAAAGAATATCAAATGCTTAGAAATTCAGCATTAAAGATTATTCGTTCTTTAGGTATAGAGGGTGGATGTAATGTACAATTTGCCCTAGATCCTTATTCATTTGATTATTATGTAATCGAGGTAAATCCTCGTGTTTCACGTTCATCAGCTTTAGCATCAAAGGCAACAGGCTTCCCTATTGCTAGAGTTTCAGCTAAAATTGCAGCTGGTTTAAGACTTGAGGAAATAGAAATTTCATCAACTATTGCATCATTTGAGCCAACAATTGATTATGTTGTTACAAAGCTTCCACGTTTCCCATTTGATAAATTTACTGATGCTAATCGTAAGCTTTCTACTCAAATGAAGGCAACTGGTGAGGTAATGAGCATTGGTAGAACTATCGAAGAGTCAATGCTTAAGGCTGTAAGATCACTTGAAAATAAGGTGGATCATTTAGAGCTAAATAAGCTTAATAAGCTTAATAATGAAGAATTACTTGATTTTATTAAAGAATCAACTGATGAAAGAATCTTTGCTGTTGCTGAAGCAATACGTAGAGGAATTAGCCTTGAGGTTTTATTTGATATTACAAAGATAGATAGATTTTTCTTAGAAAAATATTTACATATTATTGAGCTTGAGAAACTTTTAAAGGCAAAACCATTTGATGTTGATACTTTAAAGCTTGCTAAGCGTTATGGATTTGCTGATAGCTATTTAGCTAAAATATGGAATTCTAATTACTTTGATATCTATAAATTTAGAAAAGAGCATAATATTTTTCCAGTTTATAAGATGATTGATACATGTGCTTCAGAATTTAAGGCTTATGTTCCATATTTTTACTCAACCTATGAGCATGAAAATGAATCAGTAAGATCAAATAGAAAGAAAATAGTAGTATTAGGTTCAGGACCAATTAGAATAGGACAGGGTGTTGAATTTGACTATACAACTGTTCATGCAATTTGGGGAATTAAAGAGGT
>CAKQEA010000026.1 GCA_934229785.1 uncultured Anaeroplasmataceae bacterium
CACTAGGTGATTATCATGGTAAGGTATTATTACTAGGAATATCATATGATGATAATACTTTAAAGCATTCATCTAGTGTTCTAATAATTGAAATGTAATTGATTGGAGTAACTGTTATGTTACTCCTTTTGATACTAAAATATTAAATTAATTCTTTAATTTCTTAGGTTAAAAGATTTTAAGAAATTCAACTTTAATTTAATGATTATTAATATGAATTTAATTATAAAATAATAATATTAATTTTAATCAAAATAGAAATAAATTGTTAAAAATGATATAATTTTGTCGAGGTGTTAGAATGTTTGAAGTTAAACAAGAATTAAAAACAGGGGAAAGAGCAATGTATAATACGCATAATTGCGAAATTATTGATACAACATTTGCTGATGGAGAGTCTCCTTTAAAGGAGTCCTCTGACTTAAGGTTAGTAGGATGCATATTTAAGTGGAAATATCCACTATGGTATTGTAAAAATGTTAATGTGGAAAATACTACATGGCTTGAAACTGCTAGAAGTGGTATTTGGTATACTGAAAATATTACAGTTAAAAACTCTTTTATTGAGGCACCAAAGCAGTTTAGAAGATCTAAAGACATTTATATTGAAAATACAATGATTCCTAATGCTGAGGAATTTTTATGGAATTGTGAAAATATTACTTTAAAAAATGTACAAGCAAGAGGTAATTATTTTGCGATGAACTCTAAAAACATTACAGTATCTGACTTTACATTATCTGGAAACTATGCCTTTGATGGTGCTTCTAATATTGAAATTCATAATGCTAAGCTTAATTCTAAGGATTCATTTTGGAATTGTGAAAATGTTGTTGTTTATGATTCTATTATTATTGGTGAATATTTAGGATGGAATAGTAAGAATTTAACATTTATCAATTGTACAATAGATTCTAATCAGGGAATGTGCTATATGGATGGAATTAAAATGGTTAATTGTAAGCTATTAAATACTGATTTGGCATTTGAGCTTTGTTCAAATATTGATGCTGATATAAAGTCAAAGGTTATTAGTATAAAAAATCCAATTTCAGGTAGTATTAAGGCTTTGGGTGTTGGTGATATTATTTTAGATAAGGAAATGATTGATCCAAGTAAGACAAAAATTGTTGTAGGTGAAAAATAATGTTCGATTTTGATAAGCCAGTTAATAGAAGAAATACCTATTCACTAAAGTGGGATGTTTTAGATTCAGAACTTCCAATGTGGGTTGCAGATATGGATTTTGAAACTGCACCATGTGTTAAGGAAGCTCTTAAAAAAAGAGTTGAAATTGGAGCCTATGGTTATTCAGTTATTCCTGATGAATATTTTTTAAGCTATAAGAGATTTTGGGAAAGAAGGCATAATTTTTCATTTTCTTTAGATTGTATGATTTTTTCAACAGGTGTTGTTCCAGCGATTTCTTCAATTGTAAGAAAAATAACAACTGTTGCTGAAAATGTTTTAATCTGTTCTCCTGTTTATAATATTTTTTATAATTCTATTTACAATAATGGTAGAAATATAATATCAAGTGATTTAGTTTATGAAGATGGAGAGTATCATATTGATTTTATTGATTTAGAAAAGAAAATGAAGAATCCTCAAACTACACTAATGATATTATGTAACCCTCATAATCCTATAGGTAAGATTTGGAGTCGTGAGGAGCTTAGTAAAATTGGACATTTAGCTAAGGAAAATAATGTTGTTGTATTAAGTGATGAAATTCATTGTGATTTAGTTGATAATGGTTATTCCTATACTCCATTTCAAAGTGTAAATGATGAATGTAAATACAATTCAATTACTTGTATAGCTGCCTCTAAATGCTTTAATCTTGCTGGATTACAATCAGCTTGTGTTGTAGTGCCAAATGATGTTTTAAGGTGGAAGGTAACTCGCGGATTGAATACTGATGAGGTTGCTGAAAATAATTTCTTTTGTGTTGAGGCCAATATTGCTGCATTAAATGATGGGGAAGAATGGTTAAATGAATTAAATCTTTATATAGAAGAAAATAAAAAAATTTTTAAGGATTTTATTAATAATAACATTAAAGAACTATATGTTGTTCCTAGCCATGCAACCTATCTTTTATGGATTGATTGTAGTAAAGTATGTAGTGATACCGAGGTTTTGTGTGATTTCATAAGAGCTAAAACTGGTTTATATATTACTGCTGGTAGTGAGTATGGTAAAAATGGAGCTTCATTTGTTCGTATTAATTTAGCAACTCAAAGAACTAATGTTATTGATGGAGCAAATCGTTTAAAAAAAGGTATTGAATTATTTTTAAATAAATAGAATTATTATATTTAAACTAAAGTTTATTTGATATTAATTACTATACTTAGTTTTTATCACAATGCAAATAGATGAATAATATTAATAAAACTATATAAAAGAGGCATTTCATAATAACTTAATTGAAACGCCTTTTTTTGTTTATTTGTTATTTAATTAAAAGTTCTTTTTATACTTTTACTTTATTTAACTTTTAACTTAAGGTATAATTTGTAATAGATGAAGTTATGTTGTACTCATAACACTATTATGTCTTAGTTAGGAGAGAGTATAATTAAAAGTACAATTTAATTATATTAAAGTTAATATGAATTTTTTTAAGATAGTATATGATTTTGATTTTATTCTTCAGCTACTTACTGTTTGTGTTTCACTAGTAATTATTTTTTATCCAATTAAAAAAACATGGAAATCAGTTATAATGGTATTTTTACAAATTATTATTTTATTTATTGTAGGAACTTTGCTAAATTGGGGATTGTTTGAATTATCTTATGTTGTTCCATTTTTTGCAGGAATTAACTTTCCTATATCATGGGTAATTCTAATTTTATTTTATTTAGTTTTTATTAAAATACCATTTGTTAATCGTTTGCTGATGGGTGGAACATTATTTGTTACTATATATGCTATAATTAATTTATGTCGTTATATTATGATTGGAATCAGTTCTAATTCAAATAATAAGTATTTAGTTCTTTTAGTTTATGCATTTATTATTGCATATAGTATTGTTTTACGTAAGTTATCTTTAAGGGAATATATTGATCTTCCTATACTATCTGTTGTAATGATGTTTATTATAATATTCTGTATTTCAATTTTGTTAATTGTAAAGGAAGCCTTTAACGTTAGAAATGGTTCATTTAAATTTGATTCATTTTATGTTTTAACTTTAATATGCTTTTGTCTTATTTCTATTTGTTCCTATCTTATGCTATATTTTTATGCGAAGGCTAGAAAGAAAATGCTTAATCTTCAAGTGGAAAATAAGCTTCTAGAAGCTGATAGAGAACGTATTGAAAGCTATGAAAGTGCAGTAGAGGAATTTCATCTTTTAAGACATGATATTAATAATCAAATGAATATATTACAAGTGATGTTAGAAAAAAAGAAATATGATGAGATGCAAGAATATTTTAATTCTATGTATTCTAACTTTATTCATAGTAAAAAATTTGAGTTTATTGATTGTGGTAATTCTTTAATAAATTCTGTAATTAATATGGAGATATTAAAGGCTAAAAAAAATAATATTGAAATAAAAACATGTATAAATGTTGATAGTGAATTGCCATTTGAATCAAGCGATATTTGTCGCATATTGGTAAATTTAATTGATAATTCAATTGAGGCTTTAATGCGAATTGATGAAAAAAATAAGCAAGTAGTTTGTTCAATTTTAACCCATGGAGAATATTTATATATTGGTGTTAAAAATAAAGTTAGTAGTAATATTAATCCTGATAATATTTTAAAAATGAATACTGAAAAAGAAGATCAAGCCAATCATGGATTTGGTCATAGAATAGTAAAGAAAATTGCTAATAAGTACAATGGACATGTTAATTATTCAATTGAAGAAGGAATTTTCTACGCTGAGGTTATGCTAGATATTAATTACGTTGAAAAAGAGGAGAAGTAAATGAATAGTATTCCATATTTTGCAGTTTGTGATGATGATGAAATTGTTTGTGAGGCAGTTTCAAATAAGGTTAAAAATTATTTTGAGTTGTGTGGAATTGAAGTAAAATTAGAGTTGTTTACTTCAGCAATGAATTTATATGATTCTATTAAAAAAAATGAAAAGAAATTTGATGCTTTATTTTTAGATATTAGTATGCCTAAATTAAATGGAGTTGAATTGGCTGAAAAGGTTAAAATTTTAAATAAAGAAATTGATATTATTTTTATTTCCAGTCGTGAGGATAAAGTATTTGAAACATTCAAGGTATTACCATTTGGTTTTGTTAGAAAAACTAATTTTTCTAATGATATAATTAATGTACTTAAGCTTTATATTGAAAAAAGAATAATGTCTGATACGTTTATTGCAGTTAAATCTAACAATAATTCTGTTATTCAAAAGGTTAATGTTAATAGTATTGTTTATATTGAAAGTTTTAGGTATAAGCAGTTTATTTATTTAGAAAATGGTGATGTGATAGAATGCAGGATGACTTTAGAGGATTTTGAAAGTAAATTGGCTAAAAATGATATAATTAAGGTATATAAAGGTTATTTAATTAATTTAAAATTTGTTAAAAAAATTGAAAATAAAGGTATAATCATGAATTATAATGAGGGAGTATTTATTAGTATTTCTAGAAGTAAGGTTCAAGAAATAAAAACAAAATATCTTAATTACTTAAGAAAAACAGGAACCATTGTTTTTGAAGAAAATGAATAATTATCATTAAGCTATGATGAATTTAGTTTTTGCTTATATTGGTAAGCCAATGTGTAAAAGCTGTTACTTCATGGCTTTTTATTTTTGCATTTCATGCATAAAAAAACGCAGTTTGTAATACGAAAATATTATTTATGTTGCTAAAAATACCATTGATTTAACAACTCTTTTTTTTCTCTTGTCAAAAGCGTATATTATACTTGAAAACGATTTCATCAATTAAAATTAATAAGGAGGACAGAAAGATGAAAGGAAAAAAGAGTATCTTGAAGGTTTTAACTTCTGCAGGTATGCTTGCTCTTGCTTCCGCTAGTGTTTCAACAGTTAGTGCGGCTGAAAATGTTTCGAAGTCTAAGTATTATACTGCCTATGAAACCGAAGAGGAAGCTGTCAATGCTGCAGTTAAACTTCAAAGAAGAATTGCAGGCGAGGGTGATGTATTATTAAAAAATAAGGATAATGCACTTCCTTTAAGCTCTTCAGCAAAAATTAGTGTTTTTGGTGGAAGGCAAAACAATGTTTTAGGCGTTTCAAAATCAAGTGGTGGAACGTCATCTGGTAGTGGAGGAATTGGATTATGTAGTGCGTTAAATGAAGCTGGTTTTGATGTTAATCCGACATTGGAAAATTATTATCAGAATAATGCTACTTCAATTGGTAAAGAAAATACAGATTTTACAGGTCGTGTAGAAAGCTCATTGAATTTTTATAATGATGCAGCAATTGTTATGTTTTCTCGTGAAGGTGGCGAGGGTTCAGATGCTTCACGTGTTACAAGCGAGGTAACTGATGAGGATGATTTTGAACATCAAGCTTTATATTCAAAGGATGGTAAGACTTATAAGCATTACCTAATGCTTACTAATGAAGAAGAGGATCTTCTTAAATACGTCAAATCTCATTTTAAAAAAGTAGTTGTTGTAATTAACTCATCTAATGCTATGGAGGTATCAAATCTTAAGAAGGATGATGGTATTTCTGCAATTATTAATGTTGGTCGACCAGGTGAAGGTGGCCTATATGGGCTTGCTGATATTTTAAATGGTACTGTAAGTCCATCAGGAAGCTTAGTTGATGAGTGGATGACTGATTTTACAACAGATCCGACTTGGTATAATTTTGGTACTAATAATCAAACTGGTGGTGAAAACTCATATTACTATGAGGATAAAACAGCTGCTGGTGCTGCTGGTACAACAACTTCTCATGACAATGAAGGATATCATGGAGTTGATTATGAAGAAGGTATTTACTTAGGATATAAGTATTATGAAACAATTTATACAGAGATTGCTTCAGGAAATATTACTTATGATTCATCTAAACCTCTTGGAAAGCAATTAATTGCTAATGAGGTATCAACTGGTTTGACAGATGATAATATTCTTAGCGCTGAAGCATGGTGGAAAAAGAATGTTGCCTATCAATATGGTTATGGCTTAACATATACGGATTTCTCTTTCAATATCTCAGGTGTTTATACAAATGAAAAATGCACAAGTACGTTATCGTCTACAGGCTTAGCTGATAAGGTTAAATCTACTGCTTCAAAGGCTGCAGATATTAAAACTATTTATGTTAAGGTTAAGGTTAAGAATACTGGTAATGTTGCAGGTAAGAAAACAGTTCAGCTTTATGTAACTACACCTTATAAAAATGGTGGTGTTGAAAAGTCTTTTGTTTCATTAGTAGGTTTTGGAAAAACTTCACTTCTTGCTCCTGGTCAATCAGAAGATGTTGTTGTTGCTATTAATATGCAAGATATTGCATCATATGATTATAAGAATCTAAGTGGTGTTGTTGGCTCTGATGGTGGTTATGTATTAGAGCAGGGAGAATATGTTCTAAGAGCAATGGATAGCTCACATTATAGCTATCAAACAGATAAGTCAGTAAATACAGATGCTTATGATGAGTCAACATTTACTCTTGATAAGTCAGTTGAATTAGTTCAAGATGATTATTCAGGTAATGAGGTCAAGAACTTATTCTCATCTGGTACTATTGGTACAGGTGCTGCAATTAGTAATTCTTCAACTAAAGATAATATTTACTCTGGAGAAGTTACTGAGGAAAAAATGCATGATATAAGATTTAATTCTGTTAGAACTTCTGATATGATGGCTGATGGTGAAACAGGTATGACAATATTAAGTCGTGGTAATATGGTTTCAACTTTCCCTCAAGCTCCAACAGAACAAGATCATGTATTTAAAAATAGTGTTTTAAATTATTTCTCATATTGGGATAATTTTAGAGTTTCAACTGAATATGAAATAGATGGTAAAGGCTTTGAATCTAATAAGAAGGTAAGAGATGCTTCTCATGATTATGAAACTGATCCTTGGTATAAATCATCTGTTCCAGCAAATTGGACTCAGGCTACAGGTACATATGATGAGAATCATATGGTTGAAAACAATAGAACAAAAACAAAATATCCAATGTATGTTTCTACTGCAAAGGAAGACACAATTAAATTTATTCAAATGAAGGGTCTTTCTATCGATGATTCAAAATGGGACTTATTTTTAAATCAATTAACCTATGATGAATTGTGTTCTATAGTTGAGTTTGGTGGCTATAGTACAGTTGATATTAAATCTGTTGGTAAGGGACAAACTAAGGATACTGACGGTCCTAATAATTTAGATGGTACTGTTGCTTGGACATCAGAGGATATTTTAGCTGCTACATTTAATGTTGATTTAGCTTATGAAGAGGGCGAAGTAATGGGTAATATCGGCTTGCTTCATGGTGTTGAAGGTTGGTATGGACCTGGAGCTGATACTCATCGTTCTCCATTCTCTGGCCGTAACAATGAATATTATTCACAAGATGCAATTCATGCTGGTTATATGGGTGCAGCAGAGGTTCAGGGTGTTCAATCTACTGGTGTTATTCCTTACATTAAGCATTGCTTAATGAATGATATGGAAACAGATCGTGGTACTATGTTTGTTTGGGCTGATGAGCAAACTATTAGAGAAAGTGGTGCTAAGCAGTTCCAGATTATTCTTCAAGAGGGTGGCTGTAAAGCAGCGATGACTGGATATGCTCGTTTGTGTGGTTTAAATAATACTAATAATTACAATTTAGGTGTCGAATTATATCAAAATCAATGGGGTAGCAATGCTTATTTTGTAACTGATGGCTATATTGGTTGGAGAACAAGAACAGATCTTGATAGCATGGTTCGTACTGGTAATCAAATGGAATTATATACAACACCATTTGTTGAATATTTATCAGGTGAATGGAAGGCTGATGCAAATAGCGCAAATGGTGGTATGGTTTATGTTGAGGATTTAAATTCAGGTGCTGAAGATCATATGGTTGCATCACCTACTCAATGGTATTGGGTAAGAAAGTCAGCTCAGGCTATTTTGTATCAGGTTGCAAATTCAGCTGGTCAATTTAATGGTTACTCTGAATTAAGTATTGAAGGCGGACAGTTGAGTGCAACTCAAGGTGTTGCTGTTAATAATTCATTAAGTATTGCCAATATGTTAACAAGTGGTTCATCTGTTTCATATTCAGCAGTTGGTCTTCCACAAGGATTAACACTTAATGCTTATACAGGTAATTTAAGTGGTAGGGTAACTTCAAGTGGTACATATAATTTCACAGTAAATTATGCTATTGATGGTTGGATTAATAAATCTGCAAATTATACTTTAACTGTTGTTCCATCAATTAAACTTGCCGATGGTAGTGATGATTTATTAAAACTAAAAGTTGGTGATGAGGTTTATGCTCAAATTACAAGTGATATTTATAAAGCAGGTAGCAATTACAATACAGTTACATATTCTTTAAAGAGTGGTAAATTACCTGCTGGAGTTACACTTGATGAAAATGGATTAATTTCAGGTGCTCCAACAGAAGCTGGTACATTTGATATAGTTGTAGATGTTACTGCAATAAAGATTACATCTTCTAAAAAAGGTGAAGAAAGAACAGAAACTCATGATGAATTTGTTACTCAATTAGTTATAGCTGGTCAAGATGATAATAATGATCCTGTAACAGATCCAATTGATGATGTCAAGAAGGAACTACAAACTGAAATTGATAAGATTAATGATCGATTAGATAAGACTTCAACAAAAGAAGATCAAACTCAAATTAGTAATCAAATTACTGAATTACAAAAGCAAGTTTCTTCTTCAAAAACAACTACACTTGTTATGAGCATTGTTGCGATTGTTTTAGCAGTAGTTACATGTGGTACTTCATTATTTGTAGTATTAAAGAAAAAAAATAATTAATAATTAAATAAAACTTTTTAATAAGGTTTTATTTAGGCTAATATTACAAGAAAGGGTACACAGCAAAATTAATAGTGTACCCAATCTTGTATTAAGAGATTTTAGAAAAGGTGATATTTATGAAAAAAATTACAAAATGTTTAGGTGGAGCGTTATGCTTATTTTCGGCATTTGCTTTAAGTGGATGTGATAGCGGTGAAGCAAAACCTGAACAATATACAGTTACTTTCGATACTCAAGGTGGAAGTGCTGTAAGTAGTCAACAGGTTGAAAAGGGTAAATTTGCTGTTAGACCAGATGATCCAACTAAAGATAATTTTAGTTTTATTGGTTGGTATAAGGAGGCAAATGGAGAAAATGTATTTGATTTTGATACAGAGGCTATTAATTCAGATACTACAATTTATGCAAGTTGGTTAGACAGTTCTTCATCAGATGCCACAACAGCAAAATTTTACTTAAATTATGACGCATCATCAAATGAATTATATAAGGAAGTTGTTTATAAAGATGGTGGAAGAATTTCAAAGCCAGCTGATCCTACAAGAGATGGCTATGAATTTGATGGTTGGTACACATCAACAACATTCACTACTGCTTATAGCTCACTTTCAAAATACAATGGAAACCAAACATTTTATGCAAAATGGGTTAAGGTTTTTACTATGGAGGCTGAAAATACTCAATTAACTGGAATTGAATGGAATATAGATTTAGACAATGTAGTAACTCAATCAGGAGATAAAAAGGGTTCTAATTTCTCCGGTAATGTAAGTGGTAAGAATTTAGTTAGACAGGATGAAAACGCAAGTGGTGGTAAATTTGTTTGGGGCTGTCTTAATCTAGAGGAAGGCTATTTGGATTTTGAATTCACAGCTGATAAGGCTGATCCAAATGCCAAATTAAATATAGTATTATCTGCAGAATTCTGGGGATTTACGCTTACTCCTCAAACATTTAAGGTATTGGTTAATCCTGTAAGCAATAGTGATCCAAGTGTCTCATATAGTGATATTGATTTAACATTTGTTGAAGCATCAACTTCATCAACATTACACCCAACTTGGGTTAATGCTTATATTAATACTGTTAATATTAAAGAGGGCAAGAATCTTATTAGATTATTAGTTAATAATAGCAATGCTAATTCAGTAGGTACTATTAAAGCACAAGGTCCAATTGTTGATTGTATTACCCTTAAGTCAACATCAAAATTAGTTATGACAACTTATAATAATTAATAGAAGGGGATGATTATATGGATAGAGTAAAGATTTTTTTAAGAGAAAGAAGCTTAGGATTTTATTTAGCATTTCCTGCTATGATAATTGCTCTTATTACAATTTTTCTCTATAAAAAAATAGGTATTAATACATTCAGTCCTACTTTAAATAAGCAAGCAATTTTGTTTTTGATTTTAGGAATTTCATTTACATTAGTTAGTTTAGTGATTAGTCTAATTCCAATTAAATATGTAAATCGATTCGGAAAAATAATTCGCTTTGGTGCTTATCTAATGATTTTATATGCTTTTATTATGTTTATTTATTCTCAAGTTAATTTTATTGCAAATGTTTTTGTTGGAATTGATGGAAATTCATTTTCTTCAACTTTTATTTTAACAATTATATTCTATCTTTTATCTTGTGTTCTAACTGCAGTGTCAGCTGGATTAGATAATTTTATTCCATGGAAGAAAAATATGGTTGCGGTAGGTGAGATTAATGAAAATAAATAAATTATTTAAAAAGGTACTATGGGAATCATTATTAGTAACATCATCAAGCTTTTGTGTATTAAGCCTTGGTGTGACTAAGATTGCTGATAGTAAAAGTGGAACTATTAATGATGCGTTAGGTATTTCAAATTCAAATATTGATCGTAGTGATGATCCTCAATATCAATATTTTAAAAGAACATATTTGGATGATGATTATGAATCTTTAAAGAGAGAATATATTAATATTGCTGAAGAAGTAGAAAGTGAAGGTATCGTATTATTAAAAAATAAAAATAATGCGTTGCCTTTAAAGAAAGATGAGAAAGTTAGCTTAATGCTATCAGGCTCATATTATTTTAGTTATTCATCTAGTGGTTCATCAAATGTTGATTCATCAGCATATAAAACACTTAAATCATCACTAGAGGATGAGAATTTAAGTGTTAATGAAGCAATGTGGAATTATTATTCTAATGTTAATAAAAGAACAACAACTAAAATTAATGATGCTAAATGGGATGATATTTCACAAGATGTTAAGAATACATTGTCTGAATATAAAACTGCCATTGTAACTATATCACGTAATAGTGGAGAGGGCTCGGATGTAAGAGCTTATGGAAGTGATGGAAGTGATGGATCATATTTATCACTAAATAGTAATGAATTATCAGTATTGAAGGGTTTATCAGAATTAAAAAAATCTAATACTATTTCTAAAATCGTTGTGCTATTAAATTCAAGTGCAACTATTCAATTAGATTTTTTAAATGATAGTGATATTGATATTGATGCTTGTTTGTGGGTTGGTAATGTTGGAACTGGTATAGGTGGTGTTTCAAAGGTTTTAACTGGAGAGGTTAATCCTAGTGGTAAATTATCAGATACCTATGTTTTTAATAATTTTTCATCTCCGGCAGCTCAAAATCTTTATTTGGCTAAAAACAAAAAATTTTCACAGGTTTATGATAGTTCTTATGATTTAGTAGAAACTAGCAATTATTATGGTATCTATAATGAAGGTATTTATGTTGGATATCGCTATTATGAAACTCGTTATTTTGATTATGTGACTGAAAGAGAAAATACAGGAAGCTACGATTATTCTTCTGATGTTGCTTATCCATTTGGCTATGGTTTAAGCTATACTAGTTTTGAATATTCAAATTATAGCGTTGTGGAAAAAAATAATGATTATGAGGTATCCGTTACTGTTAAAAATGTAGGTGATGTTAGCGGTCGCGAGACTGTAGAGGTATATTTGCAAAAACCATATACTGATTATGATATTGAAAATGGTATTGAAAAATCTGCTGTAGAGCTTGTTGGCTATGATAAAACAAAGCTTCTTGCCTCTGGTGAATCTCAAGATGTAAAAATTACTATTAATAAGGAACGCTTTAAAAGCTATGATGCAAATAAGGCAAAAACTTATATTATCGAAAATGGTAATTATTATTTAACTGTTGCTAATGGTGCACATGAGGCTAATAATAACATATTAGCTAAAATTGGAAAAAATACAAGTAATACTAGTGGAAGAATGGATAAAAATGGAAATAGCAATCTTGTGTCTGATGCTTTAAATATTACAAATGCACTTGATGTTACAACTTATTCTAAGTCTTCCTATACTGGAAATAGTATTACAAATCAATTGGATTTTGCGGATATTAATAAATATGATGGCGCAACAAATAAAACACAATACGTTTCTAGAAGTAATTGGGAAAAAACATTTCCAACTATTGTTGATAGTATAAAAGTTACAGAAAAAATGTATAAGGATTTACAATATAATAAAGAAATTAAGCAAAATTTAAATGCTAAATCTAATGTTTATAATCAAAGTAAAACTATATCTTTAGTCCAATTACGTAATAAAGCATATGATGATGAGTTATGGGATGTGCTTTTAAACCAAATGTCATATGATGATCAGGTAACATTAATTACTCAAGGATATTTTACAACTTCTTTAATTGCATCAGTTGGTAAACCTGATACAAGAGAATCAGATGGTCCAACAGGTGTTGTTGGTTCTAAGGGAAGCTTATCACTACCAAGTGAAGGAATTTGGGCTTCTTCATTCAATGATGAATTGATTAAAAAGGTTGGAGATATTTTAGCTGAGGACGCTTTAGCTAATGGAAAAACTGGAATATATGCTAATGGTATAAATATACATAGAATGCCATTTGGTGGTAGAAGCCATGAGTATTTTTCAGAGGATCCATATTTAACAGGTATGGCTGCCATTGCTGAAATAACAGGAATTCAAAATAAAGGAGTTATTGCTCATGTTAAGCACATTGCGTTTAATGATCAAGAGGATGCTAGAAATGGTATTAGTATTTGGCTAAATGAGCAGGAGGCTCGTGAAATAATGCTATTGCCATTTGAGTTTGCTTTATCAAGTGCTGATGGTATGGGTAACGCTCATGCGGTAATGAGTGCATTTAATAGAGTAGGTACCGTTTGGGCTGGGGCTTGTAATGAGTTATTAAATAATATAATGCGAGATGAATGGGGCTTTGATGGTTATTGTATTACAGATATGGCTGAATCTAATGGTGATTTTATGACATATCATGATGGTATTCCTAATGGTACAGACCTATATTTAGGCAATACTCGTGAAGGCGGATTAGCAAGTTACCAATCAAATGAAACATTTACAACTGCAATGCGTGAAGCATGTCATAGGATTTTATATGTAGTTTGTAATTATAGTGCAGCAATGAATGGTATTAATGAAAATACAATAATTGGTCCTAAAAATCCCTGGTGGAAAACTACATTAACTGCAATTGAAATAACAACTGGTACTTTAACTGCTTTATTTTTAGCTATGTATATAGCATCTATAGTATGGGAGGATAAAAAAGAAGCTTAACTGTAGATATATTATTAATTGTTTATAAATCAAGAGAGGGGCAAGAATCATGTATAAAAATATTATTAAAAAAGTAATTGTTTTTCTCATTTTTCTCCTTTTTCCATTTGTGATTCTTGTCTCTTTTGATTTATCCATTAAAAATCAATATGGTGAAATTTATCATGCTGAATTATCAAATATGTATGATAGATTAAAAAAAATAGATAGTAAAAAAATAGTAATAATAGGTAATTCTAATGTTGCCTTTGGTGTGGATTCTAAACTTTTTGAGGAATTGATTAATGATTCTATAGACTACTCAGTAGTTAATTTTGGATTGTATGGTAGTATAGGAACTAAAGCTATGCTAGATTTAGCTCAAAAATATATTAATAAGGATGACATAGTTATTCTTATTCCTGAGGAGTATAGTCAATCTATGAGCTTATATTTTTCAGCAACTGAATTTTGGTATGCTCTTGATAGTAACAAAAAAATGTTTAATGATTTAGATTCCAGATCAAAAGAAGCATTAGCTGGTAATTATTTTGATTATGTTTCAAAAAAATTTATATCCTCTAAAAATAACAATAATTATAAGTTAGGTGTATATTCAGTATTCTCTTTTAATGATAGATGTGATATGACTTATGAAAGAGAATATAATATTATGTTTAATGATTATGATGAAAATAATCTAATCAATTTGTCAAACTTAATTGATGATAGCTTTATCAATTATATTAATGAGTATAATGCTGGTATTTTAAAAAAGGGAGCTAAAATGTATTATTCATTTTCACCAATGAATAAAGAGGCTATTGTTAATGATAAAGAAGAAATAGATGAATTTTATAAAACTTTAAGAAAAAAGTTAAACTTTCCAATAATAAGTGACATAAATAGATATATTATGGATAAGGAATGGTTTTATGATTCTAATTATCATTTAAATACAAGTGGAATGAAGGTACGAACTGCTTTCCTGGTTGATGATTTAAAAAATGAGTTGGGTATAACTTCTAAAAATAATTTCATTATGATTGAAAAACCAGTAAAACCTCAAGATGGCATTGAGGGTGAAGGCGATAATAGCTGTAGCGATTGTTTTATTTATGAAAAGAATGGTAATTATTATAAAATAATTGGTTTAACAGAAGAAGGTTTAGCTAAGGAAGAATTAATTATTCCCTATCAGGTTAATGGAATATATGTTAATGAATTTACTAAGGATGTATTTAGCTATGACAAAAATATTAAAAGAATTGTAATTCAGAAAAATATAAAAAGAATATATGATAATAGTTTTTATGGCTGTGAAAAATTAAGTGGTATATATTTAGAACATGATAGTCCTTCTATGATTTCTGTTGGATTTAATTTATTAGTGGGCACTATGGGAAATATTTATGTTGATAATAAAATAAAATCAAGCTTTATTAATGATTATTTCTTTGGTGCTTACCAAGAAAGGATCTATGGCTATGAAAAGAATTAAAACTTTTTTAATAATTATTTTATTATTACTTCTTTGTAGTTGTAGTGATAGTAATACATATGATTCAAACAAGGTTAGAGTAAGTGTAATTGATAGTGATTTTTTTATTTGCACAAATAATAGTGAATTAATTGATGTTGATTCAGATTTTCAAACTACATTAATAATGAGAGATGGATATGACATAGATTTTTGCAGTTATGAAAATTATATTTTGAATAAAATCTCTACAAATACTTATTTGCTGACATTAAAAAATGTTGATAAACCTGTCAGAGTTAAAATTAATTCTTATCGAAAGGATGGCTTTAAAACTGAAAATGAGTCATTTGAAACGATGGTTAAATATAATTTTAATGATGGAACAGATAGATATGAAATAAAAAAATATAAGTTATCATATCACATTAGACAAAATACTTGGACAGCTATTGATTTAAAACGAGATGGATATACATTAAATGGCTGGAATACAAAAGAAGATCTATCAGGTGAGCATATTGGCTTAGGTAGTAGAGTAAGTGTTAATAAGGATGATACTTTACAGTTATATGCTGAATGGGTAAAGTGGACTGATGCTGATATGTTTTTATATCAAAGAAATATTGATGACACCATAAGCCTAACTGGCTATAGAGGTAGTGGGGATGATGAATATATTTGTTTGCCAGAGTCTATAAACGGCTATAAAGTAACAAAAGTTGCAAACTCTTTTACAACAAATATATTATGTGGAAAAATAACTTCAAAAACTTTAATTATTCCTAATACAATTAATTTGATTGAGGATTATGCTTTTACAAATAGTTGTTTTGATAATATTTATTTTAGTGATAATTTAACATTTAGTAGCTATAAATGTTTTAACTATAATATTAAGCATTATTTCTTAAATGCATATTCAAATCCTAAATTGCAAAAAAATAATTATAATGTACGCTTTGCAGATAACATTGATTTATTAATTAAATATCAAAACGAAAATAAAATTGTTTTATATGGTGGTTGTAATTTAGCATATGGAATATATAGTCCAATGATTGAAAAAGAATTCTCCTCCTATAAGGTAATTAATTGTGGCTTAAATGGAGAATTTAATTCTTTATTTCAAATGGAAATTATCGAAAATTATCTTAATAAAAATGATATATTTATTCATTCACCAGAGCAAATGAACGGCTATCAATTTATGAACAAGCTATTAGTCGATAGTAGAATTTTTGCGATGGTTGAGGGGAATTATGATTTATTTTCAATAGCTGATTTTTCATATTCGCCATTTATTATTGAAGCTTATTTAGATTATAACAAGCTTAGAGAAAAAAATGATGATTGTTCATATGAGGATAATCCCCTTATGTTTAATACCTATGGAGATTATTTAGAAGATAGAAATTATTATGAGACTAATGAATTAAATAGAGACAAATCATATACAGAAAATTGGAAATATGACCTAGGTGTTTTAAAGAAAGATAACATTTCACTTTTAGGTAGAAAATATAATGATATTTCAAATAAGGGTGTTAAGGTTTATTTTACTCATTCACCAATGAATGAAAATTCAGAGGAGGAAGAAGTAATATATGATAAAGCAAATGAATTTGAGCAAACCCTAAGACAAGTATTAGATGGTTATAATGTCACTATTATTTCAAAGATAGATGATTATATTTTTAAAGGTCGTTATTTTTTTGATACAGATTATCATCTTAATTTTTATGGGGCAGAGCTTAGAACAGAAAAGTTAATTAATGATTTAAAAATGGTAGGTGTTAAATAGAATGAATGATTTCTTTTGTAATAGTTTTATTTGCACATACATTTACCTAGTTATTTTAAATTTATTGATTTTTTCAATATTTATTAAAAAATATAAGAAGTATTTTTTAATGATTGCTTTAGCATTATTTGTTATTGATATTTCATATTTAATGTTATTAGGCTTTAACTTAGAAAAATGTGCAATTGTCTGCGGTGTATGTGTTATTTTAACTTTAATTTCGATAAAAGAAGGTAGAGATAATGAACTTTAATTCCCTTATCTTTTTGATATTTTTGTTGGTTGTTGTTGTATTGTATTGGATTATTCCTCATAAATATCGTTATATTTTATTGTTAATTGCTTCATATATATTTTATATGTGTTGGAATGTTAAGCTTATTTTATTGATAGCCTTTACAACGTTATTAACCTATTTAACTGGTTTGTTAATTGAAAAGACTAATAATAAAAAGCTTAAGAAAATATATTTAATTATTACTTTAATTTGTTGTTTAGGATTACTGATGTTCTTTAAATATTTTAATTTTTTATATAATAGTATTATTAATTTTATTAATTTATTTAAAGTAAATGCTTCAAATCATACTTTCGATATTATATTACCTGTTGGAATTTCTTTTTATACATTTCAAACACTATCCTATGTGATTGATGTTTATAAAGGAAGGTGTGTGGCAGAGAGAAATATAGCGTACTATGCATTATTTGTTTCATTTTTTCCTCAATTAGTGGCAGGACCGATTGAAAGACCAGCTGACTTAATTCCTCAGCTTAAAAGTAAGAAAAAGATATGTTTAAATAATTTTATAGTTGGGTTTAAATATATAATTATTGGCTTTGTAAGAAAATGCTGTATTGCTGATTTATGTGGAATTTATGTTGATAATGTTTTTATGAATTTAGGCTCTAGTAATTCATTTGCTATATTAGTTGCTGGATTTTTGTTTTTAATTCAAATTTATAATGATTTTGCAGGGTACTCTGAAATTGCTCTTGGTACTGCTAAATTGTTAGGAATAGATTTATCGGTTAATTTTAATTTTCCGTTATTATCAAAAAGTTATACTGAATTTTTTAGAAGGTGGCATATAACCTTAAATAGATGGTTTATCGATTATGTGTATATTCCTTTAGGTGGTAATAGGAAGGGTGTTGTAAGGAAAGTATTAAATACTATGATTGTGTTTTTATTATGTGGTTTGTGGCATGGTGCTAATTGGACATTTATTTTATGGGGATTAGTGGCAGGCATTATGATAAATATTGAAACTTTGCTTAAAAAGCCTATTTTAGCATTATGCGATAAGTTACATATTAATCCTAGAAGTAGAGAGATTTCTATTTTAAGAAATATTTTTATGATATTTTTGTTTAGCTTAAGCTGTATTTTATTTAGAGCACAGTCATTAACTGACATAGCTATTGCCTTTGGTAATATATTTACCAAGATTGGATTTAGTATTAATTATTTTAAAGAAGGATTTAAAAGTTTAGGATTGAACATTATTGATTTAATGTATATAGCTATTGCCATTGTGATAATGTGTTTATTAAAAATTTTATATAATAATAATTTCGTTGTTGAGATAAGAAAATCAAATTATAGTTATCTTGTTTTGTCTGTTTTTGTTGTACTTTTAATTGTTTTTTGCTGGTTATATGCATATTCATTAACAGATTCAAGTGGCTTTCAATATTTTCAGTTTTAGGAGGATTATATGGAAATAAGTAAAAAATTAACTTTTCAGCTTTTAGAGGCTTTTGTAAAAGCAAATCCTGATTTTGTTTTTTTAGAAAATGATGAAGAAACCTATACAATTAGTGAATTTTTGAATACTATTTGTAATACTGCAAATTTGCTTTCAAGAAATGGGGTAAAAAAGGGGGATATAGTTTCAATTCTTTGTAAAAAGGATATTGCAACTATAATTTATTTGTTTGCCTGTCAAATGATGGGTGCTGTGGCTCTTATGGTTGATAAGAGTCAAAATATAGAAGAATTAGAACGTGAAAATGCCTTTAAGGTAAAGTATCGTGTAATTGAAAATCGAGAGGTAAAAAAGACTTTTATTTTTCCTATGATTAGCTATGATGTTTGGTATGATAGTAAGGATACGACTATTGCTATTGCAACATCTGGATCTACAGGAGAAAGAAAAATTGTTAAGCTTAGTCAATATGCTTTTATAAATAATGCCTTTGATTCTGCTTTGTTTGGTGGTTATTCTTTAGATGATGTAGCTTTAGCTTTTTTGCCTTTAAATCATGTTTTTGCAATTGCGATGTTGTTTACAGCTATATGCTTTCATTTTAAGGTTGTAGTAGCGAAAGATTCTGATATATCTACACTTCTTCAATGTGTTGAAAAATATCAGGTTACTAGATTTAATGGTGTGCCTTCTATATTTTTAAAGATGGTTGAGTTAAAGGATAATTATAATCTATCATCTTTAAAATGCGCTTATATAGGAGGTGCCTCATGTAGTTATAATGATTATTTAAAAATTGAAAAAAATTTAGGGATTAAGCTAATTTGTGTTTATGGTATGACGGAATGCATAGGAATAAGTACTGGCTCGTTTGCTGATGATAGTATATTATTAGCTAATTCGGTTGGAAGGATATATCCTTATAACGATGTTAAAATAGCTACAGATGGTGAGATAATGGTTAAAGGACCGTCAATGTGTAATGGTTATTATAAGGGTGAACTATTACTTAAGGATGGATATTTATTAACAGGTGATATTGGTAAAATTGAAAATGGCTTTTTACATATTGAAGGAAGAAAAAAAGAGATAATTATTCGTAATGGAGTTAATATTTCTATTAATGAAATTGAAAATAAACTAAGTAATATTGCTGTATTTAAATCTTATGCAGTAGTTGCAATTAATGACAAAGAAACAGGAGAGGCTCCAGCTTTAGTTGCTGTTTTAAATAAAAAGATAAGTGAAAATGAAGTTTATATTGAATTAGAAAAATATTTAAATAAATTTGAAATGCCTAAAAAAATATTATATATTGATGCGATTCCTTTATTAGATAATGGAAAAATTGACAAAAGTACGATTAAAAAACTATTCATCTAGTAGATATAATGGTTAAAAGAGGTAGAAACATGAAATACAAGGAAATTATTGATAAATTAACAATTAGACAAAAATGTGATTTACTAACAGGTAGAGATTTTTGGAGCACTTTAGAAATTAAGGATTTAGATATTCCTTCAGCTTTTTTATCAGATGGTCCTCACGGATTAAGAAAGCAAGCTGCCGCTTCAGATCATTTAGGTTTAAATGCAAGTATTCCAGCGACTTGCTTTCCAACAGCTGCAACAATTGCCAATAGTTTTAACTTAGAACTAGGTGAAAGAATTGGTCAGGCATTAGCTATGGAAGCGATAAGTATGGATGTTAATATGATTTTAGGTCCAGGAACAAATATTAAAAGAAATCCATTATGCGGTAGAAATTTTGAATATTTTTCAGAGGATCCATACCTATCTGGTAAAATGGCTGCCTCCTATATTAGTGGTATTCAGTCTAAGGGAATATATGCTTGTGTAAAGCATTTTGCTGGCAATAATCAGGAATTAAGAAGAATGACAGTTAATAGTGAAATTGATGAAAGAGCATTAAGAGAAATTTATTTAATGCCATTTGAATTGGCTGTCAAGGACGGACATGCAAAAGGAATTATGTCATCTTATAATCGAATTAATGGTGAATATGCAAATGAGTCAATCTATCTTTTAAAAAAAGTATTAAGAGATGAATGGGGCTTTGATGGTATTGTGGTGTCAGATTGGGGTGGCTGTAATGATAGGGTTTTAGGTGTAATAGCTGGCTCTGATTTGGAAATGCCTTCGTGTAAATATGGCTCTGATGATATTTATAAAGCTTTAACTGATGGCTGGGAAAATCCTTATAGTAAGGCTGATAATGAAAAATACATGGAAATACAAAGGTGTATTATTAATGGAAAGCTTGATATTAAATTAGTTGATGAGTGCTGTGATAGAATCCTTAATTTTATTTTTGAAACAAATAAGAATATTAAGAAGAATAAAGTGGTATTTGATAAAAATCTTCATCATAATTTAGCCTATCAAGCAGCAGTTGAAAGTATTGTCTTACTTAAAAATAATGATGCCTTGCCTTTAGGTAAAGAGAAGGTATGCTTTATTGGTGATTTTTGCAAAAATCCAAGATATCAAGGTGCTGGGTCTTCTGTAGTTAATCCTTTAAGACTTGATAGTGTTTATGATGAGGTTAAAAATTATGACATTAATTTTGTAGGCTTTGAAAGGGGATTTAATCGTTATGGTAAGAATAATAAAAGGCTGTTTAAAAGAGCAATTAGTCTTGCTGAGAAATCAGATAAAATTATATTCTTTATGGGATTAGATGAGGTTTCTGAGGCCGAAGGCTTAGATAGAACTTCTATTAATATTCCTCTAAATCAGTTGAGATTATTAAAGGCATTACAAAAATTAAATAAAAAGGTGGTTGTTGTTATTTCTGCAGGCTCATCTACAAATATGGAAGTTATTAATGATAGTGATGCTATTTTGCATAGCTATTTATCTGGAGAAGCTGGGGCTAGAGCTATTTTAGATGTTTTAACTGGTAAAGAAAACCCTAGTGGTAAGCTTTCAGAATCGTTTGCAAAAAAATATGAAGACAATTCTTCAAGTAATTACTTCCCAGCACGTCTATCAACAAGGTATAAGGAAAGTATTTATGTTGGTTATCGTTATTATGATACAAAGAATATAGATGTTACTTATCCATTTGGTTATGGATTAAGCTACACAACATTTAAATACTCTAATTTAATTATTGATTCTTCTAAAGTAACCTTTGATATTACAAATACAGGTAAATATAAGGGTAAGGAGGTTGCTGAGCTTTATATTGGCAAAAAAGATTCTAAGGTTTTTAGAGCTAGCAAGGAGTTAAAGGGTTTTATAAAGATTGAGCTTATGCCTGGTGAAACTAAAACTGTAAGTATTGCATTTGATGAGTATTCATTTAGAGTATTTAATCCTAAAAAGAATCAGTTTGAAATTGAAAATGGTAAATATGAAATATATATTGGTTCATCTAGTAGAGATATTTTATTAACAGGTAATGTAAATATAGATGGTGTAGAACTTGATTTTGGCTATAGCAAGGAAATAGAGGAAAAATACAAAAATTGTGATATTACAGATGTTTCTGATGAACTTTTTGAAAAATTAATTGGAAGAAAATTAATTACAGATGAATATTCATTCTATAAGAAGAAAAGAATGATTATTTATGAAAATGCAACAGTAGAAGATCTAAGATATTCTTGTAGCTTTGTTGGAAGAGCATTTTCAAGAATTATAAGACATCTTATAAAATTTTTAAGAGCCGTTGGAGCTAAAACGACTGCAAATACGTTAGTTATGGGAGTACTACATCAGCCAATAAGAGGAATTGCTAAATTTGGTGGATTGAGTCGTAATAAGCTAGAAGGGCTGTTGCTTATTTTTAATGGACACTTTTTTAAAGGTATGCATAGGTTTTTAAAAAGAGAAAGAAGGAACAGATAATATGAATGAAATGGAATTTGAGGTTAAAGAATTTTCAAAAAATGCATTTATTGCTTTTTTTCAAAAGATAGGAAGAACATGTTCTTTAATGTGGACAAAGTTTTCAAATAAGCATCCTAAGCTAGCTAAGCTTTTATATGAGTTTTTTATGTTTTGGATATTTTCAATGATGGTTACAATTTTTCAATATATTGTTATGACATTTTTACCATATGCATTTGGAATTGAGTTGGCAGGAAAGGAATTCTTATGGCCAGGTATAACAATTAATATTAAAGGCTATCAACCTTTTAAGTGGAGTATTTTAGGCTATGATGTTCAAATGATTGATGGAGTTGTAAAAATAGGAGGCGGCCTAGGCTATTTCATTGCCTATGAATTAGCTACGTTTTTGGCTCAAGTAATTAATTTTCCTCTTCAAAGAAATATAACTTATAAATCAAAGGGAAATCCTTATTTTCAAGCAATGTGGTTTTTTATTGCATGGGTGTTAATTTCTTTGTTTTGTAATGCAATTACCTCTTTTTGGATTGGTTGGGCTAATCAAGTTTTACCTGCAGCCATCTATAGTATTTTAACCACTATTATTACTGGTGGTGTGTCTATGGTTGTGTTTTTCTTTGTAAATAAAATTATTTTTCCAGATTTACAAAAGGAAAGTGCTAGACTTAATAAAAAGGTTGAGGTATTAAGAAATAAAAATTGCAGTAAAGAAAAATTAGATCAAATGATTGCAAAGGCTTTAAAGGTTGAACATGCTGCTAAGTTAGAATTAGCAAGAAAAAAGTATTTAAATTTTGATAAAATAGCAAATTCTAAAATTACAAAGTATTATGTCTTTAAGGATGAATTTGTTCAAACTCCAACTGATGAGAATAGTAAACAATTAAAAATGCTTTATGAAGAGACAAAAAAAGCAGTAGAAGAGAAGAATGAAGCTTTAAAAGAATATAATTATTTGAAAGGAATGCAACTATGAAGCTAATTTCTTTTACTGTACCTTGTTATAATTCAGAAAAATATATGAAAAAGTGTATTGATTCATTGTTAGTTGGTGGTGATGATGTCGAAATAATTATTATTGATGATGGCTCATTTGATAATACTTTAATGATTGCCAATGAATATGTAAAGAAATATCCAAATATTTGTCGTGCTTGTCATAAGGAAAATGGTGGGCATGGTTCTGGTGTTAATATGGGTATTGAAATGGCAACTGGTTTATATTTTAAGGTTGTAGATTCAGATGATTACTTACAAAAAGAGGCATTGCTAGAGTTAATTAGGACTATTAGAACGCATATTACTAATAATGAAGAGGCTGATTTATATATTACAAATTTTATTTATGATAGACAATCTGATAATTCACAATATGTTAGTGAGTACTCAAATAATTTCCCTGTAAGAAGCTTTTTTGGTTGGAGAGATACAAAGCCATTAAAATTGTGGAAAATGTTACTTATGCATTCTTTGCTTTATAAAACAGAAAAGCTAAGAGAATCAAATACTATTCTACCTAATCATACGTTTTATGTTGATAATATCTATGCCTATAAGCCACTTCCTTATATGAAAAAAATATTTTATTTGGATGTTAATTTATACATGTATTATATTGGTCGAGCTGATCAATCGGTTGTAATAGGTAATATGGTTAAAAGGTATGATCAGCAAATTAGAGTTATGAATATTATGCTATCAGCATACACATATAAAGAAATATGTAATATGGATAAGAAATTAAAAAAACAAATGCTTCATATTTTATACGCTATTATGAATAATACTATTTTCTTTACTACTGCTAAAAATTCAAAAGAAAGAAAAGAATTATATTATAATATGTGGAATGACTTAAAAAAACGTGATAAAAGACTTTATAATTATTTAAAATATCATACTTCAATAAGTATTTTTAATGTTATTTCTTGGCGTTTAAAGGGATTTATTTCTACAATTGGTTATAAATTTTTATGTAAGCATATAAAGCTTGGAATGTAAAAAAGGAGCATATTGCTCCTTTTTTACATTATTTTTTTAAGCATTTCGAACGCTGCTATAATAGTATCATCCATATCATAATATTTATAGCCACCAAGTCTTCCACCAAAATAAACATTTGTTTT
>CAKQEA010000027.1 GCA_934229785.1 uncultured Anaeroplasmataceae bacterium
TTATAATACATATGTATGTTTCCTTTCTTAAGTATTTTGCCTAATTACTATTATAAAAGGAAACATACATTTTTTGTGTATATAACTACCTTAAAATGGAAAAGAGGTAGGAAATCATTGCCTACCTCAATTTTTAAGAGGGTAACTACCTACCTACCTCAGAATTTAAAGAACCGAAAGTTCCACAGAGTTTGAGAAAATTCTGTGGTTTTCTTTTTGTTATTAAGTTATATTGTGAAAGTTTTATAAAAATGTTATAATTGAGGCGTTATTTTCGATTTGAGTAGTATGGAGAAAAGTAGTATGGAAAAGATAAGAATTAGGGAAGATAATAAGAAGGTATATAAGCTTGCTTATATAATAGTAGGAGTAGTAGCTTGTGTAATAGCTTATATAAACATAATGAATACAATGAATTTACTCGTATTATATTCATTATTTGCTTCTACAGCCATTTTTCTTATAGGTATGATAATTTTACTGATTGTTAAAAGAAAAAGAAATACAGTAGAAATATCATATGAAGCACACCAATTGCTTTTCTATCAATCTAATTATAAAAACAATAAAAGATTAAAATTATTAATAGTATTATTTGATGCATTAGGATTAATATCCTTAATATCATTATCCCTATATTTTTATTTCAAAATGGATTTTGTAAGAGTATATGATTTCTATGGATTAATAGTGCTAGGTGCTGTTGGTTTATTCTTAGTATTCATATTAATTAAAGACATTGTAACTGTTTCTAAAATTGATAGATATGAAGTAAGAAATAGCTCTTTAAATCTATTCTCATATGATAAGAAATTTTTACTAGGATTTGTAATGCTATTAATAGGCGCATTCAACATAGGAATATTATCATTTAATATCCCCCATTTTAAAGTATTATGGACTGACCTATTAATATTTGAACTTATAGGATTACTTACAACAATAATATATTTATTAAACCTATATACAACAAGTAAATATTATTCATATTTTAGCTTTAAAAAGATAGATGAAATTGCTATGGACACTGAAATATTAGAGGTTATTGGTAAAGGCTTATTTGCATCAGTCTATAAAGCCTACCTACCATCACTTGATAAAGTATTTGCTATTAAGAAGCTAGAATCAAATGAAGTAGCTGATATAGAAAGATTTGAGAATGAATTTAAACTAATGAAATCATTAGACCATCAAAATCTATTATCAGTATATTCGTATAATGAAGTAAAGCTAGAATATGTAATGGATTATGCTGATTATAGATTAAAGGATTATATTGAAACTAATGCCATAGATCTAAATAAAAGATTATTAATAATAAACCAATTCCTAGATGGAATGGAATATCTACATAATCATGGAATAATTCATAGAGACTTATCACTTGCTAATGTTATGATAAAGAGAATATCAGAAGATGAGATAAAGGTAGTAATCACAGACTTTGGCCTTGCTAAAGGCGAAAGAAGCTTCACTAAAACTAAAACAAGCTCAGGATATCAATCAACAATTGAAGACCCAGCCTTACCTGCTCTAAAATATGAAACAGTTCAATCTGATATTTATGCAATAGGCTATATAATGAATTTCATTATTAATAGCCAAACATCAATAAAGGATAATAATGATTATTTATCTAGAATAATTATTAGATGCGTAGAATTAAACTTAGATAAAAGATATCATAGCGTATCTGAAATAAAAGAAGAATTAAGTAAAGGAGAATTAGCATAATGAAGAAATTATTTTACTTAATTCCAGTATTACTATTAACAATAATACTTACATCATGTATTAATACAAATTCAATAGAAAAGGATATCCATGAATATCATCATTCATATAATGAAGAATATCACTATAGCTTATGTGAATGTGGTGAAATAAAGGATAATGAAGCACATACATTTACAAAAGAAATTATATATAACCCAACATGTGAAGCTACAGGAAAATCAAAATATACATGTAGTTGTGGTTATTCATATGAAGAAATGATAGAAGCATTAGGGCATAAGCCATTAACATTAAATGGAACACCAGCATCATGTGATAATACAGGATTATCTGATGGCCTTATTTGTGAGACATGTGGTAAAACCTTAAAAGCTCAGGATGTATTATCAAAGCTAAATCATCAATTTAGTGAATGGGAAGTAGATACTCCTGCCTCTTGTCTTTCTAAAGGAAAAGAAAAAAGAGAATGTAGTCATTGTCATTTAGAAGAATATAGAGATATAGAAAAGACAGGACATACAGAAGTACCATATGAAGATTTAGATGCAACCTGTACCCATGAAGGACATACAGGTGGTTCATATTGTAGTGTATGCCAGGTAGAGCTTACTACTTATACTACAGTTGATAAAATTGATCATAATTATGGCGAGTGGACTTCAGTAACAGATGCAACATGTATAGCAAAAGGTCAAGATAAGAGAGTATGTGATGATTGTGGACATACTGAATATAGAGTTACTGATGAAATTCCTCATAACTATGTAGCAGGAGACTCAGAAGAGTCAACATGTACTAAGCATGGTCATACTGCAGATTCACACTGTGATTATTGTGGAGCAATCCAAACAGCATCAGAAGAATTACCACTTAAAGACCATGAATATGAATATTCAAAAACTATAAATAATCCTACATACATCGATGAATGATTAGATGAATATAAATGTAAGAATTGTGATGCAACTAAAACAGTTGTAACAAATAGATTAGAATATACTAAACCTATGTTTAAATCATCAGTATCATCATTTGATAATATGGAAGCCATTTATACATTAATAGATACAACAAGAAATGTTAATGTAACAGTAACCATAATAAATAAAGATTCAGTAAAATTTGCTAAAGTAATAAATAATATTACCAACCAAGAAAATGAATATTATCTATCAAATGGTATAGTAGTAGAAAAAATCCCTCAAGGATATAAGCATACTACACCAGCATCATCTGAGGATTTATATTCAATATATTACGCATATTTAAATAACGCATTTAAGAATGCACCAGGTACAAATGAATTAGTATTTGATTCAAATTCTAATTCATATACTGTTGTAGGCAATTTAACTGATTATAATTACACTACCCAGAATAATTCAACAGCTACAATAACTATAGATTCAAATGGAAAAGCATTAGCTTATTCATTTGATTCAGCAAATGTAAAAATAGAAGCAACCATAAATTATTCACCATCAACAATAAATGTACCTACAGCACATTATCATACATTTAACTATGATGATGATTGCGTAGTATGTGGAGTACACGTTGATACATATCAAGCATATAAAGATAATTTCATTATTACATATAATGTATATTCAAATGGTTCAATTCAATATGAATTTGAAATGGACAATGATGAAGATCCAGTACCAACATTTACTGAACCAACATTATATAAATCAACAAAATATAATTTAATTAGAATTACTCAAGCATATACAGTAAATAATGTAACTAAGACATTCTATATTTATAAGATTAATAATACAATATTAGCTGAATATGAATCAGATAATCTAGAATCAGAACTTGATACAACAAGAGTAGGAGAAACAGATAATGCAATCTTACCTGATGGTACAAAAGCACATCTAATGTATAAGATGGATAGCAATCTTTATATTAAAGTATATAAAGAAGGTTTATCTGAATCTATGGTTGTATTAAAAGGTAATGTATTCAATATATCTGGTCAAAAAGGTAATTTCTATATTTGGTTCCAAAATGAATCAGATAATAAGATGTACAAATTAAATTATAATTTTAATGTAATAATAACAGAAGTTTATTAATAAAACTCCCAAGATTAGAAATGTTCTTGGGATTTTTTTATTCTCAGACTATTATAAATATGGTATAATTTTTGTGTGTTTTTATAACGATACTTTAGGTGGTAATATATGACATTTAATGAATTTATTAGTAAGCTTAATGTGAATGAGAAAAGAAATTTTGATTATTATTCACAAATAAGAGGTGTACAACAATATAAAATAATATTTGAGACATTATCAAAAATTGATTCAAATATCACATATAACGATGTTAATTCATTTATAAAGTATGATAAAGGAATAAAAGATATTTTATATGTATATTTAGGCTCTTTAGAAGAATATATTAAAGTTTATATTTTTTCAAAATATGATTTTAAAAATGATGTAACTCATAAGAAAAATATAAGTGAATATAATTTCTTTAGTCAAATACATGCTTTAATAGAACCGAAGAATGTGCCATTAGATGAAATTACTGAGTTATATAAGATGTATGCACTTAATTTTAAAGATATGGTAGATCTATTAAAAGAAAAAGAACCTAATGATAAATTTAATACAGATGATTTATATAAAATAAAAGATCTTAGAAATGATGTAATGCATCATTCTCCATTATTATTTAATATCGATGGGACAGATAAGGTAAGAGAAACAGAAGAATTAATTAAAATATTATATAATACTTTACCATTGAATTATCCTAAGTATCTTGCTAAAGATTTAAATAAAAAAACGAGAAAATACAAAGAGAAATTGAATAATAAATTTTATGATTTGTTGTTACAACTATTTTAGGAGGTAGAATTTATGTGTGAATACGTAAGTAAGAAAGATTTAAGAGAACCGCGCGAAACGTTTAATGATTGGGTAAATGATGTTCATCGCGAAATAAGAGAAAACTATAAAATGACATTTCAAACGTATCCAATCGGAAGCGGAAGTAATAATTTAGTCATTAATAGATGCGACAATAAATTTTTTGATTTAGATTTTCAAATTGTTATAGAAAAATTTGGCGATTTAAGAAAAAATGATTGCAAAAAGATTAAGCAAGCTTTTATAGACGCTTTTAATAATATTAAGCCACAAGGATTCACTAATTGTGAAGATAGTACACAGTCTTTAACAACAAAGAATCGTTCAAAAGAATATGGATATGACATTATAATAACTTATTCAGATAATAACGACTTTTATATTATCCATAATAATAAGAATAAAAATGGAAATAACAATAATGATTATGAATGGCAAAAGCAATCAGATTTATCTGAATTTAGAGATAGATTAGATAGAATTGAAGGTCCAGAAATGTGGGAGGATCTTAGAAAGCGTTATAAGAAAAAACGTCATGATAATTTAAATAATAAAAATAAGAAGTCTTATCAAATGTTAAATGAAGCTGCAGTTGAAACTTTGAAAAAGTATGGTAAAAATTTTTAATTTTTATAAAGATAATTTAATTTTTATAAAGATAATGTATAATAGATATGTAACAATTTTCTGATTGTTTAACCAACCTGGTTTGACCAGAGGAGGTTGTTACAATGTTTGATTTAATATCAAAAGAAGAAACCAGTAAAATTGTTGTTAAATTATTAGGAGATTTATCTGTAAAATATTCCTATTATGAAATGTCAATTATATTAGATGTTAATGAAAAAACAATCTACAAATGGCGTTCAGGAGATATACCAAAGGCTAATAATTTTCTAAATTTACAAATTTTACACAAGACTCTATTAAGTTAGAGATTAAAGCACCAGTTATTAATTTAGCTGGTGTTTTTATTTTCGCCTAAAGTACCGATATTTTGAAATTAGAACATATATAATTACGGCTGAGGTGATTAAAGATGTATTCTTGTATAAATCTACATTTTACTGATTTTTGTAATTATCATTGTAATCATTGTTTTGTTAAGAAAGAAAATTGCGAATTATCCTTTGATGAATTGAAACTAGCAGTAGATAAAATCTATAAGTATTTTAGTGATAATAATATTAATGGAAGAATAAATCTTGCTGGTGGAGAGCCTTTGATGTCTAGAAATATAGATAGATTAATCGATTATATTTCATCAAAGAATATTGAAGTATCTATTATTACAAATGGGTATTATTTAGATGATGCTTTTATTGAAAGACATATTAATCAATTATCAACAATTGGAATAAGTGTTGATTCACTTGATTATGATACCAATATGAAGATTGGTAGATGTTTTAAAGCAAATGTATTATCTAAAGAACAACTTATCCACATTTGTAATAAGATTAAGAAATCAGGTATTAAATTAAAAATTAATACGTGTTTATCAAAACTTAATTGTAACGAAGATTTTAATGATTTTATAAATGAAGTAAAGCCTGATAGATATAAAATACTTCAAATGAATTGCAGTGAATATGATATAAGAAATAAATATAATGTTGTATCAAGTGAAGAAGCAAAAGAGTTTATATCTAGGATTAATTATAAGTATATATATGAGAGTAAAGATGATATGAAGAACTCATATATAATAATTGATTCTGAAGGTAACATATCAACTGACAATTCTCATGCAAGCAATATATCAATCTTCAATTATGAATTAGAAGATGCAATTCAATTATTAAATGTAGATTATAAGAATTACATTAAAAGGTATATTTAATCACTTTAGAAAGGAGGTAATCAAAATGTCAAAGTATACTACACTTGAGGTATGGAATAAATGCTTTGGTAAACAAGAAGATGTATATGATTATACAGGGAGACAAATGAAGAAATCAGCTTGCGGTAATCCTAATAGTAAATACCATCCAACATTAGATCATATTAGACCATTATCAAAAGGTGGTTCAGATGTTCTAGAAAATATTATAATTTGCCATCGTGATACCAACGAAGAAAAAGGCGATAAATTTCCTGCTTGGAAAGCGAATGGTAAAAGATATCATGCAGTTAGAGTTAAAGGTTCTAGAACTGCATATGAAATAATAGAGGATTAATTTCATTTAATCAGGGGCTGTAAAAAAACCTAGGTTTTGAATTTGAAATCATTACCTAGGTTTTTTTACAGCCCCTATTTTTATTTCTTAACTTTAATTACCCAAGAACCATTTTTATCTGATTCCTTTTCATCTAACAAATTATTATCTTTTAGTTCTCGTATTGCTCTATTAACTGTAGTTTCAGATTTACTTATTGCCTCAGCCATTTTTATACGAGTGATTTTAGGGTCTTTCAAGATAAGTTCAATTATTTTGGTTGCATTATCACTTAGTTTTACCTTGTCATTTACCTTGTCATTTACCTTGTCGTTTACCTTGTCACTGTAATCTTTATTTCTTAAAGTAGCATAAATCATAGAATCTTTTTCTTTGTATATAGGTTCAGGCAATCCGGATGATGCCATTTCATTATACATTCTATCTACACCTTCTCCGAACTCTTGTACAAAATCATAAACTTTTAAAAATTCCATAATCTTAGGATTACGTGAGAAGTGATTATTTCTTAAATTAGTATCCTTTACTGTACCAGCAAATATACCTGGAGATTCAACAGTAACATGATCATCAAACATTTTTATTTGAATATCAGTGCCCTTAATACCATAATCTCTATGGCCTATAGCATTAACAATAATTTCTTTCCAACAAAATTCAGGGTATTCAGGTACAGTTTTAAATAAACCATCTTCACCTAAAAATGTATGTTCCTTAATTTGAGTTTTAAAATAATTGATACTATCATTTACCATATCAAGTATTTTACCGTTAAAAATCTCATCCTTAATGACATTCATTTCTCTACCTGGTATTGCTTCAGTACCGTCAAATTTAACAAATCTTACTCTTGCTCTAGGAAAGAATCTTTGAGGATTCTTACCGAAAAGAAGAATACAAGCACTACTAATAGTCTCTTTATCTTTGAAATTAAATATAAAATCATTATTTTCTTTTAAATAATCTAAAGCTGATTTATGATATCCAATTTTTTTAATATATTCATTAATAAAATCAAAATCTATATCATCTAATGTAGCATCAACAATAGGAGCATCCTCGTAATATCTTTCACCCTTAGCATAAGTTAATTGTAATCTATCATTAAAATCTAATTTTTTAGATTTATCACCAATTCTAATAAATGCTTCATCAGCAGCATTAGTTACAACATTTTTGCTATTTTGATGAACTCTCATAACTAATATATGATTAGGATTACCTTTATTAGCTATATGCTCAACAAATTCAGTTTCAACAATAACAGAAGGGATACATAAATTTACTGGAGCTAGAAGGAGTTCGTTTACTTGCTTATCAAAATTATCTACACCAGTTATGTCTCCATTATCTTCTATACCAATAGCAATCCATCCACCATCAGCATTAGCAAATGCAATAATAGTTCTTGCTAAATCTTTTGGATCTATTCTAACTGATTTTCTATCCATTATTTGGACTTCAGTTCTATCTCTTAATTCTTCAATTGTATATGGCAAATACATGAACATCATCTACCTTATTGCATCCATAATCATTTCTACAAATTGTTTGTTTAATTCTATATCAGTTATTTCTACTTTTAAATTTTCAATATCTTTTTCAGTAACATTTTTCTTATCAAATAATGCATCAGCTTTTCTAATTCTTGCAAATTCAATAATAAGTGGAAAAATATTATTTTCCCTATCAACATTGAATATTTTATTTAAGTCTACATATCTTTTATCATCTTTAAAATAAATGTAATTACTACCTTTTAATTCTTTATAATAATCATCTCTTATTTTAAATGTGAAATTATCTAATTCATAATTAGCATAAACATAACAATTGCTATGACATAATAAATAATCTATAGATACTTCAAAGAAATCAGATAATTTTCTTAATACGTTAGTATTAAAATCTCTTGTTTCATTTTCGTATCTACAAATTGAATTATAATTTATTCCTGTTTTTATTTCCATTCCACGTGTTGAATAACCACGTTCATCACGTAATTCTTTTAAACGATTCATTTTAATCACCAACATTATTATATTAGATTATTTTTACTATTTCAAGGTAAAAATACCAAAATGGTCATAAAAATGTTGACAAAACAGTCATGATCACGTACAATAATGATACGATAACAAAATGGTCATAAAGAAGAATAATATGAAAGCAAAAGAACAAATTAACAAAGAATTTATTGAAGCATTTGTAGAAGAATTCCAATATATGATTAAGCATGGAAATAAGAATGATGGAACTAATGATTACTATTCATTAATAATTGAAATAGATTTTCAAAAAATCCAGTTATAGCAAAAGTATTTAAAAGTTGCACATAAAAAAATATATGTTAAAATATATGTGAAACAAAATTTATAATAAAGTTACACATAAAAGGAGTGATAATATGGCAAATGTCGCAAAATTATTACATGAACAAGAGTTATTAAAGTCTAGAATAAATAAAATGATACATGGTTCAGTAGAAGTAAGAGAACAAAACGAAAAAAAATATATTTATGTCCATTATCGTGATGAGGGAATTTCTACATCAAAATATGCTGGTGAATATAGCATTGAATTAAATAACCTTATTTTAGAGAATAATAGAGTTGTTAAAGAGTATAAAAAAAGATTAAAAGAAATCAAAAAAGAGTTGGGGCTATTACAATATGAATCATTAGAACTAACTGATAATATTAAAGTCAATATAGATTTGGCTAGAAGAAATATGGTTGATTCGATTTATAAACAAGCAATACTTGAAGGTGTTGCTACTACCTATTCTGATACTGAAACTATTGTTAATGGTGGTAAAGTAAAGGATATGACAGCATCTGATATTTCTAAAGTTGTAAATCTAAAGCATGCTTGGGAATTCATATTAGGTGAAGGGGTTATAACTTATCCTACAAATTATTCTATTTTATGCCAAATTAATGAAATCGTGGAAGAAGGATTTTCATATACAGCAGGAAGAATTAGAAGTGTACCTGTTTCAATTGGCGGCTCTACATATATTCCGCCTCTTCCATATGAGCCACAAGTAAAAGAAGATTTATCAACATTATTATCAAAAGATGCTTCATATGATGTTGCGATTGAATTGCTATTATATGTAATGAAAAAACAATTATACTTAGATGGCAATAAAAGAACTACAGTTATATTTGCAAATCATTATTTAATTAGTAGAGGAATGGGTTTAATTGTGATACCTGCAGAATTAGTATCCGAATTTAAAGTTCACTTAATTAAATATTATGAAGAAAATGATGTTAGTATAAAAGATTTTTTATATGATAAGTGTTTAACTAAAATATTATAAAAAACATAAATAAAAAACAGCTTTAGAGTGGATTTTAAAATAAACTATAGATTATATACTGGTGTATATACATTTGTTTGTTGTCATGTTTATATTTTTGCATAAATAAATGATAGGATCTGGCTGATTTGTGTATTCATTTCAGTCTTTATTTTTGATTATACAATAGTATGTATTGGGAAAATCATGTGACATTTTATGACACCTAGTATTTATTCAATATGGCTATTAATTATGTTAAAATAATATAGGGATGTGATAACGTGGATGATTTTAATAAAATAGAAATTGTTTTTAATCTTTGTATATCTGTTAATGACGAGATATTAGGAAAGGAAAAGGAAGGAACTCTAAATTTTTTAGATCATTATGTCTTCCAAGCCACTTCCTATGTATTATCAATTATTCATGATAAGATTACAGTAGATAGAATATCTTATTCAAGATTGTTTATGTATAGATGTTTAATTGAATGTATCGCTATCATATCAATGTATAAGGAAGGAGATATTCCAGCAGAATCTGAAGAGCTGCTTAATGAATTTAATTACATTGCTGAATTTAATATGTATAAAAAATATAGGGAAAAGTTAGATGGCAAGCAGTTTTATTTTGAACAAATAAAGAGTAACTTTGAAGATGCAAAGAAAAAATATAGATTAAGCATGTCTGATAAGGGGAGTAATGAATTTAATAAAATAATTAAATCTAAATTGCCATTCCTTTTTAATGAGTATTCGTTTGATGATATCATCAAAGCATATTGTGAGCCATTATATAGTTTCTATAGATTGATAAGTGTTGTTTTACATCCTAGTGATATGTATTTAACATATCCGACTATACAAAGCGAGAAATTCGATGCATTGGAAAATTCATTGTTTATTCTTGTGATGGCAATATTACATGACCACTATTCAGAAGGAAAAATTACTAAAGAACTAAAGGAAGAAGTGACTCTTATTGCCAATAGTCCTATTAATAACGTTTATTTAAATTATGCAACAAAACAAAAAGAAATATTATATAAGATAGCTGATATAATCAAAGAAAAATGTGGCGAATGCACTGAATACTATACTTATATTGAATTTGGTAATTATATCGAGAGTTTAGCTATAGATAAAACTTTTGGTTTTAGTGAAATAGTTAAGTGTAAATATAAACCATATATTGAATTAATTGCGATATCATATTACATTGCAACATTACCACATTTTGAAGATAAGAGATATTTTGTTGAATTATTTACAAAACATACTAGAATAAAGCTTATGGATATATACGGTTTAGATACATCAGAAAAATTGAATGAAGCATATGAACAGTATAAGTCTAATGTAAAGAATATTCATTTTGATGAATTTAAAAAAGTTTTTATGACATCACTTGGTTTTATTCCTGAACAAACATCTATAACAAAACTTGTTAATGATGCAATAGATGGTTTAATTAAAAATGATGAAACTATGAATGCTCATCTAAAAATGCTTTACGATGAGGCTCAAATGTTATCTCATGCAAATGGTTATATGATTTCAAGTAATACTGGGGCATTTATGGAGTACTCAACTGTAATTGCATACTGCGATCAATTTGTTACTTTATTGTTGAAGTTTTATCAGGTTAGTTGGGATTTATACAATAAAACAGAAGGCAAAAAGCATTATTCCAAATTTGTATATGATTTAAAGAAGAATATTAAAGATTTTGAAAAAGCTGCTTTTGCAAAAAACAAACTTGATTTTGATATGAAAGATTACAAAATGGTTTATAAGTGATATAATAAA
This sequence comes from uncultured Anaeroplasmataceae bacterium, assembly GCA_934229785.1. Classification (GTDB taxonomy): domain Bacteria; phylum Bacillota_I; class Bacilli_A; order Acholeplasmatales; family Anaeroplasmataceae; genus Anaeroplasma. Next base: position 11,927 of record CAKQEA010000027.1, read on the forward strand.
AATACAAATCTATAGCGTCCAATTGGAAATTCCCGATTGGAGATGACAATATGGATTTAATAGATTCTTTAAGAATCGCAGAAAATGTTAGAAATTTAAGAGTATTGAATTCATTAACTCAGGATGACTTTGCTGTAGCAATCGGTTATAGTCGTAGACAAATAATTAGAATTGAAACAGAGGGAACAAAGAATCTTGATACTATAAATGTTATTGCTAAATTTTTTAATGTATCTGCACTAAGCATCCTAAGCAATTAGGGTGCTTTTTTTAGTTATAAAGGTAATTATCGAGCATAAATGTTCTAAGACTGTGAGAAATCACAACTTTTTTATATATTTGACTAGGTATTTTATAAATGGTAAATTATTTGAGAAAAGAAATTTAAAAAGAAAGAGTTGTGGTGTATTAAATGAAAGATTTGAGAAAATTACAAAATGAAGTTGCAGAACATTTAGGAATAGATCCACTACCAATAAAATTTGAAGATTTGGGAGACGAGGATTCTAGATTATGTTTAAAAGAATGGTTCTCTTTGTTCAATGAGAGAAAATGTTGCTAAAAGACCATTTGCATTGTCGACTGGTTCTAAAATAATTAATTTAATTTTTATTAAAATTTGTATTGTTTCATATCTAAAATATGAATTTGAAAAGCAATTAATAAAAAATTAAAAAATGTTTTTGGCTTTTCACCTACGGAATTGGATGATATATGCAATGTAAATTCACTAGGAAAAAAAATAAATAAAGCATCTGAAATTAATACACTTTCTTCACGAGGCGCTGATATTTATATAGAAGAGTATTTAAAAGTGTATGAAAGTAATAAGCTATTATTTAATCTGTTTGATCATGCTCTCGAGCAAATGTTTCCTCCTTATATAGCTACTAATGTAAAGGATATAAAAAAAATTAGATTAGAAATGGAAGAACTAGATTCATAGTTTTAATACAAGAGGTTTTATATGAAAAAAATTAAAGTAATTCATATAAATTTTAATATGAAAAAAGGAGTTGTGAAAAAACCTAAGTTTTGAAAAACTTGGATTTTGGAGCAACAGCTCCTTTTTCTTTGCCTTAAAAACAAAAAACGCTCGGGGAATCGAACCCGGAGCCGTTTTAATGGTATAATATCGCTGTTCACACAATAAAATACATGGGATATTATAGCACAATGAGTACATTTTTTGTAGACTGCTACACTACTAATGTTGAGCAATCGAAGAAAATAGACAAATTTTTATTTCTTTTGGATGAATCAGGCGTTTGTGATTTTCTGGAAAAAGAGATTAAAAAGAATGAACCACAAGAAGATAAAGGAGGGCGACCAACCTATAATCCTTACAATTTATTAGCAGTCATTATATATAATTTCGCATTTAACAAAGGTACGCTTAGGGATATTGAAGATAGAATTAAGAACGATTTAAGGTGCATTTATATAATGCAAGATCAATATCCAACGCATATGACGATAGGGAATTTTATGAATGATTATATAGTTTCAAATCAAGAAAAAATATTCTCTTTAATTACTAAAGTTATTTTCAAAGAATGTAAGATAAGCATGGATGATTTATATTTGGATGGTTCAAAATTTGAAGCAAACGCAAATAAATATAAATTCGTTTGGAAGCCAACTACTTTCCATAACAAATTAAGTGATAAGGTTAGACAATTATTATCAGAATATGATTTATTAAGAGGAAGTAATAAATCTGGAATAATTGAATCAAAGGTCATAGCAGAAAAAAATCTACTTTCTATAGAGGGAATTGAAATGAGAGTAAATAGATCATCTCAAGTTGAAGGAGCATTTGGGGTGATAAAACAAGACTTTCAATATGAGCGATTTAGAAGACGTAGCATTAATAAAGTCTCTGCTGAATTTATGTTAGTGTGCTTAGGATATAATGTTAGAAAACTATTTAAACATTTCAATGATGAAGCAAAATTCAATTATTGGAAAGCACCGGATAATATTCAAACAGAAACATTTAAAAAGCCCAGTGCAAAACGACTATCAAAAAAAGCTTCTAAGATTAAACCTAAATCAGTTAACCAAGAAGCTAAAGACCAAGTATAAATATGCAAATTAAAAAGGCTGTTGTAAACCTAGGTAATGATTTCAAATTCAAAACCTAGGTTTTTTTACAGCCCCCTTTATTATTTAAATGGCGTTCCCGATGTGATTCGAACACACGGTCTTTCCCTTAGGAGGGGAATGCATTATCCAGCTATGCTACGGGAACATTTTGATTACTTTATTATTATACACTATATTTGTAAATTTTCCATTATTATTTTTTTTACTTTAATGTATAATTAAAATAGAGTAGGTGATTTTGATGATTTTAAAGATAAAATGTAATAATGAATATTATTTTGTCGATTTAGATGATAATCCTTCTTATACTATTAAATCGTGTAAGGAATATTCTTTATATAATGACGGTAGTATTTTTTTGGAGAATCGTGATGGTAAATGGTATATTCAAAATTGTTTAGAGAAAACGTCTTTTTATTGTGGCCTTCCTTTTTTTAAGAATAGGTTTAGACGTGTTAGGACATTTGGTAAGGTTAAAATTGGTAAAAAAACTTATGTTAGTTTTATTAAAGAAAAGCCTTATAGGGCTGTTATGTTTGATAAAGGTATGGATTATACTTATGATTTGAGTCAAAATACTGAAACTTTTATAGGTAGAGATTCTTTATGTGATATTGTTGTTGATAATCCTCAAATGGATTTAAAGAATACTAAGGTTGTTTTTGATGGTAAGGAATGTTTTATTGAGGATTTAGATAGTTCTAATGGTTTATATGTTAATCACAATAAAGTTCATAGCAAGAAGCTTGAGGATGGAGATAATATTTCGTTAGCTGGTATTTGTTTGATGTTTTATCAAAATAAACTTCTATATTCTTTACCAGATGAGGGGCTTAGAATTGATGTAATTCATATGAATAAGTTTGTAAGTGATTACAAGTTTGGTAAAACTATTAATTTATTGAAGGATATTTCTTTTTCAATTTTGCCAGGTGAGTTTGTTGCTGTTGTTGGTGGTAGTGGTGCTGGTAAATCAACTTTGTGCGATGCGATTAATGGTAGAAGAAGAGCTACCTCTGGTAATGTGTTTTATGATAAAAATAATTTCTATAAATATGAAGAGTGCTATCAAAGAGGTTTAGGATATGTTCCTCAACAGGATATTATGCATACTGATTTATCTGTTTACAAAACACTATATTATTATGCTCATATTAAAATGAAGCACAAGCTATCTAAAACAGAAATAGATAAGATTATTAAGTCTGCTTTAGATGATGTATTTTTATCTGATAAGGCTAATTTAAAGGTTTCTAAACTATCTGGTGGACAAAGAAAAAGAGTTTCCATTGCGATGGAGTTATTATCAGATCCTAAGGTTTTGTTTTTAGATGAGCCAACATCAGGCCTATCTCCAGATTTGGATTATGAAATTATGGATTTGCTTAAGAATTTATCTTTAAAAGGAAAGACTATTGTTGTTATTACTCATAACATGGAAAATGTAGATAAATGCGATAAAATTGTATTTTTAGGTAATGGTGGACATTTATGCTATTGTGGTGCTCCAGATAAGCTATTTAATTTTTTTGGTGTTAGAAAATATGGTAAGATTTTTAGTCTTCTTTCTGATGAAAAAAATAGTATTTTGTATGAGGATAAGCTAAAAAGAACTGTTGCTTATAAAGTTATGGTTAATGATATAAAAGAAATATATGGATTGGATGGTGATTTAAATGTTTAAGCTTAGGTTGAATCTAATTCATTATGTTGCGATGGTTAAAAGATATTTAGCTTTGATATTTTCAGATAAGCTTTCTTTTATTACTTTACTTTTACAAGGACCAATTATGGTTGTCTTGATTAAATTGACCTGTACTAAGGATTTTTCTTATTATAATGCGATGATGACTTTGTTTGTTGTGGTTGTCATTATAACTACCATGTCGATTTTAAATTCCTATAGAGAGATAACTAAAGAAAGAGAAATTATTAAAAGAGAGGTCCAATCTGGACTTGATACTAAGGCTTATATTATTTCTAAGATTACAGTTCAATCATTAATTGCCCTATATCAATCTATTGTTATTACAACGGGTGTTCTAATTTTTATTGATGTTCCAGTTTCAGTTAATCCAGACTATAGAATATTTATGATGTATTTTATTTGCTTTTTAACGTATATGGCGTCTGTTTCATTTGGCTTTTGTATTTCTTCAATTGTTAAAACTAGTGATAGTGCTGTTTTATCTGTTTTGTTTATAATTGTTGCTCAGGTTGTTTTGTCAGGAGCTTTAATGGATTTACCAAAGGAAATTAGCTTCTTATCAGTTATTACTATTGCTAAATGGGCTTGTGGAGCCTTAGGCGGAATATTTGATATTAAGAGCTTGTATTTAGAGTATTATGGCGGTGTTGAAAATCCTTATGATCCTATAAGATCTATATATAATGTTGATTTTAGAATTTGTATTCTAATGCTTGTAGCGTTTATTATTGTATTTTTATTACTTTCTATTTTGTTTATAAGAAGAAATCTTAAAAAATAAAAGAGGATGTGAAATAACCAAAATTAAGTTTGGCTAATTCACATCCTCTTTAATTATAAATTTAAAAATTATTGATTCTTACCTATTATTTTTTTAACTTCATCAATAGATAAATTAGATGATTTAGCTATTAAGTCAATAGAAACACCATTTTGATAGAGGCTCTTAACCATTTGGGTTTTCTCTTCTTTGAGTCTTTTAATTTCAAGCTCTCTTTCTTTATCATATTTTTTCTTTAAGGCTGCCTCATACTCTGCCCTTACTATCTGTTCTTTTATCCACACAGATTTGTTGATATCGTCTAGCATTTTTTCAACCTCCTTACCAAATAGAGTCTTATTACTAGATAGCCTCTTACTCACTTTGAAGCCTAATAGAAATTCCTTCAATTCAATTATATTGCAATTATTTAAATTTTGCAATTGAATAACTATAATTCTATCTGGTGTAAAATAACTATTATCATAGGTATTTACAAATCTTATTTCATTCATCTGTCATCATTATCAGGCTCATAATCTGTAAATAAGATACATTCAACTCTTGATGAGCTATAATTTTCACCAACGCTTACACTTAATGCCTTATCTCTTGAATAATAATATGAAATCCTATCATTCATATTGTATTCTTTAGGCTTTCTTTTTTGCATTTCTAAATCAAGAAATACTCTAACTGAACCATCTTGAACAACACCATTAACATCAAAAGCTATTTGTTTATTATCAACATCTTGAGCCTTAACATGAGAATCGATAATTTCAATACATTTTGGTTTTATCTTTTTGTTCCACATTATAGATAAAAACATAGATAGAAATCTTTTGTTTGTGAATGCATATTTAAATGCCTTATCATTGGATAAATTATAATACCTCTTTCTTAATCTTTTTAAAATTTCTTCATTTTCTATTTCATACATTTTCCTCACCTAAAACTATGTTAGTTTTTTTCCTTTTCACTAATAATAATAGTGAGAAAATAACATTTTTTTACAAAAAAATTATATAAATTTTAAGAAAATTTTTATGTTTCTAAAATATTAAAATAACTTGAAAATAATTACAATATTTCAAGTTTTGTTTAGAAAAAAAGCTGTGAGTAACTAAATTGTTATTCACAGCAAAGTCTTTAATTTTGTTTCTTATATTCATTTATTAGCTTTTTAAATTGTGGTAATGAATTGACTATTGTTTCCTTTGATACACAATAGGCGATTCTTACATAACCTTCAATACCAAAATCATCTGATGGTACAATTATTATGTTGTACTTTTTTGCCATTTCCATAAAATCATAAGCATTTGGTGTTAAAGATTTAACGAAAAGATAAAATGCGCCTTGAGGATACACACATTGATAGCCTAGCTTTGTTAAGCCTTTATATAGTATATCTCTATTTTGTTTATATATTTCCATGTTTGATGTTTTATCAGCACATTTTGCAATCATTTTTTGAAATATAGATGGTGCACAAACATATCCATAGGCTCTTCCTGCTCCGATACATGCTGCATAGACATCGTTATTGTTTGTTACTGATTTTGGTACTAAAATATAGCCGATTCTTTCACCAGGAAGTGATAATGATTTAGAATATGAGTAGCAGATGATTGTGTTAGAGTAGATTTTAGGGATATGAGGAACCTCTATATTATCAAAGGCTATTTCTCTATATGGCTCATCACAAATAATATAGATTGGATGATTATATTCTTTTTCTTTTTCTTTAAGTATTTTAGCAAGCTTTTCTAGACTTTCTTTACTATAGATTACACCAGAAGGATTATTTGGTGAATTGATTATTATTGCCTTGGTGTTTGGATTAAGCATTTTTGTTAACTCGTTAAAATTAATTTGAAAGCTTTTTTCATCAGCCTTTACAACCTTAAATGTTGCCGAAGCGTTAGTTACAAATACTTTATATTCAGTGAAGTATGGTGCTACTGCTAGAATTTCGTCTGTTTTGTTTTCTGTGATTGCTTTAAATACAATGCATAATGAGGCTGCAGCACCACATGTCATATATAAATCGTTGAAGTCGTAATTAGTATTAAATCTTTTGTTTAAGTCATTACTAATTGCCTCTCTTACCTCAATATCACCAGCAGCAGATGTATAGCCATGGATATAACAAGGATCATTGTTGTTTAATAATTCAATTAATGTTTCATTAACACAATTAGCTGGTGGAGTAGATGGGTTTCCTAATGAGAAGTCAAATACGTTTTCGCATCCTATTTCAGCTTTTCTTTTTTTTGAGAATTCAAATAATTCTCTAATTATAGAACGATTATTACCTAAATTTAACATTTCTTTATTCATAAATTTGCCTCCATATGGTCATAATATAATGATATACCAGATATGAATAAAAATCAAAGAATTATGCAATTTAATTTATGAAATACACATTATTCGGTGTTTCAAGCGAATGAAATTGTTTAAAAAAGTAATAAAATCTAATTTTTAAAAAATGGCTTTATTATGCGTTTTTTTATTGCACACTAATATCGGTGTATCAATTTATAGATAAAATGTAATAAAAAAAGTTAAAAAATATGTTGACTTTAGTTTTGAATTTGATATAATTAAAACGCTGTTGAAAAAAGGACGAAAGTTCGTATATATAAAATAATGATTGAAATAGCAGGTTACCCTCTAGAAATAGATGGGTAGAAAGGAGAAATCAATTTATGCCAACTATTGAACAATTAGTACGTAATGGAAGAAAGGATAAAATCTCTAAATCTAAGTCTCCAAGCTTAGGAATTGGTTTTAATTCTCTTGAGAAGAGCTATACAAAGTTACCTTCTCCTCAGAAGCGCGGCGTTTGTACACGTGTTACTACAATGACACCAAAGAAGCCAAACTCAGCACTTCGTAAGTATGCCAGAGTTCGTTTAACAAACGGAATTGAGGTTACAGCATACATCCCAGGAATCGGTCATAGCTTACAGGAACACAGTACAGTACTTATCCGTGGTGGACGTGTTAAGGATCTACCAGGTGTACGTTATCATATCATTCGTGGTACATTAGATACTACAGGTGTTGCTAACCGTATGCAAAGCCGTTCTAAATACGGTGCTAAAAAAGCAAAAGCAAAGAAGTAAAATTTAAAAATCTTAATTAGAAATATTAATTTAAAAGGAGGAATCACTTATGCCTCGTAAGGGACACATTGCAAAAAGAGACGTGCTTCCAGATCCAATTTATAATTCAAAGGTAGTTACAAGAACTATTAATGCAATTATGTTAGATGGTAAGAAGGGAACAGCACAAACAATATTATATGGTGCATTCGATAGAGTTAAAGAAACTACTGGTCAAGAACCACTAGAAGTATTTAACAAGGCTTTAGAGAATGTTATGCCAGTACTAGAAGTTAAGAGCCGTCGTATTGGTGGCCAAAACTATCAGGTACCAGTAGAAGTTAGACCAGAAAGAAAGCAAACATTAGCTTTAAGATGGTTAGTTAAATATGCTCGTTTAAGAAACGACAAGACAATGGAAGAAAAGCTTGCAAAGGAAATCATCGATGCTTCAAATGGCCTTGGTGGTGCTTGCAAGAAGCGTGAAGAAATGCATAAGATGGCAGAAGCTAATAAGGCATTTGCTCACTATCGTTGGTAATTTTATTAGGAGAAAAAGATTATGCCAAGAGAATATACATTAGAAAAAACTCGTAATATCGGTATCATGGCACACATCGATGCTGGTAAAACTACAACAACAGAGCGTATTCTTTACCATACAAAGAAAATCCATAAGATTGGTGAAACACATGATGGTGCTTCACAAATGGACTGGATGGAGCAGGAAAAGGAAAGAGGTATCACTATTACTTCAGCTGCAACTACTGCTCACTGGAAGGGATACCGTTTCAATATTATCGATACTCCAGGTCACGTTGACTTCACAGTTGAGGTTTCTAGATCACTTCGTGTACTAGATGGTGCTGTAACTGTATTAGATGGTCAAGCTGGTGTTGAACCACAAACTGAAACTGTATGGCGCCAAGCTACTGATTATATGGTTCCACGTATTGTTTTCGTTAACAAGATGGATAAAATCGGTGCTGATTTCGCTTATTCAGTTGGTACAATTCATGATCGTTTAGGAGCTTGCGCTGCAGCAGTTCAATGGCCAATTGGTGCTGAGGATTTATTCAAGGGTGCAGTAGACCTAATCGAAATGAAGGCTTATGTTTATGATGGTGGTCCAGATGAAAACTATACAGTAGAAGAAATTCCAGCTGATTTAGTTGAAATCTGTAAGGAAAAAAGAGAAGAGTTATTAGATACTATTTCTCAATTTGATGATGATTTAGCTATGATGTATCTTGAGGGTGATGAAATCCCTGCAGATATGATTAAGAAGGTAATTCGTAAGGCTACATTAGCAGTAGAATTCTTCCCTGTATTATGCGGTTCTGCATTCAAGAATATGGGTGTTAAGAGAGTTCTAGATTATGTTATCGACTTCTTACCAGCTCCAACTGATGTTGCAGCTATTAAGGGTGAGAATTCTGATGGTGTAGAAGAAGAGATTCACGCTACAGATGATGGTAAGTTTGCTGCCTTAGCATTTAAGGTTATGACTGACCCATTCGTAGGTAAGTTAACATTCTTCCGTGTTTACCAAGGTACAGCATTATCTGGTTCTTATGTTTTAAATACAACTAAGAATGTTAAGGAGCGTTTAGGACGTATCGTTCAAATGCATGCTAACCACCGTGAGGAAATTAAAGAAGTTTATGCTGGTGATATTGCAGCTGCTATCGGTTTTAAGAATACTACAACAGGTGATACAATTTGTTCTGAAGATTCAGATATTATCCTTGAAAAGATGGTATTCCCAGAGCCAGTTATCTCTGTAGCTGTTGAGCCAAAAACAAAGGCTGACCAGGATAAGATGAATACTGCTTTAACTAAGTTAGCAGAAGAAGACCCTACATTCCGTAGATATACTAATACAGAAACTGGTGAAACAATCATTTCTGGTATGGGTGAATTACACCTAGATATTATCGTTGACCGTATGAAGAGAGAATTTAACGTTGCTTGTAACGTAGGTGCTCCTCAGGTTTCATATCGTGAAACAATTACTCAAACTGCTGAGTGCGAAGGTAAATTCGTTCGTCAGTCAGGTGGTCATGGTCAATATGGTCATGTTTGGATTCGTTTCTCTCCAAACCCAGATAAGACTTATGAGTTTGTTGATGCAGTAGTTGGTGGTACAGTTCCAAAAGAATTTATTCCATCTGTTGATAAGGGATTACAAGCTGCTTTACCTCTTGGTATTTTAGCTGGTTACCCATTAATTGACATCAAGTGTGAGCTATTTGATGGTTCTTACCATGATGTAGACTCATCTGATGCAGCATTCCAGGTTGCAGCTTCTTTAGCTGTTAAGCAAATGAAGGATAAGTGTAAGCCGGTTATCCTTGAGCCAATCATGGAAGTTGACGTTACTATTCCAGAGGAATATGTTGGTAACGTTATTGGAGATTTAACAAGCCGTCGTGGACGTCTTGATTCTCAAGAGAAGCGTGGTAATGGTATGAAACTTCGTGCATACGTACCTCTTGCAGAAATGTTCGGATATGCAACAGCACTTCGTTCTAACACTCAAGGACGTGGAAACTTCGTTATGCAGATGCATCATTATGAAGCATGTCCAAGAAATGTTCAGGAAGAAATTATTAAAAAGAGAGCATAATTATTTATTCTAATCAATAAATATTCTTGCAAACCTTCACCAATTAGGGTAAAATATATATTGGTAATTTAAAAAAATAAAAATTATTTTAGGAGGACCATATAAAATGGCAAAGGAAAAATTTAACCGTACTAAACCACATGTTAATATTGGTACAATTGGACACGTTGACCATGGTAAGACTACTTTAACTGCAGCTATTACTACAATCTTAGCTAAGCAGGGATTAGCACAAGCTAAGGCTTACGATCAGATCGACGCAGCTCCAGAAGAGAAGGAACGTGGTATTACAATTAATACTGCACACGTTGAATATGAAACAGCAAAGAGACACTATGCACACGTAGACTGTCCAGGTCATGCCGACTATGTTAAGAACATGATCACTGGTGCAGCTCAGATGGATGGTGGTATCTTAGTTATCGCAGCTACAGATGGACCTATGGCTCAGACTCGTGAGCACATCTTACTTGCTCGTCAGGTTGGTGTTCCTCGTTTAGTTGTATTCTTAAATAAGTGTGATATGGTTGATGATGAAGAATTAATCGACTTAGTAGAAATGGAAACTCGTGAATTATTAAATGAGTATGACTTCCCAGGTGATGACATTCCAGTTATCCGTGGTTCTGCTTTAGGTGCTCTTCAAGGAGATCCAAAGTGGGTTGCTAAGATTGAAGAATTAATGAACGTTATCGATGAGTATATCCCAACTCCAGTTCGTGACAATGATAAGCCATTCTTAATGCCTATCGAAGACGTATTCACTATCACAGGTCGTGGTACAGTTGTTACTGGACGTGTTGAGCGTGGTTCTGTTAAGGTTGGAGATTCAGTTGAAATCGTTGGTATTAAGGACACTCAAACTTCAGTTGTTACTGGTGTTGAAATGTTCCGTAAGTTATTAGACTACGCTGAGGCTGGAGATAATATCGGTGTATTACTTCGTGGTATTAACCGTGATCAAGTTCAACGTGGACAAGTATTAGCTAAACCAAAGTCAGTTACTCCTCATAAGAAGTTTACTGCTCAGGTTTACGTATTATCAAAGGACGAGGGTGGTCGTCATACACCATTCTTCTCTAACTATCGTCCTCAGTTCTATTTCCGTACTACAGACGTTACTGGTGTTATCACTTTAGCTGCTGGTACTGAAATGGTTATGCCTGGTGACAACACAACAATGACAGTTGAATTAATTCACCCAATCGCTATGGAGCAGGGAACTAAGTTCTCTATCCGTGAAGGTGGACACACTGTTGGTGCTGGTTCAGTTGTAGAAGTTATTGAATAATATTTGATAATAATCTAAATAAATTAGAGGTAGGATCTTTTGATGCTATCTCTTTTTTTTTACTATTTTTAAGTATTTTGAGTTCAGTTTGGTAAAAAATATAAAAAAAGAGGATATTTTTTAGCCAAATTTTGATTTTGGTTATTCCATATCCTCTTTATTTCTTTAAACTTTGTTTTATAATTAACTAATTATTTTTTTAACTTCATCAATAGACAAATTACTAACTTCAGAGATAAATTCTAAAGGCATTTTTTTCTCATAAAGATTTTTAACCATTTGAATTTTCTCTTCTTTGAGTCTTTTAATCTCAAGCTCTCTTTCTTTATCATATTTTTTCTTTAAGGCTGCCTCATACTCTGCCCTTACTAT
>CAKQEA010000028.1 GCA_934229785.1 uncultured Anaeroplasmataceae bacterium
AAAGAAGATAAATATATTTTTAAAAAACATTTAAAAATATATTGACTTCTCTTCAATCAATTGTAAAAGTAAATTCCGCTAATCTTTTAAAAACTACAAAAATATTGAGAAAAAAATGAATAAAAAATGTTGTTAAAATAATGTATTTTTATTGATTTTCTAAACCAAAAATAAATATTAAAAATAATATATTTTTTTGTTGTTAAATACTAATTTATAATATATAATTCGGCTGTAGAAGTTAAGTTTAACAGTGCTGCTCCCTAAAGGCGGTGCTGCTTATGATTTTATTAAATAAGCTCTTTGTACATTATAAAGGAGAGATTCAAATCAATGTTATACCTAATAGGCGTAATATTAAAGATTACTTGGGATATAGTAGGATATATCTATAATAAATTAAAGTAATTTATCATGATTTGAAGAAAAAAAGCACTGGAGGGTGCTTTTCTCTAAATCATATTTTAAGTTTAGAGTAGCCAAATCTTGGCTTCTACGCTTTTATTATATTCAATTTAAAAAAATACAACTATTAAAATAAATATTTTTATTTTATCACTTTTGTTTTTTTAATTAATATTATAAGGATAGTGGTGGTTATATGAGGAGTTATTTAAGAAAGATAAATTATTATGAAACAGACCAAATGAAGATTGTTCATCATTCAAATTATATTAGATATTTTGAAGAAGCAAGATGCTACTTTCTTGAATGTATAAATTATCCATATGCTAAGCTTGAGGAAGAGAAAATACTAAGTCCTGTTTTAAGTGTTTCATGTGAATATAAAAGTCCAGTAAGGTATCCTGATGAAATAGAGATTGAAGTAATGCTTGTAGAATTGAATAAGGTTAAGGCAGCTTTCGAATATAGAGTCATTGATTCTAATACAAAGAAAGTTAAAGCAATTGGTAGAACAGAACATTGCTTTATTGATGAAAATGGTAGAGTTATTTCGGTAGCTAAAACAAATCCATTATTTTATGATGTCTTAACTAATGAGCTTGAGCATGGTATTGAAAAATAAAACAAATGGTGATAGAATAGTTGTGTAAATTGTATATGGGAATGATGATCTCCCAAGTAATTCAATTATTACTGAACCGCTTAAGGCTAATGACGTCTACATATTTTATGTAGAGTTATTGGCTTTTTTTTATGGAGGCTTTTATGATTTTAAGTTTAGGTTTAATTTTAATTTGTGGTTTTTTAGCAGGTTTTTTACTCAATAAGATAAAAATACCAGGACTTGTTGGTATGATTTGTGTTGGATTATTATTTGGTCCATATTGTTTAAATTTAATTGATTCTAAAATTTTATCAATATCAAGTGAATTAAGACAAATTGCGCTAATTATAATTTTAACTAGATCAGGACTAAATTTAGATATTGAATCATTAAAAAAAATAGGAAGACCTGCAATATTTATGTGCTTTATTCCGGCTACGTTTGAAATCGTTGGAATAACTATCGCATCATATTTGTTTTTACATTTATCAATATTTGAAGGTATGTTGCTAGGTAGTGTTTTGGCAGCTGTTTCTCCTGCTGTAGTATCTCCTAGAATGATAAGACTTATAGATGAAGGATATAGTGATGAGCCTAAGCTTATTTTAGCTGGAGCAAGTGTTGATGACATTTATGTTATTGTTTTATTTTATGCTTTTTTAGGGTTAGTTCAAAATAATACAATGGATTTTGTAAGTATTGCGTTAATACCTGTTTCAATTATTTTAGGAATTTTATTAGGAATATTATGTGGAATAATTGTGTCAATTATATTTAAACATACAAAATTTAATGAGGCTATAAATGTTATTATTTTACTTGGATTGTCATTTTTAATGATAGGATTAGAAAATGTTTTAAAGCCATATATATCAATATCCTCACTTTTAGGGATAATGGTTATGGGAATGATTATTCTATTTAAGAATAAGAATAAGGCTAAAGAATTAAGTAATGGTTATAATAATTTATGGAAGGTCTTTGAAATACTTTTGTTTGTTTTAGTTGGCGCTACAGTTAACTTTTCAACTCTTGGTGGTAATGTGCTTTGGGCCTTATTGGTTTTACTCATAGGATTACTATTTAGAGCAATTGGTGTAATAGTTAGTATTTTTTTTACTAACTTTAGCTTCAAAGAAAAAATATTTATCATTATGTCTTATATTCCAAAAGCTACAGTTCAAGCATCGATAGGCGGTATAGCCTTATCAATGGGATTAGAATGTGGTAGTATAATTCTTACTGTTGCGGTTTTGGCTATACTAATTACTGCCCCTGTTGGAGCTACATTGATTGATAATTTTTCTAAGAAGCTATTAAAGAAGAAAATAGAATAAATAAGATGCAAAAAGGACAATAATTACGAGATTGTCCTTTAATTATATTGTGATTTTTATTGAATAATTTTAGGCTTTCTTAAATAGTCAATTAATTTTAGTAAACCATCAAAAATGATTGAGCCTAGACCATTTCCTATTATCATCAGTAAAAAATAGCCAAATGCTTTAAAACTGAAATAGCCTGCATAGGTATAATATACAGCATTTGCAACACAGTGTTCAAAGCTCAATAAAATAAATACTGAAACTGATAAAAATACAAATAATACCTTTCCTAAGGCGTATTCACATTTTTGGTGTCCCTTTACAGCCAAATAAATCATTACTCCACACATAACTGATAGGAAGAAGATTGAGTACCATGAGTCGTTTTGTTTTGCTTGAACAAGTAGTTTTGCTTGTTCAATTATAGGCTGAGACATTCTTGTTAGTTTAAGTAAGCTCGTTAGAGCGATAACGCCAATAAAATTTCCAATTATACATGTTAAAAGATCTAGTAAATATTTAGGCTTGTTTTCTAAGGTAAAGCCTACCTTTCCTGTATATAACCATAGATTGAAATGGATGATTGTAAACAAGCCAATACTAAAGAATAATGTTCCAACTATTTTATTTGTGGGTATGCAAATTAAATATACTGAGGCTCCGATTGTAATGCAAAAGCCTGACATAATTGAGCTTAATAATATTAATAAATAATGTTTCATAATTTTCTCCTAAAAACCTTAAAAATTATACAATGAAAATGTATTCATGTAAAGAAAAAATATTTTTTTCTTGAAGTTGTATATTAAAAGAATTATAATCTTTTTTGTTTTTTGGGGGATTTGATTATGGATTTTACAACCACTTTATTTAATGTTTTGATATGCCTAGTTTATATTATTCCAGGCTTTTTGTTATGTAAATTTAAGAAGGTATCTGCTGATCATTTATCAACTATGTCAACAATTTTGGTTTATGTTTGTGGACCATGTATGATTATTTCTTCATTTGTAGCAGTTGACTATTCATTATCTGGATTTGCTAATATGGGACTATTTGCACTAATTACTTTAGTTTTACAAATAGTTTTTATGCTTTTTGTCTTTTTAATTTTAAGAAAAAAATATGATGATGCTAAGTATCGAATTTTTACAATTGGTGCTGTTTTAGGAAATGTTGGGTTTTTTGGACTTCCTGTTGTAAAGGCATTACTTCCTAATAGCCCAGAGGCTATGTGCTATTCATCAGTATATGTTTTAACTATGAATATTTTAGTTTTTACATTTGGAGTTTATTGTCTAACAAGGGATAAAAAATATATGTCTATTAAGGCAGCTATTTTAAATCCTACAACCTTATCTTTATTTGTTGCAGTCCCACTTTATTTGACGGGTGCTAAAAATTATATTCCTTTAATGGTTATTAATTGTGTTGATTTGTTAGGAAAAATGACAACACCATTATGTATGTTAATTTTAGGTATTAGATTAGGTGTTGTTGATTTAAAAAAACTTTTTGTAAGACCAATAATATATTTGTTGTGTTTTACAAAAATGGTTTTTTTCCCACTGTTTTGTTATTTATGCGTTAGATTTTTCCCACTTGATTATTCGTTTAAAGCTTCAATTTTGATATTGTCATCTGTTCCATGTGCCTCAGTTATTTTAAATTTAGCTGAAATTCATCATGCTGAGGAGGAGCTTGCAGCTAATTGTGTATTGATTTCAACCTTATTATGCTTTATTACCATCCCTTTGGTTTCATTATTTTTGTATTTGTAGGTGATTAATGTGAAAGAAGAAATTGAAAAGCTTGATGAAATGATTAATCAACTTCAAAGCTTTACAGATTATGTTTTCAACAGCTATAAGTCTCTAACAAGAGAGGTTGTTCTAACTGGAATGATTGTAAAAAAAACAATGGATATTTTAGATACAGCAAAATACACATTGAAAAATTATATTATAAGTACTCAAATATCATTACTTAGATTGCTATGTGATAATTGTCTAGCCTTACAATCAGTAAGGGAAATTGGAATTGAAAAATATTTAAACATGCTTACAAATCATGTGAAAGTAAATACAATTATGATTGATGATGAGCAAAATATGTCTGATGGATATTTAAAGAAACTTGTTGCCCAAAGCTATTTTGGCTTTGATAGATTATATAATTTTGCTTGTGAGGGTGTTCATTTTTCATCTCAAGCTCTAAGTAGTGCTTTTAGTCAAAATGCTGATGGAACTATCTCTAGTCACATTTGTGTTGGCAATAAAGAGCTTAAGACTGAAATGATCTCTAACAATGCCCAAATGATTACACTATGTAAGGTAATAATGGATATGCTTAAAAAAATATGTATTAAGTAAATTTTTAATTAAAGATTATCTATTTAAACCTGCTTATAAAACAAGACTTGATTCGTTTGACAAATATCTTATATTGAGTTAAAATAGACTTAAGAAGATACCGATTTAACTTAATATGGAGGTAATTATTATGATGAGGGAAGAACTACAAAAAAATGTTGCATTTTTTAAAGATAAAAGTCTTGATTACGCCTTCGACTCTTTAACAGGTGTTTTAAATAGAGACGTTATTTCTGAATATGTTAAGCATTTAGTTAGTAATAATATTTCGTTTAGCTTTTGTTTGCTTGATATTGATAATTTCAAGTATATAAATGATAACTATGGACATATGCTTGGAGATATAGTTCTTAAGAAGTTTAGTGAAAAGCTCGTTGAATCTACAAAAGGCAAATGTGTTATTGGTAGATTTGGTGGAGATGAATTTATATTGGTTGCTGAAGGAATTATTGAATATGAGCAAATTTGGGCAATTTGTCATAAGCTTAATAAGGATTTAAGTAAATTGCGAATTGAAGATTTTGATGACATGACTATTACAGCCACTACTGGTGTTTCAAGGTTTCCAACTGATGGTAAAAATTATGATGATATTTTTGAAACTGCTGATAAGGCACTGTATCGTGGAAAAGCAAAGGGAAGAAATTGTTTTATAATTTATTTAGCTGAAAAGCATGCAAAAATAAAGCTAAGTCGTGATAGCGAAGCTACATATAGTTCAATGGATCAGCTTGCTAATGTATTTCAAACTTTAACAAAGAGTGAGGATTTAAAGGCTAATATTGAAGAATTATTTAAATATTTAAGTGCTACAAGATTATTTGAGCATATAGGAATAGAAACTGATGATAGGTTGGCCTATTCATATGTTCTAACAGGGATTAGAGGAAACTTTGAGCATATTGAGAAAAAAGCAATGTATCATGCGTTAAATAATTATGGTTTGTTTTATATTAACAAAAGATTAATTTTAAAACAAATTCATTATGATGAGTATTTTCAATCTTTAGTTAGACAAAAAATTGAATCTCATATTGCTTGTTCAATTACTGCATTTGGTAAAACCTATGGTGTTTTAAGGATTGATTCTGTATCAAGGCAAAGAATTTGGCAAAATAATGAAATGGATTTAATTTTAACAGTTGCAAAATTAATTGGAACGCTTCTATATTGTCAGAATAAAACATTAGATGATATTTATAAATAAGAAAAAGGCTGCATTATGCAGCCTAGAGGGAAATTGATTACATTAAATCGATTTCCTTTTTTAATTCTTCAATTATATTTTCTTCTTTAATTTTTCTAACAATTACACCTTTTTTAAAAATTAGAGCTTCACCAATTCCACCAGCAATACCTAGATCAGCCTCTTTTGCTTCACCAGGCCCATTAACAGCACAGCCCATTACAGCAACATGTATATTTTTTTTAACTGTATGAAGATATTCTTCAATTTCTTTTGCGATAGGAATTAGATTTATCTGGGTCCTGCCACATGTTGGACATGATGTTAGGGTTGGCATATTATCTTTAAGATGCAATTCTCTTAGTATTTCCTTTGCGGCAATTACCTCATATTTAGGATCATCAGTTAATGATACTCTAATTGTATTACCTATGTTCATTGATAGTATTTTTGTTAATCCAATAGATGATGTAATTAATCCCTTAAAGCTTGTTCCAGCTTCAGTGATTCCTATGTGAAGTGGATATGAGAATTCCTCACTTGCAAGCTTGTAGGCTTCACAGGCTAAATCAATATTAGAAGCTTTTAATGATAGAACAATATCATGAAAATCTAGTGCCTCTAATATATCAATATGGGATTTTGCTGCTTTGATCATGTTTTGAGCATTAACGCTCATACCTTTTGGTAATGATCCAGCGTTGACGCCAATTCTAATTGGAATTTGATGTTCCTTACATAATGCTACAATTTCAGCTATCTTTTCTTTGTTTGATATATTTCCAGGATTTAATCTAATCTTATCTACACCTTGTTTGATTGCAATTATTGCAAGCTCTGGATCAAAATGAATGTCAGCTACAAGTGGAATGTGAATTCCTGCTTTAATTTTTGAAATTGAATAAGCATCCTCTTTATCTAGTATGGCAACACGGATAATATCACATCCAAGATGCTCAAGCTCTAAAATTTGATTGATTGTTCCTTCTATATCTTTGGTTTTTGTATTTGTCATGCTTTGAATTAAAATTGGATTGTTTCCACCTAATAGAAGTGGTCCAACATGAACGATTTTTGTTTTATTTCTTAATGTCATTTTATATCACCAAGGCTATTATACAATAAAAGTTATAAAAATGTTTGAACATTTTGAAAAAATTTGTTGCATTATTAATATCTCTTTGCTATAATAGTCAAGGAAGTAATCTTTAAGTCTGGAGGGAAAAAAACATGCGTGACTTAGTTAAGTTAGTTTGTTCTGATTGCAAGAACGAAAATTATTATACAGACAAGAACAAGAAGACAACTCCTGAAAGAATGGAGATTAAAAAATATTGTCCTCATTGCCGTAAGCATACAGTTCATAAAGAAAAGAAGTAAAATATTTAGGCTTATCTATAAGGATAAGCCTTTATTTTTTAGGAGAAAAATATGATTGAAAAAATAACAACAGGCAGTTTTTTTACAAATAGCTATATTATTTCAAATGATTATAAAGAATGCATTATAGTTGATCCAGGTTTATCATATAGGAATGCTTATGAACAAATTATTGCTAAATATAAGCCAAAGGCGATATTGATTACTCATGGACATGTTGATCATATTGATGGTATTTCTTTTTTTAAAGATTTACCTGTTTATATTTCTAGTATGGATGAAAAAATGATGTATGATTCAACAAATTCATTATATTTAATGATTAACAAAATAACTCCGTTTAAAAATGGTGAATTAAATGTTATCAATGTTTCAGATGGTGATATCATTTCTTTAATTGGTTTTAGCTTTAGGGTTATTTCTACACCAGGGCACACTAAAGGGAGCTTATGCTATTTAATGGATAATAATTTATTTTGCGGTGATACTTTATTTCATTTGTCATCTGGAAGATGTGATTTTCCTACAGGAAATAGTAAAGAAATGAATGATTCATTGAAAAAATTGAAAGTGATGATTTCTGATGATACAATGATTTATCCTGGACATGATGATATAACTAGAATGGATGTTGAAAAAAAGTATAATCCTTATTTGCGATAATTATCAAAATAATTGTTTGATATTTTAGTGTTTTATGATATAATCTTTTGAAAAGGGAGTATGATATTGTGAAACATTTGATTTTAAAAGAAAATTATGAATCTAAGCTTAGCTTGATTGAAACTGAACTTGCAATTAAATTTGTTAAAGATAATTTTGAACGTGAGCTTTCACGAGCACTTAATTTGACTCGTGTTTCAGCACCTTTGTTTGTCCTTCCATCAACTGGATTAAATGATGGCTTAAATGGCGTTGAACGTAGAGTGAACTTTGATATTAAAAATATTAATGAAGAGGTCGAGGTTGTTCAAAGCCTAGCAAAGTGGAAAAGAAATGCTTTAGCTAAGTATGGATTTAATGTTGGTAGTGGTCTTTATACGGATATGAATGCCATTAGACGTGATGAGGATTTAGATAGTTTACATTCGGCCTATGTTGATCAATGGGATTGGGAAAAGATAATTACAAAAGAGGATAGGAAAATTCCTTTTTTAAAGCAAACTGTAAAAAAAATCTATAAGGTGTTATGTAAGGTTGAAAATAGTGTTTGTAAGAAATTTCCTACTTTAAACAAAGCACTGCCAGATGATATTTATTTTATTACGACGAAACAACTTGAAAATCTTTATCCAAATTTGACTCCTAGTGAAAGAGAATATGAGATATGTAAGAAGTATAGAGCAGTTTTTATTATGCAAATTGGTGCTAAATTAAAAAATGGATTGCCTCATGATGGCAGAGCTGCTGATTATGATGATTGGAATTTAAATGGTGATATTATGGTTTATTATGAGGAGTTAGATATTGCCTTTGAATTATCATCAATGGGTATAAGAGTTGATGAAAAATCAATTGTTGAGCAGTTAAAGGAAAAAGGCGAGATTGATAAGATTAATAATCCTTATGTCCAAGGAGTTATTAATAGTACCCTACCTTTAACAATTGGTGGAGGTATTGGCCAATCAAGGCTTTGTATGTTTATGCTGAAAAAAGCACATATTGGTGAGGTTCAGGCTTCTGTGTGGAGTGATGATGATATTAAGGCGTTAGAAGCGTGTAATATTCATTTGTTGTAAAAAGGATGTAGGTTTGTCAAAACGGCAAACTTTTATTTTTTAATAATTTTAGCACTTTTGAGTTGACAGTGCCAAAACTTTGTCATATAATATAATTGCACTTGGGAATGAGAAGTGCTGATGAGGAGGTGCGCTCAGATGTTATCGGATAGACAAAAACTGATTCTAAAAGCAATTATTGAAGAATATGTTACTTCAAATGAACCAGTTGGATCTAAAATGCTAACAAGTAAGCCTTACCTTGATTTCTCTTCTGCTACATTGCGTTATGATATGCAGCATCTTGAGGAGGATGGCTATCTTGAAAAAACTCATACTTCATCTGGTAGAATCCCATCTCAAACAGGCTATAGATATTATGTTGATCATTTGATTATTCGTGATGATGATGTTACAGAATATTTTAAGTATGTTGATGAGATAATAGATAATAAGATGTTATCGAAGGAGGATACCTTTAAGAAGCTTGCAGATTTTTTAAGTGAATTAACAGGTTATTATGTTTCAATTGTTGGTTCGGCTAATGATTTTGCACATGTTATGAAAATGGAAATTGTTCCATTGTCTGGTAGTGATGCAGTTTTATTAATCGTAACAAATAATGGTGCAGTACAATCTCAAAAAATTTCAATTCCTAAAGGGTATAATATGGATGACTTGTTGCGTATAATACAAATGTTTGATAGTGCGATGTATGATCATTCTATTTATGAAATAAGAGATGTTTTATCAAAGGAAGCGTCAAAACCAAGAATTAGACAAATGGTTGATTTCCGTGATGATATTTTGAATTTCATGATTAAAGCATTTTCAAGATTTTTAAATGCTGAATCATATGATTCTGGTTTATCAAGGCTGTTTACTCAGCCTGAGTTTCAAGATCATGAGATTATGCAGAAGATTTTGAAGGCTGTTGATAAGGATAATATTAAGAGCTTTGCGACAACAGATACAGGAGTTAAGATTCATATTGGATACGAAAACCGTAAGGATGGCTTAGAGGAATGCTCAATAGTCACAGTTCCTTATTTCATAGGAGATAATGAATATGGAACAATTATTATGGTAGGGCCTACTCGTATGAATTATCGTGGTGTTGTGCCACTTCTTGAATATGTATGTAAGAGTATGCAAAAGCTTAAAGATAGGTAGGTGTAGAATTTGGCAGAGGAAAAGAATACTTCTAAGGAAAATGAAGAGCTAGTTGAAGAAAAAGATGTAGCTTCTGAAAATGAACCAAAGGAAGAGACTAAGAAAGAAAAAAAGTCTAAAAGCGAAAAGCAAATTGCTAAGCTTGAAGCGGATATAGAAAAGCTTAAATCAGATAATGCTAGCCTAAAAAATGAATATCTTAAGGTGTTTGCAGAAATGGAAAATACTAAAAAGAGATTAAAGGATGAGGCTATTAAGGATAGAAAGTATGCATCTCAAAAGGTTGTTGGTGAATTAATCAATCCAATTGATATGTTACTTCAAATTGTTAATATGCCAGCACCTAGCCCAGAAATTGGCAATTATGTTATTGGTTTTCAAATGATTACAAATCAATTAATTGACATATTAAAGGGTGAAGGATTAGCTCCGATTGAGGCTTTAAATAAGGAATTTGACCCTAACAAAATGCATGCTGTTGAGGTTTTAGAAACCGAAGATAGTGAAAATATGGTTGTTAAGGTTAATCAAGCAGGTTATATGTATAAGGATCGTGTGTTAAGACCTGCGATGGTAGTTGTAACAAAGAAAAAGGAAGCTAAGGTAGAAACTGAGGCTTCAAATGAAAAGAAAGTTGAGGAAAAATAATTATGGCATCTAATAAAGTTATTGGTATCGATTTAGGTACAACAAATTCATGTGTTTGTGTTATGGAGGCTGGCGAAGCTAAGGTTATTCCTAACGCAGAGGGAGTAAGAACTACTCCATCAGTAGTAGCATTTAAGGGCGATGAAATTCAAGTTGGTGATGTTGCAAAGCGTCAAGCTATAACTAACCCTGATACAGTTTCATCAATTAAGCGTCATATGGGTGATAGCTCTTATCGTGTTGATATTAAGGGTAAGAAGTATACACCTCAGGAAATTTCTGCAATGATTCTTCAAAATTTAAAGAAGACTGCAGAAGCATATTTAGGAGAAAAAGTTGATAAGGCAGTTATTACAGTTCCTGCTTACTTCAACGATGCACAACGTCAAGCAACTAAGGATGCTGGTAAGATTGCAGGTCTTGATGTACTTCGTATTATTAACGAGCCTACTGCAGCAGCTTTAGCTTATGGTATTGATAAGACAGATAAGGAACAAACAGTATTGGTATTCGACCTTGGTGGTGGTACATTCGATGTTTCTATTCTATCTTTAGCTGATGGTACATTTGAGGTACTTGCTACAGCAGGTGATAATGTACTTGGTGGTGATGATTTTGATAAGGCAATTATGGATTGGCTAATTGCTGAATTTAAGAATGAATCAGGTGTTGATTTATCTAATGATAAAATGGCATTACAAAGATTAAAAGATGCAGCTGAAAAAGCAAAGAAGGATTTGTCAGGTGTTACATCTGTTGAAATTAGTTTACCATTTATTTCAATGTCACCTACAACAGGACCTCTACATTTAAATAGAACACTAACTCGTGCTAAGTTTGATGAATTAACACATCAATTAGTTGATCGTTGCTTAGGACCAGTTCGTCGTGCATTAAAGGATGCTAAGTTAACACCAAAGGATCTTGACCAGGTATTATTAGTTGGTGGTTCAACTCGTATTCCAGCAGTTCAAGAGTTAGTTAAGAAAGAATTAGGTAAAGAGCCTAATAAGAGTGTTAACCCAGATGAGGTTGTAGCTATGGGTGCTGCAATTCAAGGTGGTGTATTAACTGGTGATGTTAAGGATGTATTATTACTTGATGTTACACCATTGTCATTAGGTATTGAAACTCTTGGTGGTGTATTTACAAAGCTTATTGAACGTAATACAACAATTCCTTGTTCAAAGAGCCAAGTATTCTCTACAGCAGCTGATAACCAACCAGCAGTAGATATTCATGTATTACAAGGTGAACGTCCAATGGCTGCTGATAATAAGACATTAGGTAGATTCCAGTTAGGTGATATTCCTGCTGCTCCACGTGGAGTACCTCAAATTGAGGTTAAGTTCGATATTGATGCTAATGGTATCGTTAATGTATCAGCAAAGAACTTAGGTACAGGTAAGGAACAAAAGATTACAATTCAGGGTGGTTCAGGATTATCTGATGCTGAAATCGATAGAATGGTTAAGGAAGCAGAAGAAAATGCTGAAGCAGATAAGGCTCGTAAGGAAGAAGCTGATTTAGTTAATGAAGCTAACCAATTAATCTTCCAGACTAAGAAGGCTTTAAATGATTTGAAGAACGTTGACCCAACTGAAAAGGAAAATGCAGAAAATCTTTGTAAGGATTTAGAGAAAGCCTTAGAATCTAAGGATATGAATGAAATCCGTCAAAAGAAGGAAGCATTAGAGAAGGTTGCTCAGGATATTGCTGTTAAGGCATATCAACAGACTCAGGAGTCTCAACAAGGCTCAAATAATGATTCATCTTCTTCAAAGAAGGATGATGCTGTTGACGCTGATTTCTCAGATGTTCAATAATTTAAATTATTAAAATTAACAAACAAGAAGGGCCACACTTATGGCCCTTCGATTTGTGAGGTGCAAATATGGCTAAGAGAGATTATTATGAGGTTTTAGGCTTACAAAAGGGTGCAAGTCAAGATGAAATTAAGCGTGCTTATCGTCAGCTTGCTAAAAAATACCACCCAGATATCAATAAGGAGCCTGGAGCTGAAGAAAAATTTAAAGAAATAAATGAAGCCTACGATACACTATCTGATGAGGATAAGAAGGCTAGATATGACCAGTATGGCTTCGATGACCCAACTCAAGGCTTTGGCGGTGCCGGTGGAGGCTTTGGTGGCTTTAGTGGAGCAGGTGGCTTTGGCGGCTTCGATGATATTTTAAATTCATTCTTTGGCGGTGGAAGATCTAGTAGCAGTAGAGCTAATGGTCCAAGACAAGGTGCTGATGTCGAAAAACAAATGAATATTACATTTGAGGAGGCTGTATATGGCTGCAAGAAAAAGATACGTTTATCAGTAGATGATGAATGTATTCAATGTGGTGGTACTGGTGCTGCTTCAAAAGGTGATATTAAGGTATGTCCAAAATGTAAAGGACAGGGAAGTGTCTTTATTCGTCAACAAACTATTTTTGGTGCTTCAACTGTTCAAACAACTTGCCCAGATTGTAATGGTACTGGTAAAATAGTTACAAAGAAATGCGAAGCCTGCGGAGGTAAAGGACGCGTTCGTCGTATTAAGGATGTAGAGGTTACAATTCCTGCAGGTATTCAAACAGGTATGACTCTTCGTATGGAGGGTTATGGACAGTCAGGATTTAATGGTGGACCAAGTGGTGATTTATATATTTCATTTATTTGTGGAGAACATCAAAAATTTAAACGTGATGGTCAGGATATTATTCTTGAAATTCCAATCAGCTTTACTCAGGCAGCTTTAGGTGATACACTTGAAATTCCAACAATTGATGGTAATGTGTCATTTAAGATTCCTGCTGGTACTCAATCTGGAACAAAATTCCGTTTGCGTGGTAAGGGTACAAAGAATCCAAAGGGTGGAATTTCACGTGGTGATCAAATTGTTATTACAAACGTTGAGACTCCAACAAATCTTACTGCTGATGAAAAGAAGCTTCTTGAACAGCTTGGTAACGTTCAAAAGGATGCTAAAAAATCTCCATGGGAGAAATTTAAGTCATTCTTTAAATAGAAATTGGATGGGAAGGTTGCATTACCTTCCTTTTTGTCTTTTCTATTGAAAAAGTAATTATTTATTGTTATAATTTTAGTAGTTAATTTTTCTCAAGGAGGCTTCAAAATGGAAGAGAATAAATTTGATTTATTAGATGAAGTTGAACAGGATATGGCTGTTAAACCAGAAGAAAAGGAAGAGTTAAAGGGATATCAAAAGCTTTTACTTGCTGAACGTGACCGTAAGGATTATGAAAAGGCTAAAAGCTTAGTTAAGATTGGTTGTTTTGAACAAATACAAGAAACAACAGTTGACTATAATGATTATGAAAGTATTCCACTAGATAAAAAATTTAAGGGTTTGTATTCTCTTTTTAGAAAAAAGGGTTCTAATCAGTTGGTTTTTATTTGTCCACTTGTTGAGGATAATAAGGGAGATAGTGAGGGTGAACGTAAGGATTTAGCTCCATATGCTTATGATGTATTATATACTGATAGAATGGATGAAGAAACTTATCAGATGGTATTAAAGGCAGCTAAAAATAATTATAGAAATGCTATTACTATTTTATATAAAACAAGTGTAGTATTGTACTTTGTTTTAATTGCTGTTTGGCTGTTTGAGCTTATTTTTAATTTTGTAAATTACGTTTCAAATGGTGTATTTATGGCCTTTGGTATGTCATTATTCTATGCAGCTACATTCTTTGTGGGTATTGTAATTGCTACACCACTTTTAGCTTTATTAAGTATTAAATATAAAAAGTATAAGGCAAACTAGTTATGCAAAAGTACTTCATATCAAATGATGATTTTAATAAGAAAGTAATTACTGGTGATGATGTTTTTCATATTAAAAATGTTATGCGTGGACGTGTTGGAGATAATATTTTAGTTTCAAATGGTAATTCTACATTTCTTGTTGAAATTAAATCAATTTCAAGTAATGAGGTAGCTTATGAATTAAAAGAGGAACAAATCGGCAATCATGAGTTGCCGGTTTTTGTCTCTATTTTTCAAGGCTATCCAAAGGGTGATAAGATAGAGGATATAATTAAGCATGGTACTGAATTAGGTGCCTATGAATTTATTCCTACTATGATGAAACGTAGTATAGTAAAGCTAGATGATAAGAAAAAAATAAGTAAGGTTGAACGCTTTAATAAAATTGCTAAGGAAGCATCAGAACAATCCTATAGAGATATAGTTCCTAAAGTTTTAAATGTTAAAAATCTTAAGGAAATTGACTTTAGTGATTTTGATTTAAAAATTGTATGTTTTGAAGAGATTGCTAAAAATGGAGAATTAACAAATTTTAAAAATGCAATCTCTAAATTAAAAGGAAAAGAAAAAATAGCTATTGTTATTGGGCCTGAGGGTGGAATTGATGATAGCGAAATAAAGTATTTACTTGATAAAGGTTTTATTGTTTGTGGACTTGGACCAAGAATTTTAAGAACAGAAAGTGTTGTATTTTATTGTTTGTCAGCAATTAGCTATGAATTGGAGTTAAAAAAATGAAAAAAATTGGATTTATTACATTAGGGTGTAAAGTAAATATTTATGAATCGAATGCCTTAAAAAATGAGTTAACAAATAGGGGCTATGAGGTTGTTGAGGCAGAGGATGATTGTGATGCTTATATTATTAATACCTGCTCTGTAACTAATATGGCAGATGCTAAGAGTCGTAAGATGATTAGAAAATGTGTTAAAATGAATCCAAATGCAATTATATGTGCAATGGGTTGCTATGTTCAAACAAATGATGAGGCTTTAAAAATAGATGGTGTTGATATTTTAGTCGGAAATGGAAATAAAAAACAAATTGTTGATGAGCTTGAAAGAAAAATGAATGAAGGTCATACAACAAGATATGTAAATATTTTAGACATTTTAGATACTCATGAATATGAGCCATTAGGTGTTACAACATTTGATCACACCAGAGCCTTTGTGAAAATTGAAGATGGATGTGAAAACTTTTGTACCTATTGTATTATCCCATATGCACGTGGACCAGTTCGTTGTAAGCCAGCAGACGATGTAATAAATGAGCTTCAAAGAATTACTGGCATGGGTTATAAGGAGGTAGTATTAGCTGGTATTCATACAGGAAGATATGTTGATGGTGATACTCATTTTTCGGATTTAGTTGAAAGAATATTAAATGAGGTCCCTAATTTAAAAAGATTAAGATTATCATCAATTGAAATTAATGAGGTTGATGACAAATTTATTAACCTTATGAAAAATAATAATGTTATTGCTAATCATTTACATTTACCACTTCAAAGTGGAAGTGATTTAGTCCTAAGTAAAATGGAAAGAAAATATGATACAGCATTTTTTATGGATAAAATTGAAAAAATAAGGGCTGCAAGACCTGATATTTCAATTACTACTGATGTTATTGTGGGATTTCCTTATGAAAGTGATGAACAATATTTAAAATCAAAGGATTTTATAAAAAAAGTTGGTTTTTCAAAATTACATGTTTTTCCTTATTCAAAGAGAAAAGGAACAAAGGCAGTTGATATGCCACAGGTTAATGATACAATTAAGAAGAATAGAACTGTTGATTTAATTGAATATTCTAAAGAACTAGAACAAAGCTATGCTTTAAAATTTGTTGGTTTAAAAATGGATGTTATTGTTGAACAGGCCCTAAATTCAAATGAGATGGTAGGACATACTTCAAATTTCTTACAGGTTGTTTTAGATAAAGATGAATCATTAATTGGTAGTCAGGTTAATGTTATTATTGAATCTGTTGATGGCTTAAAGGCTAAAGGTAAACTTGTTGAATAAAAAGTTGATATTAAGAGCTAAATTTACTTTTACAACTAAAGGATTAAAAAATGTGTAAAAAAAGAGAAAAAACTCTTTACTTTTTATATTCATTTATGTATAATGATATAGGAATTCGTCCTTGGAAGGAGGCTTAGTTATGCCAAAAATTGTTGTACGTGAAAAAGAAAGCATCGAAGACGCTCTACGTAGATTTAAGCGCGATGTATCTAGATCTGGTAACCTTCAAGAGGCGAAGAAACGTCAATATTATTTGAAGCCTAGTGATGTTCGTAAACAAAAACGTCAAGAGGCACGTAAGAAGTTTAAGTAAGATCGAGGGAGATTTATTCTCCCTTATTTTCATTTTTAAGGAGAAAGATTATGACTATTTTTATGATGGGTGATTCAACAATGAAGTTTAATGATTTCCTAAGATATCCGCAAACAGGCTGGGGTCAGGTTATGCAAATGTTTGTTAAAGAGGATGTTTTAGTTTTAGATTACGCCGAAAATGGTAGGAGCACAAAAAGCTTTATTGCTGAAGGTAGATTTGCTAAAATTTTAAATCAAATTAAACCAAATGATATTGTTATTTGTCAATTTGGACATAATGATGAAAAAGAATATGATAAAGCAAGATATACAGCTCCATATGGTGAATATCAACAAAATTTAAAATATTTTGCTGATGAGGTTCACAAGCATGGGGCAGAAATTATATATGCTACAAGTATTACAAGGCATAAATTTGATAATGGTGTATGTGTAAATTCTCATGGAGAATATCCTAATGCTATGCTTGAATTTGCTAAAAATAATGGTTATACCTGTATTGATTTAAATCAAAAAACTATCGATTTATATACAAAGCTTGGTGAAGATAATTCAAAAAAGTTTCATATGATTTTTGATAAGGGAGTATATTCTCATTATCCTGATGGATCTGATGATCATTCTCACTTAGTTTATACTGGTGCATTAATGGTTGCTGAAATATTTACCAAAGAGGTATTAAAAACTAATCATATATTAAAAAATTACTTAATTGATGTTAACTCTTCAGCTGATATTGATTGGGCAATGTTAAAGGATTAAAAACATTATGACGCTTGATTTCTTTTTTGAAGTTTATGATTTAAATGAATTAGAATTCAATAATGTTTTTATTAAAAATAATGTGTTGTATTTAGATGTTAATTTGCCAGCACATCTTGATTTAATAGCAAATGGCTACCGTCCTGAGCTTGATGTTATTATTAATAAAATTTTTGTATTTAATAACGTTAGTATAGAAAATTTCACATTTGATAAGCCTTATAGTTTAAAGCTTATTAATAAAAATAATGATTCATATATAGTTGAAATTTCTAATGTTAATGTTACCATTCCTAGACAAAACATAATGATCGAAAAATAACATTTTGATAATTTTTAATTAGAATAAAGGGTTTTTGCTTGCAATATAAGAGCAA
Organism: uncultured Anaeroplasmataceae bacterium; assembly: GCA_934229785.1. Classification (GTDB taxonomy): domain Bacteria; phylum Bacillota_I; class Bacilli_A; order Acholeplasmatales; family Anaeroplasmataceae; genus Anaeroplasma. The sequence continues at coordinate 18,079 of CAKQEA010000028.1, forward strand.
AAGCTCTTTTTTTTTATCTTTTTTTAGCATTTTTTTAAAATTTGCTATTTGGTTACAAGAGTGTAAATTTGATAAAGAACTTTAAAAATGATACTATAAAGCTACAAAATTAACATGTTTTTTTGAAGGGAAGGGGATGCGGTATAGATGAAAAAACTAATCAAAATAGTTGTTGCTATCTTTATAGTTTCATTAGCATTTTTAACTTTAGTATCAAATGCTGTAAGAAGCTATAAAATAGTACATAATGATGATAGTTTAGAAGGAACAATAGGTTTTAACTAGGGGGACGCCCCGCTACATAATATAGCTATATTTAAAAATTTACAATTGAATATTTTTTCAATAAGGAGTATAATAAAGGAGAATAGATTTATGAAAAAATTATTTTTAAGCTTAGTTTTAAGTTCTTTTGCTTTTATAGCTTGCTTATCTTCATTTTTAACTTTTGCAGGTGAAGATAATGATGAATTTGTCAAATTAGATATTGAGGCTCAGACTTCAAGAGAATATGGATTAGGTGATGGATTTTATGATCAATACAAATATACTAATATAGGTGGAAGTGAAAGTGGTGATTATACTCATCACTATGTTGTTTCTTTTCCAAATAATTTTGGTTATTCATATGAAGAACTTGTAGAGGAAGGGTATGTATCAGTTATTATTTGGTTGACTTTTGATATATATTCAACAAGCAATGGTACTCACACATTATATATTAAGAGAGGTCATACATCTTTTAACTCGTTTGCTCCAATTCAAATATCAATAACAAATAAAAATACTTGTTATAGATATGCATATAAAATTTCTACGCCAGTTAATAAAATTGACGATCTAATGAGAATGTATTTTACTGCCAATAATGGAACTACATTTAATGTTTGTCATTTTACAGCATCATGCGTTGGTTATTACACAGAAATTGTTTATGGTGAGCAACTTTCTAGTTGTGTTCAAATTAATGTAAATCACTAAATTTTAAAAAGGGATGATAGATATGAGAAATAGATATTGTTATACGATTGCAAGAAAATATAATAAGGTTCATAAGAAAGAAATTAATATATTTGTAAGTGGAATTGCATTAGTGTTTGTTGTTTTTAGCTTAATGCTATTTCTCATTCTATCATTTTATCTTTACATTATTCCTAATTTTAATATTCAGCAATATTCTAAAACTTTATCAATTAGATATGGCGCACAAATTCAAAATGATTTAGATGATTTCTTTGATATCAACAAGAATAAAATAAATGAAGAAAGTCATTATTTTGTATATGCAACAAAGTTAGAATATTCTAAATTTGTTATCGACGATAAGGAATATGATACTAATTTAAACCAAAACTTTGATTATCTATGCTTTATCGATGAAAATGATAAAAGAATATTTAATTCTGATGATGAAAGATATGCTAAGGATATGAATTTGGGTAATGTTATTTTAAGCGGAAGTAAGAATATACCTGAAAAAGATGAAGTGTTTATTTCATCAACAATTTGTGATGCATTAAATATTAATTATGATGATATAATTGATAATAATATTAGTTTAATATCAAAGCTTAATAATAAAAATTCAACATTTGTAGATAATTGTGTTCCAGAAACACATTTAAAAGGAGAATCCAGTCTTGTTAATAAAGAATATTATGTATTTAAAAACTTTAAAGTAAGTGGTGTTTTTAATGGAAAACTTGATTTAGGATGTGCAGAATCGACTGGTCTATTTTTTTCGGCAAGCTCTACTATAAATGAATGTTTGTATACGAATGAAAATTTTGATGGTGTATTTGAGGATAAGGTTGTTAATTTACCTATTAACTTTAATTATTTTGCTAGGGAAAAATTTACAAGAATACATACTGAAAGTATTATGATGAATGCCAAACTATATAATGAAATTATTAAGTTAAGTAAACCATTAGCAAACCAATATGGTTGTGCGATATTAACAAGTCTTTTTATTCCATCATTCTATACTACATTTTTCTTTAAAATATATAGCATATTGAACATTGTATCTATAATAGGTTTTATACTTTCTGCTATAATTTTTGTCGCATTTATGATTTCATTATTTAATTCAACATTATATTATATTGAGCAAAGTAAAAGTTATATTGGAATGCTAAAGGCAATAGGTATGGAAAACAAAGACATTATTAAAATTAAAATTTTTGAAATTCTTGACATATTTATGAAAACTATTTTAATAGTCGTACCATTATCAACTATTTTATTGATATATTTCACAAAAATGTATGACAATTATATAATTGAAATGATGTCTTCATATGCCACTGAAGAAATGGTGAGCCTTGTTTTGATGCCATATTGGTATTATCCGTTATCATTTTTAATCACATTGATTTTTACATTAGGATTTGGAATATTAATTACATTTTTTATTAGTCGAAATTTTTTGAAAACTAATACTTTATCATTATTAAATTCAAGATTGAGGTGAGTAATTATGATTATTGTTAAAAATTTGAGTAAAATATATGGAAGCAAGGATGCAAGTGTAATTGCATTAAAGGATATAAATTTAACAATTGAAGAAGGCTTATTGACAGTAATACTAGGTAAATCTGGTAGTGGAAAAACAACACTTATGAATATGATTGGGGGACTAGATAAGCCAAACTCAGGAAGCGTAATTGTTGATGATGTTGATATATGTAAGTTATCAGCTAAGGATTTAGCTAATTATAGGAATAAGAAAATAGGATTTGTTTTTCAATCATTTTACCTTGAATCATCTTTTACAGTATTAGATAATGTATGTATGCCTTTGATGATATGTGGAATAGGAAAAAAGGAAAGAGAAGCAAGGGGAAAGGAAATATTAATCAAGCTTGGGCTTGAGGAGAAAATTAATAAAAAAGCAAATGAATTATCTGGTGGTCAGAAACAAAGAGTATCCTTAGCTAGAGCTTTAATAAATAATCCAGATATTATTTTGGCTGATGAACCTACAGGAAATCTTGATACAAAAACAGGCAAAGAAGTAATGAATATATTAAAGGACATATCAAAAAGTGGCAAGACAGTAATATTAGTAACTCATAATTTAGATGATGCTAAAATGGCTGATAAAATGATTAATATAGAAGATGGACTTGCATGGGAAGGTAGTGCTTTTGATGAAAATAATTGATTATTTCAAGATTGTATTTCATTCATTAGTTCAAAATAAGCTTAGAACACTACTAACTATTATTGTTATATCCTTGATGAGTTTTTCTTTAATGTTTTTGACATATACTATGTATTATTATAATAATTTTATTGATAATACTATTTTAAAATTAAATAAAGATAATTGTATTTATGAAGTATTTTTTGATCCACTTTGTGCACCTACAAGAAATTTTTACGATGAATATAGTAAATTGTTAGGTGAATCTAATGAATTTACAGCCTATAGAACATCAATTGGTGAAGCAATAAGCTTTAATAAATATTCTAATTGTAGCGCAGAATTTTATCATGTAATTGAAGGAGAAGAACCTCAAAATTTTAGTGGTATGAATGTAATCTATTTACCTATTGAATCAAAAGAAAAATATTCTATTGATTCAAATTATAAAATAAGAGATTATGAATTTGTTGTTAAAGGATACACAAATGGGGCTAGATATTTTGATATTGATTATGCCGTAGACGAAATAAATCCTAAAATTTTTACAGCAACTACATCTTTTGAATCAAAGAATTTAAAAGATATAAAAAACAGTATAAAAATTTCTTCTAAAAGAACAGCTTGGGTTGAAGCTAATTATAATATAAATGTTTTTTCAATTAATACAACGTTTGAAAAAGCAGTTGAATTATTTAAAAATAAAAATATTATAACATTAATATCAACTATATCGATTATTCTTTTTGCAATTATTTTAACAAGCTGTATTTCAAATTCAATTTCAATTTTGACAGATAAAAATAAGGATATTTATTGTTTAATGAAATTAATTGGTTCTAAAAATAAAAACATTATTATTATTAATTATATAGAAAATTTCATTGTAATTATAAATGGTGTTATTGTTTCTTTTATCTTTGCTTTGTTATTTAATAGTTTTACCCAAAAAATTGCATATAGTTTATATGAAGCTACTTTAGCATCTATTGATTTAGATATGGAAAATATTATCATAATTAGTAAAAATTATTATTTTATCCCTTTATTTGTTTTATTATTAATTTTAATTATTGCCTCAGTTTTTGTAATAAGAACTTGTAAAAAATATATTAAAACAGAACCATATGAATTAGTTAATGATTTATAGACTTATAAATTTAAAATCTTTGAATCATTAATATGTATATTGAATTTATAGTATTTAAACAAAAATAACTTTTTGATTATATTTGATTAGAAAAAGGTCTTTTGCTTGCTATATAAGAGCAGAAGCCTTTTTTCATAATTTTGAGATGTTTTTTATAATTTAGTTGCAACAGTGTATGGTTTATAAGGATTTTTAAGAATGGTATAACAATTTTATATTTATATTGTTCTGATATTTAAGAGCTTTATTAATTGTTTTTATATCGTACAAGACTTATCCTCATTTCTAGTCTAAGCTTTTTCACTGCCAAACAACATTTTTTAGTTGACATTTACAATAAAGAAGTATAATAGATGTATGGATTGTTCGTACTTTTATTATATGAATTAAATATACTATATTTTTAGAGGTTTGTATGGAAAATATTAATTTTAATTTGAATGTTTATTATCAGGATATGCGTTATGTTTATAAATATATTGATTTTTTGTTTAAACAAAAGAATGAATCAAAATCAGATGTGTTAAAAAAATTTGGAATAGGTGAATCTACATATCGATCAAATAGAGCATCTGAAAATGTTAAAAATAATAATCATGTTGTATTGTTGAATTTTTTTCATGCTGTTGATTATTCAAATGATTTAGATGCGATTTCAGATTTTTTTAACGGAATAATGTTTGCGGTTTATTATAAGAATGAAAATTTAATGGACAAATATTTACTAGATTTATCTAATTATCTTTTGAACGAATCATTACTGAATCCTCTTTTTATGATTTTTAAAATATTAATTTTAATGAATCAAAACAAAGCATATGATTGCATTTGTTTTGAAATTAAAAATGATGTTTTATTTTTGAAAAATATTGATGAAAAGTACTTTAATAAAGTTTTTTTCTTTTTGTATAACTGCATTTTAATATATTTTCAAGATAAAGGTTTATTCAATGAAATGTCCATTGATAAATTTTATGGTCTTGATTGGGTGTATTATCATATACAAGGATATATTTATTATATAAATAATGACTATTCAAAAGCCCAAATTTTTTTTACTTATGCTAGAAATATTTACAAAAATGAATTAAATTTAAAAAGATATATTGCAGCTGAAATTAATCTTTTAGCAATTTATAATATGCAGGGATTATATGCTTTTACAATTGATTGAAGAGAAGTCAATATATTTTTAAATGTTTTTTAAAAATATATTTATCTTCTTTAATACAAC
>CAKQEA010000029.1 GCA_934229785.1 uncultured Anaeroplasmataceae bacterium
TTATAATACATATGTATGTTTCCTTTCTTAAGTATTTTGCCTAATTACTATTATAAAAGGAAACATACATTTTTTGTATATATAACTACCTTAAAATGGAAAAGAGGTAGGAAATCATTGCCTACCTCAATTATTAAGAGGGTAACTACCTACCTACCTCAGAATTTAAAGAACCGGGTAAATTACCTAAACAAATTTTTAAAGATTATGGCTTTGATGTTAATGTGCTTGGTGATAAAAGAATCGAACAATGTACAGCAAGATTCAAAAAACAAAATTTAAGAGATGAAGGTTTTGTAGATACTCGAACTTTAAAATCAGGCAAAGTATCTAAGCCAAGGGTATTATCTAAAGATGAAGAAATTGAGCAATTAAGAAATAAAAATTTACAATTACAGCAGGAACTAGAATTTCTAAAAAAAATGGAATTTTTAGCGAGGCAAGTGAGAACCAAGAAGTAAGAGCAATAGATCGTTATAAAGCTATAGAAAAAGCATTAAGTCAAGATAATAATACATTATCAATAGGCAAATTATGCGAATGGGCAAAAGTTTCAAGATCAGGTTTTTATAAGTATTTGAATAGAATTAATAAAACTAATGACAAAGAAATGCAAGATAGAGCAGATTTTGAACTTATCTTAGCTGCGTATAATCATAGAGGTTATAAAAAAGGTAGTCGAAGTATACTTATGAGACTTGTTCGTTCTGGAAATCCGATGAGTAGAAATAAAATCAGAAGATTAATGAAAAAATATAACTTAATTTGCCCAATTCGTAAAGCGAATCCATATTTAAAAATGGCTAGAGCTAATGATGAAAATACAGTAGTTCCAAATATATTACACCGCGAATTCAAAGAAAATGGACCAAGATATGTAATTTTAACTGATATTACATACATATTTTATGGTGATTGTCAAAAATGCTATGTATCAGTAATGAAAGATGCGTATACTAATGAAATTTTAGGATATGCGATAAGTCAAACTATGGAAGAAGATTTTGTGCTAGAGACAGTTAAGATGTGTCTAAAATTGCATAGGGGTGAAATTCCACAAAATGCCTTGGTTCACTCAGACCAAGGCATTCATTATAAGGCTTATTCATTTAAGAGTTTATTACACAATAATGAGCTTAGACAATCAATGTCACGTAAAGCTAATTGTTGGGATAATGCACCTCAAGAATCATTTTTTGGACATATGAAAGATGAAATCGACTTAAGTAAGTGTAACATTATTAATGATGTTGTAAAAATAATAGTTGATTATATAGATTATTATAATAATGATAGACCACAGTGGAATTTGGCATATCTTACACCGGCAGAGTATTATCATTATTCGAAAACAGGTCAATATCCTCTTGATGTAAAACAGATTCCGCAAAATCATTAGCATATTTATTTTCTAGCATATCTAAACTACGCTTTGATATAATACTACTAATTTTAAATCCTTCAATATTAATTGTAAGTTCTGAGTACAATTCAAATGATAAATCTTTAAATGGCTTTTTAAGAATCCAATATAATTTATATATGAGATATTCTTTATCTTTTAAATATGCCATAGCTTCTTTAAACTGTTCATAAAAGTTTTCAAATTCAGAAACATTAAGCTTATTTACATATTCTTTAATGTATTTTGGACATAAACAACAATCACAATAATCTTTAAAACTTTTTTTCGATTTAACAATAATCATAATAATTTAATCCTTTCAAAAAAATAATGGTTACCAACTTAATTATTTGTTAGTAACCATATTTTAATTTTGAATGAATTATTATAGTACCCTTTTTTTCTATAATGTCTACTTTATTGGTACCACTTCAATTTTTGGGTAAAAACAATACTTTTTTTCTTTATTCATATTAATAGCCTCCTTCAACTCAACATCTTTTCAATCGAATAATCAAATATCTTACAAAAGTTATATACGTACTCTAATGATGGTAATCGTTCACCATCTTCAAGTAAAGCAATTGTCTTTCGATTGACATTTAATCTTAAAGCTAACTCGGTTTTACTTATTTCATTAGCTTTTCTTATTAGTTTCATCTTTAATCCTATTTTATTTGATTCAATTATAACATTAAAGGGAGTAACCTTAAATAATTTGATTATCTTTTATTCAAATTATCTTAGGCCACTCCCTAATTTATTTTGATTAAATTTATTACTTTTAGTATTAAATAAAATGCTAATTAACAACTTATAGGTATTGGAAATGTTATATTTGTTTTTTAAATACATACATTTCTAACACCTTATTAGGAATTTTCATAGAATTTAAAATTTCAGACAATTATATATACGCACTTCTTGGATATTCATCTTGGACATAAGCTTTTAAACGATAATCTGAATAACCTAATAAATACTTATCAAACAAATCTGTAATTCTGATGAAGCTTGAAGTATCTATTTGATTAATCATTAAAATGACTTCTAGTACTGTAATAAGTTTTCTTTCTCCTATCACTTCATAAAATGATGAATGTGATTCAACAACTTGAATATCTCCAATCTTTTTATTACCAACAGATAAACTTTTTGTGTGAAGTCTATTAACAGATGTAACATTATTATTTAAAGGATTAATAGCAGTAGTAATTTTTTTACGTTCATCTATAATTTTTCCTTTCCTAATTCTTTGAATATTCATTGGAAATATTGTTGCCACATCTCCATTTGTTCTTATAACACCAACGTTAACATTTCCATAATATCCAACTTTAATTTGCCCATCAGGCTTTTTTCTCCTCTTGAAACAACTCGCCTAGCCTTTTTAATTTTATCTCTATCATTAATAATTCAATGCTGACTTAGCATATTCAATATTAATAGAGCAATCAATACCTGTTCTTATTTCATTTTTTTCCATGCATTCTATTAATTTTTGAGACTTAAAATGCTCACTTAATCTTTCGAATAATTCAGATACCCAATATAATTCTTCAGAAGTACAATTATTTAAAAAATCAATTGTATCAGAAAGATTTAAAGATAATATATTATATTGATCATTTTGATTTCTCTCAGTTAAAATATCATTTTGAGCATCTATTTGTGCCCTTTCTTTTATTAGTTCTTTTAACTTGCTTACGTTCATCTATAATTTTTCCTTTCCTATTTTTTTGAATATTCATTGGAAATATTGTTGCAATTGCTCCATTTGATCTAATAATTCCAACATTTACATTTCCATAATATCCAACTTTAACATGGCCATCAAGTTTTTTTTCACCTCTTGAAACAACTTGTCCAGCTTGTTTAATTTTTCTTCTGTCCCAATTTTTTGGAAACCAAGACTGATTTATTCCTGATTGCTTTTTATTATTTGTGTGTCTCGGAACATAAGTCTTAATTTTTTGACTGCGTCTTTATAAGTCATAAATACTCCTCATCCACATTTTCTCTTGTAGAAATTATAACATTTTTTGAGCTTTTTATCTATATGGAGCTTGGATTTTTCTCAAAATTGTCCCAAAATTCAAATCGTGTTAAATCGTGTAATTTTTTAGCACCCCCAGTCAAATCGTGTAGAATTTTAGCACCCTTGAGCTTAAATCGTGTAAAGTCAAAATAAAAAGCTGCTAATAGAACCTCTAAATGAAGCCTACTAACAGCTTGTAAAACTAACAAAATTCTATTTTTAAAGCAAAATATCGTATTTTAAGCATAATTTTTGTCATTAATGCAATAAAAAAGCCTTGATAATTTATTATCAAAGCATTAATTTTATTATTGTCAAAGTAGAAATGTTTTAATACAGTTTTAGCACCCTAGATACCTAGTGCCGTCCTCTAAATTAAGTATATTTTCCAATTCCTTACCATATTCAACCATTCTATCTTCATCAATTCCTTCATTATCAAATTCATCCATTTTATTAACTATACTATCTATATCTTTAGGCAAATTAGAGCATTTATTATAAACAAGAATCAAATGAATAACATACTGAAATTCTTTATTATAAAATTCATGGATAATCTTTCTTTTTAACAAGGGCATAAATTGATTCTTATTTTGTACAATAAAATCACAGACCTCTGCAAATCCTAATCTACAAGGATCATCTAACCATTCTAATAAATCATTCTTAATATTTTGAATATTATCAATACCTCTAGAAAACAATACATCTAGAAATCCCTGCCAATATACAATTTCAATATGATTTTCCCACGGTCTAGCAAAATATTTATTAGAAATGTTTGACAAAGCAGTTTCTTTTACAAATTTATTATATTCTTCGATATTATTTTCCTTTTGGTAAATAGATAATTTGCTAATATCATCAATTAAATATTCGCTCATAATCTTATACCACTACAATAACACAATTTATTAAAGTTGTGGTTCTAATATCTGGAACACTAGTAAGATTTTTCATTATCATATCACAATATTCATGATCATCCATATGCTTCCAATTGAATAAAGAATTACAACTATATAAGCTTATACTTAACATAGTTAATAATATAAGTCTTAATTTTTTGACTGCCTCTTTATAAGTCATAAATACTCCTCATCCACATTTTCTATAATCTTGTAGAAATTATAACATTTTTTTGCCTTTTTATCTATATGGAGCTTGGATTTTTCTCAAAATTGTCCCAAAATTCAAATCATGTTAAATCGTGTAAATTTTTAGCACCCCTAGTCAAATCGTGTAGAATTTTAGCACCCTTGAGCTTAAATCGTGTAAAAACAAAATAAAAAGCTGCCAATAGAGCCTTCAAATGAAGCCTACTAACAGCCTATGAAACTAATAAAATTCAATTTTTAAACAAAATACCGCATTTTAAACGTAAATTCTGCTATTTATGCAACAAAAAAGCCTGATAGCATTGTATCAGACCTATTCTACTATTATGTATAAGGACAAGTATGGCAATACAAATGAAACACCCCTTAAATTTTGAAACACCCTAACAAAAAAGTGAAACACCCTTGAAACACCCTTTCGTGGTAAAGAAAAGACTCCATTTATCTGGGTTGGAGCCAAACCTGATTAATTGCCTTAATCTTGCGTACAGCTATCTATTACGGCCCATAGGTACTTGAACGCCGAGCAACACCATAACTTAGTGCTATCTAGGGAGAGTTCTAGAACCCCTCAATAGTATAATACGTAAAAAGCTGGGATTTTTCACCCAGCAATTTTAATTTCCTTTCCGCTATTGAAAATGAATGTGATGCTTCCGTCTTGATTAACTACTGCTTTTTCAATTAAGTAAGACCAAATATCAATGTCAAATTCTTCAAGTAAATTAGGTTTTGAATCAAGTTCGGCTATAAATGCTCTCATATAATCAGCTTGAAGTCTTTTCTTTTCTAATTGTTTTTTAGTGTTATCAATATCACTTAGTATTTTTGCATGTTCTTTATCATATGCATCGTATTTCTTTTTGAATTCAGTTTGGTCTAATACTTCAGTGGTATTTTGCTTAATCAAGTTCTCAACCAAAACAATGATGTCAACTGCTTTATTTGAAAGTGTCGTAATCTTATCTTCAAGCTCTTTTGAGTTATCAAGAGCCTCTATCATTTCATTGCAATCTTCAATCAATTTAGTCCTATCGCCCATAAAGTCGTTATAAGCCTTAATAAATCTAGACTTAACATCTTCTTCGGTTAAATTTGGAGTTTTACAAAAGTCACCTTTTTTCTTATATTTATCATTGCAAACAAGCACAACCTTTCTATACCTGTCATTGGAATGAAAGATTTTGCTTCCATAAATTCCTCCACAATCACCGCAGAGAAATTCTATTGTTCCTTTTGTAAATGTTGCATGAAAGTTTGGCATACTATTTATTATTTGCATTTAAGAACATCTTTATTTACTGCTGGATAATTCAAACTTTTTTTCATGTTTATTCCAACATATAGTATTTTTATACTTGGCAAAATATTGATTAACAACAATCAAATAATAGATAGTATTGATAAGCATCAAAGATGATATTCTACTATTCGAAAAATATTTGCCATGCATAGACGTTTGCCTATTAATATCTTTATGATTGCCAATCTTTATTTCGCTATTAAAATCATAACTCTTATAAAGAGTTTTTATATTTTCGTTTACCATCATCAAAATATAGTGCTTTGTAGTAAAATCAGCAATATCAATTTCTTTAATATCATCTACAATGGGTTCAAAAATACCATATCTTCCAGGAAAGCCTTTATTAATCAAATAGAACGAAGTTAAATCATCAATTATAGAGATAAAACCCAAATTACACAAGGCATACCAGCCACATAATAATGAATCAATACTCTGAATATATATCTCTTTATGTTTTTCATCCAATAATGATAATGTTTCAGCTTTTAAGTCATTAATTATATCTGCATTAAAATGTTTATCCATGTACTCATCAAATTGTTTTTCAGATATTTCTTTTGATGTTAGTTCTTTTAATTCCTTAGTTGTTACTCCATAAGGATATACCCAATAGCACTTGCTTAAAACCTTATAATAATCAAACCAAGATAAATGGCTATCCGGATTTGAACTTGCCTCTTTTATAGCATCAATAAGTGGTTGCATAGAAGCAGCAATCTTTTTATTAATGTCAATTAAAGGTTGGATCGATTTAGTAGATAAAACCATAGAGTCTCTAATGGATTTGGCGGCCTCTTGCAAAGGTAGAATAACTTTATTAATATTATCAACAATAGGTCTAGTAATTTCAGCAAGTTTTTTTATTTGTTCATTATAAGCATATGTAAAATCAGTAATATTTTTGAAATTTTTTTCACTCACTTTTACTTCACCACCATTAAAAATATTATGCAATCAGATCCAATTTTAAGGTTTCTATATATATTTTTCGTTTTTGGAAATCATTATTACTATACCAATTTAAAATCCATTTAGCTCTGGGACAGCAATCTTTTATCATATTAAAATATGGATAATCTATATCATTATATGAACAGCCAATCACTTCAATAACATCAATTCCGATTAAAGCTAATTCATCAAACCAATCTTTATTTTCTTCAATAATACCTGCAACATCTTTATATGACTCTTGTAAAATTTCATATCCATTAAACTTTTTATTGTTATGTCCAAATATAAGCTTTTCACCAAAAAAATGTGTTCCAGCATATTTATGAATATATTTTATCTTGTCAAAATCAATGCCATACACGCAACCTAGAGTGTCCGCATAATTGAATGAAAAAAATCTATCTGTTTCATTGAATTTATATTTAGTCTTAACATCGTCATAAGCTATAGAGCATATCCATTTACCTAATTCTTCTTTAATGCTATTAATAAGATTTTTACCAATCACATTATCCAATCCAAATAAATTATTTATCCTGTCCACAAATGCGATTGAAGGATGACCTAAAGCTGATTCAAAATCAGTCCACAACTCATCTTCCTCGTAAATTTCATTCGCGTTTAATATAGAAAATAATTCCATGTTGTGGGCTTTTAAATAATCCTTGAAATGTATATACTTTGTAGGTAAATTATGCGCTATATCAAACCATTACCTATAATATACAGTTTTCTCATTACATTAACACCTCACAAATCTTAAAATCACTACAATTATTTACAGCTAAATAAAATGCTTTTATTCATGACTATTCAGCTTATGATACATATTCAATAGTTCTTCTAAAGATATATCAATTCCAGTTGCCAATAGTTTTAACTTTCTTTCATTATAAAGCTTAGTTATTAATTGATCAGCATTCTTACCATAATGAATTTCATTATGACAATTGCTACACAATGAAACAATATTCTCAGGAACATCTAACGAAACACTTTCAAATTCATCATAGTAACATAAAGGAACCAAATGATGGACTTCAGTATATGGCATACCATTGCTTCTTCTAATAAAACATTCATATTGAGGATTATTTTCACATTGGTGTTTTGCATTCTTTAAAGCATAAGCAGCCATTTTAGGATTTCTAGGATAGTAATATACTCCGCCTCCTGCTTTTTTTGCAGATTGCTTAGGTTCGATATGCGTTATATATTCGTCCTTTGGATCCTTTTTATTCTTTGATATGGTCTTATTTAATTTATCATCAACAGAATCATTAATACTCTTAATTTCATCAATATTATATCTTCCAAATTCACTATAAAGTTTAGCTATGAAGTCATGATTAGATATATTTGAATATTTATTTTTTTTATACTCAATCAACTGTCTTTGAACTTTTTCATAGGTTTTACTAGGATTTAAACCAAGTTTATCTTCAAAATGAAATAAATCTTCTTTAACAAATGAAGGTAGCATTATATTTGGATTATAAAGATACATTATCTTATATTTAAACATGCTGGATAAAGAAGACCTTAAATCCTTAAATTCAGAAAGTTGTATTGTTTCCTTTATTAATTTAACTAGAGCTTTTTTTATATTATCAAACGCCTCATCAATATTACCACTTGAAGAAAACTTATTGGTTGTTCTAAACTTTCTAGTTTTATCACTGCCATGAGTTCCATACCAAAGGCCAAACTTTGCTGATGTTGCACCTCTTATATCGCCTAATGTTTTTAAGGCTACTTCTACAAGATAGCAAAAAGAATTATCAGATCCTGTTCCAATAACATATTCTCCCTTTTGCATGTAATTGAAAATATAATCTGGAGTAAAATGAGTTACCAAATAATTCCAATCTTCTTGAACCTTTGATTTGATTTTTCTATCCTTCATTTATCTATTTCTCCATTAATTCTGTATAATTCTCTATAAAGCTTTATTTTATAATTTCATTTAATAAAGATAAGTCATTCCCTTTTGACCTATCATTATTTTCTATGCCATCCAAAACATAATTAGCAACTTCAGGTTCCCAGTATACCTTTAAATCTTTTTTAGCTCTTGTAATTGCTGTATAAAAAATGTTCTTGTTAATCAATTCATCTGTCTCTTTCGTAATAACGACCTTAACAGAATCAAATTCTAATCCTTGAGCTTTATGAATCGACATAGCATATGAAACTTGAAATGGTAGTTTTGTTCTAATATCCATATCGGTATCATACTTATCATAATATTTTATCTTAGTCACATTTGCATAGTATGATTCTTCTCTTTTTTCTATCCATATTTCATTTGATAATCTACCAGTAAAAGTTTTACTAGATAATAATATTTCAAATTGAATATTATCATTATCTTCAAAAATATTTGTTATTTTCCCTTTAAGATTATTATAAATCCCATAATCATTGTAATCATTAACTATAAAAACAACCGGATCATTTACTTTATAAACATTTTGTTGATATTCATGTGCTTCATTTGGGTTTGAAGCTTGAAGATATCTGTTTATATTATTAATTCCATACAAACCATCATAATTGAGACATAATACAACTTCATTCTCATGAATTTTAAAAATATCTTCTGAAATTTTATTTGTCATTTCATATACTGATAATAATTCCAAGATATTATTCTTATTACCTTCTCTTACAACATTCCAAACTTTTACAAGCTCACCTACTTTTGTTCTATATTCATCATTGAGAGTATAAACAATGTTATACGGTTTCATAAATTCTATTAATAATGAAAACCAATTTCCAAAATCAATAGATTCGATTTGTTCTGGATCTCCTGCAAATAAAAAGAATGCATCAGGATAGCAATTTAGGACTTTTTCAATTGACCTAGTAGAAACAAAACTTGCCTCATCTACAATAACAAAATCATATAAACCGTGGCATCTCTCATTTTCAAATTGAGAAATATTCATATAGTCTACATTTGAAGCTAAATCTACCTTTAAATTATTATTTGCAGTATTAGTAGTTGTTAAACACAGTATATTTTTATCATTATAAAGTTTAATAAGTTCTTTAATTAAAGTAGTCTTTCCGGTTCCTGCTGAACCTGTTATTAAGGCAACATGATTCTTTAAAAATATATGATCTATAATATTTTTCTTAATATCAGACAATTTTTCAGAGTCAGCTTTGCACTTTCTGATTTCAAGAGAATTATTTTTTTTATTAGCTAATTTAATTACTGATTCAATAACTTTTTTAGATGATTTAAAATAAAAATCTATCGTATAATTTCCTTTGAACTTTATAATTTTATGGTCATTATAATAAGCATAAAGACGGTCTATTTTGTCATTAAATTGGGTGGCAAGTCTAACAAAATCATCTTGCGAATAACCTATATCTTCGGGTTTAAGAAACAAGGTATTATTTTGATTAATATATTCTGCCATGCGATGGTATAAAATCTCATCGCAGTTATCATTTGAATCAAAAACCTCTAATAAAGTTGATAAAGATAATTTTGTTTCCTTAGGATTAAAAGCAAATGGCATTAGTTCAAAAGCTTTTGTTGCTAAGCGTATTCTTAAATTGTTGAACATATCATTATATAAAGGCATATTTTTATATGGTCTATACATTTGAGCTCTAATTTTATTATTTCTCATGTCAAGCAATAAAAATCTTATTGTATTCATGCCTAATGGATTATCTTCTAGAAATTCTATAATACATGCAAAGAACTTAGCATAATATCCGTTACCTGTGATTTCAAAATCACATTTCTTATCTACTATATCAACTAATGAAACACTATATTTTTTTATAGCATTCATTAATGACTTATATTCATTATCCCTCTTTCCATCTGCTACAGAATGATTAATTAAGTATAAAACATTCTTAAATGTACATGGTCGAATAGAATACTCATAATCATGAATTACATTAATAATAATTTTCGTATTTAAAAATGTTATTTCTTTCTTTGACAATTGTAATTTTAAATCATAATTAAAACGAATATTTTTAAAGCTATAGCAAACAAAAGTATTGAATTTATTAGCCTTATCATCAGAAACATCTAACACATATTCATAAAAAATAAATCCATTGATATACTTCATCGATCTTTTTCTTATAAAATATTGATTTCTAGTATATTTAGTACTTGGATCATAAGGCATTCTTAAAACATATAAAATTTTTTCATAGAATTTAAAAATACTTTCATCTAAATCAAGTGGATACTTATAAATATTGTTTAAAACCTCAATACCATACTTCTCTTTTAATATAGTTTTCATATTTATTAAGTATGGAATATATTTAATAGTAAGTGCTTCTGAATGAGCATTTCCAAAACTAATATGGCCAACACTACTGTCTAGAAAAGTATGAAATTTATAATAATCATAATATTCAACCTTAAAGTACTTTCGTACATTCTTCAAATTATCTTGTGTTTGATATAAGTCTACAGACTTGTCTTCATCATAGACTTTATACATAAAAGCTTCACAAAAATTACGTATATGAGGCAATATATCGGTTGATATATCTTCTCTATTATCCTCATCAACCTTTGAAAATTTACGATCAATTATTTTAGAAATTTCAATCAATTTTTTATCGATTATTTTCAATTTACATTACCCCTTTCTATAACTATTTTACAATTGCAATTATAATAGTTGCAATTAAAGAAGCAAATGCAATACATGTAGAAATGTAAACCCAAGTTCTACTATGCTTTGCCTCTTTTTTAGCATCTTTTTCATTATCAATAGCATGTTTTAATTGCTCTTTTAAATTATTATTTTGTTCAACTAACAATTTAATTTGTTTTTCACTTTGTTCTAATTTGATATCATTCTGCTCTATAATTTTCTTCAGATTTAAATTAGTAGGACTATTTTGTTCCTTTAATTTCTTGGCCTTCTTTGATTTTTCCATTAATTCAGCTATCTCTTGAGCTCGTTGTGCAGAATTTGCAATTGAAGCATTAAAACCATTTAATATTTCATCATCAATTCCCATAAAAGATTAAATCCTTTCTAAAACACCAGATTCTAAATCATTGATGTTATATACTGTATCTAAAACATCAAATGTTTCTTTTAAATTATTTCTAGCTAAAATCAAGCCTATTCCATCTGTAAACCATACAAAAGTAAAACCAACTATATCCTTTGATTCCAATGCTAATGTTTTATAACTTCTTGCAGTTTCATTTAATTTGGAGCCACCAGATGCATAAAAATTACATTTGCAAGCATATACATAATTATTCTTTTTAATAGTTTACAACCAATTAAACATTATAAACTCCATATTTAGTTCTAAATTCATCAATTTCCTTAAGTGAGTTCCATTGATCTTCAATTGCTTTTCTAGCTTTTTCTTTAACTTCTAAGAAAACTTTTTCGTCATTAAAGATTGGTATTTCTATCTCTCTCCATCTATCCGCAATATTAGGGAGCGTAGTATCAATAAAAATTTACATTCAACAATCATTTTTAACTTTTCCACGATTTTCAAAAACTGCAATATCAACAGGATATGAGCCAGGATCAGAAGGACTTGATTTAACTTTTAATTGTGGTCTTGTTTGAATCTCGCTTTTATGATATCCATAATCTTCAACCAACCTCTTCGAAAATGGTTGCGTTGCTTGTATTTCCTCTGGGCCTCCATGAAATATAATCAATTATTCTGTTTTCTGCCATTATTCATCCACCTCAATATTGCACTTTTCAAAATATGGTTGTAATATTCTTCTAGCTTTAATAGTCGGAATGTATTTACCTGTTTCCCATCTATTTATAGTTGCAAAAGAAACATCTAGAAGTTTTGCAAATTCCTCTTGAGTCATTAACATTTTAAGTCTTAATTTTTTGACTGCCTCTTTATAAGTCATAAATACTCCTCATCCACATTTTTCTATAATCTTGTAGAAATTATAACATTTTTTTGCCTTTTTATCTATATGGAGCTTGGATTTTTCTCAAAATTGTCTCAAAATTCAAATCGTGTTAAATCGTGTAATTTTTTAGCACCCCTACTCAAATCGTGTAGAATTTTAGCACCCTTGAGGTTAAATCGTGTAAAAGCAAAATAAAAAGCTGCCAATAGAACCTCTAAATGAAGCCTACTAACAGCTTGTAAAACTAATAAAATTCAATTTTTAAAGTAAAATTTCGCATTTTAAGCGTAATTTTCGTCATTTATGCAATAAAAAAGCCTGATAGCATTGTATCAGACCTATTCTACTATTATGGTGGACCTGGGGAGACTCGAACGCGGTAAATGACTACTTTTATATTATAAAAATTACATTAATTTTATTCATTTTGTTCAGCATTAATTAATAAATATCTTTTATTTATTGAATCAAAAACTAAATATTGTGGAAGATGTTTCTCGGCTAACATATGCCGGATATTAGCTATATATCTTCTGAATGTACTTTCAGAAAGATCACTATAATCACTTACATATAAATGCCCATTATCTATTAATTGTAACGTCATATATGCGATTGTTATTGCCATATCTGATATATAGCAATTTGGATACTTTGGCATCATTTATCACCTACCAAAGGCATTGTACAAAATCGCACTTTTATATTATAAACATGGAAAAACTTTTTTTAAAAAATTTAATATTTTTTTTGTAAAGTATAAAATTTTCAACTTGAAAACTATAATATATTGATATTTTTTACCTTTTAGCATATAATGATAGTGTCGAAAGACAATGGAGACAGATCAATGAAAAAAGAAAAGGGAAGAGTGGCATCTTCCCTTTTCGGCATTTTAAAGGAGATAAATCAACGAAATATAAGGATAATTCTACTTTCTAGAATTATCTTTAATGATAATAATTAATACTAATATTATCACTAAAGAAACTAAATAATCCATTTAGTTCCTCCTTATTTCTTGAATATTGTCTCCTTTTGGATAAATATATTCATACTATTGCTCCTTTCAAATGCCGCCATAAATGGCACTTATTATATTATCACTATTTAATACTAAAGTAAAACACTAATTTTAAAAGCTCCTAGATGCAATCCAGGAGCTTATATTATTATTTTATTGGTTTAATTTTTTTAACATTACCAGAAGCATCTGTTGTAACAACGAACTCTTTTCCTATAGTTTTCTTTGCAGCCTTTTTTGCTACCTTCTTTTTAGCTGTTGGTTTAGCTACTGTTCTTTTTGTTGCCATGTTCACACCTCCTCTTGACAATTTTTATTAAAATGTTAAAATAACAATTAGGATTGATTCGGACCACTAATTGTGGTTATAGGCGAAAGGCCGGAGCTTCAATCCTTTTTTTATTCTCTAAATTCATTATATATTGTAAAAATATTAAACTTCTGAAACATGTAATCAGTAGCATCCAATATCTTTTTAAAACAAAAATGTAGCCCATGATCAATATAGTAAATAATCCATGCAAATGCATAAATCATACCTTCTATAGCATTTAATATTGCTACAAAAATCAGTAAGAAAAATGTGCAAATAATTCTAAATACATTTTTTACAGTTTCCATTTTAGTCACCTCGCAAAATTTTAAATGGCAATACCATAGCATATACTACCAGCTTAAGTAGTATAGCTATGGTTTTTACCAATATCCAAAAAACAAATTTAAAAACAATAACAAGTAGAGTAATCAATTATCTACGCTTTTTTCTTAGGAATACAAATCCTAAAGCTGCAAGAACTACAGCTCCTAATGCTGTTAATACTATTGCAAGATGATTTTTAATCCAACCCCAGAAGCCTTCATTCTTTTCTACATCATTATTAGATTCAGTTACTAATAAACTCATTTGTTGAACTGAACCATCAGCACGAGTAATTGTTAATTCATAATTACCAGCTTCAGGATTTTCACTATCAAAGTAGTTTGATTCAACGCTTACTGTATCAGCCTCTTCTTCAGTTAATTGACCTGTTTGGATTAAGAACTTAATAATGTCACTACGCTTATATACTTGTCCTGCTGCGGCAGTAATTGTATAACCTGATACAGTAATTACAGGTACATCCTTATCTTCAACTATAATTACAAATGTTTCCTTAGCTACATTACCAGCTTTATCAGTTGCTGTTACTTCAAAATTATAAGTGCCTACTTTATTTGTCTTAGTTAGGTATCCATTTTTATCAGTAATTTGAGGTGTAATATTACCATCAATAGTATCTGTAGCCTTAACGTACTTAGCGATATCAGCCATTGTTAAAGCCAATTGAGTTGTTGTTTTAATTTCTTTAGTTAAAACAATTACTGGCTTAATGTCATCTATTACTTTAATAGTAACTGTTGCTTGAGCTGTATTACCTGCTTCATCAGTTGCCTTAGCTGTTACAGTATAGCTTCCTGGTGTATTGTATTTTGCTGTATAGTTATCTGTAACTATAGTTACTACAATCTTATCAGTTGCAGTTACATCATCTGATACTTTAAATAAAGCTTTTAATTCAGCTTCAGTTAACTTTGCAGTGTATGATTGGTTCTTAGTTGCATTAATAGCACTAATAGTAGGTGCTGTAGTATCAGTTACAGTAATTGTTGCTGTTGCTTGAGATGAATTACCTGCCTCATCAGTTGCCTTTGCAATTATAGTATAGCTTCCTGGCTTTCTATAATTTGCTGTATAGTTATCTGTTACTATAGTAATAGTTGGTGATGATGTTACATCATCAGTAGCATTGAATAAAGCAAGTAAATCAGCTTGTGACAAACATGTACTATTACCAGTAGTTTTATTTGTAGCTGTGATTACTGGCTTTGTAGTATCAGTTACAGTAATAGTTAGAGTAGTTGTTCCAACATTACCAGAAGAATCAGTTGCAGTTACTCTTACTTCGTAATCACCTGGCTTTGTATAATTATTTTTATAATCATCATAAGATAATGTAATTGATATATTATCTTTAGAGTAATAATTATCTGAATATGTTAAATGCTTCAAAATTTCAGCATCAGTTAATTTAGTAATATTGCCAGTTGAGAAATTAGTTCCAGCAACAATAGGTGATGTAATATCAACAACATGTATCTTCTTTGTTACGCTAGCACTGTTACCAGATGTATCTGAAACGCTAGCTGTAATTGAGTATTCACCAACAGCAATTTTTCCATTTGTGTCTAACTTATAAGTTATATCACTAAATTGAATTTTATCAGTTAAATCACCTTCTGTTGGGTCATTTGCCTTAAAGCATGACTTTATTTGATCAAGTGTTAATGGATTATCTACATTTACAACAATGTCTCCTGCTGAGATTGTTGGATAATCTCTATCATTCATTTTAACTCCATTAAAACATAATTTTGTTTGACTTGAAGATGGAGTAAATAATGTTGTTAAAACTTCTTTCAAAGGATTTACATTATAACTAGATAATGCACCATCAGCAGTCCATTGAGGATAATCTTCTATTGAACTAGTAGCATTATTACCTAAAGCATTTGTGAATGATATACCAACTAATAATTCATCAAAATAATCAATACAATATGCCTTATATGTTGTTGAATAACTATACTTAAATGCTGATACTAAATTACCATCACCTTCAAAATAAATATAACCATATGAACAATTATTAGCTTTATCATCTGCAACTAGCAAGCATAGACAATCATTATCACCTCCTGCTAAATAAATCATCTCACCAGTTAAATCTTTATTTAAACCAATTGCTTCCCTTTGAGAATCACTAATATTTCCAGCATCAATATCACCGGTACCAAGAATCATTTCACCCAAACCTAAACTATTTTTTCTATTAGCCCAAGTAATGTACTCATATAATAAACTTGGTGCATCATAAGTACCACATAAATCACGAATAGAACTAGATTGTGTAAGAATAGAAAAAGCAGGAATTTTAGAATAAGTTAGATATTTTTTTCCAATGCTGCTCATTGCAAATACTAAATTATCTACTGACTTAATTTGGTAATCACCTGTAGAGGTTGTTTGTGTATCAGCCAAATCTAATGTTACAATTCCAGCATCTGTATTATCTACATTTGCTAGTTTTGTTTGTTCAGCTTTAAAGTCTTTTACTTCCTTATAATCCATTGTATCTACTATTGCAGCTGTTCCTACAATTCCACCAAGCATTAATGAACTTACTGCTCCAACCTTTAATGCTCTACTTAATTTTTTATTTTTCATTTTATTTTTACCTTCCTTTTTTAACATAAACTAACAAATAAACTCATTATTTCATCTAGTTCATCGCAATTATCATATAATTGTTTTAAAACTAGATCATTTTTGCCATCTGGTTGAACTGAGATATAAACATTTTCGTCAAAATCATGCTTATCAAATTTAATCTCTGGATAATTGTTATCTAAACCAGAAATAGCTGAATAATACTTATCAACAAGATATACTTCTTCTTTAATGTTAGAATTTATAACCATATCATAGGCAACAAAAGTTGAATTGCTATAGTTATTGAAATAGACTATTTCGGTATCAACAGCCCCTAGCATCATTTTATAAACTCCATCTTTTAATTCAAACAATTTAACTGACTGAATAATATCTCCATCATCTTGGGCTTCATCTAGCTTGTCTAAATTATGAAGTGATACTTGCATTAATAATTCAACTGTAGATTTCTTACCTTCAACAGTTACTTCAAATTTACCACGATAAATTAACGCAGCTTTATTATTGTATTTGGTAATATCATTTCTATCTTTTCCTTTAACTAAAGATAGAACAGGAGCCTTTCCACTCATATCCATATCATAAAAGCCACCAACACATCTATCTAAATCCCCATGAATAAACCTTAGAATGTTTTTTTCACGATTTGTATAAGTATCTTTTTCATAGCTTGGTTTATTAATTAAAGGATTATCTGGCGTAATCTCTTCAACGCTTTTTGTTGTAAAAAATGCCTTATAACACATGTCAGGATAGATATCTTTTTCAAAGTGACTCAATCTTTCAATAGGGTCATTGTACATATTTGTCAATTTAATGGCACTACCATTCTCTAAAATAAAATAAGAGCTACCATAATCATTATCATCAAAACTAATAGTACTTAGTTTAAATGACTCATTATGAATATCAACTTTTGTTTCATCATTATTGAATGCATAATCTAAAATATCAACAAATGAATTGCTGCTAGAATCAACTATTAAATCAACATCTAATCCTGTAATTGAAACATTAGCTTTATAACCTTTAGTTTTAGTTGCTGTATTAGATGTATAGATGTTATATTCAAATTGTTCATTTGACTTAGAGCATTCTACTTTATATCTAAATCTAAATGTAATTGAATAAATTGAATCATCTTCTTTTTGTTTAGCTGTTTTTCTTGTTGAATAAATATCAAAATACTTAAGACTATAATTATTCTCAGAAGCTAGTCCTTGAGCACCAGTATTAATAACATCTGCAATTTTTACAAAATCTACTGACTTTGTGTAATTGTTAACATTATCTGTATTTACTTTTAAATCGTAAGTACCAGCATTTGAGTAAGCATTTGATTTAGTGTTATTAAAAATATTTTCTAAATATTCAAGTGGCTTAAATCTAAAAGCTGAACCACCTGTTGAATTATTTGAATTATTGGAATCATTACCAGAATTACCACCTACATATGCAAGAACAGAGATACATCCAACTAAAGCACCAGCCATTAATAACAAGCCTAAAGCCTTTTTTAAATTGCTATTCATTCTTCTTTACCTCCTTGTTATTTAAATAAACTCATAATAAACTTGATAAATCTAATTATTGCCGCCACAACTAAAAGTAAAATTCCTAATTTTAATATTAAAACTACAGTTTCAAGCCAATTATTAACATTTGACGAATTAGAACCAGAACCACCAAACGGCCAATTTAATAAAATTCCCAAAACATTATTATTTGTACATGATCCTTTTTCTTGTTCATTCCATCCTACAAGTGGTGATGTTGTTTCAGTACCATCTCCATTTTTTATAATTTCAGATGGAATTCCATTTGCATTTAAAGTCATATTTGTCATTAAATTATTATCAACGTCATATATTCCCTTTAAAGTTCCATCTTCGTTATATAAAGGATGCTCGCCATTTGGCATAAATGATGATGCTACCTGTTTACCTGTTGCAGGATCAATATACCAAACATACAAATAAATGATTTTCGTAATATTATAGTTCCAACACCATACATAATTACAATCCTCATACTTCACAGCATTACCATTATCATCTTTAAATTCTAGTGAGTAATTGTATTTATTTTGCTTTTCTGATATTTTTTCTAGTTGCCCTTCTTCTGAAAAAACATTTCCCAATTTAAAATAACCATTACTATCAGATGTAATAGCTTTATCAATTTTATAATTATAAGTCTTACTACCTTTTTTTATTTCATAGGATGCTGATAAATAAGTTAGATTATCTATGAATTTTCCATTTTTATTTGTAATACGAATATAATTCCAAGTTTTTGTAAAACCCAAAAAATTGAGCTGTTCTTTAAAAAATTTAACATTTGCCTTTGTCCAATCAGTGTTATAAATTTCTTTATTAGTCTTATCCGTTGTACTTGATTCAGCTGCATAAACATTTGTATTACAAGCAAAGCACAGCATCATTACAAAGCCAACAATCAGCATTGTTATAGCTGCAAAGACTTTGCTTTTAATATTAAATTTTTTGTGTTTATTTTCTATGCAATTCTCCATTTCTTTCTCCTTTCTTTTCCAGTCAACTGGAAAATTATAAATATTTTTCATATTGCTTTGATATGTTATTTGCCCATTCAATGTCAAATTTCTCAGGTCTACATATCCAACAACCTTCATAGCTATACCAGGTATAGCCTCGTTTTTTTAATGCATAAATTAATTGAGGTTTTACTTTAAAAGCAAATTTAATGGCTATTCTATTACCAGCTCTTATTTTCAATTTACTAATTTCATAATCAGCACACTTAAATAAAACCTCATTTTCTTTAGCTTCTTGTTCTTGAATTTTTTCAGCTGATAATTCATTTAATTCAACTTTTTTGTAGGTCTTATAAAAATTTGAATTTTTACTAAAATTGCATAAATCATTAAGCTTATTAAATAATTCCTTATAAAGCTCTGTATCTACCTTAAAAGCATATGATACATAATCCTGAGCTAAAATCGCATCCATATCGTACTTTAAATCTTTTTTATCCTTTTCTTTTTTATCCATTTTTTGTAAAAGGCTATTATAACAAGCATAAAATTTTTCTTTTATTTCCTTTACATTTTTAGATTTATCTTCTTCGATATTCTTATCATCAGTTTTATAAGATTTATTAAGAGTTGGTTCTATTGATTTCCACCATTTTAAAAAATCATCATTAGCTTTCATCATACTATTCATAATACGATCCATTTTAGCTTGAGGATAATTTGCAGGACCTGAAACCATAGGTGAAACCCATTGGCTATCATATCTAAGTATTGGTTCATACCTTTTATAAAGCTGGTCTAACAATCGTTGTTTTTGCTTCTCTGATAATCCTGAAAATTCAATATCCCTTCTATAAGCCTCATAAGCTTTTTGATGATTATTACCTTTGTCATAGAAAGAATTATAATTTGCAAATCTAATTTGTTGTTCGCTTAAATTCCTAGAATTATGAGTTATGATTGCTTTACCAGTTACAGCTTTTCTTGATAATGATGGCTTTTTCTTTTTTGATTTAGGCTTATCTCTTGCCTTTGGAGCTTCCAACCTTAATATTACAGATGAATCTAGTTCTTTATTTTTACTAATTGCATTAACATCTTTTTTATTAGTTTGATTAGCTTCATTAAATACAGCATCCATAGTATCTTTAGGATTCTTATTATCCTTACCTAACAAAAAATTCATCAATTCAGAAGATTCAGTATTAACAGTAACTGTAGTTTTTTTACCATTTTTAATAGCTGTATCTTTTACCTTAAATAACATGTGCTTTACCTCCTTTTATTTTTTAATTTAAGCTTTTCTTGATTACCTTTAGAATTGCTGTTCTTATTAGTTGTCTTCTTAAAATCACCTGGAGCATTTAATAAGCTTCTTACAAGTTCTGCATCTTCAGTATTTATTGTTACTGTAGTTTTCTTACCATTAACAACTTTTGTTTCTTTAACAGAATAATTACGCATCTTTTCACTTCCTTTATTGAAAAATTTTAGATATTTCATATAATATAAGTAGAGGTAGACCGACGATAGTTGATTAATTCAACATACGTAGATGGCTACTTCTTTTTTAATTGTTTTATTATTTTAAAAATAATATAATTAACTTGAGGTGTAGAACATGGCAGTAAATAAATATGGCAATGATTTTAAAAATAATATAATGTGGAATAAGGAATACCCTTTTATACCTGAAATAACAAATGATGATGGATTTTCTATTCATGAAGATGATATCGTTGAATTTTATGATCCATATTACAAGACTTTTAATGCAGTTCGAGTTTGTAAAATTTATAATAAAGATTTTATATGGACAAGATTTATTAATATAGAGCATAAAATGTCAACGTTTATTCTACCAGCAAATAGATTGTTACCTCATGTTCATCCATCATGTAAGCCACCAAAATTTGAAGATTTTGACAATCAAGGTATAAATTATTTAAATTTATTTTTAACTCATGTATATGCAACCATTTATCAAGAAGAATTAAAATTACCTAATGACTGGCACTTTGATGAGGATAAATTCACAGCCAAACGACTTGAAGAGGTTGCTAAGCTTAAATGCTAAGCTTAAAAATAAATATTAATACGTTCTTTAAACAGATACTTTCTTCTTTTTGTATTGATGATAGTATCTGTTTTTCTATATACATATCTGGTTATTGGTTTCAGCTCATACACGTTAAATATTGCATAATAATTTTTACCTTTATGAAAAGTAAACATATTTTCAACCTTAGTTATAAATAATTTATTAATTGCATCATTTATTGATATATTTTCATAATCACCACAAGTTGAATGCATCTTCTTTCTTCCGCAATAAACAATTAGTTCAATATGAAATTTGCCTTTAATTTTTGCATACTTAATATTGTTATTTTTAAATTCATATTTTAAATTGCTTGAAATAACTGAGTTACCATAATCGTAATTTTGCATCTTATCACCTCTCTTTTTAAAAAATAAACAAAAAAATTGCGTAGTACTGACTTTAAAAAACAATAACAAGTCAATACTACGCAATAATAAGCGTATAAATTAAATTACTTTCTCCATGAAGTATAATACCACATAATTATTAAAATGTCTTAAAGGCGGGGTCGCCTACTTTTAAAAATTTTTATTTTAGAGGGTTGACATACTTTTTATATTCATCACCATACCTTATTTTTTCAAATTCGGTATCATTTATACCAAATGTATCCTTTGCAGCTGCGTAGCTCATCCATGTTACATCTTCCTTTGTCATACGCATTGAGTCGCTCCAATTTGGTATTTGGATAAATTCAAGCTTAGTTTCTTTACTTCTTGATTCAGCTAAGCTTCTCATATATCTTGTATCATATCTTTCACAATCTGATGTCTTAAATATAAAATTAGTAACAAATGATGCTTGCCTATTTGAATCAGGATTGCATAAGCTACTTATTTTTTTAATTGTATATTCAACAGGGGCTGTTGGTACTTTTGATATACATACTGTTTCAATTATGTAACCATCTTTTTTATTAGTTTGAATTCTCTTTTTTAAATCTGAAATTTTAGATTTATATTTGTAATATTTTAACGGCAATGGTTTTGCCTTATATTTTCTGATGATTTTATCATGCATATTTTTATATTTTTCTTGTGAAGATGAATAATATAATTTCATTAAATAGTCAAGCTTAGGTTGCTTCCTTATTCTTCTTAAATCTATCTTATTTGCTTTTTTTAATATTGAATTTATTCTCATATTATAATACATTAAAAAAAGCTCTAAAATAGCATTTTTCTTTTTACCACCAAAGACTTCCTGACGATTTAAGATTGCAGCATACACATGATCCAATTCTCTAAATAGCTTAGCTGTTCTTTCAGGAGCTTGGTCTACTTGAAACCAGTAGAAATCTAAAATAAAATGACGTTGGTATGCTTT
>CAKQEA010000030.1 GCA_934229785.1 uncultured Anaeroplasmataceae bacterium
AAGATATATTAGTTAAATGGAATGAAGATATTTGTAAATCATATATAGAAGAAATAAATGAAGTTTTAGAGAAAAATGTAAAATTTGAATTATTTGTAAAATTAAATCATTTATTTAATGATATGTTTATGATATTTCACTATAATAGATATATTTACATAGAAGAGCTTGATTGTTTAAAGAAATATTGTAATAAATATGGTTATAGCGCTTTTTATTCTCAAAGTCAAAAAAGAACGGCTGGTCGTGATTGGGTTCATGGTATAGGAACTAATATATGCATGTTTCATTTTAGTTGGATTGAAGCAAAAATGGATACATTTCTATCAGAATTTTATAATGAAAATTACAATAAATTTGGTTTAGTTCCTTACCTTTATTATACAAATAATATAGATTTGATTAAACAATTTATTATTGATGTTTATAATCCGGCTCGAAAAATTTTTTTTGAACGTGATGAATTAATGGATAAATATGATCTTGTTCATTCTTGGATATTTTGGTGTTATTATCATAGTGATTTAATCATGGATATTGATGATATTGAATGCAACAAAGAATTAAATAATTTTTTGAAGGAAAATAATTTATTTGATTTTGTTGTTGAAGTAAAGCACAAGAAAACAAAGTATTCGCCTAGAGAAAAATATATTATATGTGCTTTTAATGATGTAAATATGGAAGAAAAAGAAGATTATTTTTATCCATTAACTAATCAGGATTTCTTATCATGTAATGCTTATGTAGCTAAACTTTATATCAAGAGGCTAAATTTGATAATTGGTGAATCGTATTATGAGGAATTGTATAAAACAATATTATATAATTTTAATCAATTACTTCCCATTTATCATAAAGAACGAGAAGTTTATGTAGAAACGTTACAAGTGTTAAAAAAATTTTGCTCCTTTTATAAATATTGTGGATTTTTATATGAAATGAATGATTATGCTAAAGAAAATGGATATGAAATAGATCAATATTTATGTCGTTTGATTACTACTAACTTTAAAGGTCCAGGTTGTTTAATAACTAAAACAGAATTTTCTTTAGAAATTGATGATAAGCATGAATATGGTGGATTTTTGCATAGTCTATATTGTTCAGGTAATATTGATTTAATAAAAGAATTTATTATTGATATTTATAATCCAGCTCGAGAGAAGTTTTTTGAAAATAATGAGTTATATTATAAGTTTGAAGATTATGGACTTGAAATACCAGATAGAAATAAGATTAAAAGCATAGATGATGTTTCTATGTGTAAAATTTTAAATCGATTTTTTGAAAAAATAGGATTGATTGATTTGGTGAAAAAAATTGATTAATAGAAAGGAAGTTTTAGTGAATCCTAAAGGTTATTAATGGCTTAGGATCCACTTTTTAATTTTGTAATCTGGTACCATAAAATAAAATGATACTGGTTATTTTAATAGAGCCAGTATAGTGTATAATAGATGTATAATTTGGGAGGAATATTATGAGTAAGCAAGAAAAAATATTGAATAAAATAATATTGGTTGCTTTGTTTTCAGCATTATGCTGCGCTGCTACCTTTATTCAAATAAGAATGCCATCAGGAGATTTTATTCATTTAGGAAATTTTGTAATGATTATGGTAGCCTTATTACTTGGTGGGATTGAAGGAGGATTGGTTGGTAGTTTAGGAATGGGTTTGTATGATTTAATTTTTTATACATCTAAACCATCAACAATTATTAGAACCTTCGTTTTGAAATTTTTAGTTGGTTATATTGTTGGTACTTTATTTAGGTTTATTTTAAAAAGAAAAATTAAAACAAATGTTTTACTTTATGTTACAACATTTATTTTTGCAGGATTATTTATTTTTACATTAGTTTTCTTTTGTATAGGTGATAAAAGTAATTTATCATTTAAAACAGGATTGAATAGTGTTGTTAGTAATTTCTTTGGTAGTGGAAAGAATGTTAGTTTTTCTTTATATTTACCAATATTTACAGGGATAGCAACACTTGGTACTCTAATGGCTTCAATTTTTTCTACAAAACTATCAGAACGTAATAAAGCAGTGTTATTTTCAATTACTATTGCAATTTTAGTTAATATCATTGGTGAATTTTTATTAAGATGGTTGCTTGAGGGTATACTATTAGATGGTTTTGATAAATCATTGATTGTTGCTACATCTAAGATACCAGGATCATTAATTACTGGTGTAATTAGTGTTACACTTGCAGTTTTAATTTATGAGCCTGTATATAGAGGAGTTAAAAACTCAGCTATGTTTAAGGATGATACAATCTTAGAAGAAAATACCTCTTTAGAAAATAATGTTAAGGATGAGGAGGAAAAGTAATATGCAAGGATTTTATAATAAGTATTCAAAATATATTATTTTTGCTATTGGCTTTGTTGTAACTATAATGCTTACAGCTTCAATTATTTATTTGAATAAGGTTGTTTTTTCTACAGATGAATTTAAGGCTATTTTAAATTCGTCAACTATAAAAAGAGTTATAAATAATTTACTTGGATTTACTGAGGGTATAGTTGTATTTGCAACATTTATTTTATATTTGTTAGAATCAGATAATAAAACAAATTGCTAAAATATAATATTTATTTTTTAAATTAAAAAGATTGTTTGATATTTTCACCTAATATTATGAGTGAAAATGTAAAATGACAATCTTTTTTCTTTTATTTAGAAAGAATATAAAGCTTTTATAAAAACGTTTTCTTATGTTGAAATTGGCTCAAAAAAGTTTAAGTAAACGTTTACTTGTTTTAAATGAAGTGAAAAAAGATATAATTAAATTGTAAAAAAACTATTTGAAAATTTGGAGGCTTTCTATGGAAGAAAAAATTTTAACACCTCAAGAAGAGGTGGATGCTTTAGTCCAAAAGGGATTAAAGGCATTAGAGGAATTTGCTCACTATACTCAAGAGCAAATTGACTATATTGTTGCAAAATGTTCTGTAGCTGCACTTGATCAACACGGAAATCTTGCAAAGCTTGCTATTGACGAAACTGGACGTGGAGTATTTGAGGATAAGGCAACTAAAAATTTATTTGCTTGTGAATATGTCACAAATAATATGAAGCGTTTAAAGACTGTTGGCGTTATCAGTGAGGATGATGTTACTGGTATAACTGAAATTGCTGAGCCAGTTGGTGTTGTTGCAGGTGTAACTCCAGTTACTAATCCAACTTCAACAGCTATTTTTAAGTCATTGATTTGTTTAAAAACTAGAAATCCTATTATATTTGGTTTCCATCCAAATGCTCAAAAGTCATCTGCAGCAGCAGCTAAGGTAGTATACGAGGCAGCAGTTGCAGCTGGTGCTCCTGAAAATTGTATTCAGTGGATTGAGCATCCATCAATGGAAGCAACTTCTGCACTTATGAATCATCCTGGTGTTTCAACAATTCTTGCTACAGGTGGAAATGCAATGGTTCGTGCTGCTTATTCATGCGGAAAGCCTGCACTTGGTGTAGGAGCTGGTAATGTTCCTGCATATGTTGAAAAATCATGTAATTTACGTCAAGCAGTTAATGATATTGTAATGTCTAAATCATTTGATAATGGTATGATTTGTGCATCTGAGCAGGCTGCTATTGTTGATAGTGAAATATATGATGATTTTATTGCTGAAATGAAGCAATATGGTGTTTATTTTGTTAATAAGGCTGAGAAGAAAAAACTTGAGGCTTTTATGTTTGGCGTTAATTCTAAGGATGAATGTGCAAATGCTAAATTGAATCCGACAATTGTTGGTAAGTATGCAACTTGGATTGCAGAGCAGGCTGGCTTTGAGGTTCCTGCTAATACTGTAATTTTAGTTGCTGAATGCTCTAAGGTTGGTGTTGAGGAGCCATTAACTAGAGAAAAGCTTTCTCCAGTATTAGCACTTTTAAAAGCTAAATCTACTGAAGAAGGATTTGCTTTAGCTAAAGCAATGGTTGAGTTTAATGGTCTTGGTCACTCAGCTGCTATTCATACTGCATCAAAGGAATTGGCTACTAAGTTTGGTGATTTAGTTCCTGCAATTCGTGTAATTTGGAATTCACCTTCTACATTTGGTGGAATTGGTAATGTTTATAATTCATTTATTCCATCTTTAACATTAGGCTGTGGTTCATATGGTCACAACTCTGTTGCTGGTAATATTGGACCAATCAATTTATTAAATATTAAGAAAGTAGGACGCAGAAGAAATAATATGCAGTGGTTTAAGATTCCATCTAAGATTTATTTTGAAAGAGATGCAATTGAATATTTGCATCAAATGAAGGAAATGAAGAAGGCTCTTATTGTTACAGACCGTTCTTTAGTTGATTTAGGCTATGTACAAAAGGTTATTGACCAGCTACAGCTTAGAACACCAGAGGTTCCATATCAATTATTCTGCGATGTTGAACCAGATCCATCTATTCAAACAGTATTAAAGGGTGTTGAGTTAATGCGTTCATTTGAACCAGATACAATTATTGCTCTTGGTGGTGGCTCTTCAATGGATTGTGCTAAGGGTATTTGGTTATTCTATGAACAACCACAGGTTAATTTCAATGATTTAAAGCAAAAGTTTATGGATATTCGTAAGCGTGCCTTCCAATATCCTGAATTAGGTAGAAAGGCTAAGTTGGTTTGTATTCCTACAACATCAGGTACAGGTAGTGAGGTTACACCATTTGCAGTTATAACAGATAAGGTTGAACATAAGAAGTACCCATTAACAGATTATTCTTTAACTCCAACTGTTGCAATCATTGACCCAGCATTTGTTATGAACCTACCAAGAAGCATTGCTGCTGATACTGGTATGGATGTATTAACACATGCAACTGAGGCTTATGTTTCTACACTTGCTAGTGATTATACTGATGGTTTAGCAATTCAAGCTATTAAGATGGTATTTAAGTATTTAGAGCGTTCTTATAATAATGGTAAAAATGATCCTGAAGCAAGAGAAAAGATGCATAATGCTTCATGCTTAGCAGGTATGGCATTTGCTAATGCCTTCTTAGGTATGAACCACTCAATGGCACATAAGATTGGTGGAGAGTTCCATGTACCTCATGGTCGTGCTAATGCAATTTTATTACCTTATACAATTCGTTATAATGGTCAAAAGCCTCAAAAATTATCAACATGGCCAAAATATAACTATTATTGTGCAGATGAGCGTTATGCTGAGATTGCAAGAATTTTAGGCTTACCAGCTTCTACAGTTGAAGAGGGTGTTGAATCTTATGCAAAGGCTGTTGGTGAATTAGGTAAGAGAGTTGGAATTAAGATGAATTTCCAATCTCAGGGCTTAGATCGTGATACATATATGGCTCAGGTTGAGAAGCTTGCTTATCTTGCATATGAGGATCAATGCTCTCCAGCTAACCCAAGAGTTCCTATGGTTGAAGATATGAAGAAAATTTTAATTGATGCTTATGATTCTAAGGAATTTATCGACGAGGCTTAATTCATGCTAAGTACGAAGCAAAAGGTTTTTTTAAAATCATTAGCTCAAAAAGAGCCAACAACCTTCCAAATTGGTAAGGATGGTCTTAGTGATAATCTTCTTAATGATGTTTTAAATTATTTAAATAAGCATGAAATTATAAAGATTTCTATTTTACAAAATTCTTTAGTTGAAGAGGATGATGTTAAAGCTTTTTTTGAAGCCTCTGGTATTGAATTTGTTCAAAAAATAGGAAGAACTGTTGTTTTGTATAAGCAATCTGATAATGCTAAAAATCCAATTGTTTTTCCAAAGAAAAAATAATAATTAATATGACTATAGTGTTTATAACAATTTGATTGGCTATAAATACTATAGTTTTTTTTCTTATTGGTGAAACCAGACCACTAATCATTGCAATTGCAGTTTAAAACTTTATTGATATATTGTATATTTATGCTATGTTTAATTCAAAAGTAAGTGGTTAGAATGTTTGATAATGATACATAACAAGTTTATATAAGAGTATATGAAGTATTTGTAATGTTAGTTAATAAATTATTAAAATATGCCTATTAATTTAGGCTTTTTTTTAAAAAATGACTAATTTTATGTTATAATCATATTAAATGTCTATGGAGTGTGATTTATGTGAAAAGAATGATATTAGTTGATGGAAACTCACTTATGTATCGTGCTTATTATGGTACTGCCATGAGTGGGACTATTGCTAAAAATTCTAAAGGAATTTATACCAATGCAATTTATGCTTTCGCAAGAATGATTAATCATTTAATTAATAGTGAGTATGATAATATATTGGTTGCATTTGATGCTGGTAAGAAAACAATTCGCCATGATTGGATGGATGATTATAAGGCTGGTCGAGCTCCAATGCCAGATGAATTTCGTATGCAAATTGCATATATAAAGGAATTTTTGAGTATAATGAGGATTAAACAATATGAACAACCTCTTTATGAAGCAGATGATATTATTGGTACAATGGCTAAAAGAGCTGAGGATAATGGTTTTCATGTTGATGTTTATTCTTCTGATAAGGATTTACTTCAGTTAATTTCACCAAATTGTACAGTTCATATGACTAAAAAAGGTATGACTGAGCTTGAGGATTATACTCCCCAATATTTTAAAGAAAAATATCAAATTGATTATACTCAGTTTGTTGATTTAAAGGCTTTAATGGGAGATAAGAGTGATAATTTGCCTGGTATTCCAGGTATTGGTGAAAAAAAAGCTGTTAAGCTTCTTCAAAATTATAATAATATTGAAAATATGATTTCTCATAAGGATGAAATAAAGGGTGCTGATGGCGAAAAGATTAGATCTAATTATGATAAGGCTGTTTTATGTAAAAAGATGGCAACTATTATAAGAGATTTTGATATGTCTATTACCTTAGATGACACTATTCGCCAAGAATGTGATAAGGAAAAGCTTATTAATTTTTATCAAGAGCTTGAATTTAAATCATTATTAAAGGATTTAACAATGCCTAAGGCAATAGTAGTAAGTGATGATAGCTATGAGGTTGTTGATGAGGCAAGTAAATTTTCAGAAATTTTAGTTCCTGGTTCTGCCTTGATTTTTGAAACTTTCGAATATAACTATCACAAGAGCCCACTTATTGCTATAGGTATTAAAAATAATAAGGGTATGTTTATTGTTGAACAGGATTCTATATTTAAAAGTATGGATTTTATGATGTATTTATCTGATTGTAGCATAAAAAAATCAATATTTGATTATAAAAGAGCTTATGTTTTATGCAAAAGACTAGGTATTGAGCTTGAAGGAATTAATTTTGATTTATTACTTGCAACCTATATTTTAAATTCGAGCGTTGCTAAGGATGAATTTAAACAAATTGCTGCATTTTACGATTATAATGATGTTTATTACGATGAGCAGATATATGGTAAGGGCGTTAAAAGGGCGTTGCCAGAGAAAAGATTAATATATGATCATATTGCTAAAAAAGCAAATGCTTTGTATGAGCTAAAGACTAAGGCATTAGAAATGCTTGAGGAAAAAAATCAAATGTCGCTCCTTATAGATATTGAAATTCCTTTATCTAAGGTATTAGGCAAGATGGAATATAATGGAATGAAGGTTGATTTAGTAGAACTTGAAAGCCAACAAGCTTCATTAGAAAATGCTATAAAAAAGCTTGAGGTTGAAATTTATTCTATTGCCAAACATGAATTTAATATTTCATCACCTAAGCAATTAGGTACTGTATTATTTGATGAGCTAATGATTCCATATCCTAAGAAAAAGGGTGTCAGCTATTCTACTGATATTGATGTACTTCAAAGTATTTTAAACTTTAATCCTATTGTTCCTTTAATTATTGAATATCGAGCTAAAATGAAGCTTTATTCAACTTATGTTGTTGGAATGAAGGAATTTATTTATCCAGATGAAAAAGTTCATACAATTTTTCAGCAGGCCATAACAACAACAGGCAGATTATCATCAGTTGAGCCTAATTTACAAAATATTCCTATTAGAACCTTAGAGGGACATTTAATTAGAAAAATGTTTATTCCAACTAATCCTAATAATAAGCTATATAGTGCTGATTATTCCCAGATTGAATTAAGAGTTTTAGCTCATATGGCCAATGTTAAAAAATTAAAGGATGCCTTTATATCTGGTGAAGATATTCATAGCAAAACTGCAAAAGAGGTATTTCATAAGGATGACATAACACCTGAGGATAGAAGACGTGCTAAGGCTGTAAATTTTGGTATTGTTTATGGTATATCAGCCTTTGGCTTAGCTCAGGATTTAAATATTACTAATGCTTTGGCTTCTAAGTATATAAAGGGATATTATGAGGCGTATCCTGAAATTGAAAAGTTTATGGACGATACAGTTGAGTTTTGTAAGGAAACTGGCTATGTTAAAACTATGAAAAATAGAATTCGCTATATTCCTGAAATTAATTCAAATATTTATATGCAAAGAGAATTTGCTAAAAGAATGGCTATGAATGCCCCTATTCAAGGTAGTGCTGCTGATATTATTAAAATTGCAATGATTAAGGTTGATAAGGCCTTAGAGGATAATCACCTTAGAAGTAAGATGCTTGTTCAGGTTCATGATGAATTAGTTTTTGAGGTTTATGAGGGTGAAGAGGAAAAAATTAAACAAATTGTAAGAGAAAATATGGAAAATGCAGTTAAGCTTGATGTTCCATTAATTGTTGATGATTCATTTGGTAAGAATTGGTATGAGGTAAAATAGTATGGATTATATATTAAATAGAAGAAGTGTTAGAAAATTTGATCTTACAAAAAAATTAGATAAAGATACGTTATATACTCTATGTAAATATGCCGAGGCAGCTCCATCAGCAAGAAATCAGGAGTCTAGAGAATATATAATTGTTGATGATGAGGATATAATTAAAGAGTTATCTTGTGTTTCACAAGGGGCTAAAATGCTACAAAATTGCAATACGTTAATTGCTGTTGTTGGTAAAAATCCTCATGATTTATTAACTCCTTCGATGCAAAATCTTGATTTAGCTTGTGCGGTTGAAAATATACTTATTGCGGCAACAAAAATGAATATTGGATCTTGCTTTGTTGGAATTAGTCCAATTGAAGATAGAGTTAATAAATGTAATGAAATTTTAAATGTAAAGGAAGGAAAATATACATTTGCTTTAGTCGCATTAGGAAGCATTAATGATAATGAATGCTTTTATAATGCTAACAAGCTTAAGGCAGAAAATGTACATTTTAATAGGTTGTAATTATGCCAGAGCTTCCAGAGGTTGAAACTGTTAGAAGAGTTTTAAAAACAGAAATTATTTCAAAGACAATAAATTCTGTTGAGATTAGATACGATAAAATAATTGATGGTGATGTTAATGATTTTATTGCTAATGTTACAGGAAAAAGCTTTAAGGATATTAAAAGATTAGGTAAGTTTTTAATTTTTGAATTGAATGAGGGTTTTATTGTTTCGCATTTACGTATGGAGGGTAAGTATTTTTATTTGCCTGAAAATAGTCTTGATAATAAGCATATTCATGTAATATTTCATCTATCAAATGGTTATGCTCTTATGTATCAGGATGTTAGAAAATTTGGTAGAATGATTTATAAAAATAAGGATGAATTATATACAACTAAACCATTAAATGAAGTTGGAATTGATATTATTTTGGAAAAAGAAATTGATATAAATGAAGTTTATGGTAAAATTATAACGAAACATAAAGAAATTAAGACGGTATTACTTGACCAATCTATTTTAGCTGGTCTTGGAAATATTTATGTAGATGAGGTTTTGTATGCTGCTCATGTAAATCCTACAAGATATGCAGATACAATTACCTTAGATGAGGTTAAAAGTATTGTTTTTGAGTCGAAAAGAATTTTAGAGGGTGCAATACTTCATAAGGGTACTACAATTAGAAGCTACACATCATCACTTGGTGTAGAGGGTGAATATCAAAATTTCTTATGTGTTCATACAAAGGATGTTTGTCCTTGCTGTAAAAATAAATTAGATAGGTTAAAGATAAATGGAAGAACATCTTATTTTTGCTCAAACTGCCAGAGGTGATATTAGTGAGTAGGGTTATTGGGATTACGGGTGGAATAGCTAGTGGAAAAAGTAATGTATGTAAGGTTATTTCATCACTTGGTTATAGTGTTATTGATAGTGATAAGATTAATGCTGAGTTTTCTAAAAAAAATGGTCCAATCTATAATGTAATTATTAAAGAATTTGGTGATGGTTATATTTTAGATGATGGAGAGCTTAATAAAAAAAAGCTTGGTAAGCTGATTTTTAATAATAAGGAAGCTAAGCTTAAGCTTAATGAGATAACTCATCCAATTATTGTTGAAGAAATTAAACGTCAAATTAATGAGGTAAATGATGAGCTAATCTTTGTAGAAATTCCCTTATTATATGAGGCTAAGCTTGAATATTTATGCGATAAGATTATTTGTGTGTTTTTAAATAAAAGAGAACAAGTAATTAGACTTATGCAACGTGAGGGTATAGATGAGGATTATGCTTTAGCAAAAATTCATTCACAAATGGATTTGTACATGAAAAAAGAGCTTGCTGATTATGTAATTAATAGTCAAGGAAGCTTTATTGAAACAGAAGAACAAGTTAAAAATGTTATAAATCAATTAAAAGGAGTTTAATATGGGAATAATTATTGAAACGTCTGAAAATCAAAAAAAAGAATTATATCAAACACATTATTTTAAAGCATCTTATGATGAATTAAAGAATTTATATATTGAGACAATTAAAGGGTTAAAGCACAAATTATTATCTGTTAATGATGATTATAAAGAAATATTTTCTGAGGCTCCACATTTAACAGTTACAGCAAAAATTATTATGCAAAATCCAAAGGAAACATCAATTGATTTTTATATTGATTCAGAATTTTTATTCGGTAGTGAAAGACATGCTGATGCGTTTATAAAAACAATATATGATGCTTTTTCAAAGAAATATGAATTAAAGGGAATAGCCCTTCATAGGTAGGAGATTTTATGGCAACAACAATTGATGGAAATCAAAAATTAAATATATATTCTAGCTTTACCTTATCAAATGATGATGTTGCCTCTGTATCATTATTGTATGCGCCACTTATAGGTAGTGATGCCTTAATGCTTTATTTGGGATTTTCATCACTTCTAGAGCGTAATAATTTAAAAAATGAAAAATTAACTCATCAAGATATCTATGATATTTATTCAATGAAAAAAAATCAGTTTTTATCAGCTAGATATAAGCTTGAGGCTATAGGATTACTTATGACCTATGAAACAAAGGATAATGGTTTTATTTATGTTTTATGCCCACCGCTTACACCTAAGAGTTTTTTAAGAGATAATACACTTGGTTTATATTTGTATTCAAAAATTACTAAAGATACATTTAATTATATTAAATCTCATTTTGAAATTGAAAAAATTGATAAATATGAATGTGTTAATGTTACAAAAAGCTTCGATGAGGTTTTTCAATCTGTTCTTGATAATGAGGCAACCTATGAAAAGTTTAAGTATATTTTAGGTAAAAAGCCAAATAAGAATTTAGTCATTAAAAATAATCCTTTTAATTTTGAGGCTTTCGCTAAAGAGATTAATAAGGATTGCTTAGAAATGGGAATTACAAAGAATTTTCAAGATCAGATATCAATGCTAGCCTTTGTTTATGGTTTTGATGAGGCCCAAATGGTTGGATTATATCATGATTCAATTAATAAACGTGGATTGTATGATTATAGATTATTAAAAAATAATGCTAATAAGCTATTTGTTTATCAAAAAAATATGAATGGACCTAAGCTTGAGGTTAGAAATGATGAAATTGTTGAAAACACTGAGCTTGTCGATTATCTTGATAATGCCTCACCTTCGGTTATATTAGAGGAAAATTATCCAAATTTCCCAGAAAAATATTTAGATACAGTAAGTGAAATATATGCTAATATTAATCTACCATGTGGTGTTTTAAATTGTATGATTTTAAAGATTATGAAGGATAAGGGAGGGGAGCTTCCTAATCTTCAGTATTTTAAAAAAGCATCTGAAAGCTGGATAAGAGATAAGGTTTTTACAACTAATGATGCGATTAAATATATTACAACAATGGATTCTAAAGGCGAAAAGAAAATTTCAACTAATGTTGAGGTGAATGGAGGATTTGAGATGCTATGAGAAAAATTGAATTTAATAGTAATGATGAAATAGTAGCTAAGTATGTTTCTCAAATTCAAAAGCTTTATCCAATGTATTTAGTTAATGTTAATAATGTAAATGATTTTGCC
Organism: uncultured Anaeroplasmataceae bacterium; assembly: GCA_934229785.1. Classification (GTDB taxonomy): domain Bacteria; phylum Bacillota_I; class Bacilli_A; order Acholeplasmatales; family Anaeroplasmataceae; genus Anaeroplasma. Next base: position 12,290 of record CAKQEA010000030.1, read on the forward strand.
CTTATGCATGAGGAATATAAAAATTGCTCTAATTGTAAGGGCTTAAGTGAATGTAAGAATACAAATGTTGGATTTTCAACTAGATATGAAAATGGTGAATTTTGTTTAAGAGAATGTAAATATAAAAGCGAGCTTAAGGCTCAAAATAATAAAACTTCACTAATAAAAACATTATATTTACCTAAAAATATTTTAGATGCTAAGCTTGAAAATTATGATGTTAACACTGATAGTAGAAAGAAAATTTATGCTCAGCTTATAAGCTTTATTTCAAACTATGGAACGTCTAAACAAAAGGGATTATATTTATATGGAACATTCTCAATTGGTAAAACCTATACCTTAGCGTGTATTGCTAATGAATTAGCAAAAAATAATATTAGCTCACTATTAATCTATTTTCCGGATTTAGTTTCAGATTTAAAAAATGCTTTAGGCACTCCAAGGTTTGAAGAGCTGATTAATATGCTTAAGTCTATTGATGTATTGATGCTTGATGATATAGGTAGTGAAAATATGACCCCATGGCTAAGAGATGAAATCATTGGACCAATATTAAATTATAGAGTACTAGAGGAAAAGCCTATATTTATTTCCTCAAATATTAGTCCAAATGAAATTACTGCTCATTTTGCAATTGATAAATCACCTTCTAGCGTTTTAAAGGCTCAACGAATTGTTTCAAGAATGACTTCACTTGCTTATATTGTTGATATGTCTGATTCTTCAAAATATAAAAGATAAGGATATAAAAGGCAGTAATTAATATTAAATGTGAAATTTTAAAAATATGGTAGATTTTAAAAAAAATAAATTGCATCATATAATTTGTTTAATTTTTACTTTTGTTCTCTTGCATTAGTTATTTTTTATAGTATAATAGATGTGTCGATGAAAAAGGACAAGATGTATTATGATTATATTTTAGAGAGAATATGTTTGGTGAAAATATTCATATATCATTTTATGTTACTACCTTTGTAGATAAATAGAGGAAATGCTATTTCGTATGTTCTGCGTTAAGGAATTTAATTGAGTGTTAGATTTTAACTGATTATATTTATATAATATTGTTAAATCTAAAATTAAGGTGGTACCACGGTTATGTCGCCCTTAGGAAGAGTTTCCTAAGGCTTTTTTATTTTAAGGAGGATTATTATGGTTAAGGTTACTTTTAATGATGGTAGTATTAAAGAATTTGATAATGGTGTAATGCCTATTGAAATTGCAAAGGGGATTAGTCCATCTTTAGCAAAAAGATGTGTTGTGGCTCGCATAAATGATAAGCTTGTTAATTTATGTGATCCTATTAACGAGGATTGTAAACTTGAGCTTATTACTACAGAGATGAAAGAAGCATTTGAGGTTTTAAATCACTCAACAGCTCACTTACTTGCTCAAGCAGTTGGAAGGTTATATAAAGGTGCTAAGTTTGGTATTGGACCAGAGATTGAAGAAGGATTTTATTATGATTTTGATTTAGGTGATGTTTCACTTAAGCCTGAGGATTTAAGTAAAATCGAAGAAGAAATGAAAAAAATCGTTAAGGAAAATATTAAAATTACTCATTATATGGCTACAAAGGAAGAGGCTTTAAAGCTGTTTAAGGATGATGAGTATAAAAAAGAATTGACTTTGGCAATTAATGATGATTTAGTTAATATTTATGTTCAGGGTGATCATACTGAGGTTTGTAGAGGACCACATGTTATTTCTACTGGTGTCATTAAAAATTTTAAGCTTTTATCTATTGCAGGTGCATACTGGAGAGGTAATAGTAACAATAAGGTTATGACACGTATATATGGAACATCTTGGTTTACTAAAGAGGAATTAGATAATTATTTACAAATATTAGAAGAAAGAAAGGCAAGAGATCATCGTAAGCTTGGTAGGGAGCTTGGTATCTTTATGTTTGATGATTTAGTAGGAAGAGGTCTTCCTATGTGGTTACCAAATGGCTTTATTGTAAGAAGAAAGCTATCTGACTATATTATGGATAAGGAATATGCTTTAGGCTATAAGCATGTTATGACTCCATCACTTGGTAATGTTGATTTGTATAAGACATCAGGACATTGGGCTCATTATAAGGATGATATGTTCCCTGCAATGGAATTAGATGATGAAGCATATGTTCTTCGTCCTATGAACTGCCCACATCATATGGTAATGTATCGTTCAAAGCTTCATTCTTATCGTGATCTTCCTGTTCGTATTGCTGAAATTGCTAATGACTTTAGATTTGAGGCATCTGGTGCTTTAACTGGTATTGAGCGTACTCGTGCATTTAGTCAAAATGATTCACATATATTCTGTAGACCAGATCAAATTGCTTCTGAGTTTAAAGGTGTTGTTGAATTGATTTTGGATGTTTATAAGGATTTTGGCTTTAAAAATTATAAGTTTAGATTATCATTAAGAGATCCTGAGGATACAGAAAAATATTTTGGTAATGATGAATTATGGCAGAAGAGTGAGTCTGAGCTTCGTAATGTTTTAAATGATTTAGGCGTTGATTATTATGAAGCAAAGGGTGAGGCTGCATTCTATGGTCCTAAGCTTGATGTTCAGGTTAGAAGTGCAATCGGCCATGATGTTACACTATCAACAATTCAGCTTGATTATCAATTACCAGAACGCTTTGAATTAACTTATATTGATGAACAAGGTCAAAAGGCAAGACCTGTTGTAATTCATAGAGCTATTTTAGGCTCAATGGATCGTTTCATTGCCTTTTTAATTGAAGAGACTAAGGGTGTATTCCCTGTATGGTTAGCTCCAGTACAATGTGAAATTATTCCAGTTAATTTAGAATATCATAAAGAATATTGTGATAAATTAAGTAAGGTATTTAGAATTAATGGTATTCGCTATGACTTAGATTATAGGGATGAAAAGCTTGGATATAAGATTAGAGAGGCTCAAACAAAGAAGATTCCTTATCAGCTTGTAATTGGTGATAAAGAAGTTGAAAATAATACTGTTACTTATCGTGAGTATGGTAAGCAAGCTCAAACTACTGTAACAATTGACGAATTTGTTGAAATTATGAAAAAGCATGATGCTGAATTAAATTAATATAATAGCCTAGATATTTCTAGGCTTATATTTTTTGGAGGAAATATGGGACTTTTAGATGTTGAAGGCTTACAATTTAAATACACAGATCAAAATCTTTTTAATGATGTATCATTTAGAATATTACCAGGTGAACATATCGTTTTAGTTGGTGATAATGGTTGTGGTAAATCAACTTTTATGAATTTAATTGCTAAAAATTTAATACCAGATAAGGGGAGCATAACATGGTTTAATAATACAACCTATGGTTACTTAGATCAGCATTTAAAGGTTAAGACTGATGTTTCTATTTATGATTATATAACTGAGGTTTTTAAGCCACTTTTAGAAAAAGAAAAGAAGATGAATGAATATTATGAAATGCTTTGTACCTGTCCTGAGAATGAATATGATAGGTATTTAGGCTTTGCTCAAAGTATTCAAGATGAGCTTGATAAGTCAAATTTTTATGCGATGAATTCAACCATGGGAAATATGATTAATGGTTTAGGAATTAATGAATATGACCTTAATACTCATTTAAAATATTTATCAGGTGGTGCAAGAGCTAAGGTTTATTTAGCTAAATTATTGTTAGAAGCTCCAGATGTTTTACTTATGGATGAGCCTACTAATTTTTTGGATGTTAGCCATATTGAATGGTTAGCTAAATATTTAAAGGATTTTAAAAAAGCTTTTGTTGTTATTTCACATGATGAGGGCTTTTTACGTCAAATTGGTAATGTTGTATATTGTTTAAGTAATAAGGTTATGACTAGATATAATATGTCATATGATATGTTCTTACGTGAAAGAGAACTTCGTGAGGAGCAATATAAAAAAGCATATGAGAATCAACAAAAGTTCATCAAAAAAACTGAGGATTTTATTCAAAAAAATATTGTTCGTGCTACAACTACTAAGCAAGCACAGTCACGAAGAAAGGTTTTAGAAAGATTACAGGTTTTAGAAAAACCTAAAAATCATGAGCCAATGCATATTAAATTTCCTTTTTCAAAAGGACTGGGTCAAGAGGTTTTAAAGCTTGACAAATTAACTGTTGGATATGGAAGTAAGATTGTTTTAAGCAATTTAGATTTTTTAATGAAGCAAAATCAAAAAATTGCTATACTAGGGCATAATGGAGTAGGAAAATCAACAATTTTAAAAACAATTATGGGAATAATACAACCACTTGATGGAAAATATGTCTGGAATCCATCTGCTGATTTGAATTATTTTGCTCAAGAAGAAGAGTATGAAGCTAATGTAACTCCGATAAGCTATTTAAGGTATTATTATCATTTAAAAACAGATGGAGAGTTACGTAGTGTTTTAGCAACAACAGGAATTAAGGGAGATCTTGCAACTAAGCCTATGAGAGAGTTATCAGGAGGTCAACAAACTAAGGTTAGACTTGCATTGATGACGATGAAAAAAAGTAATGTTTTAATTTTTGATGAGCCGACAAATCATCTTGATGTTTTATCTAAGGCTGAGCTTTGGCAAGCAATTGATGCTTTTCCTGGAAGCGTAATTTTGGTTACTCATGAGGATAACTTTTATGAGGGATTAGTTGATTTAGAATTAAGATTTGAATAAATAATATTAGAAAACTATCCTAATTATGTTTTAGATAAATTTTCTAATTCTATATATTAATATTACATTGATTTATATATTTTAGAATTTGTATGAAAAAAAATACTTTTTTCTTGACATTTGACTTTAGAAAAAATATAATTGAAATGCTGAGGTGATTTTTATGAGATTTGCTTTAGCTCAATTAAGAAAAATGGCTATGCCTTATTCTTTTGATGAGTCTATGGATTTATCTAATGAGCTTAATGGATTTGAAGATATCATATCCTCTAAGCCTTGTGAGGTTCATGCAACAATAAAAGAAAGAGGTATTGATACTTATCTTGTATCATTTGATTTTAAAATTGAATTGATTATGGAGGATGCAGTATCACTTGAACCAGTTTCTTATGTAATTGAATCAACTGCAGAGGAAATTTTCACAACTGATGGTGAAATGGAAGATGTATTTTTAATTGATGGACAAACCTTAGATACTAAGGAAGCTGTTTTAACTAATATACTTATTCAAAAGCCTATGTCTGTGACAAATGAAGAATTTGAATCAGATGTTGAAGAGGATTCACCAGAAGAAGAGGAGAAAATTAATCCTGCGTTTGCTTCACTTAAGGATTTATTGTAGGAGGTGTTTTTCATGGCAGTACCTTTCAGAAGAGTATCTAAAATGAAGAAGAGAATGAGACGTTCTCATTTAGCTTTAAGCGTTCCTGGAATGATCACTTGTCCAAATTGTGGAGAATTAACATTAGCTCATAGAGTATGTTCTAATTGTGGTTTCTACAAGGGTAAGCAGGTTGTTGCTCCTAAGGCTTCTAAGACAGAAGAATAAAATTAACGTAAATATGCTAATAGAAATAGACACTGGGGTGTCTATTTTCTATTTAAGGAGGAAAATATATGTATATACATAAAAGTGTTTTATTAGATGAAGCGATAGAACAATTACATATTAAACCAAATGGAATATATGTTGATGCTACAACAGGTGGTGGTGGTCATTCATCTAAGATTTTAGAGCGTTTGACAACAGGTCATTTATATTGTTTTGATCAAGATGATTATGCACTTGGAAGAAGTAAGGAAAGACTTGATGCAATTAGTAATAATTATACCTTTGTTAAAGCTAATTTTGTTGACTTGAAAAAAGAGTTAAATAAATTAGGTGTATATCATATAGATGGTATTATCTATGACTTAGGTGTATCATCATTTCAATTTGATATTCCTGAACGTGGATTTTCATATAACTACGATGCTCCTTTAGACATGCGTATGAATCAAAATCAACCACTTACAGCTGAGATAATAGTTAATACTTATTCATATGAGGATTTAGTCCGTATTTTATTTAGGTATGGTGAGGATCCATTTTCAAAACAAATTGCTAGATCTATTGAACGTGAAAGAGCGATTAAACCTATTCATACTACCTTTGAATTAGTTGATGTTATAAAAAAAGCTTTACCACAAAAAGTTCTTCATCAAAAAGGCCATCCAGCTAAACAAACATTTCAAGCGTTAAGAATTGCAGTAAATGATGAATTAAGAGTTTTTGAGGTTTCAATTAATGATGCTCTTGAAATGCTTAATTCAGATGGCTATGCGGTTGTAATTACATTCCATTCATTAGAGGATAGAATATGTAAAACTGTTTTTAAGGAAGTATCAACTATTGAGATTCCTGAGGGATTACCAATTATGCCAGATGTAGAGGCAAAATTTGAACTTATTACTCGTAAGCCTATTTTACCTTCAGAAGAGGAATTAGAATATAATAATCGTGCTCATAGTGCTAAAATGCGTGTTATTAGAAGAAAGTGATTATAAAATATTTTGCATTTAAAAATATCAAAAAAAATAAAAAAAGTTCTTGCAATATTATTATTTTTTGGTATAATAATTAATGCAGCTTGTCATAAAGCTTTAATCTAATACATGCCCGAATGGTGGAATTGGCAGACACGATAGACTTAGAATCTATTGCGACGAGCGTGCAGGTTCAAGTCCTGTTTCGGGCACCAGTTTTTAGAGAGCGGGAAGTGTTATTTTGTAGTATTTTACTATGAAAATAGCGCTTTTTTTGTTTTTTTAGGACTCTAAAGCGTATAATCATCAAGACTTGTCGAAACCTTGACAAGTCCTGAAATATTATAGGTTTTTAAATGGATTAAACTTTTGATTATTACTCTTAATTTCATCATTTGTAAAATCAAGATAACGCTGGGTCATTTCTAAGTCTTGATGACCTAACAGCTCTTTTACCGTATAAATATCAGCTCCATTTTTTAATAGTTTGGTAGCATATTCTGAACTTATTGTTTATTTATATTTTAATTAATACTAATTCTAATAAATTTAATCAAAATAAATTATAAAACACGTAATAACCATGTTATGGTGCTTAACTATTTAATTATTTTTGTCTATATTGACATAATTATCTTTATTTTGTTGAAAAATAAAATTGTATATGCTAATCTATAAAAAAGGATTGTGATAATATGGAAAAAATAATTATAAAGGCAAAGGATGGGCTAGATTTATCTTGCCTATATTCTAAGGTTAATAATGCAAAAGCATGCGTTCAAATTGTTCATGGAATGGTTGAACATAAGGAAAGATATATTCCATTTATTGAACGTTTAAATAGTGAAGGCTACACTGTTATTATTTCTGATTTAAGAGGCCATGGTAAAAGTATTAATGATAGGTATCCTTTAGGACATATTGGTACATATAATGAGATGATTGATGATCAGTATGAGGTTACTAAATTTATTAAGAATGATAATGTTGGATTAAAGCTTTATATGTTTGCACATTCTATGGGGTCTTTAATTGGAAGAAATTATTTAATTAAGTATGATAATGAAATAGAAAAGCTTATTTTATGTGGAACAGTAAGCTATAATACTGGTGTTGGATTTGCAGTGTTTTTAGGCAAAATTATAAATAAAATTAAAGGAAAATATAAATATAGTAAGCTTTTATATTTCTTCTCTAATAATACGTCATTTGATGAAGATGTTAGTTGGATTTCAACTAGCGAAAAAAATGTGATTGAGTATCAAAATGATCCATTATGCGGATTTAAATTTGATAATTTTAGTAATTTGAATTTGTTTATTATGGATAATAATTTAAAAAAGAAAAATCTTTATGGAGCTAAGAATAAGAATTTAGAAATACTAAGTGTAAGTGGTGCTTTAGATAGGACAACGTCAGGAACTAAGGGATTAAATAAGGTTATGAAGCTTCTAAATAGTATTGGATATAAAAATACCTCATTTATTGAATATCCAAATATGCGTCACGAAATCTTAAATGAAGAAGATAATGAATGCGTTTATGTTGATATAGTTAATTTTTATAATAAGTAAATTAAAAGGTGAAAGTTTAAGCTTTCACCTTTGTTGTGTGCCGGGCATGGCATTAATCTTACTGGTGAAAGTCTAGTCACGGGTATTTATCGCCAAGTGTAGCGAACCTCAAGCCGTTAGGAGTAATCCTATGGGTGAAGGAAGAGGTGTAGCAAAATCCTTGAATCTACGAATAGAAACTTGATGAGGCTAAATGGTATGTGGATAAGGTTGCAACACAAACTGAAGTCCTAATGGTAAACGTAAAACCAAAACAGTAAATCAAGAGGTTGTGGGATGAAAGATTAATGAATT
>CAKQEA010000031.1 GCA_934229785.1 uncultured Anaeroplasmataceae bacterium
TAATTCCTATTTTCTTATTTCTTTAAATTCTTAGGTAGCTACCTACCTACCAAACTACCTCAGTTTGGAAAGAGCCAAAAGACCTAGGTTATCCTAGGTCTAATTCAATTATAATTGATTAATTATTTTTTTAATAATCTTGATTTTTTAACAGCTAAAACAACTTCAGCAACACCCCATGCTAAGCATGCGCCCCAAACTGTAGAAACTACACCTAAAAGGATATTAGCTTGTTGTTCCCATTTTGGTGTAACTCTAATGATCTTAGTATTAGAGTCAAAACCGTTCATTGCATTACTATGTAATGTAGCATACATTGTACGTTTAGCAGATTCACGCATTCTCCATGCTAAAGCTGAATAACCAGTTTCATATAAACTCCAATCAGTACCAACATTATTTGTAGCACCATCAGGAATATCTAAACCAGCCATTAAGAATAATGGTAATTGTTGTTTATTGTATTGTAATGTCCACATATCAGAAACACAGTATCCAATCATACCAACTTCGCCACGTAAGAAATCAGTTAATAATGATTTACAACCAGTAGCGTGTTCTAAACCAATTCTACTTAAAGAAACCATCGCATTAGCAGCTTTACCATCGATTGCAGCCATTTCGAATGGTTTTAATGAAATTTCACGTAAAGCTTGTTCGTTTGTCCAAACTTGAACACCACAACGTTGAGCTTCTTGATCATTTAACGCAAAGTGTTTAATGAAAGCATTAGTACCACGAGCTTGGATTTCTAATGTTTCAATAGAAGCCATAATACCAGATAAAGTTGGATCTTCTGAGAAGTATTCATAAGCACGACCTTCATAAGGAGATCTATGAGTGTTAATACCAATACCATAGAAACCATTATAACCTGCCCATAAAGCATCTTCACCAATCATTTCACCGATACGTTTAGCTAAATCTTTATTGAATGTAGCAGCTAATACAGGAATCGTAGTATAGTTAACTGGAGTTAAATCTTTATCAGGATCATCTAATTTGTTAGCTAAACCATTAGCAGCACTATATTTTTCAGTTAAGCCAGTAGGACCATTGTGATCTACAGTTTTTGGTTTTCCTAATCTATCTAATGCAGCAGAACAACGGAAACCTTGACCAACGATTTCACATGTTTCTTCCCATGTTAATTGATCTAAGAATAAATCCCAAATAGGATTATCATAACTAATTAATTCACCACTATCATTTTGATATAAGTTAATTAATTGTAAATTATTTTTTGCATTATATGTAGGATATAAACCATCATCTTTCTTTAATGAATTAGAATTTTCTTGTTTAAGAATTTCATTAACCATTTCTTGATTTAATTTTAAATTTTTTCTTAATTTTTTAGACCAATTGCTTCTTGTGAAGTAATCTAATGTATTTCCTTCATAATTATTGATTTCTGCTTTTTCAAATAAGTTAGTAATCTTTTTACCAGTTGATCTAGATCTACTGAAGTTAAATTCATCTTTACCTAAATGGAATGATTTAACTAATTTAGCATCACCATTTGCAGTCATACCATCAGCTGTTGTTTTTCCTGCTTTTGCTAAGAAGTTATTAGCAGCCTCATGAGAATCTTTAGCAGCTGTAAATAAATAGTCACCTTCAGTTACAATGTAAGTTTTAGCAACTTTTCTATCATAAACTTTTAAAACTTCTTTAGAAACATCTAAAGTAACAGTTTGAGTTTTACCTGGTTTTAAGATATCAGTTTTACCGAAATCGATTAATTCTACTGCTGGTTTTTCAATATCACGTTCGATATCAAATTCAGTATAAGGTTTTTGAATATAGAATTGAACTGATTGTTTACCAGCTACTTTACCAATATTTTTAACATCTACTGTTAATTTATATCCATCTTTAGTTTCATTTGCGCTGAAATTAGAGAATTGGAAATCAGTATATGATAAACCAAAACCAAATGGATAAGAAATAGTATTTTTCCAATTGAAATCACCGTGACCATCACGTTTCATAACTGTATCAGTGTAACGAGTTTCTGAATATCTATAACCTAAATATACACCTTCTTGGTATGTTACATAAGTACCCCAGTTATCACTTGTGCCACCATAAAAACTCTTTTTAACTGCTGGTAATTGATCTTTAAATTCATCTCTATTTTGATAAGTGAAAACACCATAGTTACCATCTACTACTGGATTATCTTTATGATTATACCAATATGTGTCAGGTAAACTTCCTGATGGATTAATAGCACCACTTAAAATTTCACCAACAGCTTCAGTACCGTTGATACCAACTTGACCCATCCATAATACAGCATCAATACCGTATTCTCCTTTGTTAATTTCACTAGTTTGAATTTGGTTAGAAGTATTTAATAATACAACAACTTTCTTAACTTTTCCGTCTTTCTTTAGTTTTCCTAAACCTGCTAATGTAGAAGCTTCTTCAGCAGTTAATTTTAAACCATCAGTAGTAGCACTTAATTTAACGTCTGAACCTTCAGCACCACAACGAGATAATGTCATAATAGCAACATCATTGTAAGAATTTAATGATTTAACTAAATCAGCATTACTTTCAAAATCAGCAAATGGCATATCTTTTGGAAGACCACCAGTGAAGCCCATAGCTGTAGCATATTTTTTGCCAGCAATACCAGATTTAATGAAATCATACATAGTTTGATTTACAGAGAAACCTGCTTTTTCTAAACCAGCCTTTAAGTCTACTTGTGGTTGAGGGTTAGAAGCATGAGCAGAACCACGACCACCATAGCTTGGTACTACAGATTGAACACCGAATAAAGTTACTTTAGAACCTTGAGCTAAAGGTAATGCATTATTTTTATTTTCTAATAATGTAGCACCTTCACCTTCGATGTCTTTTACTAATTTATGACCTGCAGCTGATAAATCTTTTATTGATTTATATTGAGATTTAAATAATTCTTGAGGTTTAGATTCACCATATTCAATTTTAAATGTAGGTTGACCTAATGATGAAGAAATTTGATCTCTGTTTTCTTTAGCAATACTAACTGCAGTAGTTGATAAACCAAATAATACTGTAGATACTACTAAACTAATTTTTAAACCTAATGCTCTTTTACTCATTGATTGCCACCTCTTTCTTAACTTGTGGTAAGAAGCAATTTACTAATGTAGCTACAAATAAAATTACTAAGAATGTTGTAGAAATAATAAATTTGCTGTTAAACCCGATTTCATCAATACCAATAAAAACTTCTGAAATATACCAGTAAATTTTACGGATAAAGAATAATAAAGCACATAAACTGAATACACCTTGTACATAAGGAGTATATTTATCTTGTTTTAATGCTAATAATACTACTGATACGGCAAAGCCTACAAATAATAATATAGTAGTTAAAATTTGATAATCTCTTGTATCTTTAGCATATTGTACAACATAAACAATACCAGAGATTAAGAAAAGTAATGAAACAGCTAAAGTTACATAATAACCAAAAGCTTTTCCACTGAAGAATTTCTTTAAAAATTCCATATTCAATTTCCTCCTAAACTTTTTTAATATTTTATTTCTATAGCGCAAAATATTTAAAGGCGCAATATTTAAACAAACTATTGCCAGTTTGTTTTTTTAACAACTTTTTTATAAACTGACATAACTACAAAACGTCTTAAAGGCATAATTAAAGTAAATGGAAATAAGAAATAAGTTCGATATCTTAATTTATAATATAAACTTCTATTTTGCTTTTTAAATTCTTTAATATTCTTTTCTTTTTCCCAAATACGTTCATAGACTTCATCAACCTTATCAAAAAATTTATTTTGACTTATTTTTGGCTCTTCTGGAATATATTTTTTAGGAACTTGATCAATAGTCTTCCAAGTTTCCATAGCTTCTTCCTTAGGCATTCCTAAAGAAATTGCAGCCTTTCTTACAGAATTTACAGCTTGAACCTCTCTTAATTTTTCACCAGATAATGAATATTTTTTCATACAAGACAAGGTAATTAACCAAGAAATCATTGGTAAAAAGCAAAAACAAATTAAAGCTGAAATTCTAACCCCTTGATAATTTGATTTAATAATTGCAGTCAAATCCATACTAGGTGTTGGTTGTGCACCATTTAAACCAGGAATCAATAAAACAGTAAACAAAGACAAAAATGTTGTTGATAATGAAGAAACTACCTTATCTATCAATGAAAATATAGTGCCTAAAATACCAGGAACATATTGACCAGAACGATATGTCTCATAGTCAGAGCAATCCGCTACCATAGGAATACACATCTCACTACAGCAATTATATGCGCCATAGCCACAGCCATATAAAATAATCCAAATAACAGTGAATGCATTAATTGAAATAGCTCCACCAGTAATTAGTGATAAATGAGTATTAGCATTATTCGGATTCCAAATTAATAGCATTATTGTTAAACCTATATAAAATATAAATGCAATTAAGGTATATTGAACAATAGCTCTTTTTTGTCCTTTTCTTGCGGCAGTTTTTGATCCAAGCAAGAAAAATATTCCCATAAATATAAAGCTTAACGCATATAATGGAATATATAAAGCATTATAATTTCCCATCATTATATGGTAGATTAATGCTGCAACAACATTTGAAGTAGCAATTGTTGATGCTAGTTTATTACAGCCTGATGACACTACTAGTCATCTAATAGGCTTGTTATCTTTTACAACCTTAACATAATCTTTAAATTTCGTTTTTCTTTGGCTAGCATCAATTCCCCAATATTGAGGCTTATCCTTCTCCCAAATAGCCAAAACAGAAAGTAAAGTGTAAATAGCTGATAAAACAATCGCAATTGGAACTAAAATATCATAAAATTTAGGATTATATAAAACTCCAAGTGTACCTTCATCGCTTTTTAGTAAAATTGGTAATAACCCATTTCCTAATAAATTAATCATTACAATTGACATAACCATTCCAACCATATTCCAAATAACAAATTGACTTCTTTGCTTTGCATCTGATGTCAAACATGTTTGTCCTGCTTTTGTACATGCACACTGACAAGTATAACCAATAACATAAATAACATATGTAACTATAAATGCAATCCATCTAAACACAGATGATTGAATTGGTCTAATAACAAAAAACATTAAAATACATGATATGGCAAGTAATAAATTACCAATAACCATAAACACTCTAAATTTACCAAATTTAGTATTAGTCTTATCCATTATTGCTCCGCAAATCGGATCAGTAATACCATCAAATATACGCATAGTTGTAATAATTGTTGAAATAGTAACAGTAATTGCTGCACTAACTGCTGCACTAGCAAAACCAATTAAAAAATTTCCAGATAAATAATAACCTGCATAATAAGAAACAAATGACATTAAAGTTAAGTAAATATTTGTAGCCGCATTATTAAACGGAAACAAGATAATCTGCCATTGTTTAGCTTTATTTTAAACATTGATTTCCATATTTCATCCCTCCATAAGAAAGCGCTTTACATTTTTAGTGTACTTTTAAACAATACAATTTACAATAGCAAAAAATGCTAATGTTTATGACAAATTATGCTATAGGAAACTAAAGTTATAAACAATAGCATAAACGACAAAAAAGAGAATTAAAACATCGGTTCTTCCCTTTTTCTTATTAGCTAGTGCTAAAACTTTGGAACTTAATTTGTAATTCACTACATTCATTCCACATCTTCTATACTATGAATAGTATATTCATTTGTACTATAAACATTTTTGGTTTTTTCATCTATCTCATTGTTTATTATTTCTGCAATATTCAAAAGTTTTTTTAATTCATTACTATATTCCAACAACAAATTTTCTACATGCAAATTTTCATTTAAGATTAATTCTCCCCTAAACAAGTCCAAAGGTATCTTATAATTCAATAATTTATCCTTATATAATCGAATTTCAGCATTATAGATTCTGCCTATTGCATCCTTTATATCATGCTTATGTTCTTGTGAAATCTTTTGATAACAAACCGGACATATTTTTGTATTTTCATCTACAACATGATCATAAATGGATTGAATAAAACCCATTTTTTTAATTTCTTCTAGAATTTCAGTGACGAATTTTGATTCATTTTTATTCTCAATAGTTGTATTAATTATACTTAAAAATTCGTTTTCTTCAAACTCATATCTTATATATGGAATTGTATTTTGTGTAGTACAAGTTGGATTAGAATTTTTTATTTTATCAAGTAATTCTTTATACCTAGCTTTTAATTCTGTTAATGATTTCTCTGGTGATTTCATTGAAATAAACTCGTCAATCAATACATCATAAACAGAAGCCTTTTTTGGTGTTCCTTTTATTTCCTGTTCTCTTGTAGCCCATGTTGATGATATTATATTTTTCAAAATCTTCCTATGCTTTTCATAACAATTTGGGCTTTTATCGTCAATATATTGTTGATAATTCCTATTTATAATATTTTCTTTTTCTTTTTTCACCTTTTCATTTAATGCATCTAATTTAGCATCAATCTCAGAGTTTTCACCAAATAAAACAATAGCATTAATACCATCTTTATCCTCTGAAAGTTTAACATTATTATCAACAAATGTTTCATTAAAAACCCATAAATTATCTTTTATAATACTAACCTCATTATTTTTGTCATCATAAAATTTAACAGTGGAAAAATCAGTGCCATCCAATTTATAATTTAAAAAGGCATTAGATATTGTTGTTTTTCCACTTCCATTTTTACCAAATATAACTACGGATCTATTATCATTTTCCAATAAGTTTAATGAACATAATATATCAAAATATTTACCTTCGATACTAATCTTTTTTAAATCAATCATTCTTTTCCTCCACAAAATTATTACTTTCAACACGTTTAATAACTTTATTTTTTTCCAATTCGTTATATAAATAATTCATAAACCATTTTTTTACAGAAAAAAATCCAGAATCATAATAAATAGCTCCAACAATAGCTTCTAAATAAGAATCATGCTCTCTACAAACAACTTGTTCATTATCAGGAACATTTTCATCGCAGTAAAAATGCTTATCATTATGTGCAAATTTTATAATTCCAGTATTCATTTCTACACTATGTAGAGTAGAATTATTTTCTAAATCTGTCTTTAACTCTGTTATTTCTCCCTTAAATTGTGAAACATTAACATATAAAAAATCAGCAATAAGGCTTTTTAAAATCGCATCTCCCACCGTTGCTAAAGCATCATTTATATGATTATCATTTCCTAAAGATGTCGAATTCATTGCATGTTCTAATAAATTTAAATTTTTAAACTCATATTTTATTA
This sequence comes from uncultured Anaeroplasmataceae bacterium, assembly GCA_934229785.1. Lineage (GTDB taxonomy): Bacteria > Bacillota_I > Bacilli_A > Acholeplasmatales > Anaeroplasmataceae > Anaeroplasma. The sequence continues at coordinate 7,301 of CAKQEA010000031.1, forward strand.
TTTTCTCTAATTCCCGCATTCTTAATACTTTAGAATTTAATTCTACCGAATCAGAATCAGATTCAAAAAAAATAAATCTTGAATCAATATCTAATCCATTTTTGGAATTATATATATCATTACAAAATCCAGTCCTATATGATTCTGGGATTATTCGTTTATAAATATCTAATACTTCTACAAGAGTTTTTCCAGGAATATGATTATTGTATTCCTCTGGTCCTCTATATTTTCTATTCAACAGCATTTTATTATGAGCGACCGCATTTCTAAAAGAATTAATTGCGCCTTTTTCCTTTTTTAATAGGTCATAATCAATTCCATCAAACTCAACTTTTTTGTTCAATGATAATAGTTTTTCTAACGCTGTTTTAAAATCCATTGTAAGGAGATCTTCTTCTCTATATAACGAATTTTTTGCAATCATTGATTTAAATAACTCTTCCAAAACGACAATATATTTAAAAGAATTATATAATATTCTTTTATCATACTTCATATAATTAGTTATATTTTTCCATTCAAAAGGTATCTTATTTGATTTCAAAAATTCTATTAGTTTCTTGTAACGATATTCGCCTTTCAAAGTAGTCCATTTAATAATATCATCTTTATTTTCTTCATAATCAGTAATCAAATCTTTAAGCGCCATAGTTATTCACCTCTTCTTTAAAGATTCTACTAGAAGATATTATGTTAGGATCATTAGGATCTTTTTGTTTTTCAATTATTTTTCTAGGTAAAATATAATTTTCAATTAAGTCTTCTTTTTGTACTGGACTAAGTCGTTTAAACTTTTTATATGCTTCATTGTTCATAGATAATTCATTCCAAACATATCTATTAATTGTAGGATTTTCTTTAGTATTATCTCTTCTAATTATTTGATCATTATCAGGTAACGATTTAATTAAAACGAAATCAATTGAAAACTTTGCTTTTTTATTAATAAAAGTAATAGCTGTCGTAGAATTTTGTAAATCATATTTTTCTCTATCACTATACTTCTTATTCAAATAATTAAAGAAGTCTTCTTTTATCATTGTAGCTTCAGTTTTTTTCTCAACATTCTTATCAAAATGCTTAATCTTTTTAGAATTCTTTGTTAATAAAAGCTGATAATCCAAATCAAAAAAACCGTTCTTATCTTTTAAAACAATATTCCATTTTGCTGAACCTACTAATCTTTCTGTAAACTTATATTGTTTACCAGTGTTAAAATGTTCATGTAAATCTCTAATTATAGAGCGAGCTTGATCTAAAGAATTATTAATTTCTTTTTTATGAACACGTTTAATTTTTCCCATAAAAATCTCCTCCAAAACACTATATAATTATGTTAATCTACTAAAACTTAATCGTTTAACAATTCAACTGTTATTATAGCACATATTGTCTAAAATTTGGGGAGAAAATAACAAAAAAGCCGCAGGTTATGCGACTTATATCATATTAAAGTGTTCCATAGTTTCTATAATAACTTTATAATGTGTTTCTTTAGGTTTTCTATTAACATTTTCTTGGTCAACCGTTCTAGAATCAGCACGCTTTTTTTTGTATTCCTTTATCTTTTCTAACATAGGATATCATTGCAGCATTTACATTTAATCCATACATGATTTTTACGTAATCAATGATATCTGAATTATTAGCTTTTGCTTTCTTGTTTATTTGCATTACTTTAGTGATATAAAGTTCATATAGTTTATGATTTAATTTTTCTTTATTACCTTGAATCATTTCTAATTCTAATAATGCATCTGGAATTACTAACACTTTATCATATGAAGGAATCTTATTAATTATTTTTTTACTGAAGGATTTAACGTCAAAAGTGCGACTGTTTCAACAAGTGGTGTTTGTGGAAACATATCTACAGGTGTAATTGAATTTACATTATATTTAACTCTTAACAATTCTAAATCCTTAGCTAATGTTGCTGGATTACAAGAAACATATATAATTTTTTTCACTTCAGAATCTAATAAAGTATTAATAAATTTCTCACCTAGTCCTGTTCTTGGTGGGTCAGCTACAACAATATCAAATACCTCTCCATCACGAATCATTTTTGGTAACAATTCTGAGGCATCACCTTGATAGAATTTGGCATTTTTTATTTTATTAATTTTAGCATTCTCTTCTGCAGCCATAACTGATTCCTTATTATATTCAATACCAACTACCTCACCAGCAAGCTTAGCTAAATATAATCCTATTGCGCCTACGCCACAATAAGCATCAAGAATTCTTTCCTTTAATGAAAGTTTACAAGCCTTTAAAACAACATTATACATTGCTTCTGCTTGTTTTGTATTTAGCTGGAAAAATGTTGTAGGATAAATTTGATATTTAACCTTGCCAAGTGTTTCAATTATATATGGTTCACCCTCAAGTAAATTAGTTTCTTTTCCAAACAAAGAGCCTGGTTTAATTTGCTCATTGAAGTTTTCATAAACTCCCTTTACACCAGATAATGCAATTACCTTTTTAGCAAGCTCTTTAATCTTATTATTCTTTTCATGGCAAATAAAAGTAACTAAAGCCTCATTTTGTTTATTTACTCTAATAACCAAATACTTAAGGACACCACGATTAAATTTAGGTAAATAAACCTGTAATCCTATTTCATCAACAAGCTGTAGAATTTGAGTATTTAAAGTATTGATTAAAGGATTATTAACCATACAAGATTCAACTGGTACTAGTTGATTACTCTTAGCCTTGATCATACAAACACTTGTTTTATTATCATATCTTTTAACAGGCAATTGAGATTTATTACGATAACCAAAAACATCAGACGATGCTACAGTTGGTTTAATTTCAAATGATCTAGTATCTAAAGAAGTATACCTATTTAAAGCCTCAATTAAAATATTTCGTTTATTAATAAGCATATCCTCATATTTAACATGCATAACTGCACAACCGCCACACGCTTCATAATATGGGCATTCTGCAATCTTTCTTGATTTAGATACACGCTTAATTTCAACAGTTTTAGCAAAAGCCATCTTAGTTTTAGAACAATTAGTTACACAAACCTCATGCACCTCTCCAGGAATAGCTCCATCTACAAATACTGCAAGCTTATTGTAAAAACCAATTCCTTCTCCATTTATTCCCATTCTTTTTATATCTAATGAAAAAGTATCATTTTCATTCATTATTTCACCTTCTTTACTTTAAAATATTCAAACTTAGAGTATCCACCTTCATAAAGGCCTCTTGAATAAATACCATATTTGCCACCAATCCATCTACCAACACTAGCAGTAAATTTATTTTTTAAATAAGTATTATTAAAACCTAACACATAAGTATCAATAGCTGTATATTTCAACATAAACTCAATTGTATCATTTTTATACAAACAATCAAATAAAACAACATCATTATCCTGATTAAAATGACCCTGTCTTACTTGTAAATGATTATTACCGTCAATTCTTCTTACACAAATATAATTATAATCATACCCCATAAAACAAAGCCCAGTTTCATCACCATCATTTATCAAATTTAGGCTACACATTGTCTTAATGGTAAATGATGAAAACAAAATCTTAGTTAAAAATAAATTAGGAGTTTGATTTAAGGCATTGTATGCCTTATCATTGTGATAATAACAATTAAGCCTTAATCCATTATCTAAGCTATACCATCCATTTTTCTTATTTGCAGGAGTTTGCCACATCAATGATAACTTATCTTTATTAAATAAATCAGATGATTCAAGCTTATAGCTTGATTTTAAATCAATTAAATATTCATTTTCCTCATAGGGAGTACCTGCTAGTAATTCATCCTTAACATTACCACAAATAGGCCAATCATTTATCCATTTTGCAGGCTGTAGATGAACAACCCTACCATAAACATTTAAATCCTGAAAGTGCATAAAAGCCCAATTATCATTACCTAAATCAATTAAAGCTCCTTGGTGTGGACCATTGATTTTAGAATCATTTTGACACATAACGATTTTTTCCTCATATGGTCCATAAACATTTTTGCTTCTTAAGCAAGTCTGCCATCCTGTCTTAACACTCCCTGCTGGAGCCATAATATAAAAATAACCATTTCGCTTATAAAACTTAGGTCCCTCTATTGTAGGCTGTGTATTATGACCATCAAAAATAATCTTATAATCAGTTAATTGTTTTTTTAAATCACATGATACCTCATATAAGCCCAAAACAGAATTAAAGCCTATTCTACTTTTAACAAAGCCTACAACCAAATAACATTTACCATTATCCCAAATAGGACATGGATCTTCAATTCCCTTGGCATCAATTAAACACCAAGGATCACTCCAATCTCCACGCTCAATATCAGTACATGAAGCAACATAAATACCTTCATCAGGAAAGGGAATTACGGCATAATATTTACCAGCATGATACCTTAGTGAAGGTGCCCAAGCACCATCACCATGACAAACATTATCAAACCTTTTAAAAGGAATTTTATCAAATACATAGCCAATTAATTTCCAATTAACAAGATTTCTACTTTTCAAAATTGGAACTCCAGGTGTGTGATTAAAGCTTGATGAAATCATATAAAAGTTTTTTCCTCTTCTAATTACATCTGGATCACTATAATCTGATAAAATAACTGGATTTGTATATCTCATAGAACTCTCTCCTTATAAATAAATAATATCTAATAAACATTATTTTTAAACAATTTTTATTTAAATAGTCTTAAAATATCATTATATGTAACATAAATAAATAATATTAGTAATAAAACAAAGAAAACATTTGTAATAATGGATTCAACCTTTTTACTTGGTTTTTTCTTAGTTATAAGCTCATATAGCAAAAATACAATTCTTCCACCATCTAAGCCTGGAATAGGAAGCAAATTCATAACACCAATATTTACAGATAATAAAGCAAGTAAAGATAGTAATGCTAAAAAGCCTGCCCCTACATATTGCTGTACTAAAGAATAAATACCTACAACACTTGATAAGCTAGATATACCAATTTGTCTATTCTCACTTGGTGCAATTAATAGCTTTAATGTTCTAAAAATTAAAGTGAAATCCTGCCAGAAATTACTAAATGCTGCCTTAATTCCACCAAAAAAGCTAAAATGATATTTTGGTGATACACCAATTTGTTGAACAACCTTATTAACTCTTTGATTAGATAAAACCTCATTATTCCATGGAGTTATAACACTACATTCATCTAATGAAACCTTAGTATATTCCTCTTGTTCTAAATCCTTAGGAGTATAATATTCAAATTTTATATTTGCTGAATCTAAGTCCTTAAAAAACTTAATAACCTCAGGCCATGAATTACGATTAAGTTCAATAATCTCATTAGTATCTACATTTAAGATCTTACTAATTATTGTACCCCTTGAAAAAGGAAGCTTACCAGAGCTACATTGTCCTGTATTACCAATTCTTAACCCCTCAATATCATTATTAAATGCTTGTGAAGGAATATCAATATTTGAAATGCCAACAGAATTAATCGCAACAATAGTAGATATAGGCAATACTCTTTCTACACCATTTGATTCCACTGTAATATAAAAATCAACATTATTCTTACTATACTCATTGGCAAGAGCCTCTGAAAATTCATTCCAAGTTGTAACATCAGTATCAGAAACCTTAGTTATTTTATCTCCAACCTTAATTTCAGCCATATTTGCAGGATAGCCTGCCTCTACACTACCTACAACTGTAGAATTATAATTAGGAACACCCTGAACAAAAAATATAATTAAATAAACAATAATTGCAATTATAAAATTCATAACAGGACCAGCAAGTAAGGTTATAAATCTACGCCATAGGCTCTTTGAATCAAAGCTTCTATCATATGGTGTAAGCTGCATAGTTTGATTACGCTCAAAAACGTAAATTGCATCATTTTTAACCTTCAAATAATGATTTTGATTATCATAATTTAAGCTAATATATAAATCATGTCCATCCTTACCACTAAGGTCGATTTCAGCAATTTCACCACGAAGATTACATTCCTTATTATCATCTAAAATAATCTCTGTAACCTCATCGTTTATAATATTAACACCAATACTATCTCCAACCTTTAAAATACCATCTAGCTCATTGTTAGCCATTTGAACATATCCGCCGATTGGAATAGCACGAATACAAAATGTAGTTTCACCCATTTGCTTTTTGTAGATAGCAGGACCCATACCTATAGAAAATTCATGGCATAAAATGCCAGCCTTCTTCGCAAAGTAAAAATGTCCCGCCTCATGAGCAACAATTATAACACCTAAAACAAAAATAAATGCAAGTATTGAAACTAAAATTAAAGGTACACCCGTTAAAGCAAGTATCATATATTTTCAACTCCATATTTTTTTAATATTTTATTAATAATGCTCTTACTTATAGTTACAATATTTTCTAAATTATATTCTATATTATCATAATTATTTGAATAAATTTCATTTGCGATAATATTTTCTATTTCTAAAAATTTAATATAATCATGTAAAAATAAGTAAACAGCTGCTTCATTAGAAGCATTTAATACTGCAAGATAAATTCCACCCTTTTTAGCCGCATCATAAGCATAGCCTAAGCATGGAAATCTATCCTTTGAAAGCTCCCTAAACTCTAAATTTAACCCAAATAAATTTAATCCCTCTTCATTATTAGAAATATGATTAGGATATCTTAAAGCATATGAAATTGGAGTATGCATATCTGATACGCCAATTTCTGCTTTAATTGTATGATCATTAAATTCAACCATTGAATGAACAATACTTTGTGGATGTAAAACTGTATCAATTTTTTCATAAGGCATATCAAATAAATAATGAGCCTCTATAACCTCAAAGCCCTTATTCATCATAGTAGCACTATCAATTGTAATCTTAGCTCCCATACTCCAATTAGGATGAGCTAAAGCTTCACTTTTAGTAACATTTAAAAGTTCACCACGCTCTTTATTTCTAAAAGAGCCACCACTAGCTGTAATAATTAATCTTTTAACCTCATTATGCAATTCACCAGTTAAGCATTGAAGTATTGCTGAATGCTCAGAATCAATTGGAATCAAATCAACATTATATTTTTTAACAAGATCTTTAATAATATCCCCTGCAACAACTAACGTTTCTTTATTAGCTAGACAAATTGTTTTACAAGCCTTAATAGCGCTAACAGTTGGCATAAGTCCTGAAATACCAACTAACGCATTGACAAAAACTTCATTATCATACTTATGATAGTTTGCAACCTCAAGAAGCCCTTCATCACCAAAGCAAATTTTAGCCTTATAGCCTATATCATAAATATCTTCCTTTTTACGAAAACAAACAATTTCTGGTTTAAATTCATCTATAACCTCTTTACAACGAGTAAGATTAGAGCCAACAGAAACACCTACAACTCTAAATTCAAGAGGATTTTCTCTAACAATATCTAATGTTTGTGTTCCTATAGAGCCACAAGCTCCAACAATGTATAAATTTTTCATAATTAAATACCTAGATTCCCTATAATTGGATATGTAATAGCCTCAAGCTGAATTAAAACTAAGAAGATAGCTGAAGCAAAAATTGCAGAATCAAATCTATCAAGAACCCCTCCATGACCTGGGAAGATATTAGAGTAATCCTTAATACCATATGTCCTTTTTAGCTTTGATGCAACTAAATCACCAATTTGTGAACAAGCAGACATAAATAATGTTAAGACAATCATAAACAATACTAATCCAACCTGAGTAAATTGCTCATATTCAAAAACACCCTCAAAGAATGGTGTAACCTCACCACCATGAAAGCTTGATGTAAAATAAGGATAGCTAACTAAAAATGTTACACCTATAATTAAAGCTATTGCTGTACCACCAATTGCTCCCTCCCATGATTTATTAGGAGATATATATGGTGCCATTTTATGTCTACCACCAAATACCTTTTTACCTATTGTCAAACCAAATACAAGGGCAAATACATCAGTAGAAACCGTAATTATTAATAAATAAATAATAAATCTAACACCATATGAACGTAATACAGTGAAGCAAGCAAAGCAAAGCCCAACATAAATTATTTGAACTAAGCATTTTCCAACATCACTAGCATCAAAATCATGAACAAAAACCAAACAAGCCATTAATGTTAAAAAGATAAGTCCCATTGTTAAAAACACATCAATTTCAATACCTGTATAACGAATAAAACTACAAATTAAAGTATCATAACAAACATTTTTAAAATTATTAACAACTGAACTATACAATCCTATAGTTAATAGTACACATATTATTTTTATAGGCATTGGAACCTTCTTCTTTTTATCATACATATTTAAAATTTCAAATGAGGCAACAATTGTAAATAAAAATACAATTAGTTCAAAAATAGGCTTTAAAACAGGAACCACTACAGCAGGTAATAATATAAGTGTTAATATTGTAGCAGTTATAATTCTCTTTTTCATATAAACCTCCATATAGGTTAATTTTATACTATTTATTTTTTACGATAATATTATAATATTATAATATTATATTAGTTTTTTCGAACATGTTAATTAGTCTAAAATTATACGATTATCATTATATCATTATAAATAAAAAAAATCTAGTCGAATTAACTTAACAAAGCAATTCAACTAGATTTTTAAAAATAAAAATTAAAAATAAGCATACTTGATTAGTTATTAGACATTATACTGTCATTAAGTCCTTATTCTTAGCCTCAGTAATAGTTTGAATTTTAGCAATCTTAGAGTCAGTAAGCTTTTGAACATCCTCTTGTTGTGCCTTTTCTTCATCCTCAGGCAATTCTAATTTCTTAATATCATCAAGAATTTCTCTTCTAACATTACGAATAGCAACCTTAGCATTTTCTTCCATTTTTCCAACAACCTTAACTAATTCTCTACGACGTTCCTCAGTCATTTTTGGTAAAACTAAACGAATACCATTTCCATCTGATTGTGGCGTTAAACCAAGAGGTGATGCCAAAATTGCACTCTCAATTGACTTAACTGTTGATTTATCAAATGGCTTAATATATAACTGATTTGCTTCAGGAATTGAAATTGAAGCCATCTGCTTAACTGGTGTTAAAACGCCATAGTAATCAACATGAACTGAATCTAATAATGAAGCAGCAGCTCTACCAGTACGAACTGTTGATAACTCACGCTCATAAGCAGCAATTGCCTTATCCATTTTTTCTTCGCCTTCTAAAAGGACCATTTCTAATTCTTCCATTTTAATCTCCTATTCTACCTTAACAAGGGTACCAATCTTTTCCCCCTTAACTGCTTTAACAATATTACCACGAGTATTCATATTGAAAACAATTAAAGGAAGCTTATTATCCTTACATAATGAAGCAGCCGTTGAATCCATAACTGCTAAATTTTTAGCAAGAATTTCTGCGAAAGTTAGAGAATCATACATAACAGCATTTGGATTTTTTCTTGGGTCAGAATCATAAACACCCTCTGTTTTATTTTTAGCCATTAAAACAACCTCTGCACCAATTTCAGTTGCACGAAGAACGCAAGCAGTATCTGTTGAAAAATAAGGAGAACCAAGTCCACCAACAAAAATACAAACTCTGCCCTTTTCCAAATGACGAATTGCACGTCTTCTAATATATGGTTCAGCAACCTGATTAATAGGTAATGCAGTCATTGCACGAGTTGGAACACCAATATGCTCTAAAGCATCCTGAACAGCAAGTCCATTCATTATTGTCGCAAGCATTCCCATATAATCTGCTTGAGCTCTATCCATTCCTAATCCCTCAGCAGTTTTGCCACGCCAAATATTTCCTCCACCAACAACAATTCCAATTTCGACACCCAAATCATGAACATCTTTAATTTGTTGAGCAATTTCATTAACAGTTTGTGGATCAATACCATATGAAGTTTCTCCCTTTAGAGCCTCTCCACTTAGCTTTAATAATATACGTTTGTACATTTTTCTAACCTTCCTTCTTTATATTTTTTTTAAAAAAAGGGAGCAATAAAAATGCTCCCTTTAAATTAGTTATTGAAAGCTGCAGATTGAGCTGCTACTTCAGCAGCGAAATCATTAACCTGCTTTTCGATTCCTTCACCAACTTCAAGACGTACAAATGTAACAACAGCGCACTTTGCACCTGCAACATAAGCCTCAACAGTTTGATCTGGATTCTTAACGAAAGCCTGAGATAATAAACAAATTTCCTTTAGATTCTTCTCTAAACGACCTGGTACAATTCTCTCAGCAATAATATTTTCTGGTTTTGGTTTATTAGACTGTGCATTTTCATTTAATGCAGCAGCAAGAATAACTTCCTTCTCTTTAGCAATAACATCGGCAGGAATATCATTCTTTGAAACATACTTAGGAGCTAATGCAGCTGTATGCATTGCTACATCCTTAGCAACATCAGCATTGTTACCCTCAAGAATAACAACTGAAACGATTCTTCCACCCATGTGCTTATATGCACCGAATACTTGAGAATCTGTCTTTTCTAATACAGAAACACGACGAAGAGAAATCTTTTCTCCGATTACACCTGATGCCTCAAGAATAACTGTAGCTAAATCCTTTCCATCAGTTACAACCTTTAAAGCATCCTCTGTGTTTGTAGCATTTGAATTAACGATAATGTTACCAACAGTTTCTAGTAATTGAACAAACTTTGCATTTTGTGCAACGAAATCTGTTTGAGAATTTAATTCAAATACAGCACATTTATTTCCAGAAATTGCATATGAGCATAGACCTTCAGCAGCAACTGCGCCTTCCTTCTTTACAGCCTTAGCAATTCCTCTTTCACGTAACCAAGTTACTGCTTCTTCCATATTGCCATCAGTTGCAGCTAGTGCCTTCTTGCAATCCATCATACCAGCAGATGTCTTTTCACGTAATTCTTTTACCATTGATGCAGTAATATTTGCCATTTTGCGTTCCTCCGTAAATTATTCAGCCTTAGGAGCTTCTTCAGCTTCCTTCTTTTGAGCAGGCTTTCTAGCTGGTGCCTTTCTTACTGGCTTCTTGCCATCAGAATTTCTATTGTTGTCCTTTTGAGGCTTTTCCTTTTGAATTTCTTCACTTAGGTTAACCTCTTCTGGTTCGTCAAACTTCTCAACTACACCACCATTGGCTTCGATAACAGCATTAGCCATTACCCAAGTAACAAGCTTAACTGCACGAATTGCATCGTCGTTAGCTGGAATAACATAATCAACATCATCAGGATCACAGTTTGTATCAACAATACCGAAAACTGGGATGTTTAACTTACGAGCTTCTAAAATTGCATTGTGTTCCTTACGAGGATCAACGATGAATAAAGCATCAGGAAGCTTCTTCATTTCCTTAATACCACCTAAGAACTTTTCAAGCTTTTCACGTTCTGCTAAAAGCTTTGCAACTTCCTTCTTTGGAAGCTTAGCGAATTCGCCATCTTCTTCCATCTTATATAAATCTTGTAACTTCTTAATTCTCTTACGAATAGTCTTGAAGTTAGTTAAAGTACCACCTAACCATCTTTGGTTAACATAGTACATACCACTACGTGTTGCTTCTTCCTTAACTGCTTCTTGAGCTTGCTTTTTAGTACCTACGAATAAAACCTTTCCTTCATTCTTAGCGATTTCTAATAAAGCAGCATAAGCCTTTTCGATTTGATCTGCAGTCTTTTGTAGATCGATGATGTAAATACCATTTCTAGCAGTAAAGATATACTTTGCCATCTTTGGATTCCATCTACGAGTAGCATGTCCAAAATGAACACCTGACTCTAATAATTGTTTCATTGAAACTACTGATTCAGACATTTTAATTTTCCTCCATTTTATTTTTGTTATGTCCTCTGTTTTCTTCAACGCTGACCCCCATCAATTTTACTTGCACACGATGACCAGCTCCAAAAACATGTGTATTTTGTGCCTTTAACATTTTAACATAAAGATTTTATAGATGCAAGACATTTTACATTTTTAATAAAAACTTTAATTGTAGTGTTAATTCGTATAATAAAAGTACGAACAATTCATACATATATTATACTTCTTTATTTTGATATAATCAATTTAGACA
>CAKQEA010000032.1 GCA_934229785.1 uncultured Anaeroplasmataceae bacterium
TTATTATGGAATCCAGATGGAACACCAACAGCAAGAACTGGTAAGATTTTAGCTGCAACACCTATGGGACGCTTTGGTGTTGTTGATGATTTAGTTGGTGCAACATTATTCCTATTATCAAGCGAAGCTGCATCATTTGTTACTGGTGTTTGTATTCCTATTGATGGTGGCTTCTCATCATATAGTGGAGTATAAAATGAGAAGAAGTATTTTATTAATGAATGATTGGCTTTTTAAATATAAGGATAATGATTTTATCAAAATTGATTTACCACATACTTGGAATAATATCGATGGTCAGGATGGTGGAAATGATTATTACCGTGGTAAATGTATTTATCAAAAGAAATTTATAAAGCCAGATTATAGTGATGATGAAGAGGTTTATTTACAATTTGATGGTGTAAATTCATCATGTGTTGTGTATTTAAATGATAAGAAAATAATGACTCATGATGGTGGGTATTCAACATTTAGAGTTAGAATTACAGATGATATATTAGAGCATAATATGTTAATTTTAGAGGTTGATAATAAAATAAATGATCGAGTTTATCCTCAAAGAGCAGATTTTACATTTTATGGTGGTATTTATCGTAATGTCAGCTTATTAATTGTTAACAAAAAACATTTTGAGCTTGATTATTATGGTGGACTTGGTGTCAAATATTATACTAAAATTAATAAGGATGAAGCCTATATTTGTACAGAGGCCTTTGCAAATTCTGATAATATTGTTGTTGAGCTTAAGGATAAAAATGAAAATGTAATTGCAATAGTTAATGGTAAAAAGGCAACTATAAATGTTAAAAATCCCATCTTGTGGGATGGTGTAAATAATCCATATTTATATACTCTAACTTTTAAAATTGTTGAAAATGAAGTTTTAGTTGATGAAATAACAGTTAATTGTGGTATAAGAGAGTTTTACGTTGATTCTACTAAGGGATTTTTTCTAAATGGTAAAAGCTACCCTCTTCATGGAGTTTCAAGACATCAGGATTTTAAAAAATTAGGAAATGCAATTGATGAAAAAATAATGCTAAATGATATGGAATTAATCAAAGAGGTTGGGGCTAATACAATAAGGCTTGCACATTATCAGCATAATCAGTATTTTTATGATTTATGTGATAAATATGGAATGATTGTTTGGGCTGAAATTCCCTATATTTCAGAGCATTTAGCTAATGGAAATGAAAATACAATTTCCCAAATGAAGGAGCTTATAATTCAAAATTATAATCATCCATCTATATGTATGTGGGGAATTTCAAATGAAATAACAATTAAGGATAATCATCGTAAGGATATGATTAATAATCATAAAAAATTAAATAATCTTTGTAAGGAATTAGACCCAAATAGATTGACTACAATTGCAAATTATGCAATGTGTACGATGAATCATCCTGTGACAAAAATTACAGATTTGGTTGGATGGAATTTATATCTTGGTTGGTATGTTCCAGGATTTATTTTAAATGATTTATGGATAAGGCTTTATCATTTAATTAATAAAAAAAGACCATTATCATTTTCAGAATATGGTGCTGAGGGAATGCCTAATTTACATAGCAAGCATCCTAGACGCGGTGATCATACTGAGGAATATCAAGCAAAGTATCATGAATATATGCTAAAATGCTTTAAAAAATATCCTTTCATGTGGGGAACATATGTTTGGAATATGTTTGATTTTGCAGCTGATGCAAGAAATCAAGGTGGTGAGCCTGGTATGAATCATAAGGGCTTAGTAACTTTTGATAGAGAGATAAAAAAGGATAGTTTTTATCTATATAAGGCTTATTGGTCTAATGATCCATTTATACATATCTGTGGCAAAAGATATTCTAATCGTGAAGGAAAGAGTATGATTATAAAGGTTTACACAAATTTAAAAAGCGTTGATTTGTATTTAAATGACAAACTAATTAAAACGCTTAATGGCGAAAAAATATTTAAATGTAGGATTAAGATGAGTGAGGTGAATAAGATTAAAGTAGTTAATAATGATGTTTTTGATAATGCAATTTTTTACAAGGTAAAAGAAAAAGATAAAAATTATATTTTATCTAAAAACAAATCACAAAATTGGGTTTAAGGAGAAAAAATATGAAAAAGAAATTTATTAAGATGTTTGCATTAGCAACAATTTTATGTTGTGGACTTGGTGTTGTTACAAGCTGTAATAATAACAAAAACGATACTCCACCATCAGAAGAGGTTGATGATGTTAATTTAACATTATCTGATGAAAGTTTATCAATAAATATTAATCAAACAAAAGCTTTAACTGCAAATACAAATAATAATAATTTGTATTTATTCACATGGTCTTCAAGTGACAAAGAAATTGCAACTGTTAGTAAGGGTGTAATAACTGCGTTAAAGCCTGGTAATGTTGAAATAACAGTTAGTGTAAAGAAAAAGGGATCTGCTAAGGTTTTAGCAACAAAAACATGTAAGGTAGTTGTTCTTAACAAGTCAATTACTCTTGATAAGAGTGAAATGACAATTTCAATGAGTGAAAGCAAAACAGGTGTTATTAAGGCTACTATAACAGATGATGCACCAATCACTTGGACATCATCAGATGAAACAATTGCTACAGTAGAAGGTGGTGTAGTTACAGCAATCAAGGCTGGTACTGTTACTATTACTGCAAAAAGTGGCGATTTAGAGGCAACTTGTATTGTTAACATTTATAAGAATTACTTTAGCCTAAATGCAACTGAGGTTATTGAGATTAATGAGTCAAAGAAGCTTGAGGTTAAGGGTGAATTAAGTTCTGATGCAGTATATTCAACATCAGATGATAGCATAGTTTCTATTGAAAATGGTGAAGTTGTAGGCTTGAAAAAAGGAATGGCTACAATAACTTTAAAATCAGAGGAGGATAACATTGTTGCTACATGTGTTGTAATTGTTAAAGGAAAAGGTGAAGAAAAAACTGAATTACTTACTGGTAAGAAGGTTGAGACAGTTGCTAATCCAGGTAATTGGTATTATCTATTAGAATCTGATTTAGTTACAGTTTCAGAAATTCCTTCAATTGATAATGGTTTAATTACAGCTAATGTAACTCATGTTGGTAAAGAAGATGGTACTATTGCAGGTCCAAATATGTTCTATTTACGTTATCAGCCTGATAGTGTTGGTGACTATATTTATAGTGTTAAGTTGTATTTATATTCTAGCGAAGACACATTGATTTCAATTAATGGTGGTTCTGATACTGAATATAGTAAGGGATTAACAGTAATTCCAACTGAATTTACTTCAAACTTATCATCACCATATCAAATTAAAATCAAGGCTTCAGCTAACTATTATGTAATTCCTATCATTGAAAAAACTGGTGAAGTTGAAAAGATGAGATTATCTGAATCTAAACTTGAGCTTGATTTAAATGGTACAAAGGAAATGACATTAACTGCAACTGTTCCTGGTAATGATAATCCAGAAATTACTTGGACATCATCAGATGAAACTGTCGCAACAGTAGAAAATGGTGTTGTAAAAGCATTAAAAGAGGGTACTACAAAGATTACAGCAATTTGTGGAAGTGAATCTGCTGAATGTGATGTTACTGTAGTTAATTCTGAGGCTAATAAGCTTACAATTTCAAATGAAGAATTAGAGCTTAATGTTACAACAAATAAAACTTACACATTAACAGTTACTAAACCTGGAGTTGAGAATTTAGAAGCTGTTTGGGCATCATCTAATAATGAAGTAGCAACAGTAGAAGGTGGAGTAGTAACTGCTTTAAAGAGAGGTGCATGTGATATTACAGCTACATATAATGGTGAAACTGTAACATGTAAGCTAACTGTTCTTGATGATAATATTGTTGATTTAAAGGATGGCGGAACGAATAGTGCAGTTATAAATAATCCAGATAATTGGTATTATCTTCTTGAATCAACTCAGGCTGGAGTGGCTGAAACCCCAACATATAATAAAGAAGAAAATAAGATTAATATTAATATATCTAAGGTCGGAGCAAGTGGTTCAAATTTTGCATATTTAAGATATCAACCAACACAGAGTGGTGAATATAAGGTTACATTAACTATTAATTATACTGGAGATGGTGATGCTACTATTGAAGTTAAGGGCGGTAATGTTAGTAGTGCTGAAAAAATAACTTTAAAAAATGGTGTGAATAAAATTGAATTTACATTTACTACTAATGAGAAAAATCCACTCCAAATTAAATTTAAATCTACTGGTAATTTTGAAATTACACCTGTATTTGAAAAGACTGCAGCGTAATATGTTGAGGTGATTTATGAAAAAGGAATTTAATCTAAATTGCTATAAAACTGTTGGATTTTATTTCTCAATTGTATCAATGATTTTATTGATTATTTCAATGGTTTTATACAAAACAAAATTTACAGGAATTTTATCTGAATACTACAATAGTGTAGTATTCATTCCTGCCATTATTGGCTTGGTTTTAGCTGTTATATTATTAATATTTAATAAAACGGCAAAATATTCTCCTATTGTATTATGGGTTTGTACATTTATAAGCTTTCTTTTGTTTATTCAAGCTATATATATGTATTTTACAGGTGTATTTTATAATGGAGTAACTTCTGAAGCTATATCACTAATAGATAAGGGTGTATTGGTTAGTGTAGTATTTTACCTTATTGCCTGTGTAATTAGTAATGTAGCAGTATGGCTTAAGCAATCAAAGGATTAATAGGAGGAAATTATGCTAAAAAAAATAAATTTCATTTCCAAAATATATACTAATGTAATGGTTGTTGTGATGGGTGTTGCTATTGCAGGTAGTAAAATCGCATTAGATAATGCAGGTGCTATTACAGCATTTTTGGGTCAAGCAAATCAAGAAATAATTCAAAATCCTAATTCTGATATTGATACTTTATACCATCCATCAGATTATGAAAGTATTGAGGAGTTAAAGGAAAATGCCAAGAATATAACTTCTAAAATAACAGAAGAGGGTGCTGTTCTTCTAAAGAATACAAATAATGCCCTACCTTTATCAAAGGGTGCAAAAATTAATTTATATAGTAGTAGTTCAGTAAATTATATATATTCTGGTGGTGGATCATCATTTGCTAAAAATTCAGAATTTATATCTTTAAAGGAAGGCTTAGAGTCTTCTGGATTTGTTGTAAATTCAGATTTATGGAATTGGTATAGTAATAATAAACAGTATTTTGGTGATCATACTACTAATACAAGCTCTGATGCAGCTAAATATACTATAAATGATGCAAAGTGGTCTGACATAGGTACAGATTCAAAGAACAAAGAAGCTGAAGCAGGTATATTTGTATTATCAAGATATGGTACAGAGGCAACTGATTTAACAGCTACAGGCGGAAGTAGAACTGATTATAGCAATGGTAATTATCTTGAACTTTCTCCTACTGAAATTGATGTATTAAAGAATTTAAAGTCTTTAAAGGCTAGTGGAAAAATTAAAAAAATTATTGTTCTATTAAATTCAGTTAACCAAGTTCAAGCTGATTATATTGATAGTGCAAATTATGATATTGATTCAATTTTATGGGTTGGAGAAGGCGGAACATCTACAACCTTGGGAATTGGTAAAATTTTATCAGGTGAAGTAAATCCATCTGGAAAAATTACAGATACTTTCTATAAAAAGCATTACTATAATCCAGTTTATTCTAACTTTGGTGATTATGCTAATGTTGGTCCTGTAATTTCTACTGCAAATGGTGGAAAGTCAAATCATTATGTTGTATATCAAGAGGGTATTTATACTGGATATCGTTATACAGAGACTAGATATGAGGATGTTGTTTTAAATACTGAAAATGTTGGTGAATTTAATTACAATAGTGTTGTTGCTTATCCATTTGGATATGGCCTAAGCTATACTAATTTTGAATATTCTAATTTTAAGGTTAAGTATGATGAGAAGGATGACAAGTATTTAGTATCAGTTACTGTTAAAAATGTCGGTAATGTTAGTGGTAAGGAAAGTGTTCAAATTTATGCTCAACAGCCTTATACTGAATATGATGTTCAAAATGGTATTGAAAAGTCAGCTGTTGATTTAGTTGGCTATAGTAAAACTGATATTCTTGCACCTGGAAAGTCTGAGGAATTAAATGTAAGTGTTGATGGTAGATGGCTTTCAAGCTATGACTCTCATAATGCTAAGACTTATATTTTAGATGCGGGTACTTATTATTTGACAGCAGCTAAAAATGCAAATAATGCTATTAATAATATTTTAGAGGCTAAAAAGAATAAGGGTGTTAATGTTAATTCTTCTAAAATGACTTCATCTGGAGATAAGAGTCTTGTTTATTCAGTTGATAAAGAGTTTGATAATCAAAAATATTCAACAAGCAAAAAGACAAATAATAAAATTACAAATCAATTTGACAATGCAGATTTGAACCTATATGAAAATAAAGGTGATAATTCTGTTACATATATTTCACGTTCTAATTGGGAAAATACAGTTAAGTATGGAATAAGTGAGTCACAAGCAAAATTAAGTAATTATGTTGTAATTAATACAAATTCTGAAATGGTTAAGGATGCTAAAAAGACTGCTGATTCAATTCAAAAGGATGATGTTAAATATCCAACTTTTGGAAAAAATAATGGATTGACACTTGCATCATTATTAACAATGGGTGCTGATGGAAAACTTGAGCATGTTGATTATAACGATCCAAGATGGGATGATTTATTAGATCAGATAACATGGGATGAAATGGTATTGTTATTATCTAATGGATTAAGAAAAACTAGTGGTATTGATTCAATTTCAAAATCAGAAACAATTGATGGTAATGGAGCATTAGGCCCAGTTGGTGGTTCTACATATAAATATAGTGATAATGCAAATTCAGCTGTAAATAGATATGCATTTTTATATGATGATCCAGATCAGGATTCATCTCCTATTCAATATCCATGTGCTGCAATTATTGCCGCAACTATGAATGATAAGCTCGTTGAGGAATTAGGTGAGTCTATTGGTGAAGATTGCTTATGGGCTGGTTATTCTGGCTTATATGGTTTAGGTGTTAATATTCATCGTGGTGCATATAATGGTCGTGCCTTTGAGTATTATGGTGAGGATAGTGTTTTATCAGGCTATATAGCTTCATCACAAGTAAAGGGGATTCATAAAAAAGGTGTTTATGTTTACATGAAGCATGCTATTTTAAATGAGCAAGAAAAAAATAGAGAAGGTGTAAATACCTGGTGTAATGAACAAGCTATAAGACAAATTTATTTACGTTCATTCCAAATTGCAATAGAGGAAGCTAATGCTGAAAATGTTATGACTGGCTTTAATAGAATTGGTTTGACATGGACAAGTCAGCAAGGATTCATTAATACTGTATTAAGAGATGAATTTGGTATGGAGGGCTTTGCTGTATCAGATTATTGGCAAGATGGCTATATGGACCTTGTTGGTGGTATTTTAGGTGGTTCAGCTTTACCAGATGGTGATAAGGCCTCTACTGCTGAAAAGTCTGCATTGTATAAGTACAAGGAGGGCTATGGTAAGCTTGCAAATGCAATGCGTGAGGAAACTCATAGAATATTGTATGTTACCGTTAATAGTAGTGCAATGAATGGTATTGATTCATCAACTATTTATCGTTCAATAACACCTTTATGGATTAAGCAGCTTAATGTTGCAAAGATTATTATTTATGTTGCTGCATCACTTGGTATAGCTACATATGTAGGTAGCATTGTTGCAATAGAAATTTGTGAATATAAAGATAAAAGAAAGAAAGGTAAGGAAATCAAAATAAAATGAAAAGAAAATTAGGATGTCTAATTACAACATTATTATTTTCATTTACTTTGACATCTTGTTTTCTAAATAATCCATCAACTCCAGATTCCCCTGAGGAGCCTGGAATTGATGAACCAGATACGCCATCAACTCCAGGCAAACCAAGTACTCCAGATACGCCATCAACTCCAGATAAGCCAAGTACTCCAGATACCCCATCTAATCCAGATAAGCCAAGTACCCCAGATACCCCAGAGGTACTAGATGGATATTTCTTTGACGGTAATGTTGCTATAGATGGTGATGGAACAATAGAAAAACCATATAATAATTTATCATATATTAAAACACTTGATTTAAACAGTAAGCATCATATTTATTTAAAAAGAAATAGTAAGTTTAAAGGAAGTATTGAACTTTCAAATATAAGTGGTACAGATGATGATAATATACTTATTACTTCATATGGAGATGGTGATTTGCCAAAAATTGATGGCAATAACAAGGTTGGAAGTGCAGTTGTTGCATTAACAAATTGTAGTAACATTACTATTTCAAATTTGGAAATATTTGATAGTTCAACTGTTGAAGGAGATAGAAGAGGAGTATTAGTTTTGGCTAATAATCCAAATAATGATACAAAAATAGTTACTTATTCAAATATTACACTTGATGGATTATATATTCATGATATTAATGGTATTACTGACAAAGAAAATAGTGGCATGTCTGCTGACTCTAAAAAAACAGGAGGTATTCATTTTGGTTCTTCAGATGGCAAGGCTAAATTTGACAATTTTACTATTAAAAATTGTAAAATTAAGGATGTTAGTAATGTAGGAATTGCATCTTGGTATAAATTTGGATCAACATCTACTAAGGTTTCGCCATATTCAGCTAATTTTAAGGATACTGCCTATACAAATGTCATCATAGAAAATAATGATATATCTTTTATTGGTAAAAATGCTATTTTTGTTAGAAATTTACTTGGTGGTCTTGTAAGAAATAATGTTGTTTATGAAACTGCAATTAAATGTATCTCAGGTAATTCAATCGTAACATCATATGTAGATGGTACAATTATTGAATACAATGAGGGCTATTATAATCGTGCGGTTGCTAAAGCAGATGGCAAAATTCAAGATGGCTGTATGCTTGATGCTGATCTTCAAAGTAAGAATACTATTTGGCAATATAATTATAGTCATGATAATTCATTTGGTTTATTTTTAAATTGTACTTCATATAGTGAGAAGAATAAAATAGAAGATGATGTTATAGTTAGATATAATCTTTCAGTAAATGATAAGGGAACGTATGGTATTATTTACATAAATTATTCTGCTAAGATGATTCAGGTTTATAATAATACAATAGTTACTGGTAGTGATACTTCAGTTATTTTTCAGACAAATAGTGGGACAAATTCACAATTTTATAATAATTTAATATACAATAGATCTAAAAATGCAACGTTTAAGGTTAATGCATCATCAAACGCTGATATATCTAATAATTTAGTTTATAGTGATGAAAATGGTGCTATTACAAATATGTCTAGCTTTAAGAGTCTTAATTATAATGGTATTTATGAAAATCCATTGTTTATCAAAGATTTACCAATAAATTCAATTTGTGGAATTGATGCTGCAAAATACTATAAAATAGCATCAAATTCAATAGTATATGATAGTGCATTAGATGTTGCAAATGTAAATGATTTTTTCGGTAACAAATATAAAAATGCAATAGGTTTTTATTGCGGATAATTTTCTTTTTCAAATTTCTTATTATAAAAATTAAAAGCGAAGAAAATAAATCTTCGCTTTTAATTATGAATTTTATAATTACTCTTTACTATCTTTTATATATTGAGTTGGAGATATTCCATACTCCTTTGTGAATGCTCTAATAAAGCTAGTATAATCCTGATAACCACATTTGTTAGCTGTATTAGTTATAGAATAACCATTTTTTAAAAGATCCTTTGCTCTTGTTAATCTTTTTTTGTTTAAAAATTTAAGTAACGAAATTCCTGTTTTCTCTTTAAAAAGGTGTGAAAGTCTTGAGACTGATAAGCCAACCTCTGAGGCTATATCTGATACACTTATTTTTTTATCTAAATTGTTTATGGCAAACATTCTTGCTTTATGAATGATATTATTATTTTCATTTAGCTCATCTTCATTTTCTATAAAGCTTACCTCTTTGTTCATTCTAACTAGAAGTTGAGCGAAATAGGCTTTAAATAAAATATCATCGCCATATTCTTTAGATAGAAATAAGCCTTGCATTTTATTTAGGGTGTCAGCTATTTCTTCTTTAAAAGCTGGCAAAACTGTTAATTTATGGTTGTTTGAGCTTGCTATTTTTTGAAAAATGACTGATAAATCGGTATTTTCGGTTTTAAATGTGTCTATAAATTTTTTTGTGAATGTTAAAATTATTCGTTCACATGGCTCTTCAACAATTTTTAGTAGCTTATGTAAAATATTTGGGGCAATTAAAACGAAGTCTCCAGCATTTAAATCATATTTTTTATCTTCAATTCCATATTGAACCTTACCCTTTGAAATATATAACATTTCATAAAGGCTATGATGATGAAAATCTTTAAAAATATTACCTATTTGTTCTTTTTTTATGATTAGGCATTCAAGTGTCTCACCATTGAATTTGTTAATGTTGTTTATTACATCTATGTAATTGTATCTTTCAAGATATTCCTCAATTTCGAATGCTGTCGGTCTTTTACTCATTTTATCACCACACAATTATGCATATTTTATCAATATTTGAAAAAAAAGTCAAATTATGTTGAAAAAAGTCTTGTAAAATAATTAGAAAAAATATATTATTAGATAATTGTTTTTAAAATGTAAAAATTTGAAAGATTATATTCTTATATAATTCACTATGTTTTTAAAAATTAAGGTATATGAGTGCTCAACATTTGTTTGTTGTAGTATTGAAATATAGTGCATTGTCTTATTTTGAAATCATTGTTTAAAGAGGTGGTTGGTGTGAAATATATATCATTTGTTGTTCCTTGCTATAATTCTGAAAAATACATGGAAAAGTGTATTGATTCTTTATTAATGTGTGGTGATGATGTAGAAATAATTATTGTTAATGATGGTTCTACAGATAAAACGGCAGAAATTGCTAAAAATTATTTAAAAAATAATTCAAATATTAAATTTATAGATAAAGAAAATGGTGGACATGGTTCAGGAATTAATGCTGGTTTAAAAACTTGTGAAGGATTATATTTTAAATGTGTTGATTCTGATGATTGGATTGACCATGAGGCATATGAAAAATTAATTAAAGTGATTAAGGAAAACTATAATAAAAATAGTAATCCTGATTTATATTTAACAAATTATGTTTATGAGAGAATAGATATAAATAAATCATTTTGTGAGGATTATTTAAGGAAATTAGTACCACATAATTGTATTTTTGGTTGGGATAAGGTAAAAAAAATGAAAATGCAGCAGTTTTTAATGATGCATTCATTAATTTATAAAACCTCAGTAATTAAACAATCTAATTTGAATTTACCACAAAAGACATTTTATGTTGATAATATTTTTGTGTATAAGCCACTATATTATGTTAAGACTCTTTATTACCTAGATATAGATTTTTATAGATATTATGTTGGAAGACCTGGACAATCTATTTCAACTAAGAATATGACTGATCGTTATTTGATGCAACTTACTGTAATGAAGGAAATAGTTAAATGCTATACCTATGAAGATTTAAAAAAGCTTAATAAGCATCATTTAAAAATTATGATTCATGATCTTGTTATAAAACATTTTTTAACGTGCTTTTTCATTTATGGTAATTATACAAAGGAAAGAAATGAAGAATTTCACAAATATTTTAGATATTTTAAAGAGATATCACCAAGCTTATATAGAAAAATAATATATAGAAGCTATTTTACTTTTGTTCGTTTTGTTTTCTTACCTATTAGAATTTATGCGACAAAGTTAATTTATAAAAAAATAGTAAAAAAACGTAATTGGTATTAAATTTAAATAATATAACTACTTTTATTACACTATGATGTATGTTATAATCATAAAAATAGTAGAAATTGGGTGGTTATAATGAAAAAGGTATTATCGTTTATTATTTTGTTTGTTTCTATTTTGACATTATCGTGTATTACATGTAAGGCAGATACAAGTCCTAAGCCTAGTATGAAGATAAATATTACAAATATGGATAAAGCTGATTATATTGTTGGTTATGCGACAAAGTATAAGGACTATTATGGTCCCCATAAGGCATTTGATCCTAATGATGATACATTTTATTTTGGTAAAAAAGATGAGCTGTTAACTTTATATAATAATGTAGTTTTACCAGATGGCTGGTATTTACTAGATATTTCTGAGAGCTATATTGATACAAATAGTATTGAACTGGGTAGTGGTTATTATTGGCCAAGTGAATTTATTTTAGTGATTTATGACTTGCAAAATGATATTTCTTATTTGTCGTCTGTTACAACAACATATGCCTTTAATTCATATTTTAAATGTGATTTTAAGAATTTGAATAATAATACCTTTGAACTTGAAAGAAGCTATAATTATTATGAAGAGATAGCTAAGCTAATTGTTAGAATTTTGTTAACCCTATCAGTTGAAATGCTGTTGGCATTAGCCTTTAAATTTAGTAAAAAATCTTATATTGTTATTTTAATAACAAATGTAGTTACACAAATTGGCTTAAATGTTTTCTTAAATTTATTTTCATTTAAAAATGGCATTCAGCTATTTATGATTCCTTTTTATATTTTAATTGAACTTTGTATTGTGTTTATTGAAGCATTAATTTATAAGTTTAATTGTAAAAGAGGAAAAAATAGTGATAATAGCTTTGTTGTCACTTATACAATTTTAGCAAATATTTTATCGTTTTCTTTGGGAATGCTATTATGGCTTTTTAACTGGTAATAAGCTTTATTACAAGGCTATGAATTGAATTTTAAATGAGACTTAATTTCAGTCTCATTTTTCTTTACTTTAAACTAAATAATGTTATAATTTTAAAGTATTGGGGTGATATTTTGTTTAAACTATATAAGAAATATTTAAAAAATTATAAAAAACATATTATATTAGGACCGATGTTTAAGCTTGTTGAGGCTATTTTTGAGCTTTTAGTTCCTTTTGTAATTGCTAGAATAATTGATAATGGTTTGAAAAATGAGCTTTTAACAGATCAAGAAAAAATTAGATTTATTTTACTTAATGGTGGATTACTTTTAATTTTTGCTGTTGTTGGATTATGCTCGACTCTTGTTTGTCAATTTTTTGCATCACGTGCATCTCAAGGCTTTGGTACTGCTTTAAGGGATGATTTGTTTGAACATATTAATACCTTGTCATTTAAGGAGCTTGATGAATTATCAGCCTCTTCATTACTTACTCGTATGAACCAAGATATTAATAATATTCAGGTAAGTGTTGCGATGCTTATAAGGCTTGTTGTAAGAGCGCCATTTTTAGTTATAGGTGCAACGATTTTATCATTTATTATTAGCTATAAGGCTGGTATTATTTTTATTGTTGCTGGTATTTTATTATTTGTTTGTATATTTGCAATTATGAAATACACCGTACCTATGAATAAGCGTGCTCAAGCAAAGCTTGATACTATTACTACTATTACAAGAGAAAATTTAACTGGTAATAGAGTTGTTAGGGCATTCTCTCGTCAAAATGATGAGTTTAAAAGATTTGTTGATAATAACATTGAGTTAAAGGATATTCAAATTAAGCTTGGAAGAATAAATGCACTTCTTAATCCATTAACTTTTGTTATTGTTAATGCTGCAATTATTACTGTTTTGTATTTTAGTGGTAGTGAATTTAGCATTGGTAATTTACAAACTGGAGATGTTACAGCTCTTTATAATTATTTACTTCAAATTCAAATTGCGGTTATGGTTGTTGCTAATTTAATTGTTATTTTTACTAAGGCTTCAGCCTCTGCATCAAGAATTAATGAAACTTTTTCAGTAAAATCATCAATTATTTATGGTAATGAAAAAACTATAGTTGATGAGGCAACTCCATTTGAATTTAAAAATGTATCATTTAGATATAATGATAATGCTAAAATGGCAATAAATAATGTTTCCTTTAAAATTAATAAAAATGAAACTATTGGCATAATTGGTGGTACTGGTAGTGGTAAATCAACTCTTGTTAATTTAATGAATAGATTTTATGATTTAACTGAGGGTGAGATTTATTTTTATGGTAGAAATATTAAGGACTATGAAAATGATTTTGTAAATAATCGAATTTCAATGGTTTTACAAAAGCCTGTTTTATTTTCAGGTACTATTAGGGATAATCTTTTATGGGGAAATAAGGATGCAACTGATGAGGATATCAATAATGCCTTGGTTAATTCACAAAGCTATGAGTTTGTTAGTAAAATGGAAAATAAAGAAAATACTATGCTTTATCAGGGTGGAAAGAATTTATCTGGAGGACAAAAGCAAAGGTTATCTATTGCAAGAGCTATGATTAAAGATGCTGATATTTTGATATTAGATGATTATTCAAGCGCTCTTGACTTTAAGACTGAGGCTAATTTAAGAAAATGTGTAGCTAGCTTAAATAAAACTACAATTATTATTTCTCAAAGAGCTTCATCAATTATGCATGCTGATAAGATTCTTGTTTTAGATCAGGGTGCTCTTGTTGGCTATGGAGCGCATAATGAACTTTTAAAAAACTGTCCTGTTTATCAAGAAATTTGTGAATCACAGGATTTAAAGGAGGCTAAATAATTATGGAAAATGTCTCTGATATGAAAATGCTAAAAAGGATAATGGGCTATACTAAAAAGTATTTACCTATTATCATATTTGCTTTTATTTGTGCAATATTATATGTTTGTGCTACCTTATTTGCTCCTAAGCTAGTTGGTTTAGCGATTGATAAGTTTGTTGATCCTAATAGCTTTGTACTTAAGGATATTCTTCCTTACATTTATATTTTAATTGCTATTGTTTTAGTTGGTGCAATTTTTGGCTGGTTAATGAATTATCTTCTTAATAAGGTTACCTATTGTGTTGTTAAGGATTTAAGAATTGAGGCCTTTAAAAAGGTTTTAAATGTTCCTGTATCATATCTTGATTCTCATTTATCAGGAGATACTCTAACTCGTATAGTTTCTGATACTGATACTGTTTCAGAGGGATTATTACAAGGCTTTAATCAAGGCTTAACAGGTATTATAACTATTGCTATTACTATTGTTATGATGCTTACTATTCGTTGGCAAATTGGTTTAGTTGTTATTGTTTTAACGCCACTATCTTTATTTGTTGCTTCATTTATTGCTAAAAGAAGCTTTAAAACATTTAAAGAGCAGGCTTCTATTAAAGGAGAAATGGGTGGCTTTTTAAATGAAATGATAACAAATCAAAATGTTGTTATTGCTTTTAATCAGAAAAAAAATAATGTTGATAAATTTAAAGAAATTGACTCAAGATTATATGTTGCTGGTGTTCATGCTCAATTTTCTTCATCGCTAACAAATCCTT
Source organism: uncultured Anaeroplasmataceae bacterium (assembly GCA_934229785.1). Lineage (GTDB taxonomy): Bacteria > Bacillota_I > Bacilli_A > Acholeplasmatales > Anaeroplasmataceae > Anaeroplasma. Next base: position 15,387 of record CAKQEA010000032.1, read on the forward strand.
CAACTAGATTTGTAAATGCAATAATTTATGCTACAATTGCTACAATTGGTGCTATCTTAATTGTTATTGATAAGAGCAATGCCTTTACAATAGGTGGACTAACAGCCTTTTTAACATATGCTAGTCAATATACTAAGCCATTTAATGAAATTTCTTCAGTTGCAACAGAATTATCAAATTCATTTGCTTCACTTAGACGTGTTTTTGAGCTTGTTGATGCTAAAGAAATTTTAAATGAGGATAATTTAGATAAGCTTGAAATTACTGAAGGTCGTGTTGAATTTAAGAATGTATCATTTAGATATATAGAGGATAAACCATTAATTAATAATTTGAATATTAACATTAAACCGGGTAGTGTTGTAGCAATTGTAGGTCCTACAGGCTGTGGTAAAACTACAATGATAAATTTATTAATGAGATTTTATGATATTAATAGTGGTGATATATTAATTGATGGAAAGCCAATTAATAAATATTCTAAAGATAGCTTAAGAGAACAGGTTGGTATGGTTTTGCAAGAAACTTGGCTATTTAAGGGTACTGTATTTGAAAATATCGCCTATGGTAAAAAGGGTGCAACTAAAGAGGAAGTAGTAGAGGCAGCCAAAAAAGCTTACGCTGATGATTTCATTTCTAAAATGGCTAATGGCTATGATACAGTTATTTCTGATGATGAGGGTGTGTCAGTTGGACAGAAGCAATTACTTTGTATTGCTAGATTGATGCTTAGACTACCTAATATTTTAATTCTTGATGAAGCTACATCTAATATTGATACTCGTACTGAGGTAATGGTTCAAAGAGCCTTTACTAGTATGATGAAGGGTAGAACAAGCTTTGTTATTGCTCATAGATTATCGACAATTAGAAATGCTGATTTAATTTTAGTTATGAAAGATGGAACCATTATTGAACAAGGTACTCATGATGAACTATTAAAACAAAATGGCTTCTACAAAAATTTATATCAAGCACAATTTGAAGAGTAAAAAAGAATCTAGGTTTCGTTTTATTATGAAATCTAGATTTTTTTTATTTTTTCTTGACAAATATCCATAAATGGATATGGGGGACATTTTATTGAATGTCAAAAAAAGGGATTGGATTTTTCCATAAAAGTTGAACTTGACAATGAAAAGAAATACCATTCTTCAATTTGTATTTCTATATTAGTGGATGGAATGCTTATAAAAGAAAATGATGAGCCTAATTGCTCACTATTTATTTATGAAATAATTTGTTACTCTCGTGGTAATAAAATTTATGCAATTGATTTACTTAAAGATAAAGATTTTATATTGCAAGAAAATGAATTGTTAAAACAAATAAGAGCATTATAAATGATTTCAAAACAAGTAAAAAAATATGAAATTTTGCCTCTTACTAGCCCAACTAGTAGGGGCGTTTTTGATTTGTTAGGAAATATAATTGACGATAGTGGAAAAATGGTTGTAAAATATAGATATGATAGTTTTGGAAATCATGAGGTATATAATAGTGCATGTGAGAAAATAACAGATTAAAATGATATAGAAAATATAAATCCATTTAGATATTAAGGATATTATTATGATCCAAGTATTGGAAGATTTATATCACCAGATTCAATAGATTATTTAAATAATGAATCAGTTGATGGATTAAATTTATATGCCTATTGTGGTAATAATCCTGTGATGTACTTTGGTGAAAGTGGACATATGCCTAATTGGGCTAAGTGGCTTATTGGTGGATTAGTTGTAGCTGGTCTCATTGTAGCAACTGTTTTAACTTGTGGTGTTGCCGGAGCGGGAGCCGCTGCTGTCGGAGTTGCCATGCTGACTGGTGGTCTAGTATCTGCGGGAATAAATGTTGTAGATCAACTTAGTGATGGAGGTGAATTTAATTGGACCGAATTGACAATTTCTACGTTATCTAAAACAGCATATGAATTAGTTGTAGGCTTAACAGGTGGAGCAGGTGGTTGTGCAGGAGCAGGAAAATTTGCTGTTGCTGGTGGAAATTCTTTACTAAATAGTTGGAATCAAAATGCAACATTTGGTGAAACAATGAAATCATTAGGAATCGCTTTGCTAGTTTCTGGTGTCGCTCAAGGAGCAGGATATTTAGCTGGTAAGTTTGGACCACAAATAGTATCAAAAATTTTTCCAAGAAATTCTAATCATTTGTTAACAATGGGAGATATTGGTTCCGTATTATGGGCTAATCCGGCTGTAAAAACAGGTGTTATTAGATTGGTAGGAGGCATTGCAAGTTCAATTTTCAATAATTTTTAGGAGGATATAAACTATGTGGGAATTTATTAAATATTGTCTATATTGTTTATTGATGTCAATCTCTGCTGCTTTTGGAAACAATCCTGAAGGAATGACATTTAAACACGCAATAGTTGGAAGTATTACAATGTATGTATTATTAGGGTTAGTTTTGGGCATTCTTTGGTTAATTGCAATGGTTGTTAATAAATTTAGATAAAATGAAACTTACAAGGTTTATATAGGAAATTGTTTTTAATGAAAAAAATATTAAACTTGTAGTCAGAAAATTTCAAGTGGTATTGAGAATATTCAACGGCTTGATGTTGGTAAATCTGCACTAAGTGTTGCCATTTCTTGTGCTATATTTGGTGGTATTTTTGGTGGTGTTAAATATGCGGTAAATACAACTCAAATTTCAATCAGTTTATTAGGCGTTAATTCAGCGCAAGCAAGACTTGATAGTACATTTTCGTCATTAAAAAATATTAAAAACCTTTCATGATTGCCTTTTAGTGGCTCTAATATTGCTAGAACTGTTGCTCAAGTAGCTGCTAATTATAATAGTACATATTCTAGCTTGGTTATGTCACAAATTAATAGTAAATTAATTGAACTAGCAATTAAATGTGGCTTATCAGGTTTAAAATTTGGATTAAAACAATTAATTGGATATGGATTAAATCAAATATGGTGAAGATAATATGAAAAACAAAAAGATTATCGAATTAAAAAAAATGACAATTACTAATGAAGAGATTGTTATTAAAAGAAAAAACAAAAATATAATAATACCAATTAATAATATTAAAGATATGAGATACACAAAAAGAACATTTTTAAATTATTTATTAATGTATGGTTCTCCTGGATGGCTATATATTAGATTCAACAATAAAATTGGTTGGAGAAAAGGAATAGCAATAAAAGTTAAATATTCTGATTTAGTAAAATTTCCAGAAAATGTTTTTTCAAGAATTGATATTAGTTAAGTAAAAAAACACATTAGCGAAACAATATAAAACATCAAACACAGGGAGTGCAGCTGTCTTAATGATAGATGGCAGCACTCTTTTTTATAGTACCAATATGAAATCACGTTGTTTATAGATTATTATTTTATTTAAGGAATCTATAATTGATGATACAAATACTAAAATTAATGTTGAGAGTACTATGGCAGATTATGAGGATTTAAAATTAGTTCAAAAAAAGTATAGTTTAAATGATAAAGAAATAAATTACATTTATAGTTATAATGA
>CAKQEA010000033.1 GCA_934229785.1 uncultured Anaeroplasmataceae bacterium
TTTCTTCTCATAATAACAATTATCACTACCCTTGTATATATAAGAATCATCCTTAGAAGGTTTTATTTTACCTTGCTTTATTAATTCATTTTTTTCTTTTTTTATTTTTTCAATCAAAACAGATGCTGGTTCATCATTAGGATCTTGAGGAACTAATTTTCCTCTAATTGCTAAATCTAATATCTTTTGCTTTAATTTCTCAATATCCATACTAAATGACATCTCCTAATAGAGCTTCTAAATCAGAAACAGCATCAGAAATATTCTTTGATTTTTCTTTTATTTTTTCCAATAATTCGCCTAATGATAAATTTTCTGTCCCATCATCTTCTTGCATCCATTTTAAATCTAATTTATATCCGTTCTCCTTAATTTCTTCTAATGAATATTTTCTCCATCTTCCATTAGGATTTTCATCAGAATATGTTTGTACACGTTTATTAATATTATCAGCGTTATAACATTTTACAAAATCATCCAAAGATGATTCAGTCATAGGATTTTGTTTTAATGTAAAATGGACATTAGTTCTAAAGTCATAAATCCATACTTCTTTTGTTTGCCATTCATCACTAGGTAATTTATTATCAAAAAATATAACATTAGCTTTAACACCTGGTTTATAAAAAATACCTGTAGGAAGTCTTAAAATAGTATGTAAATCTGTCTTTTCAAGTAGATTACGTCTTACAGTATCACCAGCACCATCCTCAAACAAAACATTATCTGGTACTACAACAGCAGCTCGTCCACTTGTTTTTAAAATAGAGTATATATGTTGAATAAAATTTAATTGTTTATTTGATGTAGTTGTCCAGAAATCGCTTCGATTATATACTAAATCTTCAGACTCTTCTTCACCTTCTTCATTAGTAAATGTTAAAGATGATTTTCTTCCAAATGGAGGATTAGCTAGAACATAATCATATGTTTCATTTGGTTTTGTTAATAATGAATCTCTTCTTTCAATTGGAACTTGATTAGAATTAATATCTCCTATTCCATGCAAAAATAAATTCATCAAACATAATCTATAAGTTTCTTGAACTAATTCAACTCCATAAAAAGTCTTATTCTTCAAGAATTGTTTAGCATCTCTATCTAATTTATAATTATCAGGATTTGAAAGATAATCATAAGCAGATAGTAAAAATCCTCCTGTACCACAAGCTGGGTCACATATTGTTTTATTAGGAAGAGGTTTTAAGCATTTAACCATAGTATTAATTAAAGCACGTGGTGTAAAATATTGTCCTGCTCCACTTTTTGTATCTTCTGCATATTCTTTCAATAACTCTTCATATATAGCACCTTTAACATCGGCTGCCATAGATACCCATTTTTCAGAATCAATCATTGTAATAACTTTTTTTAAAAGGGCTGGTTTTTTTATTTTATTATCTGCATCCGAATAGATTTCACGAAGAATTCCATCCATATTACCTAATTTGGTTAGAATCTCCTTATACTTTGCATCCAAGGCATCACCAGATAGTTTCTTTAATTCTTCCCAAGAAAGTTCTTGTGGAATATTTGATGTTTTATTATATGGTGGTTTAGAATATTCATCCACCATTTTTAAGAATAACAAATAAGTTATTTGCTCTAAATAAGCACCACTTCCAATACCCTCATCACGTAAAGGATTAGCTAATGCTTTTACTTTTTTTCCAATAGTTGATATACTATCAGTCATATAATTCCTCCTAAGCTATTAAAGCCACATTTAATTCATTCATTATATTCAAATATTGCGCTCCAAAAAGCTCATAATATTTTCCTAATCCACCTTTATTATCAAAAGGTGCTAATTCTAAATCATCTTCTTCAATAGATAATGACATACAAATATGATCTCTTATCATTTGTAACCAAGATACTTGTTCATTCGTAAAAATATATCCTTGTGTACTATTTCGTTTAAACATCCATTCCTTAAATTTTAACTTAACACTTGTAGAAAATGGTGTTAAAGTATTAATTTGACCGAGTTCATATTTAATGATTGAAATAATATCCATTAATTGATACTCTATTGGCTTATCAAATTTTCCATTATCTCTTACGTAATAACAATTCCACATTTTTTCTATTGTAAAATTGTAAGGTGGTTTGCAAATTACGTTATATAAATCTCTTATCATTTTTTCTGTCAATTTTCTGTTCTTATATTTTTGATTATAAATAATACTTAATGCTTCTATTTCATCCTTATGTTCATCAATAAATTGTCTAAAATCTTTAATTGTTTTTAGTATATCATTTGTATAATTTTGACTCCATCCACTAAAAGTGACAGAATCTATATTAACATCATCAATAATTTGTTCATGAACTTGTTTAATTTTAATAATATAATTTCTAAGTGCCGCATTACATAAAGGATCACATGCATTATCTATCAATCTTTTTTGTACTTCATCATATTTTTCTTTAGTTACGTTATCTACACCATGTTTTTCAATCGTTTTTTCCTTCAAATAATCTTCATCAAAAGCATTAAGCATATTTTCAACGATATTTTTTGCAGTTAATCCACCAGAAATATTTTCAAATTCTGTTTTCTCCTCTGGTGTCATAATTTTATCTAATCTAGTAATTCTACCTGCAAGAGTTGTTAAAGTATCTTCATCTCTATTACCTAATGCAGCTTTCATTAATAAATTCTTTGTAGATTCACTAGGTAATCTATCTAAAGTTCTTCCTGATGTTTTAGGTGATTTTGTTACTCCAACTGCATCAAATAATACAAAATGATCTTTATTATTCTTGGCAGAAGGAGATACTTTTTTAAATTCCTCTAAATCAATAACTCTAGTACCTCTACCTTTCATTTGTTCATAGTAATTCTTACTACGAACGTCTCTCATAAATAATAAACATTCAAGGCATTTAATATCAGTTCCAGTAGCAATCATATCAACTGTGACTGCAACCCTAAATTTATAATCATTTCTAAATGCTTTTATTTCATCATTTGGATTACCCTCAGCACGATATGTAATTTTCCTACAAAATTCATTTCCCTTGCCAAATTCCTCCCTAACGATTTGAATAATATCATCAGCATGACTATCACTTTTAGCAAAAATTAAAGTTTTAGGTAACTCTTTTCTTTCAGGATATACAGTTGTTTCAACAGCCTCCTTAAATGCTCTAATAACATTTCTAATTTGACTAGGATTTACAACATCTCTATCAAGCATTGTAGGTTCATACACAATGTCTTCATCTAATTGTTCCCATCGTTGTTTTCTAGTCAAGCGTTCTCTTTTTTGAATAACTCTTTTAGCTTTAGAAATAAAAGCTCCTTTAGATGTAATCTCAGTTTCAATAATATATTCATCTTCACCAACATTAACACCATCAATAACTGCTTGTTCACGTGAATATTCACTTACAACATTTTGATGAAAATATGCAAAAGTTCTTGAATCAGGAGTAGCAGTCAACCCGATTTGGAAAAAGTCAAAATAATCTAATACTTGTCTCCATAGATTATAAATTGATCTATGACATTCATCAATAAATACAAAGTCAAAAAAAGCTATAGGATATTTAGAATTGTAAGTTACTTCCTTAATTTCAAAATCATCAATAAATTCCTCTTCAAGACTTTCATCTATTTCTTCATTTTTAAGCATAGAATATAATCTTTGAATTGTACAAATTACAACATTAGATGATTCTGGTACATAAGATGATTTCATAAGAGTTACATTATATAATTCAGTGAATGTCTTTGATGAATCATATGGCTTATACGCTGTGAATTCATCCAAAGCTTGCTTACCTAAATTTTTAGTATCTACCAAAAAAAGAACTCTCTTTGCACCAGCAAATTTTAACAAACGATAAATTGACGTGATAGCGGTATATGTTTTTCCAGCACCAGTCGCCATTTGAATCAAAGCTCTTGATTTGTTTTCAGCAAATGATTTTTCTAAATTATTAATTGCATTAATTTGGCAATCTCTAAAACCTTTTGGATTAAGTGGCGGAAAGTGTTTCAATTTATTTCTCAAAGTATTTTTTTCATTCAAAAAATATAATAATTCATCAGGAGTATGAAATGTAAAAATCTCCCTTGAACAATAAACCTCATCATGATAATCTGTAAATCTAGTAATAATTCCAGTAGATTCATAAACAAATCTAATATCAACATTATCAAAATATTTAAATTTACTATTTTGATATCTATTAGTTTGTTTTTCTACATCAACAACGAGTTTTTCTCCCTTTTTTTCTTCCTTAGCTTCAATTACACCAACTGGAGTTCCATTAATAAAAATTAAATAATCAACTTCACCAGTATCTGTTGGATATTCTCTAACAATTACTCCTTTGCTAGCTCTTGGGTTAATATCAACAAAGTCCTGAATAACATATCCACATGCAATTAATTGCTTATCTATTTCTAATCTAGCTTTTTCTTCAGGTGACATACTAATCCTCCTCTCAAATAATTTCGTATAATATAAAATTATAGGAATAATACATATTAATAGTATATCATAACATTAGAAAAAAATCTTTATATTTTGACAGTTTAATTATTCAAAATATTCATTTTTTATCAAAAATCATAGAATTATGAACTATTTAGGATTTATAGAAATTCACCTGCAAGCAGATGAACGGGCTTTTGGCTTCAAACATATCTTCAATACTTGCCTCTATCCCTATTTCAAGGTCTATAAATCAAAATACTCACAATGTATTTCTACAATGTGAGTAAGTTGTTACATAAAGCATTTTAGGTGTAGTGCTATTATTTTTGAATAGAATACTTCTTCATAGATTCTTGTGTTATTTTCATCTAGTTTGAAAATTGCATATTCTATGTAGTATTTATTTGGGGATAGCTTTTTATAATTTGATGAGGTTAGGGTATTTGTTTGAACAAATTCTTTATATAGGTTTAGTTTTGTTTTTTCTTTTGATTTATAGGCTTTCATTATTTTTAGATCTTTTACTTTATATTGGGCATCTAATTTTGTTTTTTTGAAGGTATAAATAATTGAAACTGCAATATAGTAGGTATTTGTTTGTTTAGGTGTTTTTACTTCATTCATTTATTGCTCCTTTATTAATTCATTTAAAAATCTGGATTCCTTTTGTTTTCTTTCTTTTCCATAGAGGAATCTTTTTTTATTGGTTAGGAAGATACAGTTATCTTTGGCTCTTGTTAAAGCTACGTAGCAGATTCGTCTTTCTTCTTCTATTTCAAGGGGTGTTTTAGCTCTTGATGAGGGTAGTATTCCTTCTTCCATTCCAGGGATGATTACAATTGAGAATTCTAATCCTTTGGATTGGTGGATGGTTAGGAAATTGACTTTATCTTGATTATTTTCTTCTTTGATATTATCAAGCATTATATTATTGATTGTATAGATAATACTTGATTTAGGATTGGTATTATCTAAATCTTGTAAGAATTCTTTGAAGTTATCTATTTTATAGATATAATCTTCAGCATTTTCTTTAAGTAGATAATAATCATATATTCCTATATCATTTACTAGCTTTTCATAGAAGGGGATTACTTGTTGAAAGTTGAATTCTTCTTTTAGATTATAGTAGATATCTAGGAAGTATTTTACCTTTGGGTCCTGTTCATCCTTGAATTTGAATGCGTCAAAGAGTGGGACATTAAATTTCTTTGAGTCTTCCTTTATTTTTAGGTAAAAGGCATTGGTAAAACCAAAGAGTGGAGATTTGAAGAGATTTGTTAGGGCTATATCATCATATTCATTATCTAGTAGTCTATAATAATTGATGATAGTTTTAATTTCTTCTGATTCTAAGAAATTCATTCCTAAGGTTTTATTATGAGGTATTCCTGCATATAGAAGATATGGCTCTAGGTGTTCTACAATATTATGGTTTCTAAATAGTACAGCTATATCTTTATAGTTATAGCCATGTTGATGGAATTGCTTAATTATTGAGGCTATTTGGAGTCCTTCTTGTCTATTGGAGTTGCAGGAGATTACTTCTAGTACGGCATCCATTTTTCTTACTGATGAGTAATTTTTTATTACTCTATGGTTATTATTTGAGATTAGGTTTAAGGATGAGGAAAGTATTCTTTTAGTATTCCTATAATTTTTAGTTAGGATGATTTCTTCTGGATGGAAGTCATCCTTATATCTTTTAATTAAGAATGGATCAGATCCTCTAAAGGCGTAGATGGATTGATCGTCATCTCCACACATAAATACATTATTATCTTTACCTCTTAGGGCTTTGATAATTTCGTACTGTACTGGATTGGTGTCTTGACATTCATCTACCATGATGTATTTGAAGTTTAGTCTTTCTTTAAATATTTCGTCATTTAAGGCTAGTTTAAAGTAATATAGAATATCATCTAAATCAATGGCATTACGCTCTTTTAGAGCATTCTGGTAAGTTTTGAAGCATTTTAATACTTGGGCTTCTTGTTCTATTGATTCTAGGTTTAGGGCTACTTCATTTTTGATATTTGAGATGTATTTTCTTAAATCTTGATTAGTGAAGCTTGGCTTTAGCTTATCTATAATTTGATTAATGATTATCATGATATCATTATCAGAATAGATTTTTATTTTAGGGTCTGTAAAGCCGAATTTTTCTAGTTCTGGTATGAGTAGCGGTAAAAAGAATGAATGGAAGGTTGAAATGATTAGGTTATCTGAAATTTTTAGATTATTGATTGTTTTGGAGATTCGCCATTTCATTTCACGTGCTGCTTTATTGGTAAATGTAAAGCAGAGAATATCTGATGGATTTATTCCTTGTGATAGTAGATGTTCTACTCTTTTTGTTAGTACTCTTGTTTTTCCTGTACCAGCACCAGCGAGGACTAAAACATCTTGGCTTGTCGAAGTTACAGCTTTTAGTTGTTCAGGATTAAGATCTGTGTAATCCAAGTTATATTAGCTCCTTTTCTTTTAGAATTTCTATGATCTTAGACTCTAATTCATCTTCTGATGAAATAGAGTCTAGTTCATTTATTAGGGTTTCTTTGGTAATGGTTTTACTTAATAAAGCATGGTAATATTTCTTATCTTCTAGAGATAGCTTAATTAGTATTCTTGGAAGGCTATGAAATATTTGATTGGTATATTTATATGATATGACATCAGCTATTAAATCTGATGACATATCATAGGGGTTTCTTAGTACGCCTATTTCTTTTTTTCCTTTTATAGATTAGGTAGTGCTTATTTTTATAAAACCATTTGTTATTATATTTTCTTTTCATTAGAAAGGTAGCTTCCTTTCTTCTAATATTTGTTTTAATTCCATTCCCAGCTCCTTTATTTGTTCTAGGGTTATAAGGTTCATATTTTGATTTTTTAAATATGAGTTTATCTTTTTTAGTTTTTGATTATTATATAAATCAATTTGGCTTATAGATGATTCTAAGACCTTGGTTAGGGCTGTATATATTTCAAATTTGTTAGTACAAATTAGATAAATAAATGCTTGTCCAAGGATTGGTTTAAACCAATCTTCATAGGTTAAATAGGTTCCTTCTAATTTTTTAGCGTGTTCCATTTTGTATTTTTCAACATTATCAAGAAATGATAACCATTTTGGATCTGTTTGAACTCTATTTTGATGTTCAAAGTTTCTGTTATTGTCTTCCTTTATATCTAGCATATTATAAAATATTTGCATAACGTATTGTCTTAGCTCGACATTTTCAAGGTTTATATAATTTGAGATAAAGTCTAGGGCTCTAGTATCATTAAATCTCATTTCGTATCTTACCCAGTAGGTTTGCTTACAGTCGATTCCGAGCTTTAATTGTTGCTTGAGCTTTTCATAAATACATAGCATGAGTGATGACTTATGTGACCCAAATTGAATGGTTCTTCCTTTTACAGCATTGCCGATAAAATCGAAGTTTTTATCCTTGAACTGAGATATAAATTGTTTTTTATTGAGCTTTTCTAAGACATAATCGAAGGTTACGTATTTTCCATCAAAATCATCTATTGCAATATCTATACGTTTAATTTGCCCATCTATTTCAATGGCAAAGAATTTAATTAAATCGTCCCAGGTTTTATCTGGGCATCTTACCTCAAATTCACGACAGCCTTTTCCTTTCAGTTCTAATAAGCAGGAGGGAAAGCCGTTTGCAAATTCAGGTCCACCAACAGAAAGTTCTATATAGTCACCTAGTATTCTTGATTCTTGATATCTTTGTTTATAGGATGATATCCATTTTTCATCTGGTTCTATATTGAAGAATTTTCCGATTTCTTTATAGGTTCTTTCTATTTCTGTTGTTTGTAATTCTGCTTTTCTAACTACTAAGGGAAATGTGACCTTAAAGTAGTCAAATGATACATGTATTCCTGTTTTTATTTCCTCTATAAAATTACCTCCTAAAGCATTTTTTTACCAAAATACTCAAGAAAGGGCGCGATAAGAGGGCTATTAGTATAGCCCTCTTTCCGCGCTTCCTTCCTTTCTTTTAGTGTATTTTTTGGATTAAAAAGAGTGCTATTTAATGTATGTAATGTTTTATTCTGTGTCATTTTGTGAGTAGCTTATAAATGAATCATAGGCTCTGGAATGACATTTTTTTAGTTCATCTATTGATGGGGTAAGTGATTTAAATTTGTCTAAATCTTTAAATTCAAAGTTATGCTTCTCATTATAGGCAAATGATAAGAAGGTTGAATCGTAGAGCTTTTTATTTTTATATTCTAAATCTCTTAAATTGATATATAAATCTTTAGGCTTTGCGTTTTCACCATCATCATTTGACAGAATGACATTGATTTTAAAGTAGTAAAATTGTTCAAACCACTTATTTATTTTGCCTAGGGTATATGACATATTTCTTAATATGGCATAAAGCAATGTTATGTCATTTCTTTTGAAGTTTGATAGAGCGTTTCTTGATGAGGCTCTTGCTAGCTTCTTTTTATTTTTTTCATATTTTGATATGAGTAATAATATAAATTTATTTAAGGCTTTTACTGGTAAATAGTAAATGAATAATAAGAATGGGTATTTCTTTTTTCTTTTCTTTAAGGTTATAAAGTATTCAGCATTTCCTCTGATTCTAAGGGGTACTTGGTCCTTTAGCTGGTAATCTACAAAGAGCTTTACGTTTCTTTTTAGATCATGTGATACTGTTGAAAAGAATATATGAGCACCTTCCTCTCCTACTTCCTTCTTATTATCATGGGAGTTATATTCCTTATCAAATTCAGAAATGGATATAACAATATATTCTTCTAAAGGGTAGATATCTGTTGGTATATTTTTTCTCATATATTTAAAATCCCAGATTTTTGAATTATCATCAAAGATTGGATCATATATAGTAAAGTTAGAAATAATAAATGATTGCCTAAAGTAGAGCTTTTTATACCAATTGATATATTCTTTAAAGAAGCCTTCCTCATAATTTTTATAGTCAGCTCTTATTTTAGCAAAATTGACGTATTTATATTTTTGTTCAAATTCGAGCATTTTACGTTCTAGCTCATCAATGAAGTTTTCTTCTGAGGCTAGGGATAAGGATACATTTAATAGTGTTTTTCCTGTGCCTGGTGGTCCATTGATGAAGGTTGTTTGAGTTAAATCAACTTTCACAAATTCTTTTAGGCGTTTATGGTTCTTTCTTAACTTATAATTAGCCTTAGAAATAGCTTTAAAGAATAGTGCTACAAGAAGTAAGGGTATTAATATCCAAAGTGGAATATATTTTAATTTTGGATAGGTAAATGTGAATATTGCCTGCAAAATTGAAAATACTAGTAGGTAGGTTTCTAGATTTATCATTCTAATAATATAGGTGATAAAGAAGATTAATACTTCTACAAGTATTTTGTATAAAATACCATTTGAAAGTAGATATAATATGATTATTAAGGCTAGCTTTCTTCTTTCTTGATATATATAATTTTTAAGCTTTTTTAAGCCCTTTTTGATTAGTTCTTTTAGCTTATCTATTGATTTTATGATTAATAGATAAAGTCTTGCAGGAGGGCTTGTTTTAAGTGTAAGATTCGTTCCTGTAATAGTTTCATGGAAGAATATATAGGCAAGTATGATTATATTTAAGCCATAATTACAAAAGTAGATTAAGAGATTTGATGTAAAATCTAAGAGATTTAAGAGTGTTTCTCCTAATAGTTCTCCAAATGGCTTTTGGGTTACATCTGTAATATTATCTATTACACCACCTATAGCATCTTCTATTTCTTTTATTGATTCATCATAGATAAAGCTTCTTTTAGAATTATATTTTTCGATAAAATTCTTTAAATTATGAATATCTAGGATATCAGCTAAACGCTTGGTTGTATCTATAAATGAGGTATAGTTAAGATACACTAGGAATAAGAATATTCCTATTCCTAATGTAATTAGGGTTATTTTGATTATCTTTTTAGCCATTTGATTATCATTCTAATTAGCTTATATAGGTAAAATAATAGGACAAGGCCTAGGACTCCACCTACTGAAATTAACACAATCATAACAGGGTCAGCTTTGGAATTATTGGTGTTATTATTATTTCCACCTTCACCAGTTCCACCTTGGTTATTTGAACCACTATTGGAGCCGCCTGTGTTTGTTCCACTGCTTGAGCCACTATTATTTGAGCTTCCATTGTTACTTGAGTTTGATGCCATTTTTGCAACATATCTTAAGACAAATTCTTTGGTATTTCCTGCCTGGTAGGATGACTCTAAATAGGTATCTGTTCCATTTACTGGAGCTTTATATTCAGGGAAACGGATATTTGTCCAAAATGAACGCCAAGCCTCATCTAGGCAATCATTTAGGGTTTTATTGTCATTTAGCTTTTTAGCTACTAGTGCTTGATAGTGAACGTCAATATTTTCAGCCTCAATATAGCTTCCACATTTACTTTCTATTTTTTTAATATATGTAAATGCTGTAAATGTTTCACCATTGGGGTATTTTCCTTTAAAGGTATATTCATTTTCTGCATTCGTAGGAATTACATCAAAGGTGAATGATTCACTTGAGGGAAATCCATCTTTGATAAGAATATAGGGCTTGATTAATTCAAAGCCTTCTTCTACATTCATATCAGTAGTAAATATAAAGTTGGTTGCGATATCATAGGTTTCACTTGCAGCATAGGTATTTACATTTGCTAAAATAATGGTTAAAAGAAATAAGGAAAATACGGATAATATTTTTAATATTGTCTTTTTCATTTTGTCCTCCTTTTTAAAAAGCTGTGGAAGTAAGGATTCTTACCTCCCCATCCTTATTACTTTCTAAACCATTTAATGATTTTATTTAATAGCTTATAAGCACCATAAATTAAAAGTAGTCCAAATACTGAGCCTAGAGTAATTGTTAAAATTCTGAAGATGTTATTTTCTTCATATTTCGCTTTTAGGTTGTCAAAGAAATTATTAAATTTTTCTTTGAAAGTTTCGCCCATAGCTTCTTTACCATCAACAGTTACTTTATTTGTTTTTACTACGTGGTCTAATGAATTTACTTCTACATTGTAGTCATAGCTCCAATAGGATCCATTTCCTATTTGATATACTCCTTCTAGAGTTACCTCTTGGTTTTTAGTAAAATTAACATTAGTATCATCCTTGAATTCACCAATAATATGTCTAAACTGGAATAGTACATCCTTCATTACATCATTTAATGTATATTTTGGAGACTCATTTAGCTTATCAATAAAGACATAGGCTGTATCAAAGTCAAAGACTCTTGCGAAGATATATTTGTAATCAGACTCAACCTCTGTAAGCTCAACATAGCCTTTTAATTCTTCACCATTTACTTTAATTAAATAATCAACAAAGTTTGAGTTTTCTTTGGTTTTAAATTCAATATCATAATCAGTAACTTTTTCACCATCATGTAAAAGGATATTTCTTGAAACTGCACGAAGGGCTTCTTCTTTTGAATAGCCTTTCGTATAGTAGATTTTTGTTGTTACAACATAGCCTTTTTTAACACTTGATTGGTCTACTGGTTTGGTTTCTGATGAATATTTAATATTATAGTTGGAATTTATAACAGTAAGTGAACCACCACTATAGCTTCCTTTATATTCTCCATTTGTCAATATCGTTCCATTAATTGTTACACCAGTTGAATCTATATTTTGGCTTACTAGGAATTCCTCTATTCCTGCAATTAGCTCTTCTTTGGTATAATTATCAGCTCCATAATACTCTATAGTTATAGAACCGTCCTCAAATACGATAATTCCTAAATTTAAAGAATTTTTAATAATTGAGACATCTATATCCTTAAAGTAAGTATCTTTTTCTGTTATATTTCCAGAAATACCTATTTGATAATCCTTAGTATTATCATGCTTGTTATAACCAATTGCTGGCAGGAATTGTCTTTTTTGTCCATTATAGGTTAAAAGATCCATATCAATATTGGTAAATAGATTTTTAGCATCAATAGTACTTGTAGTGTAGATGTGCTTAATTTCCTTCATCTCAAAGCCTTCTGTATCAACACCATTGGTATCTTCCTTTGGTGTATCAGGTGTTTCTCCTGGAGTTGGGGTAGTTGAGGTGAAATTATCCGTTAGAGCGATTACTCTAACCTTACCTGAGCTTCCTGATGCCTTATATGTATTTCCACAGTTAAAGGTTGATGAGGTTGTATCTAGAATTTCTGATACTTGATATTCAACCTGGGTTTCACTTAAATAATTTTCCATTAATGGAGTTACAAGTGAGGCTAGATTATTCTTAGAAGTAGTTAGATTTGTAAGGACTGTAATGTTCTTAGCTTCATCTAATAAATAGGCACAAGATGAGGTAAACGTCAAACGTTTGACGTTAAGTGATACTTCCTTGGTTGTTTCATCTGGAAATTGGACATTAAATGTAACAGTGCCTTCACCATTTTCATCAATGTTTGATGTTTGGATGCTTCCCAAATTAAAGTCTTTTGGGTCACAGGTTGCGTTATGATTTAATATCATATAATCCTTTAATAGCCCAAGTACCTTTGTAATATCCATATCATTACCTAATAGTAGAGTTTGCATATCTCTTAATGAATAATCATCATAATCATATTCATCAAGTTGTGGCAGCTCATATAATTTGGTTATTTCATCAACTGGCATTCCATCATAGGTTATTCCTAGGGTCTTTAATCTGCTCAATTGATTTAAGGCTTGTTCAATTGATAAATTTCCATCCTTAACATAGATAGTCTCATCATTATTTTTAAATGAATTTAGAGGTGCTACATATTTTGAAGCATCATAATACTCAATAAGTGGTGATAGATCACTTCTTGAGGTTAAGTTATAAAATTCATCTTCTTTTCCTTCAGGAAGATATATCTTTTTTAGCTTAGATGATGCTGAATCATATAAAGCTGTACCAACCTTTATTACTGAATTATCTGCTGGTAAAAATCTAATCGCTTCAACCTCACTAAAGGCTGAAATATCAATTGATTTATTATTAATGGTTGGAAATACTACTTCCTTAGCTTTGGCATTTCTAACTCCATAGCTTATTACATTTGGTAGGTATAACGTTCCAAATTCATTTTGAACAGAACTGAAAAATGAACTTGCTGTATAGCCTTCACCATTAAAGTCAATTACTCTTTCATCAAGTGATATTAATGATTGAGTGAATTGATTTTTTGATGTTATTTCAGCAGTACCTGCGGTAAATTTTACCTCACAACCAAAATATTTACCTTCTAGCGTGAAATCATCACAAGGATAGAATACTTGTTTAGGGTATTTAAGGTCTTCATCAAAATATCCATAAAGCGCAATTTCTTCGCCTTGTAAATTTGTATATCTTTTGCCTACGAATGAAGTTATATTTGATGAAGCATAGATTTTATAAAAGTCGTTATAATATATTTCCTTTAATTTAGATGAAGCTAATTTTGATGTGAAATCAGTTGATGAGATAGAGCTATGGGTTTGAACATAGGTATTGCATATATAAAGCTTTTCAAATGGCATTGTGCCTAGTGCTTCACCTATTGCTAAATCTCCTGAAATATATAGGTTTGTGCCCTTTGGAAGTGTTGACAAAATTGGTACAAACTTTGATATGTCATTTGCAACTACTACTACATCCTCTAGGGCAGTATAGCGTGTCCAATCTATTTCATTATAACTTACTAGACCATTTCCAAGGGAAGCATATAGGAATAATTCTGTAACTGATTCTGGATTTGAAGCAATTGAGGCTGTCATTTCTTTATCACTTGATACGTTATAGCTTAGTCCCCCATATTCTATGGTTTTATTTGCCCAAGAATTAGGAACACGTCTGATATAATTAGTTGTAGATTCATTTTCTACATTGTTTGCAAGTCTTACGTTTTGGATTGTAGGATTTGCGTAGGTATTGGTTGTATTAATTACAGCTCCACCAAGGGTTGCACAAATAGCAGCCGCTGATAAAACCATAAGTAATCTTTTTCTTTTCATATATTAAAATCCTCCGATATAAATATTTTGTGTTACTAGTAATAGTGCTCCACAAATTAGGTACATTATTACAAATAGTAGCATTAGACTCATAAATAAGAAGGCTAATGCCACAAACAGGTTACCTAAGAAATCTAGGACTTTTTTCACGAGTCATCATCCTTTCTTTCTTTTTCATTTGGGCCTATAATCGCTTTTATTATTTTTATAAATCTAATAATTAAGGCGATTAAGAAGATTCCTCCTACTGTTGAAGCTATTACAATTAAAATGATTTTATAAGCATTTAGCTTATCTTTAGCTTTTCTAAAGAAATCATCGATTAGCTTTTTAAAATCATAATATGGTGAATCGGTATCTAGGATTAAATCAGGGTCTAATATGAATAGGGTATCGCCTTCGATGGTGTCCATCTTGATTGGTACATCGTAGGTTTTACCGTCTATTACATAGTTCATTCTGATAATTTGAAATTCTGATACTCTTCTATAATCAGCTTCATAGTACTCTTTTCCTACAAAGATATTCCAAGCTTCATCATCATAATTTAGATGAAGACGATATTTATAATTGATGGCTGAGCTTTTAGTAGATTGGTAAGAGCCTTCCTTAAAGCCTTGAAATTGAAATAGTCCAAAGATTCCCCCTGATATTCTTTTAGTAGTTAGGGATTTGGTTATTTGATGCTCATCATTTGGTAGGAAAAATTGATACCAAGGTTTATCTTCATTTAAAACCTTATATGCTACATCGACACGATAAATCTTATCTATTTTAAGTGTTGTATTAAAATAGGCGAAATGTCCATATCCACCATATTTGATTAAATCAAAATAGCTTTGTACCTCACAGTCTTTGATTATTTCATAGCCATGTGTGCATAGCTGCATGGAATTTTTACCATTATTTTCTGGTTCCATTCCCAAGTCAAAGGTGATTGATTCACTAATTTGGCCGATAGCTTTATTTGTACCCTCATAGCCATATTTGATATTAGTGAAGTTATAGGTTCTTTTTAATCTTATACCAAAATTTTGACCGTCTTTAATTCCACCTATTGGTGTCATATAAAGAGTTAAATTATAGTTAGGATATTGTTTATAAAGTGATGGTAGCCAATTTCCTTCCTTGTTATTCATTTGTGTGGTATTTGAATATAGGGAGTAAGTACTTCCTGATTCTTTAAACTGTAAAATGGTATTTGAGGTATTAGTGTAATATTGACTAATCCAGCATAGGTATAAATAACCATCTGTTGATTTACCATTTACGAATGAATCCCAATATAAGCCTAAGTATTTATTTGGCTCAAGATATTCAATATCAATATCTAGGTGGTCTAGTATCATTTTCCAAGATTCATCTTCTGAGGCTGTAGCCTGTGTTGAAACTTCTTCATCTATTTCTTTAGCACTTACATTAGTTGATACTAAAGCACATAATAAGAAGGCTACCGTAAATGAAAAGAATATTTTTAAATACTTCATATTATTCCTCCTTAGCTACTTTTTTGATTGAAAATATTGTTAGGAATAGTGACCCTAAGATTAGAGTCACCTTCCAACATTTACAAAATAGCCATTTTAGGACCGACCATAATATTTGTATCGCATTTAATATGGCCTTTCCAAAATTTGCAAAAAATGCTAGTATAGTTGCCATATTAAGCTCCTTTTATGAAATTATTTATTTTCCTTTTTTCCTTCTGTCTTTGAAACATTATCAGGAATATCTAGCATAGCAATAGCTTCTTCATCAATTTCTTGAACCTTATTAAATTCAAATGGGAATTTAATGAATTTCATGTTCTTTTCTTGATGAGGAGCAAATTTAACACATCTAGTAATTGATTCACTGAATTTAATCTTGAAGTAATGCATTAAATAGCCATTTTCAAAAGATTTTTCGTATGGTTCAACCTCACATTTAAGGACGATTGGATCTTTAGAGTAAAGATTTATCTTTTCTCCTCTTTCATTAGCAATTAGCTCAAAGTGCTCACGTGTTAGAGCAAATTGAGCTCTATCAGCAAGTAGCTGAAGGCGTGTAGCCTTTGTACAGCCCATTTCTGTATTAATTGCCATTTTAGGAACTAATAGTTCTACATTAGCACGATTGGAATCCTTGTCGTTTGCGAATTTTACGCAAACATTCATTATTGTTTTAATCATTATTTAAAATCCTCCTAATTTTGAAGCATTCATAATTATTAACTTGCAATTTGAAACTCTTAAACATAAACTAAACAACTATTTTTCTATTTGTCATCATTAATAATTATTTGTGCATATTATTTATTTTTATTGGAGGATGGCCATTCTTTATAATTTTAAATCTCCAATTTCTTTTTACAATTCAATTATACTCTAGGGGTGGTGCCACTATTGTGCACCCTAAGCCTTAAAATATTAAAAAATGCAAAAAAAATAATGGATTTTTTAGATCCATTACATTTATAAAAGGGAATTATTTAATTTTTCACTTAAAAAACCACAAGACATAAAATCTTGTGGAATATAATTTAATTATTTGAAATTTGAGGTAACTCTATTGTTTGTTGTTCGTATGAGAATGTGCCTGAATAAGAAATATCATCACCTTCATATTCATATTCAATTTCAATTAGCTTATTATCTTCAACTTTTATTACAACATTTTTCATTTTAGTACCATGATAATCAATTTCAGCGGCTATATATACTTTTGATTCCTCATCATAAGTAAACTTATAAAATTGAGTACCTATTTCCTTTAATCCGTATCTTTGCATGTCATAATCTTCTTTTGTAGATTCAGATTTAACCCATTGATTATCACTATAAGAATATTGACAATACTTGTCATTATCCTTTTGGAAATATGTGCTCATTAATAAACCACTCATGTTCATACTGATATAAATAATATCTCCAGAATATACTGTTGAGTTTGAGATTCTAATTCCACTAGATGTTGCAATACCATCTGCTTTACAGTTATTTCCTAAATCAAATAAATCAGCCCACTCTGCTTCTGTTACTGTTGCCTTAACAATTTGTTCATCAGTAGGTATTTCAATTGTAGTTGTGTCAAAATTTTTAAAGCTAATGTGAGTTGAATCACTAAAACTTGTTCCTGCTATTATTGATTTTGTAACACCATTTTGTTTGAATCGAATTTTTATACACCATTATTATACCATTTTAACCCTATGATTCTATACCTTTTCTAATTGATATAAAAATAGTTTTAGCCTATATTAAGTAAGCTAAAACTAATACTTTTTTAGAAATGATATTAATTATTTTCTCTTGAACATTTAATTATTACATAAGAATACTATCTTCTTACCTTTATATTCTTAGTATAAACCAAATAATTAACAATTAATAAAAATCATACTATCTACTTAAAAACTACTTATCAACATAATAGTAGTATAAATGATGGTTCAAATAGAATAGTTTCAATATACTTAACTATTTAAATAATCAATCACATCTCTAATAGGAATACAAAATGCCATTCCATAAATGATATTACCAGAATAATCTTTTAATCTAAATGTAGTTATTCCTATAAGTCTTCCTTTGCTATCAAGCAAAGCACCACCACTATTTCCTTCATTTATAATTAAATCACATTGAATTACATTTCTCACATTATTTTCATATTCAATATTAACTTGTGGTAAACTAATTATTCCTTCATTTATTCCTATTCCGTGATTCATTCCATTTCCAATTGCATATACTTTATCGCCTGATGAAATTTTAGAACTATCAGCATATTTAATAGTTTTATATTTTACATCTTCAGTATTGTTAATTTTTAAAATAGCAATATCCCGATTCAAATCATATTTAATTAGAGTTACTTCTCTATAATCAATTTCAAATGAAAATCTAATCTCATATAATTCAAATTCTTTATAAACTCCTGATTGCTTGTAGGTAACAACATGAGCATTTGATACAATGGTTCCATCTTCTTTAATAAATATAGCACTGCCATATGATGTCAAAGATTCTCCTGTTTGTGATTTTAATTCAACTACAGAATTTTGATTCTTTTTAAAAACATCTTCTACTGTTGGAGATTTACTTAAAAACATAAATAAAATTCCTGTAAATATAACCACAAGTAAACTTATATTAATACAAATTAATATCTTTTTCATAGCTTAATCCTTTGGTAATTCATGTGGATATGCTACGTGAATTCCATCCTCAGATAC
>CAKQEA010000034.1 GCA_934229785.1 uncultured Anaeroplasmataceae bacterium
TATTTAATTCATTAACTAAGCTATATAAATCATTTCTCATAATCATTACCGTCCTTCTCATTGGCACTCTTATACTCCATCTGCCAATTACGCTTATAGTATACCACTTATTTTGGCAATGTCAATACATGAGTGCTAATTTTTTTATTATTTTAAAAAAATAAAAAAGCTAGGTATTTGCCTAACTTATAATTTATAAACAAATCGATTAAAATGACTCATATAGAAAAATCAAGAAAATTATATTCTCTAGCACCATTAATTATTCTATTACATGAGTTTTTCAACATCAAAATATCTAACAATTCAAAATTTATCCAATTACAAAAAATACATAATTTTAAATAAATTCTTTTACTCTTTTTTCTCAAAATTAATTTATATTTAGAAAAAATAAATGCTGAAGATTTAAATACTTCAGCATTTCTATCAATTATTCAAATTCAATAGTAGCAGGTGGTTTAGATGTACAATCAAGCAGTACTCTATTAACTCCTCTAACTTCATTAACAATTCTTCTTGAAACAATATCCAATACATCATATGGGATTCTAGCCCAATCAGCAGTCATAAAATCAGATGTTTGAACAGCACGAAGTGCTATAGCATAGTCATATGTTCTAAAATCACCCATTACACCAACTGATTGCATATTTGTTAAGGCCGCAAAATATTGACCTAAATTACATGACTTATCAACACCAGCCTTAGCAATTTCCTCTCTATAAATATAATCAGCCTCTTGAACTATTTTAACCTTTTCAGCTGTTACCTCACCTATAATACGAATACCAAGACCTGGACCTGGGAATGGTTGACGATATACTAAATAATCAGGAATACCAAGCTCAAGACCAACCTTTCTAACCTCATCTTTAAATAAAAGACGAAGTGGTTCAACAATTTCTTTGAAATTTACAACTGATGGAAGTCCACCAACATTGTGATGAGATTTAATTACTGCTGACTTACCTAATCCTGATTCAATTACATCCGGATAAATTGTACCTTGTACTAAATAATCAACAGCTCCAATTTTCTTAGCTTCCTCTTCAAATACACGAATAAATTCCTCACCAATAATTTTACGCTTCTTTTCTGGATCTGTTACACCCTTTAATTTTGCATAGAATCTATCTTGAGCATTTACCCTAACAAAGTTAAGCTTATATGGACCATTAGGACCAAAAACAGCTTCAACCTCATCACCTTCATTTTTTCTTAAAAGACCATGATCCACAAAAACGCATGTTAATTGTTTTCCAACTGCCTTAGATAGTAATACAGCAGCAACAGATGAATCTACACCACCAGATAAGGCACACAAGACCTTACCACTACCAATTTTTTTACGTAATGAATCAATAGTTGATTTAGCAAAATCAGCCATTTTCCAGTCCCCAACACAGCCACAAACATTATATACAAAGGCCGAAAGCATCTTCATACCCTCTTCTGAATGCATAACTTCTGGATGAAATTGAACAGCATAAAGCTTTTTTGATATGTTTTCCATTGCGGCAACAGGGCAAACTGGTGTATGAGCTGTAATTTTAAATCCATCTGGTGTTTTTGACACATAATCTGTATGACTCATCCATACAGTAGTTTCATTTTTGCACTCAGCAAATAACGTAGAGCTATTATCAACTTCAACTAAAGTTTTACCATACTCAGAAACAGGAGCATGTTCAACCATACCACCAAGTGAATAAGCCATAAATTGACAGCCATAGCAGATACCTAAAACTGGAATGCCTAAATCAAAAATAGCTTTGTCAATTTGAGGTGAATCCTCACCAAATACTGAATTAGGTCCACCAGTAAAAATTATTCCCTTGGCTCCAAAGTTTTTTATTTTTTCAATTGGCATATTGTAAGGATGTACCTCACAATATACATTACATTCTCTAACACGACGAGCAATTAATTGATTATATTGTCCACCAAAGTCAAGAACTAATATTTTTTCGTTCTGCATAAGAACCTCCTAAAAATTTACTTTATTCCTAAACGATTAAAAATATAATCGACATTAACCATATAATAATCTAAAGTAAAGCAAGAGTCAATCTCTTCATTTGTAAGTAATTGTGAAACTACAGGGTCAGCCTTTAATAAATCACTATAATAAGTTTTTGTTTCCAAAGCCTTCATCGCAATAGGCTGTACTGTATCATAAGCTTTTTCACGAACAAAGCCCTTTTCAATTAATTTATATAATACTCTTTGAGCAAAAATAACTCCATGAGTTAAATTTATATCCTCAAGCATCTTTTCAGGGAATACAGTTAAATTCTCTAAAATTCCTTTAAATCTATTTAACATATAATCAAGCAATTCAGTAGCATCAGGAAGAATAATTCTTTCTGTAGCCGAATGAGAAATATCACGTTCATGCCATAATGCAATATTTTGGAAGAAAGTATCCATATATCCACGCATTACTCTAGCGCAACCACAAATATTTTCTGAAGAAATAGGATTTCTCTTATGAGGCATAGCTGATGAACCCTTTTGTCCCTTAGCAAATGCTTCCTCAGTCTCCTTTACCTCTTGACGTGATAAATTTCTAACCTCTAATGCCATTTTTTCAAGTTCAGATGCTATTAATGCAAGACATGCCATATAATGAGCATGACGATCACGCTGTAAAACCTGAGTTGAAATTAAAGCATGTCCAATTTTTAGATCCTTACAAACATATTCTTCAATTTGAGGTGGAATATTAGCAAAATTACCAACTGCTCCAGAAAGTTTTCCAACTTCAATTTCTTTACATGCATATTCAAATCTTTCCTTACAGCGAACCATATCTTCATACCATAAAGCCCACTTTAACCCAAATGATGTTATATCTGCATGCATACCATGAGTTCTACCGATACATGGTGTAGTCTTAAATTCAATTGCTCTTTTCTTTAAGACTTTCATAATTTCGTCAATATCATGTCTTAAAATTTCATTAGCTTGCTTAAGTAGATAACCATTAGCTGTGTCTACAACATCTGTAGATGTTAATCCATAGTGAATCCATTTCTTTTCATCACCTAATGACTCACCAACAGCTCTAGTAAATGCTACAACATCATGCTTAGTAATTTGTTCAATTTCTTTTATTCTTTCAACATTAAATGTTGCCTTATCAAGCTTAGGTAAGTCCTCCTTAGGAACAACACCAAGCTCACTCCAAGCCTTAGCATTTGAAATCTCAACCTTTAAATATGCATTAAATTTGCTTTCCTCTGTCCAAATATCACGCATAACTTTTCTACTATAACGTTCAATCATTTTATTCCTCCACATGCTTTATAAAGCATTCAATCGTATTTTCCATTAAGCAGGTAATTGTCATTGGTCCAATACCACCAGGAACCTTTGTAATGTATGAAACCTTGTCTAAAACATCATTAAAGTCAACATCTCCACAAAGCTTACCAGTTACTGGATGTCTATTAACACCTACATCAATTATAACTGCACCTTCTTTAACCATATCTCTTTTAACAAATAATGGCTTACCAACTGCGGCAATCAAAATATCAGCCTCTTTAGTGACAGATGCCAAATCCTTAGTTTTAGAATGAGCAATTGTAATTGTTGCATTTCTATCAAGCATAAGCTTTGATACCGGAAGACCTACAATATTACTTCTACCAATAACTACAGCTCTTTTACCTTCAATTGGAATATTTACTGAATCCAAAACTTCAATTATTCCTTTAGGCGTACATGGAATTATACCTGGCTGCTTTAAGTAAAGACTTGCAACATTTACAGGATGAAAGCCATCCACATCCTTATCAGGACGAATTGAATTAATAATGTAGGTTTGATTAATGTGCTTTGGTAGTGGGAGTTGAACTAAAATACCATCAATCTCATCATTATTATTCAATTCCTCAATGATATCAAGTAGCTCTACTTGAGTAATCTCAACAGGTCTTATAATAGTAGTATTAGTAATTCCAATCTCATTACAAGCCTTTTCCTTACCTCTAACGTATGAAACACTACCAGCATCATCTCCAATTAAAATAACCGCAAGATGAGGCTTTCTGCCATATTTATTTTCAAGCATCTCTACTTGATTTTTCATATTAGCCCTTTGCTTACTAGAAAGTTCCTTACCACTAATAATAATTGCCACAAAATCACCCACTTTAATTTTAAAATCTATTTTTTATATGCCTTAGCTCCAATATCAGTTCTATGGAATAAAGCATCACATTTTATTTCATTTACTAGTTCATTACAACGAATGTTAGCTTCCTGTAGAGTTTTACCCTTCGCTACTGCAAATAAAACTCTACCACCATTTGTTACTAAATTACCAGCATCGTCAACTTTTGTACCCATATGATAAATATCATCACTATCAGCACCCTCAATAACAAAGCCTTTTTCATAATGTCCAGGATATCCTCTTGTCGCTAAAACAATACCAAGGGTATAGCAATCATCCCATTCTAAATTAGGCTTTTTACCATCAACTATAGCCATAAAAGCCTCATAAATATCAGATTTTAAACGAGGTAAAACAACCTCAGTTTCAGGATCTCCAAATCTTGCGTTAAATTCAATAACCTTAATACCCTTTTTTGTTTTCATAAGGCCACCATATAATACTCCCTTAAAAGGAACACCCTCATTAACAAGGGCTTTAGCTGTAGGAATCATAATTTCATTTAAAGCATAATCATAATCATCCTTAGTAATGAAAGGTAGTGGTGAATATGCGCCCATACCACCTGTGTTTGGCCCCTTATCACCATCATATGCTCTTTTATGATCCTGAGCCATTTCAAGTGGATAAACATTTTCGCCATCAACAAAGCACATAAATGAGAACTCAGGTCCCTCAAGATATTGTTCAATTACAACCTTTCCATGCCCAAACTTATCATCAAGAAGCATATCCTTTAAAGCATTATCTGCTTCTTCTAATGTCATTGCAACAACAACACCCTTACCAGCAGCAAGTCCATCATACTTTAAAACTGTTGGAAGTGGAGAAATTTTAACAAAAGAAATTGCTTCATCATAATTATCAAAAACCTTATATCTAGCAGTAGGAATATTATACTTTAGCATTAAATCTTTTGCAAATTTTTTACTTGATTCAATGTTTGCAGCTGCCTTTGTTGGTCCAAAGGTCTTAATTCCTGCCTTAGTTAATTCATCAACAACACCTACTGCCAAAGAAGCCTCAGGTCCAACAACAACTAAATCAATATTTTCATCTTTGCAAAATAAAACAATATTTTCAACATCGGTATCTTTAATATTTACACACATAGCAAGCTTAGCAATACCAGCATTACCTGGTGCTGCATAAAGCTCTGTAACATGCTTTGACTTACTTAAAGCATGAACAATAGCATGCTCTCTTCCGCCACTACCAATAACTAAAACCTTCATATTAAAACCTCCACAGATTAATGCTTAAAATGACGCATTCCTGTAAATGTCATAGGAATATTATGCTCATTAGCTAAATCAATTGAATCCTGATCATGCTTTGATCCACCAGGCTGTACAACTGCAACAACACCATTATTTATACCATATTCTAAAGTATCTGCAAATGGGAAGAATGCATCTGATGCTAAAACTAATCCATCTGTAACACCACGAGAATGAGCCTCCTCAATAGCAATCTTAGCAGCTCCAACACGATTCATTTGTCCAGCACCTACACCACATGTAGTTCCATTTTTAACAACAACAATCGCATTTGATTTAACATGCTTAACAATTTTCCAACCAAAGTTCATATCAGCTAATTGTTCCTTTGTAGGCTTTTGATTTGTTATAGTCATATCCTCTGTAATTGTTTTAATTTCAGTATCCTGATCTTGAACAAGTAATCCACCATTAACAGAAACATATTGTGGACATTTTGGATAATCACCAAGCTTATATTCAATTACACGTAAATCAGGACGTTTACTAAAGGCCTTTAAAGCCTCATCAGTAAATCCAGGAGCTAAAATCAACTCAAGGAAAATTGATTTCCCCTTTACACCATGATCAAATTTAATTAAATTTGCAGCCTCACCATCAATAATTTGGTTAGTGGCAACAATTCCACCGAAAATAGAAACAGGGTCAGACTCATAAGCCTTAATCCAAGCTTCCTTTAAATCCTTACCAACTGCAGCTCCACAAGGATTCATATGCTTTAAGCCTAAAGCAAAAGGCTCATCACCGAATTCTCTAACAATATTTAAAGCAGCATTAGCATCCTGAATATTATTATATGATAATTCCTTGCCTTGAATTTGTCTAGCATTTGCTAAAGAGTATGGCAAATCTGTTCTTGTTGCATAAAACTTTGCAGATTGATGAGGATTTTCACCATATCTTAAAGATTGCTTTAAATCAGCCTCAACAAATAGCTTCTCATTAAGACCAGCTTTTTCTCTCATATAAGAAGCAATCATTGTATCATACTCGGCTGTTAGGGTATATACCTTAGCTGCAAGCTTTAATCTAGTTTCATATGTTGTATCACCATATTCTCTAATCTCAGCTAAAACCTGATCATAGTCATTAATATCTGAAACAACAGTGACAAACTTATGATTTTTAGCAGCGCTTCTTAGCATTGAAGGACCACCAATATCAATATTTTCAATTGCCTCATCAAATTCTGCGCCACGTTCAATAGTCTTTTTAAATGCATATAAATTGACACAAACTAAATCAATATACTTAATATTATGCTCTTTAACCTGATTAATATGAGATTCCTTATCCCTAATAGCTAAAAGTCCACCATGTACCATAGGGTGAAGTGTTTTAACACGACCATCTAAAATCTCTGGGAATCCTGTTACATCAGAAATATCAATTGCCTTAACTCCACCAGCAAGTAAAACCTTCTTTGTCCCACCAGTAGATACAATCTCATATCCTAATTCTTCAAGACCCTTACAGAATTCAACAACATTAGTTTTATCTGTAACACTAACTAAAGCTCTTTTCATTTTTTTATTCTCCTTGACATATTTTTGCTACAACCTGAGGATAAAGCTCATGCTCTAAGGCGTGAATACGCTTCTCAACCTGATCCTCAGTTTCACCCTCAACATAATCAAATGACTTTTGGGCAACAATAGTTCCACAATCCATTTCACTATCAATATAATGAATTGTAACACCAAAAACCTTAACTCCATACATATAAGCATCATGTATTGCATGTGCACCCTTAAAGGCTGGAAGAAGGGCAGGGTGAATATTTAATATTTTCCCCTCATAATTATCTAACAAAACCTTACCACATATTCTCATATATCCAGCAAGACAAATTAAATCAACATTATATTCTTTAAGCTTATTAACAATCTCTGTTTCATATGATTCCTTTGACTTGTAATCTTTTGCTTTAAAAATAAATGAATCAACATTATGATTTATAGCTCTCTTACATACATAAGCATCCTTATGATCACAAACCATCAATACAACCTTAGCATCAATTCTTTTATCCTCACAGGCTTGAACTAATGCCTCAAAATTAGTACCACTACCAGAGGCAAATATTGCAATTTTCTTCATTATTTATGAATCTCAACTTTGCCTGAATTTGTAATACTACCAATAATATAAGCCTTATCACCATACTTAGCTAAAATATCAATTGCTAATTTAGCATCAGCCTCATTATCTAAAGCTAAAACCATACCAATACCCATATTATAAATATTAAACATTTCTCTATGATTTACATGTCCATATTTCTCTAAAAACTTAAATACAGGAAGAATTGGCCAACTACCCTCAATAATATCAAGACCCATTCCATCTTTTAAAATTCTTGGAATATTTTCGTCGAAGCCACCACCTGTTACATGAGCAACACCATGAACATCAACATTCTTAATTACATCTAAAACCTGCTTACAATAAATACGAGTTGGAGTTAATAAAACCTCACCAACAACTCCACCTAATTCCTTACTATAAGAATGAAGATCAATATTATTATCAGCAATAATTTTACGAACTAAAGAAAAGCCATTTGAATGAACACCAGTTGATGCAATACCAACAAGCACATCTCCAACCTTAACCTTTGTTCCATCAATAAGCTTAGACTTCTCAACAACACCTGTAGTATAACCTGCAATATCATATTCGCCATCAGTATACATACCAGGCATTTCAGCTGTTTCTCCACCAATTAAAGCGCAGCCAGCTTGAATACATCCATCACTAACACCCTTAACAATTTGCTCAAGCTTAACTGGATCAGCATGTCCTACAGCCACATAATCTAAGAAAAATAATGGTTCTGCACCTTGTGCTAAAACATCATTAACACACATTGCAACTGCATCAATACCAACTGTATCGTGCTTATCCATTTCAAATGCTAATTTCAATTTAGTACCAACACCATCAGTACCAGAAACCAACATTGGCTCCTTATAATTTAAAATTGATAAATCAAACATTCCTCCAAATGAACCAATATTTGATACACATCCAACTCTATTTGTAGCAGCAACGTGTTTTTTATATCTCCTTACTGCCTCGTATCCTGCTTCTAAATCTACTCCAGAAGAACCATATGCCTTTGAACCCATTTTTACATCCTCAACTTTCTTACTTTTTAAAATAATTTACGGCATTAACAAAGATGTCTTGCATCTTATTACCACTTATATTCTTAAATAAATTTTCTTCATATCTTTCTGAATGACCCATCTTACCTAAAATTAAGCCATCAGCTGAAATAATACCCTCAATTGCATATGAAGAACCATTTGGATTAAATGGTGCCTCACTAGTTGCATTACCATTATCATCAACATACAAGAAGGCAATTTGACCATTTTTGTATAAAGTTTCTGCCATTTCATGAGATACAACAAACTTACCCTCACCATGACTTACTGCAATACTATGAATTTCTCCACCCTTATATGAAGCTAACCATGGAGATTTATTAGTCATAACCTTAGTTGATACAATTTGAGATATATGACGATTAATATCATTACGGAATAATGTTGGAGAATCCTTTGTAACCATACCAAGTCTTCCATATGGTAATAATCCTGACTTAACTAAAGCTTGGAAACCATTACAAATACCTAAAATTAATCCCTTTCTATCAATTAATTTATGAATAGAATTCTTAATCTTCTCTTGATTTAAAACATTAGCAATAAATTTACCAGAACCATCAGGCTCATCACCAGCACTAAAGCCACCTGATAAAACAAATATATCACATTTATCAATATTTAAAGCCATTTCATCAATAGATGCGAAAATATCTTCGCTTGTTAAATTCTTAAATACAGTTGACACAACCTTAGCACCAGCACGTTTAAATGCCTTTGAAGTATCATAATCACAGTTAGTACCGGGGAATACTGGGAAGTAAGCAACAACCTCATCCTTATTCTTAAGTAGCTTAACACTACCATTATAAGGTTTCATTTCCATCATATCACAATTGTTATTACCCTTATCCTTATAAACTCTAGTAAACTTTTCACAATTTAATTTATGTAACTCACTTAAAGTAAATGAAACGCCGTTAAATACTCCAAGCTCATTATCAGTTGTCGTACCAATTAAAATCGCATTTTCATACTCTAAATCATTTACTGACTCTACTAAAATAGAACCATAATTATAAGCATCTAAATACTTTTCATCATAATTAATGTTAAAGCCTATCATATTACCAAAGCTCATCTTTGATACAGCCTCAATAACACCACCAAAGCTTAGAGCATAGGCTGAAACAATATTTTTATTTTCAATATTTGTTGAAACAAAATCAAAATTTTTCTTAAGCTCATTAACATTTGGAGTATAATCCTTATTCTCATGATGCTTAATTAAGTATAACTTATGATTAGCTGATTTAAAATCAGTTGAAATAACAGTTTTAGCATTAACAGTTGTAATACCAAATGCCATAAGCATAGGTGGAACTGAAATATTTTGAAAGGTACCACTCATAGAATCCTTACCACCAATAGATGGAAGACCAAGCTCAATTTGCATCTTTAAAGCTCCAAGTAAAGCAGCTAGAGGCTTACCCCAAGAATGAGCATTATGCATTCTTTCAAAATACTCCTGATAAGAAAAACGCATATGATCATATCTAGCACCAGCACTTACAACCTTACTACATGCTTCAACAATAGCGTATTCTGCACCATGATATGGACTCCACTTTGCAATATTTGGATTATAGCCATAAGCCATAATTGAGGCTGTATTTGTAAATCCATTTCTTACAGGAAGCTTTTGAACAGAAACCTGAGTTTCACTTCCCTGAGTTTTTCCACCAAATGGCATTAATACTGTTGAGGCACCAATTGTTGAGTCAAACATTTCAATTAAACCCTTTTGACTTACAACATTATTATCTGTTAAGGTAGCTATAACCTTTTCCTTAACACCCTTTGTATCTTTAATAAATGGATTTTTATCCTCTACACTATTTATAATAGCTGTAGCATAATGATTAGCACCTGCAGAATCAATAAACTCACGTTTAATATCAACTATCTTTCTTCCCTTGTAATGCATTACAAGACGTTTATCACTAGTTACAACAGCAACCTTAGAAACCTCAATATTCTCTTCATGAGCATATTTAATAAACTCGTCAACATCCTTAGGCTCAACAACAACAGCCATTCTTTCTTGAGATTCACTAATTGCAAGCTCTGTCGCATTTAAACCGCTATATTTAGTAGGGACATTATCAAGATTAATCTCAAGTCCCTCAGCAAGCTCACCGATAGCAACAGAAACACCACCAGCTCCAAAATCGTTAGATTTCTTAATTAGCTTAGTAACCTCAGGACGTCTAAATAAATGAGAAATTTTTCTTTCCTCTGGAGCATTACCCTTTTGAACCTCACTTGAACATACCTCAATTGACTTAGCAGTATGCTCCTTTGAAGAACCAGTAGCTCCACCAATACCATCACGACCAGTTCTACCACCAAGAAGTAAAATGATATCACCACACGCAGGAGATTCTCTTCTAATACAATCAGCCTTTACAGCACCAACAACTGCACCAACCTCTAATCTCTTAGCAACATAATCATCATGATAAATTTCACGAACATGAGTAGTGGCCAAGCCAATTTGATTACCATAAGATGAATAACCATGAGCGGCCTTAGTGGAAATAATTTTTTGAGGAAGCTTACCTTCTAATGTATCCTTAACATCTAAGTAAATATTACCAGCACCAGTAACACGCATAGCCTGATAAACATATGCTCTACCAGAAAGCGGGTCACGAATAGCTCCTCCTAAACAAGTTGAAGCACCACCAAATGGTTCAATTTCAGTAGGATGATTATGAGTTTCATTTTTAAACTGTAACAACCACTTTTCATCATGACCATCAACATCAACAGTAACAAAAATTGAACAAGCATTATTTTCTTCAGATTCCTCTAAATCATCAAGCTTACCAATTTTCTTTAAATATCTTGCACCAATACAGGCCATATCCATTAAACAAAGCTTCTTATTCTCTCTATTTAAATCAGCACGAATTTTCTTATACAAATCTAATGAGTCAGCTAATTCATTTTTAATAAATGATTCATCAATCTTAATATCAGTTAAAATAGTATTAAATGTTGTATGACGACAATGATCTGACCAATAAGTATCTAATATTCTAAGCTCTGTTTCCCATGGATCTCTTCCTTCAGATTTAAAGTATTCAACAACACACTTTAAATCATCCTTATTCATAGCTAAGCCCCAAGAATTACAAAAAGCTTCAAGCTCATTATCTTGCATCTTAGTAAATCCTGAAATAACATTAACAGGCTTAATTTCAGCAGTTTCTAAATCAGACAATACGCTTAGATCTTTTTCTCTTGATTCAACCGCATTAATCAAATACTTTTTAATCTTTAAAATTTCACCATCAGTTGTATCATCATCTAAAATAACAACCTTACCACTTCTAATATTGATTTGAGCCTTTGGATCGATAAGCTTAACACAATCAATTGCTGATGAAGCTCTTTGATCAAATTGACCAGGAAGAAATTCAATTGCGATATATTTTTTTCCACTAAGGTCTAAAGAATCATAAACATTATCAGTAACAACCTCACCAAAAACTTGATACCTACTCTTTTCCAACAAACTTTCTTCAAAGCCAAATAAATCATAAACATTAATGTATCTTAAATTCTTAAGATTTAAACCAAGATTTAGATTTAACTCTGACTGAAGGGATTTAGCTTCAACTCTAAATTTTTCCTTCTTCTCAACATAAATACGATAGTTGCTCATTTTTTACCTCTCTTATTTTGACATATTTTTTTGTTAAAAAAACAAAAAACAGCACCATCATTTGGAGATAGCGCTGGCACTAGTTGCATTTAAAAAAGCTGTCATTTTGTAATGACAAACCATAATTATTAACTTGCACCTTAGTATCATTCATAATTAAACTCCGATCCAAGTAAGTCTCAAATGCATATTACATATTGGTAGTCCTGTAATTTAAGGTTCAGGGTAGAGACTTGCTTTCCATATTAAAGCCGATATACCAATACACCTCTAATATTTTAACACAACAAAACAAAAACGTAAACAAGAAAAACACTTTATCTTAAAATTGACAAACCTTATACAAATTGCTAAAATTATACATGTATTTTTAAAAGAAAAATTACAAGAAAAAAGGAGATTTATATGGCTAAGGTTGGTATAGTAATGGGTAGTGATTCTGACCTAGAGGTAATGCAAAAGGCAGCATCAATCCTCGAACAATTTGGAATCGAATATGAAATGACAATTATTTCAGCACATAGAATGCCTGATGTATTCTTTGATTATGCAAAAACAGCTGAAGAAAAAGGTTTTAAGGTAATCATTGCTGGTGCCGGTGGAGCAGCACATCTACCTGGAATGTGTGCAGCAATATTTCCACTACCAGTAATTGGAGTTCCTATTTATACAAAAACATTAAATGGTGTTGATTCACTATATTCTATTGTACAAATGCCTAGTGGTATTCCAGTTGCTACAGTTGCAATAAATGGTGGACAAAATGCAGGAATTTTAGCAGCAAAAATTCTAGCAACATCTGATGAAAAGTTATTAAATAAGCTTAAAGACTACAAAGATGGCCTAAAAAACCAAGTAATGGCAAAAAAGGAACGACTTGAAGCTGTAGGCTATAAAGAATATAACAATAAGTAAAAGTTAAAAAATAGATTTATGTATAAATCATAATAGTTTTAAAGGGATGACAAAATCATCCCTTTTTCTATACTACCATTAAGATAAACATTTCCATTAGATAAAACATGAGCTTTTGAAAATTTTTACCAGATTTAACTTCAATAGGTATAGCTTCTCCTTTATTTTCGATTAAAAAATCAAGCTCACCATTTTTTCGTTTTTATAATAATACAACTCAAATCCCTTAGATGATAATTCTTCAGCAACAGCATTTTCATATATAGATCCAAAATTAATATCTTTTTCTTTTAATGATTTTATGATTCTATCAATTGTTCGACTTGAAAGACCAGTTTGTCTGATAACATCATCTTTTATCGCATTTTTATTAGTTTTAAAAACTGATAAAACAGAAAATTCTTCTTTAGATAATTCCGC
The DNA here is from genome assembly GCA_934229785.1 of uncultured Anaeroplasmataceae bacterium. Classification (GTDB taxonomy): domain Bacteria; phylum Bacillota_I; class Bacilli_A; order Acholeplasmatales; family Anaeroplasmataceae; genus Anaeroplasma. Next base: position 13,648 of record CAKQEA010000034.1, read on the forward strand.
CATTTATTTCGTCATTTATTTCGCCATCTTGATTCCTATCTATTCTAGAAAATTCGATTGTAAAATCATTTTCGTTATTAATTTTTAACCTATGTCCACACGTTTCAACATCTTTACAAAGATATAATACATCAGCAATTAATTGATTTCTTAAATACGATCTCAAATCTCTGAAAAAAATGATTTAGCGTAAAATCATTAGCAAATGAACCTGGATTAGTAATTGAAATTCTATTTGAATAAATATCTATCTCATGTTGAACATCTACATCACATCTTGCATGAGCAAAACTATTAATAATAACTTCACGCAAAACAACCAAAGGGATTTCTGGAATTTCTCTTCTTTGCTGTGATTCACCATTAATAATCGCTTTCCATCTTATATTTTTTATTACAAAATTCATTAATTCATCGATCAATTCAAAAATATTTCCCTTAATGGTTTTTATGTCCAAAATCGTAATTCTTTCACTTGTAGCAAATACGACCAATTTCAATGTAATTGGATTTGAATTAAAAAAGCATTACACCAGCATTTGTTAGGAAAGAATTTCTAAGTAAATTATGTTTGATTAACAATGTCTCCTTATCAAAACCAATTTTTGATGAAATAAATCAATAATATGGCGAAATATTTTTAAATTTTCTATATCTTCGATCACATCACCTTATGTATTATTACATACTAGAGTGGTGCCACTATTTTTCACCCTAAACCAATTTTTGAAAAAATAAAAGGCTTAATTCAAATTTCCATTAGAAAATCTGAATCAAACCTGAACTTTTATATTATATGATAATATAACATTTTGGGTTACATTTTACGCAATAACACCATCTACAATAAGGGTGACCTTGTTAATATCATTATTCCATTCAAGCAATTCTTTATATATTTTTCTTTTGAATTCAAATTTTGCCATAAAACATCACCTATATATTATAGAATTTCTTCGTAAAATGTTGTAAATATAAAAACATATTATTTATTTTTGTTCCAAGTTATTAAATTTTAAAGCAAGTGATATAAAATCATTTATATCCAATTCTTCACTTCTAACTGTTAAAGAAATACCTAAATTATTTAAAATTTTTAAAATATCTATTTTATTGTATTTAGATGATAAATTATTAACTAATGTTTTTCTTCTTTGAGTAAAGCACAATCTTACAAAATCAAAAAAGAATTCTTCATTTTTAACATCATATTTTTTTTCTTTATATAAATCTAATTTTACAACAGCACTATCAACATTTGGAGATGGAATAAAAACAGTTCTTGGAACCTTACATACCTTTATTGCTTTTGCACGATATTCTACTGCAATACTTAATGCATTATAATCCTTTGTTTTAGGTTTACCACAAATTCTATCTGCAACCTCAAGTTGCATCATCATAACATATCTTGTTATTAATTTTGTTTTTGTTAATAATCCTAAAATAATCGGAGTGGTGATATAGTATGGTAGATTAGCAACAACATAAATTTTTTTATAATTTTTAAGCTTTTCTTCAATATCTAAATTAATATTAACATCTAAAATATCAGCATTAACAACTTCATAATTGTTATAATTACTTAAATTTTTTTTTAATAATTCTATTAAATCTTTATCTATTTCATAGCATAAAACAAAGCCCGCTGCCTCACATAATCTTTCAGTCAGACTTCCAAGTCCAGGACCAATTTCAATAACGGCAGTTTCTTTATCTAGTTCTGCAGCATTAACAATTTGAGTTAGTATATTTTGATCAGTTAAAAAATTTTGTCCAAACTTTTTTTTAGCGGATAAATTATTTTCATTTAAAGTCTTATTTATAAAAGCTTGATTTCCTATTTTAGCTTGCATAATATACCCTCCAAATCATCCTTTGTAATACCAACTAAATTTAATCTTTTCAATAATGTTTTTGCGTTAGGCCTACCTATATTTAAATAATCAGCTAGCTTAGCTCTTAAAATTGCACTATCCTTACTACCAACAAGTCCTAATGAATATAATTCATTTAAAGTTATTGTTTCAACAGCATTAGATGTAGAATAAATATTTTCTAATGATGCCTTAATAGATTTTTTTGTAGCATGTTCAATTCCAACTTTTCTATGATTACTACTAATACAATCCTTTTTTCTTAAGAATGCCTGTTTAGCATTAGGTACTATCTCTGTTATAATACTTCTAATCTTTTCTCCTGGTGAATCAGGGTCAGTAAAAATAATAATCGTATTATTCTCACTTAATTTTTTTATACACTTTTTTGTTTCCTCTGATATTTCTCTACCATTTGTAATAACACAATTAGCATTAGGATAAACTTCCTTAATCTTAGAAACATCATGGATTCCTTCAACAACTATAATATCCATTTTTAATCCTCGAAATAATAAATTCTTCCAATTTCCTTGTAGCTTGAGCTACTTAGGCTTTTAATAATTAAAGAATACTGATCAAGTGACTTAATTCCACCATTTGGTAATAAAACCTTAATATCATTAATATCACTTTTTTTAGAATGAAGATAAGCAACTGCTGAAACACTTACCTCCTTATAGTAATACTTAGCACCGGGAAAATCATATTTTTCCTTTATAGAATTTATTAATTCAACTGATGGTTCATTAGTTAATTCAATAAATTTAAATAAATGTCTATTCATGAATGCATTACTAAGCTTATTTAATATAGGATCACTAGATTTTGTTAATTGTTTAATAAAACCATTAACATAAGAATCATCTAAATCTATATAGGAAATAATATCATCACTATCATTTAAAACATTTAAAAATGAATCAATAGTTGCATCAACTATTCTTTTGTTCTTCACTAAATCCTTAATTCTTGTATAAATACTTTCTAATATAAGCTCATATGCTCTTGAAACCGGATGATAATAAACCTGGAAATACATATGATATCTACTCATCAAATAAGATTCTATCGAATGTACACCTGAAGCCTTAACTAAAAGCTTATTATCAACAATTTTCATACTTCTTAAAATACGATAATAATCAATATGGCCATATGCAGCACCTGTAAAATAAGCATCTCTTGAAAGATAATCCATTCTATCTACATCAAGCTGAGAAGATACTAGTGACTCAATCAAAGGAAATCTTCCATCATGAGAAATAACTGATGCAATATCACAAGCTAATGTAGAACAAATGCTTAAAATTTTATTTACCTCAGTCAAAGGACTAATAATTAATTTAACAGTCATATCCTCATGACTTGCCTCCATTACATTTTCAAAGGCATGCGAATATGGACCATGACCAATATCATGAAGCAAAGCCGAGCATAAAAATACAAGCTTTAAATATTCATCTATTTCATTCATACCATCAACATTGCTAATAACTAAATTAGCCATTTGATAGGCCCCAAGTGAATGAGTAAAGCGTGAGTGCTCTGCTGTTTGAAACACCATAGAAACACCACTTAATTGGCGTATTCTACGTAATCTTTGTAACTCCTTTGTATCAATTAAATCACTTATAATTTTATAATCAACTGTTATATATCCATAAAGAGGATCTCTAAACACCTTTGTTCTTTCAAGCTTAGTAAACATAAATACCTCCATAATTATTATTAATGAAATAAACAATGATATTAGCATTATTTTAACATTTATTAATAATAGAGTCAATTTCTATACATTTTTATGAAAATTGTTTCATTGCATAAAGAAAACGTTTTACTAAATTAAAAACCATGATATAATTAACACGTATTAAAAAGAGGAAATGATTATGAAAACTAAAAAATTATTAGCAACTATGATTATGATTGGTTCATTATCTCTTGTAGCCTGTAACAAAATTACAACTCCAGATGATAAACCAATAGACACACCTACTATAACCGCAACATATACTGTAACATTTATAAATGATAATACTAATAACAAAATAACTGTTAATGAAAATGAAACTATAGCTAAACCATCTGATCCTATCAAAGATGGCTATTCCTTCATCGGTTGGTATAACGGAAATGTTTTATTTGATTTCAATACTAAAATTACTTCTAATATTACTTTAACTGCTAAATATCAAAAAAATGCTTCACCTACTACTTCTTATTCTGTTACATTTATTAAAGGTAATGGTGAAGATAATGATATTGTTTCTGTTAATGAAAATGAAACTATAGCTAAACCATCTGATCCTATCAAAGATGGCTATTCCTTCATCGGTTGGTATAAC
>CAKQEA010000035.1 GCA_934229785.1 uncultured Anaeroplasmataceae bacterium
TTGATAATAATGTTTGTGTCTTCACTTGCTTAGATACAGTTAAGGTATTATTAGATGTATTAGAAGAAATAACTATGGGTATTTCTACTATCGATAAGGACTAATACGAGGAGTTAAATTATGGATAATAGGGAATTACATGAGGAGTGTGGAGTTTTTGCCGCATATGGTATTAATAATGCTGCAGAGGTTACTTATTTTGGACTACATTCTTTACAACACCGCGGACAAGAAGGCTGTGGAATTGTTACTTGTGAAAATGGAATAATGAAAAGAGTTAAGGGCATCGGTTTAGTAACCGAGGTTTTTAACGATAATAATTTAAAAACTCTTACAGGAAATATGGCTATTGGTCATGTTAGATATTCAACTGCTGGAGGTGGAGGAATTGAAAATGTACAACCATTTTTATTTAATCATCACACAGGACAGTTTGCCCTATGCCATAATGGTAATTTAGTTAATTCTGATGAATTAAAAAGATTATGTGAGGATAGAGGAAGCCTATTTCAATCAACATCTGATACAGAGGTATTAGCTCATCTTCTTCAAAAGGATAATAATTCAACAAGATTTTTATATTCATTGAAATCAGCATTAGAAATGTTAGACGGTGCGTTTGCTTTTTTAGTAATGGTTGGTAATAAAATATATGCAATGAGAGATAAATATGGTTTAAGACCATTATCAATTGGTAAACTAAATGATGGATATATTATTTCAAGTGAAACATGTGCCTTTGAGGTAATAAATGCTAAATTTGTAAGAGATGTATTGCCAGGAGAGATTGTTGAAATAGGACCTAATGGTTTAAAAAGTCACTTTTATGCTAGAGATACTAAGAAGAAAATGTGTGCTATGGAATATATTTACTTTGCACGACCAGATAGTGATATTGAAGGAAGAAATGTTCATTCATTTAGAAAAGAAAGTGGAAGAATATTGTATCGTGAATCACCTGTTGAGGCAGATATTGTAATAGGTGTTCCTGATTCTTCATTATCAGCTGCCATCGGTTTTTCAGAGGAGTCAAAAATTCCATATGAAATGGGATTAATAAAAAATAAATATGTTGGTAGAACTTTTATTCAGCCCTCTCAGGAAATGAGAGAAAAGGGGGTAAGAATGAAACTATCAGCAGTTTCATCAATTGTTAAGGATAAAAGAGTCGTTCTAATAGATGATTCAATTGTAAGAGGTACTACATCTAAAAGAATTGTTGCCCTACTTAAGGAGGTTGGTGCAAAAGAGGTACATGTAAGAATTGCCTCTCCTCAAATAACTAATCCTTGTTTTTATGGCGTTGATATTTCAACATATGAGGAATTAATTTCAGCTAAAAAAAGTGTTGAAGAGGTACGTAAATATATAGGTGCTGATTCTTTGTATTTTATATCAAAGGAGGCCTTAGTTAAGGCTGCTAAAAGAGAAGATTTATGTGTAGCTTGTTTTACAGGTGATTATCCAACTCCTCTTTATAAATCAATTAAAGAAGCAAATAAGGATGGAAAGTTCTAGGTGAAAAATATGGCAGAAAAACAAACAAAATTTATATTTGTAACTGGTGGTGTAGTATCATCATTAGGTAAAGGAATAGCTGCATCATCAATAGGAAGACTTTTGAAAAATAGAGGTCTTAAAATATTTATGCAAAAATTTGATCCATATATAAATGTTGATCCTGGAACTATGTCACCATATCAGCATGGAGAGGTTTTTGTTACTGATGATGGTGCAGAAACTGACCTTGATTTAGGACATTATGAAAGATTCATTGATGAAAATTTAAGTCAAAATTCAAACATTACTACAGGAAGAATTTATTCAAGTGTTATTGCAAAGGAACGTAAGGGAGAATATCTTGGTGGTACTGTCCAGGTTATACCTCATATTACAAATGAAATTAAGGATAAATTAAAAAAGGCTGCTATTGAGTCTGATGCTGATGTTGTTATTACTGAAATTGGTGGTACAGTAGGTGATATAGAATCTTTACCATTTTTAGAGGCAATTAGACAAGCACGTCGTGACTTTGGCTATGAAAATACCCTTTATATTCATAACACCTTAGTTCCTTATTTAAGAGCTGCAGATGAAATTAAAACTAAACCAACTCAGCATTCAGTTAAAGAACTAAGGGGATTAGGCATTCAACCAGATATTATAATATTACGTTCAGAGGTTCATATTACTGAAGGTCAAAGAGAAAAAATTGCTTTATTTTGTGATGTGAAGAAGGAAGCAGTTATTGAAGCAGTTGATGCTGATATAATTTATGAGGTTGCAACAAATCTTCATAAGCAGCATATTGATGATATCATTTTAGAGCATTTTAAAATTGATGCTCCTGAAGCTGATATGAGTGAATGGAATGATTTAATTGATAAAATAAGGAATTTAAATGGCTCTGTTGATATTGCCCTTGTTGGTAAATATGTACAATTACATGATGCTTATCTATCAGTTAATGAAGCTTTAAAGGCTGCAGGCTATTATTATGGTAAAAAGATTAATATTCATTATATTGATTCTAAGGAATTGAATGATGAAAATGCTTGTGAAATGCTTAAGGATTGCCAAGGTATTTTAGTACCTGGTGGCTTCGGTGTACGTGGAAGTGAAGGTAAAATTTCAGCCATTAAATATGCAAGAGAAAATAATATTCCATTTTTAGGAATTTGTTTTGGTATGCAGCTTGCATGTATTGAGTATGCTAGAAATGTAATTGGCTATAAGGATGCTAATTCATCAGAATTAGATCCAAATACTACACATCCTGTTATTGATATTTTAGATAATCAATATGAGGGAATAAATATGGGTGGTACCTTAAGACTTGGTCTATACGACTGTCATTTAAAAGAAAATACAAAGACAATAGATTTATATCAAAAGACTGATATCAAAGAGCGTCATAGACATAGATATGAGTTTAATAATAAATATAATGAAGTATTTTCTCGTGATTTAGTAGTTTCAGGTGTTAATCCTCAAGCAAATTTAGTTGAAATTGTTGAGCTTAAAAATCATCCTTGGTTTATTGCTTGTCAATTCCATCCAGAATTTTTATCTCGCCCTCAAAGACCTCATCCTTTATTTAGAGGCTTTATTGAGGCTTCAATTAAAAATAAATAATTTTAAAGTATTTTTCTTATAAAAGGCTTTATTATTTCAATTAATATGCTTAAGAAATAAAACTTTAAACCTTGACAATATAATTTATTTAGAATATCATAATAGAAAGACAATGACGTCAATTTCTTAGGAAATTGGCGTTTTTTTTCTTTGGGGAAGGGGAAATTTTGATGAATTTTGAGGAAATGAACGATAAATGTGGCTTATATAATAAAAACTATGAGCATGATGCATGTGGTATTGGGGCAATTGCACAAATAAAGGGTATTAAAACTCATAAGACGATTAAGGATGCTTTAGATATTTTAATTCATCTTGAACATCGTGGTGGTACTGGGGCTGAGGATAATTCAGGTGATGGTGCTGGTATTTTGTTTCAAATTCCAGATAAATTTTTTAGAGGTGAAAAGCTAGGCTTTAATTTGCCTTTAGAAGGGGAGTATGGTGTTGGACAATTATTTTTATCTAAAAATGAAGAAATCAGAGAAAAACAAATTGAAATTGTTAATAAGTGTTTAAAAGATGAGGGGTTAAAGATATTAGGATATAGAAGAGTTCCTGTTGATACTTATGGTATTGGTAGTACGGCTTTAAAAGCAATGCCTTACATTATACAGGTTTTTGTAGAAAAGCCCTCAAGTGTTTTAAAGGGAATCGACTTTGAAAGAAAGCTTTATGTTGCAAGACGTATGGTTGAGGGTGTCTCAATTAAAAATAATCTAAATATTTATTTTTGTTCATTTTCATCAAGAACTATTGTTTATAAGGGTATGCTTGTATCAACTCAGGTTAGAGATTTTTATCTTGATTTAAAGGATACAAAGGTTGAAACAGCTATTGCTTTAGTTCATTCAAGATTTTCAACAAATACGTTTCCATCTTGGGAGCGTGCGCATCCTAATAGATTTTTATGTCATAATGGTGAAATTAATACAATTAGAGGTAATGTTAATTCTATTAAAGCTAGAGAGGGATTATTTGAATCGAAGATATTTAAGGATGATTTGAAAAAACTAATTCCTTTAATTCCCAAGGAATCATCTGATTCTGCGATGTTTGATAATATTTTAGAGTTTTTATACTTAAATGGTAGAACAATGGAAGAAACTATTATGATGATGATTCCAGAGCCATGGGTTAAAAATGAAAAAATGGATCCTAATCTAAAGGCATTTTATGAATTTCATTCAACATTTATGGAGCCATGGGATGGACCAGCGGCAATTTTATTTACTGATGGTATTAAGCTTGGGGCATCACTAGATAGAAATGGATTGCGTCCTTCAAGATATTATATCACTAAGGATGATTATGTTATTTTATTTTCGGAAACTGGTTCTTTGCCTATTGAAGAGGATAGAATTTTAGAAAAAAAGAGATTAGAGCCAGGTAAAATTTTACTTGTTGATACAGACAGTAAGAGAATCATTTCAAATGATGAAATAAAAATGAAATACTCTAATAAATATCCATATAGAAAATGGAATGAAAATATTATTAAATTAGATGAAATTAAAAATATTAAAATTCCTTCATCAAATGATAATTTAAATTTTATATTACATGAATGTGGTTATACATATGATGAATTAATGGAAGGCATAATTCCTCTAGCAGAAAATGACAATGAAAAGATAGTTTCAATGGGAACAGATATTCCTTTAGCAGTATTAATGAAGGAAAAATTTAATTTATATCAATTTTTTAAACAAAGATTTGCTCAAGTAACAAACCCACCAATTGATTCAATTAGAGAAGATATTGTAACGAGTGGAGTTGTCTATTTAGGAAGAGAGGGAAATCTTTTAAATCCAACAGAAAAGAATGCTTTAAGAATTAGAGTAGATAACCCAATACTATCAGCTAGTGATTTTTATAAAATAAAAAATAATGGAATTATTAAGGTAAGTAGTATTAGCTTTGTCTATGACAATAAATCTGAAACTATGGAGATGGCCCTAGATAGAATTTTTAAGGAATGTGAAAATGAAATTGATAATGGTGCTTCAATTTTAATTTTAACTGATAGATATAAAAATGGTATAAAAATACCATCATTACTTGTAGCCTCTGGTGTTCATCAATATTTAACAAAGGTATCTAAAAGAACCCATATTTCAATTGTTTTAGAGGCTGCTGAACCACGTGAAATTCATCATTATGCTTGTTTGATTGGCTTTGGTGTTACAGCAATTTATCCTTATTTAGTATATGAATTAATTATAGAGTATCAAAAAAGAGGATATATTACTACATCTTGTGATAATGCCTTGAAAAATTATCAGCATGCTACTTTAAAGTCTTTAATAAAAATTATTTCTAAAATGGGTATTTCAACTATTCAGTCTTATAATGGAGCCCAGATTTTTGAATGTATTGGATTAAGTGATAAGGTTATTGACAAGTATTTTACTAATACACCTAATTCAATTGGTGGATATGGACTTAAAGAAATTGAACAAAATTCTATTAAATTATATGAGCTTGCCCAAAATAATCATAGTGATACCTTAGATTCTGTTGGATTACATGGTTATCGTAAAAATAAACATGATCATTTGTATGACCCATTAACTATATTTCATCTTCAATTGGCATGTAGAAATGGTGATTATAAAGAGTATAAGGAATTCAGTAGATTAATTGGTGAAAAGGTAATTAATATTAGAGATACATTAGAACTAGATTTTTCTCATCCGATTTCAATTGATGATGTAGAAAGTGTAGATGATATTGTTAAAAGATTTAAAACTGGTGCAATGAGCTATGGTTCTATTTCTAAAGAGGCTCATGAGTGTATGGCAATTGCTATGAACAAAATTGGTGGCAAATCAAATACTGGTGAGGGTGGAGAAGAAAGAGAAAGATTCACTAAGGATAAAAATGGTGATAATAGATCATCTGCCATTAAACAGGTAGCATCTGGAAGATTTGGTGTAACAATTGAATATTTAACAAATGCTTCTGAAATTCAAATTAAAATGGCTCAAGGAGCAAAGCCTGGCGAGGGTGGTCAGTTACCAGGTGGTAAGGTTTTCCCTTGGATTAGTAAGGCAAGACATTCAACACCTGGTGTTACCTTAATTTCACCGCCACCTCATCATGATATTTATTCAATTGAGGATTTAGCTCAATTAATTTATGATTTGAAAAATGCTAATAGAAAGGCTAGAATTTCAGTTAAACTAGTTTCAGAATCAGGTGTTGGTACTATTGCTGCTGGAGTAGTTAAGGCAGGTGCTAATACAATTTTAATTTCAGGCTATGACGGAGGAACTGGTGCTTCACCTCGTACATCGATAAATAATGCTGGTGTGCCATGGGAAATAGGCTTATCTGAAACACATCAAACATTAGTTATGAATGGATTACGTGATAGAGTAAGAGTGGAAACTGATGGTAAGCTTTTAACTGGTAGAGATTTAGCAGTTGCAATATTACTTGGTGCTGAGGAATTTGGCTTTGCAACAGGACCACTTATTGCAATGGGATGCATAATGATGCGCGTATGCAATTTAAACACTTGTCCAGTTGGAATTGCAACTCAAAATGAAAAACTAAGAGCTAACTTTAAGGGAAAACCAGAATATGTTATTAATTTTATGTATTTTATTGCAAAAGAATTAAGAGAATATATGGCAAAGCTTGGCTTTAGAACAATTGATGAAATGGTTGGTCATACTGAGCTTTTACACGTTAAAAAGGAATATGAGAATACATTAGATTTATCTAAGCTTTTATTTAATGTTAATGTTATTAATCGTAATGATAATGTTTTTAAAGAATATAAAAAAATCGATTTAAATAATACAATTGATTCAAGAGTTCTATTACCATTATGCCAAGAATCTATTAAATATCAATTACCAAAGTCTATGGATTTGGAAATTTCTAATGTTAATAGAGCCTTTGGTACAATATTATCAAATGAAATTACAAAACTATATGGAGAAAGTGGATTAAGGGATGATACAATAACAATTAATTGTAAAGGAAATGCAGGAAATTCATTTGGTGCTTTTTTGACTCATGGAGTTACAATTGTTGTTACAGGCGATGCTAACGACTATTTAGGCAAGGGCTTATGTGGTGGCAAGCTTGCAATAAAGCCTGATCCATGTGCGACATTTGCACCTGAAAAGAATATTATTTGTGGTAATGTTTGCTTATATGGTGCAACTAGTGGTGAGTGTTATATGGATGGAATTTCAGGAGAAAGATTTGCGATTAGAAATAGTGGTGCAGATATTGTTTGTCTTGGCTGTGGACTTCATGGCTGTGAATATATGACTGGAGGTAAGGTTTTAATACTAGGAAAAATAGGTAGAAACTTTGCAGCTGGTATGAGTGGTGGAGTTAGTTATATTTATGGATTAAATAATAAAAAGAATGTAAATTGTGAGTTTGTTTCAATCCTAGATTTAGATGATAATGATATTGATAATGTAAAAAAATTATTAAAAAATCATATTCAGCATACAAATTCTGAATATGCTAAAAATTTATTATATAATTTTGACTCTAAGGATTATTTTAAGGTTTTACCAAATGATTATGCAAAGGTTATAAAATATATCGAGGAATTTAAGCAAAAAGGAAGTAAAAATCCAGAGCTTGATGCCTTTAATAAATTTATGGAGGAAAGATAATGGGTAAATCAACCGGATTTATGGAATATAAAAGAATTAACAAAAAAGAAATTTCACCTTTAGAAAGAATTAAAAATTATAACGATTTTCATATTAGTTTTAATTTAGATACCCAAAAAGAGCAAGCAAGTCGTTGTATGAATTGTGGAGTCCCATTTTGTCAATCAGCCATGAAGATTAATAGGAGAAATGTTGGTTGTCCATTAGCTAATCTAATACCTGAATGGAATCATTTAATCTATTTAGGCTTATATGAGGAAGCCTATAAAAGATTAGATATGACAGCCCCATTTCCTGAGTTTACAGGTAGTGTATGTCCTGCATTATGTGAGGTTTGTTGTTCATGTTCAATTAATGGAGATGCTGTAGGAATTAGGGCAAATGAATTATTTTTGATAGAAGAAGCATATAAAAACAATTGGATAAAGCCAAGAAAAAACATAAATAGAAATGGTAAGAAGGTTGCAGTTATTGGATCTGGTCCAGCTGGACTTGCTTGTGCAAAAAAATTAAATTATGCCGGTTTTTTAGTAACTATTTATGAAAAAAATGATCGTTTTGGTGGACTTTTAATGTATGGAATACCAAATATGAAAATTGAAAAGCATATTATTGATAGAAGAATAAATTTACTTAAAGAAGAAGGAATTACATTTATAAATAATTGTGATGTTGGTAAAGATTTAAGCGTTGATGATTTGAAAAAGGAATATGATGAAATTGTATTTGCTTGTGGTACAACAAAGGCAAGAGGCCTTTCACTAAAAAATGCAGATGCAGCTGGAATTATATATGCTGTTGATTTTTTAACTGATACAACTAAAAGTATCTTAGATAAAAAAGAGTCTAAATATAATTTAAGTGATAAGAATGTAATTATTATAGGTGGTGGTGATACTGCAAATGATTGTTGTGCAACAGCAGCAAGAATGCATGCAAAAGCGATTACTGAACTTGAAATTACTAAAGAACCACCCTTAAATAATACACTTCCTTGGCCAAATTATCCAAATAAAAAGAAAACTGACTATGGCGTGCTAGAGGCAAATACTTTAATGGGACATGATATAAGGCGCTATGAAACTACAATTGATGAGCTTGTAGTTAAAAATAATAGGCTTGTAGGAGTTTTTACAAAAAAAGTAAAATTTGAAGATAAAAGATTTGTTGATGTTGAAGGTACAAGAAACTATTTAGATTGTGATTATTTAATAATAGCTATGGGATTTCTTGGAACAAAAGAAGAGGATATGAAGGCCTATGGCTTAATTGGAGATAAATATAAAATTAATTTAAATGGCTTCAAATATAGTGATAATATATCAGTATGTGGTGATATGAAAAATGGGCAATCTCTTGTTGTCATTGCTTTAAAGGATGGAATTGAGTGTGCTAATAATATAATTACAAAATACGAAAAAACGACTACTAATTGATATATATAATCAAAAATATTAGATTGATATTTTAATTCTTATTAATAAAAACGAATTAAATATATTTACAAAACAAAATACTGGTGAATAGTTTATCCAAATGTAAAATTATATTACTAGTTTTAAATATAATTTGTAAATATTGCTTATTTTCTTTGATTAATGATATAATCTAAAAAAGGAGTTGTTAATGTGTCTAATATTTCAATTGTTTATGCTTCAGTTCATCATAATAATACAAAAAAGGTTGTAGATTATTTAAAGGCTAATCTAGATGATGTTGAGCTTTTTAAGTCTACAAACATAGAAGAACCAAATTTGAAAGAAACTAAGTATTTAATACTTGCTTCAGGTATTTATTTTGGTAATTTACATAGATCAATTTTAAATTATATTGAAAAAACAAATTTAGAAAATGTTAATGTAATTGTGATTTATACATGTGGTATGCATTATAAGAATTTTCTTAAAAAGGTAAAAAGAATTTTAGAAGAGAAAAAAGCAAATTATTTAGGTGATGCTTATTCAAAAGGATATGATACCTATGGTATTTTAAAATCAATAGGTGGTATATCTAAAAATCATCCAAATGATGAGGATTTAAATAAGATTTTAACATCGATAAAAAGCTTGATAAAGTAACAGCTTAAAATGTTACGCTTGACTAACCCAGATATAGATTGCTATAATCTTTATAACTGAACAGACTCTATTTATAGGTAGGTCGGGCTAAGGCAACAGTTGAACCTGTGGGACAGTAATCCCATGGGCTTTTTTTGCCATTTGGAATATAATAATTTGAAAGTGAGATTATATTTATGGAAAATAATGAATTTAAAAAAACTGTTGTAAGGGTTGGAATTGTAACAATTATTTGGAATGCAGTATTATCATTAGGTAAGCTGGTTGTAGGACTTTTAGCGAAGTCTAGCTCATTAATATCAGATTCAATTCATAGTGCATCTGATGTATTTAGTACGATTATTGTAATGATTGGTGCTAAGCTATCAACTAAGAAGGCAGATAAGGAACATCCATTTGGTCATGAAAGAATGGAGTCAATTGCGAGTATTATTTTAGCAATGCTACTTGGTGGTACTGCTGTTTTATTAGGTTATAATGGAGTAATTTCTATAATTGAATTTTGTAAAGGAAATATTGTAGAAAAAAATCAATTTATTTATGTAGCATTAGTTTGTGCAGTTCTATCAATTGTGATAAAGGGAATAATGTTTATATACACGTTGAAGGCTTCAAAGAGAATAAATTCAACTTCATTAAAGGCTGATGCTTACCATCACTTATCTGATTCATTATCATCAATAGGTAGTGCATTAGGAGCAATTGGAATTTTAATTGGTGGTTATTTTTCAATTCTCGACCCAATTGCATGCTTAGTTATAGCTGTTTTTATTTTAAAGGTTGCTATTGATATTGCTCGCGATGCAATTAATCAGGTTGTTGATAAAGCTGCTCCAGAAGAATATCAAAATGAAATTAAAATGCTTGTTAAAGGCTATCCTGGTGTTATTAATGTTAATTCCTTAAAAACAAGACAATTTGGAAATAAATATTATGTTGAGCTTGCAATTGCAGTTGATGGTAATATTACAGTATATGAAGGTCATGCAATCGCAAAAGGTGTTCATGATATGCTAGAATCCAAGTATGATAATATTAAGCATTGTATGATTCACGTAGATCCAAATACAATAGATGAAGAAAAATAGGAGAAGCTATGCATATTATAAAACATTATTTCACAATAACAAGACATAGACATAAGGTAATTCATTATTGCTTTAAATGTGGACTATATTATCAAGGATTAGTCCATGATTTATCAAAATATGGTTTTACTGAATTTTTTAATGGAGCTAAATTTTATGAAGGAGTCAGAAGCCCACATTATAATGAAAGAATTACAAAAGGATATAGTGAGGCTTGGATGCATCATAAGGGTAGAAATAAGCACCATTTTGAATATTGGAATGATTA
The DNA here is from genome assembly GCA_934229785.1 of uncultured Anaeroplasmataceae bacterium. GTDB lineage: Bacteria > Bacillota_I > Bacilli_A > Acholeplasmatales > Anaeroplasmataceae > Anaeroplasma. The sequence goes on from CAKQEA010000035.1 coordinate 11,219, forward strand.
TAATTTAGCACTTAAAAAGTATTGTAGTGTTGATATGCCTAATAGATATTTAGCTGAAAGTATATGTGATAGAATTGCAGCCTCTAAAAATTACAATAAAAAGAACTTTACACCTAAATTTGTTTTAGACTATTTTCTTAATAGTACAGATATTAGTATTATGCATCCAAATACAGCTAAAAGAATGGAATATATTTTAAGATATTATGTTGAAAATGGAGAAAAGAAAACATTTAAATATATAAAAAAACACATGAGAAATAAAAACACAAATATACCTATGAATTAATTGACATAGAACCTAATAACATTTATAATAATTTCGATATTTTTAAATGGAGTTGATAATTATGTTAAATCAATTTTCAAGAACTCAGCTTTTATTTGGTGCTGAGGCCATGGAAAAGTTAAAAAATAGTAGAGTTGCTGTTTTTGGTGTTGGCGGAGTTGGTGGCTACGTTGTAGAAGCTTTAGCTAGAAGCGGAGTAGGTTCATTTGACTTAATTGATGATGATAAGGTTTGTTTAACTAATATAAACAGGCAAATTATTGCGACAATGGAAACTGTTGGTAAATATAAGGTAGATGTTATGAAAGATAGAGTTCTATCAATTAATCCTTTTTGTAAGGTTGAAACATATAAATGCTTTTTCTTGCCTGAAAATCAAGATGATTTTGATTTTACAAAGTATGATTATATAGTTGATGCTATTGATACAGTATCAGCTAAAATTGCTCTAGTATTAAAGGCACAAAAATCAAAAACACCTATAATTTCATGTATGGGCGCTGGTAATAAATTAGATCCACAAGCGTTTCATGTAACAGATATATATAAAACAAGTGTTGATCCATTAGCTAGAGTTATGCGCTATGAACTTAAAAAAAGAAGAGTAAAAAAATTAAAGGTTGTTTATTCTACTGAATATCCAACTAGACCGCTTGAGGATATGTCTATAAGCTGTAGAACTCATTGTGTTTGCCCTGCAGGTACTCGTAAATGTACTGTTAAAAGAGACATACCTGGGTCGAATGCATTTGTTCCCGCCTCAGCTGGCCTTTTAATCGCCTCTGAGGTTTTAAAAGATTTAAGAAAAAAATAAAATTGAGCTTTGCAAATACCTAGCTTTTTTAGTATTTTTAGTACATATTTATGCGTTTGTGTAATAGTATAATGATGATTTCTATGTTATACTCTTAAATAGAGGTGGGTATAAAATGAAAAAGAAAATTATTATATTAAATTTAATTGTATGTTTTTTATTTAGTATTTTTGTTTTTAAGCCAAAAGCTTATGAAAGTAAAGAAAATGACTATGCTTATAGCACATATGTAAGCGAATATGAAAATTATCATTTTTCTTATAAAAATGTTGAGTTATTTGGTAATTGTAATAATTCAGATGAATTTTATTACAATCACTGTATAAATAATTCTAAAACTATAATTTCATACAATGTATTTTCCAATCAAGGTAAACAATATGATGTTTGTTGCTATTCTAAAAATGATTCTAATGTAAATAGATATATTTACATATGTGAAACAAATAATATTGTTGAGAGAATTAGTGGAATTAAAAATTTCTTGGATAATATTTGTTTTGACCTAATAGAAAAAGATTTGGAAAAATCAGCAATAAGTACTTGCTCAGATGTACCTAGAACGTTTATAGATTCTATTGCTTCTGCGACTTATATTATTGATTTTCCGAAATTAGGGTATATAGTTTCAAGAATATCACTAAGCGAGTATTCTAATTCAATTAGTTCTATTTTTATTGCAAAAGTGTTAAGCAGTTTCGTTCCAGGGATTGTTGCAAATGATAATGGATTAAAATATGATAGATGGAAAAATCATAAGGGGTATGTCCATTTAAAAGTTCAAGAGGCATTTGATGCTAATGAAGAAGATGGTCCAGGAATGTTGTATGGAGCAGAACCATACTTAAAAGATTATTGGCCTACTAATACACCAAGTACAGTTACGATTAGTTCTTCAATTGATGGTGGTACAACTTTGGGCTATTCAACTAAAGATGGTTTCTCATTAGGTGGAAATATCACATATGGATATTCTAAAGCAATAACAGTTTCAAATCCTGTTGTTAATGCACAACTTGATAATTCGGGTAATATGGCTATGTGGTCATATACCTATGATAAAAATAGAGAATGGACATATGATCAAGAAGCTAATATTATGTATGAGATTAGTAGAGATGGAAATGAAATGGATTTTGGTGATGTAATTTTGAAACTTGATTATTATTTTCAGGTTGATAGAGATGGATTCTATATGAAACAAAACTGTTATAAAACATTAGAATTGATTGCTAGGCCACTTAGAAATTCGATTTATGAATTTAATAATGGAAAAATTTAGAATAGGAGAAAAGAAAAAAGATGAAAAAAAAGGTTATTATATTATTATCAATTTTAGAGATTAGTATATTTTTATTAATATTTCCAAGTATCTATTTATATGTAAGTTATGAAGGTTATAATTCTATAAATAATACATTATTTTATAGTTCAATTTTTATTTCAATGTGGATATCTGGTGCAGTATTGTTTTATCTTTCTATTAAAAATTTGATAACAATATTCATTAATAATGAATCTAAATAAGAAGGGGCTGTAAAAAAACCTAGGTTTTGAATTTGAAATGGCTCTTTCCAAACTGAGGTAGTTTGGTAGGTAGGTAGCTACCTAAGAATTTAAAGAAATAAGAAAATAGGAA
>CAKQEA010000036.1 GCA_934229785.1 uncultured Anaeroplasmataceae bacterium
ATATCTTCATATTTTGCTTCTAAATTTATTGCTACTTGCTTATTCTTATAAATATCTAAGGCACTATCAATTATAAATCCTATATTTGCTAAATCCTGGTATTTACTTCCATCTACTTCAACACTAACTTCTTTTACTTCTATATTACCTTTAATATCAAATAATGATAAGCTTACATCTAAACCATTTTCATTCTTACTTATTGTTGCTGTTATTTCACTAATCAAATCAGTAAATTGGCTTAAATCTACTCCCAAGCTTACATTTCCTTCACTTATTACTAAGCTCTTAATTAATTCATTAAAGTCAATACTTAATATTGTATTTATTATTCCTGATATACTTACATCACTTGCTGTATTTACATCTAGATTTACTCCAAACTTATCTAACAATACCTTTAAGTCTTCGATTGTTATCTTTACATTTATATTTGCTAAAGATACATATACAGTATCTCCTACAAAATATAAATCAATTGTTTGTGAGTTTTCACTATTTGAAAGTGTTACTAATGCATGTAGCTTTAATTCATTTACAAAGTCTATTTCTGATTCTACATTTATTGTTATATCTTCATATTTTGCTTCTAAATTTATTGCTACTTGCTTATTCTTATAAATATCTAAGGCACTATCAATTATAAAATCAATATACTTTATGTTACTATAAAGATCATCTTGAACATCAATTTCTTTTTCAATTGTTGGAACTATAGTAGCATTTAAAACCAAACTATCATAAATTACGCTTAATGATAAATTTTCATCCTTTGAAATTAATAATTTTAAATCAGTAAGCTTATCATTAAGTTCTTTTAAACCAAGAACAATTTCAGTTTCTGATTCATTTAATTCTACCTTCTTTAATAACTTATTATAATCAATTTCTAATAATGATTTAATAATTTGATTTAAATTTAAATTATTATCGATTGTGATTGAAGTATTTCCATATTTTTCTATAAGAAGTTTTAAATCCTCAATAGTTAATTTTAAATATATATTTTCAAAATTTAAATAAATTGTTTCATTTAAAAATTTTAAATTAAGTTGTAGTGATTTTTCATTGAAACTAATAGTAATATCAGCATCAGCCTTAATATCAGCGTTAAAATCTAATTGAACATCAGCGTTAATATCAACATCATTATATTTTGTTGATAAATTAACAGTCATCTTTTTTGATTCTAACACTTCTGCAATAGATTCAACAATGTAGTCAATATTATTTATTTCCATAAAATCAGTTGTATCTATGGTCGCAATTGTAGATGTAGCTTCACTCGCATTTACCTCAACAACAATGTCGTTAATAGTTAAATTTACATTTGCAGATATTAAAGAATAAGTATCATTAATATGACTAAATTTAAAATTTAAAGGGATTTCTATACCAAATAAATTAATTTTAGCCAAAGCTGTAATCTCTGTTTCATCATCATTGTAAGTTAATTTTGCGTTATTAATATCTGAAATTATTTGACTTGCATCAATTTGATTACTATTATCTTCTACACTATCTGATTTAGTAATAGCGTTAGATAAAATTGAAATTAATTCTGAAATATCATTTATCTTGCCTTTAACCTTTAAGCCACCTAAAGATATATATAAATTATCACCATATTCAACATATAAATCATCTAACAAAGCCTTTACCTTGACATTTTGCAAATCAGAAATATTTAAAGAAACCACCCCTGTAAGTTCATTATCATTAATTTTAATTGAAACATCTAACGTTTTATCTGATCCATCTGAATTTTGCAATGAAGAAGTTATCATAGTCAAAACATCAGTTTTTACTTCAACATCACCATCTGCTGGAGCTAAATTTTCATATTGCTTAAAGAAAGAATAAGAGTTTTCATCGAATTGAACATTTTCATAATTAAATGTTTCAGTACAATCAGTTTTAGATGTAGCTGCAATTCCCATTGATACAACCTTATATTCTTCTTGAATTCTTGATTCTAAAATTCGCCAATTTGAATCAAATTTATATGAAATTTTAATTGATTTAAATTCCGGCTCAATTGTTGAACCTGAATTTGTTAATACCTCTCTTCTATACCAAAATGGTGCAAATTCAGATCCTGGATTTAAATCAAGATCTAAGCTATATGTACCATCACCATTATTTATAACATCTGAAGTTGATAAAATAGTTTCTTCACAAATTATATAACCAGTACATTGATATGGAAGCCAACCATATCTTTTCATATATGCATTATTTGTAATACATTCAGGTGTATCTGTTTTCCAAGTTGTATCAAATCCATTAATCTTATTAGCATCACGAATTAAAACCTTACCATTAATAAAATATTTTTCTTTACCACTTGACACCAAACCTGATGATATTGAAGATGAAATAGCTTTACCATCCTTAACTACTCTTTTACCAAAAATTTCAATTGTCGCAACTGAAGCCTCTGATTTACCATATGTTGTAGTACTAAACTCATTTGTATTTTCTATTTTCCACAAAGCAAAAGCCACATTGTCTAAAGCACTATATTTATCAGGAGTACTACCATCAGTAGGAGCCTCTTTTAATGTAGTTTTATATTTAGCTTCTGTATCTTCAATTTCAGCAGGAGCCTTATTTGCTGAAGTTAATATATATGCACCAACACCACCACCAATAGCGGTTATTAAAATCAATATTAGTATGATTATTTTCTTTTTCAAGATAATCACTCCCTTATTTTACAAAAAATACCTTGATAACATTATACCACAATACAAATCAATGTCAAGTCAACTAAACATCAGGCCGATTTACGAAAAAAATAGACAGCCTAAACTGTCTATTCTAAAACTTTAACTTATATAATTACTTAATATTGGCAACTCGAACAGTGTCACGAGCAATCATTACTTCCTCGTTAGTTGGAATAATCCATAATTGAATTTTTGAGTTTGGAGTTGAAATCTTTCTTTCATCAGAGAAAGTATCATTTAACTTTTCGTCAATTTCAACACCTAAAGCTCCTAAACGTTTAGCAACATTTAAACGTAAATGCTTTAAGTTTTCTCCCATACCTGCAGTGAAGGCAATTACATCACAGCCACCCATATATACATAATATGCAGCAATATAATCAACAATTCTCTTTGCTTGAACATCAAATGTTAATTTGCATCTATGATCACCAGCATTCATACCTGCAGTTACATCACGAGCATCATTTGAACGTCCTGACATACCAAGGTATCCAGACTTCTTATTTAAAATATTAACAACCTCTGCTGCAGTCTTGTTTTCCTTCTCACAAATATAAGAAACAACAGTTGGATCAAGATTACCAGAACGTGTTCCCATAGGAATACCCTCAAGCGGTGTTAATCCCATTGAAGTATCCTTACACTTACCACCCTCAACAGCGCTAATAGAAGCACCATTTCCTAAGTGACAAACGATAATTTTTGTATCCTCTAAAGGCTTACCGATTAACTCAGCTGCTCTTTGAGAAACATACTTATGAGATGTTCCATGAGCACCATACTTACGAATACCATATTTTTCATACCACTCATAAGGTGTAGCATACATATATGCCTCCTCTGGCATTGTTTGATGGAATACTGTGTCAAATACAACAACCTGTGGTACATTCTTTAAAGCCTTATAGAAAGCCTTAATACCAATAATGTGCGCTGGATTATGTAAAGGTGCTAAATCTGCTAAATCCTGAATCTTTTGAACAACAACTCCATCAGGACCATCAACTAATGTAGAATCCTTGAAATATTCTCCACCTTGAACTACACGATGACCAACACCTGAGATCTCATCTAATGACTTAACAATTCCCTTTTCAACTAATGTATCTAATAATAACTGAACACCTTCAGCATGAGTAGGTAAAACCGGATGAGTTTCCTCCTTCTTGCCATCATATTTTAATGTAAAAATACCTTCAGCAAGACCAATTCTTTCCATAACTCCTGATGCGATTACTGTTTCCTCTGGCATCTCTAATAATTGGAATTTAATTGAAGAGCTACCAGCATTTACTGCCATAATTTTTGCCATATTATTTTTCCTCACTTCTTTATAATTATTTATTCTTTTCAAACCACGTTTCAATTTCAGATAAAGAATGATTAAATTCCTTAACATCATTAAAACTTGGTAGTTTGACCATAAAACACTTTTTATCCTCAAGCAATTTCTTTTGTAAAACTAAAATAAATTTAGGTTTTCCCTGCTTGAACATAGAATCAGGTAATTCAACAAGTCCTACAATAGACATGGTTTTAAATAATTCATTTTTAAACTTCTTATCATTATCATAGTCAAAGAAATCATTTTCAACAATCGCAATAATCAAACCATTATCACAAAGCATATCCTTATAGTGTAATAAAGCCTTATATGGAAAATATCCTTCACCATTAGGCTCACTATGAGGCATATCTAAAACAATAGAATCTACATTTGACAAATTAAGATTAAATGTGTCCTGTAAATAAATTTCAACATTTGTTGATAACAAATCTGCCGTCATTCTTGTAAGCTTAGTCATCCAAATATCATTATCACATGCAAAAAGCGAGCATTCTTTATCTAAATGATTTGAAATTGTAAAAAGTAAATTACCTGTGCCACACAAAGGATCTAATAAATTAATATTACTTTGTGGACATAGCTTAGTAATTAAATAAGCAATAAATATTCCTAAGGTATCAGGTGTTGTATTTCCGTTAGGTATATGCATTTCCTTAAATCCTCTTAGAACAATAGATTGCATTGCCTTTCTAACATCCTCGACTGAAAAATCAACATCTTCTATTTTTGAATAAATATGTTCAAGCTTCTTTTGATTTTCTAAATCAACATCACATATAACCTCACCAGCAAGTATATTCTCAACTGTCATCTCTAAAAGTTCAAAATAAGGCTTATGAAATATTTCATATAATAAATTATTTGATTCATCTAAACAATCATAAAACACTTCAAGATTGTTAATTTTTACCTCTTGCATTTATTTATCACCGCTTGACATTATATCAAATTTTCTAAATGTTGTAAATAAAAATACGCTTTAAAAAAATAAAGCATGATTTGCTTCATACTTTAACAAAAAAATTATTTCATTCTTTTATAGAAACCTTCGGTAAGCTTAATTTAAAATGGAAAGCTAAATATCTAATGATAACAACTAAAATCACAGTTGTTGTTGAAGTAATTCCATAGCTAACATTTAAATAATTTAGAAAATAAAAATATAGTCCACCAACAATTGAAGCAACAGCATAAATATGTTTTCTAAAAATAGCTGGAATCTTCATTACCATCATATCTCTTAAAAGACCACCACCACAAGCTGTTAGTACTGCAAAAAATACAACAGGGAAAATATCAGTTGCACCAGCATTAATAGATGTTAATGCACCAGTAACAACAAATGCGCCTAAGCCAATACTATCTATAACATTATAAAAAATTTGATATCCCTTGCTATCCTCAAATGATAAACTTTTCCAAAAATACATAACAACAAAAACCAAAACACTAACTAAAGCAGCGATACCGCAATACCAAGGTTCTTCAAACATATTAATATTAATATTTAAAATTAAGTCTCTAAACAAACCACCACCACAAGCAGTGACACAACCTAATATAATGACACCAAATAAATCAAGCTTATTTTCTATCGCAACTAACGCTCCTGACACTGCAAACGCAATTGTACCAATTACTCCAGCAATAACCATAACTATTTCCCAACTCATAAGGCACCTCTAAATATATTTTTTTAATTCAGATAAAAGCTCATCACAATTATCACAAATTATTTTAGCACCAGCATCAATTAAATCATCTTTACATCTAAAACCATATGACACAAAAATACCACAGCATTTAGCATTACGAACAGTTTTAACATCAACATCGCTATCACCAATATAAATAATATCTTCAACATCTACATTTGATAGTTTTGCTATTTCTAAAAGTCCATCAATACATGGTTTTTTATTTCTATTTTTAGAATCACCTAGAACAACATCAAACAAATCACCAAATTGCTCCATACAAAGTTTTCTTAAAATAATCTCATTTTTATTAGACAAAACACCTATAAAACATTTTTTACTTTTTAAATAATTTAATACCCTATCAATACTATAATATTTTTTTGTATAAACGTTGCAATGATCAAAGTAATATTTTTTAAAATCATCAAACACCTTAGTAAAGTTATCAAGCTTGCCTTTTAAACTTCTTTCAACTAAAAGCTTAATGCCATTACCAATATATTTTTTGGTTTCATCCAATGTTATTTCATTATATCCATTATTTTTAAGCGCAAAGTTACAAGCACAATTTAAATCTTCAATTGTATTAAGAAGTGTTCCATCTAAATCAAAAACAATACATTTTTTCACAATATATCACCAATTATTGATTATAGCATAGAAAAAGCAAAAAGAAAAATAAGACTTAATTTTATTCAAAAACTATTTTTTTGTTTTTTATTTTACATTTTAACCTTTTTTTTATTTTTTTAACAAAAAACTCTTTTTTTAATAAAATAATTGTGATAAAATGTTTGCGTATTACAAAAAGAGGAAGGTATTTTGAAATGTTTAAAACTAAATATGTTGAAAAAGTTTATAATGATTTAAAGAAAAAAAATCCAAATGAGCCTGAATTCTTGCAGGCTGCTCAAGAAATTTTGGAGTCACTTGAACTAATTGTTGAACGTAGACCTGAAATTGAAAAAGAAAAAATATTAGAAAGATTTGTTGAACCAGAAAGATTAATTCAATTTAGAGTTGCTTGGCTTGATGATAATAATGAGATTCAAGTAAATAGAGGATATCGTGTTCAATTTAATTCAGCTATTGGACCATATAAAGGAGGACTTAGATTCCATCCAACTGTTAATCAATCAATTTTGAAATTTTTAGGACTTGAACAAGTTTTAAAAAATTCATTAACCACATTACCAATGGGTGGTGGCAAAGGTGGATCTGATTTTGATCCAAAAGGAAAATCAGATAGAGAAATTATGCGCTTTTGTCAAGCATTTATGACTGAGTTATATCGTCATATCGGCCCTGACACTGATGTACCTGCCGGTGATATTGGAGTTGGAGGACGTGAAGTTGGCTATATGTTTGGTCAATATAAGAGAATTCAAAACGAATTCAGTGGTGTTCTTACTGGTAAAGGATTAACCTTTGGTGGATCACTTGCTAGAACTGAGGCTACAGGATATGGATTATGCTATTTTACTGAGGAAGCATTAAAAACATTAAAGAATGATTCTCTAAAAGGTAAAACTATTGCTGTATCTGGTGCAGGAAACGTTGCCATATATGCAATTGAAAAAGCACAAAGCCTTGGTGCTAAATGTATAACATGCTCTGATTCAACTGGTTGGATTTATGACCCAGAAGGAATTGATGTTAAATTATTAAAGGAAGTTAAAGAGGTTAAGCGCGCTCGTTTAACAGAATACGCTAAAGCTAGACCATCTGCACAATATTTTGAAAAAAAGAATAAAGAGCATGGTGTATGGCAATATAAAGTAGATATTGCTCTTCCTTGCGCTACTCAAAATGAATTAAATCTTGAAGATGCAAAGATGCTTGTGGCAAATGGTGTCATTGCCGTATGCGAAGGTGCAAATATGCCAACTGAGCTTGATGCCGCAAAATATTTAATTGAACAAGGCGTCATTTACGGACCTGGTAAAGCTGCAAACGCTGGTGGTGTTGCAACATCTGGTCTTGAAATGTGTCAAAATTCAGCCCGTCTTTCTTGGACTTTTGAAGATGTTGATAAAAAGCTTGAAGAAATTATGAAAAATATCTTCCATAATGCTCATAACACAGCACTTAAATACAACATTAGAGAAAACGACTTGTTGACTGGTGCTAATATTGCAGGCTTTGAAAAAGTTTGCGATGCAATGCTTGCTCAAGGAATATTCTAAAAAAACATTTAAAAATAAAAACGGTCTGTTAAATTGACCGTTTTATTTTTATATTTTTTTAACAAATGCTCTTCTTCTTTTGTGAATAACATTATCAAAATTTTTCCACATATTAATAATATTAACATTGTCTTCCATATTTAAATTTGTTTCACAATAATCAATATTTCCCTCAATCATCATCTTTTGTAATTCATAAATAAAGTAAGAGGCAATACCCTTATTAGCATATTCAGGAAGTACTCCAATTAAAGCCAAATCTAACACCTTTGGTTTTTTTATATCCTTTAAAACTCTTATAATTGCAGGCAATGTTAAATGACCACAACTCTTTTGTAGTGCCTTAGATAATGATGGAAAGCATAAACCAAAGCACACAACATTCTCATTTTCATCAACTATAACCGCAACATGCTTAATATCAATTATTAGATTGAAATTACCAATCATTTCCTTTTTCATTGCTTCAGTGAATGGAACAGTACCATATAAAGTAGAATAAGTTTTATCCATAATATCAAAAAACTTATCTGCATATTTATTTAAGAAATCCTTAGTATTTTTAGCCTCACCAAGATGAAGCTTATACTTTTTTAGCATCATCTTTGATAATTTCTCAATTCTTGGATCTATCTCTTTAGGTCTAAACAGCTTACGTTCAACCCAATCAATTTCCTTTTTATAGCCACAATTTTCGATTAAACTTTGATAATAATCAAAGTTATATTGTTCTTCAAAGGTAGAAAGCTCATTAAAGCCCTCAATTAAAAGACCTTCACGCTCCATATCCGAAAAACCCATGGGACCACATATAGTATCCATGTTTTTTTCTTTAGCCCAAGCCTCAATCCTACCAAATAATGCCTTGGCAACCTCTATATCATTTATTGAATCAAATCTTGTAAATCGAACTCTTTTTTCATTTCTAATTTTATTAGAAACATTTTGAATAATACCAGAAATTCTTCCAACCATTTTTCCATTTTTATAGGCATTAAAATAAATATGTTCACATGTTTCATTATATATGAAATCAGATTTGAATATTTTCTTCTCATCAATATATAGTGGTGGAACAAAATAAGGATTATTTTTATACAATTTTAAAGGAAAATTTAAAAATTCCTTTTGCGCTTTCTTACTTTTAACCTCAATTACTTCAATCATATAAACTACCTATGAATTGCATGGAAAGCAACCCCTACACAATCTGGTCCACAATGAGCACCACAGGTTGGATTAACCATAACAATCTCAATCTTTAACTTTGAATTTTGTTCTAATAGTATATTTTTCAAATTTATTGCTAACTCTAAATTATCACTATGAGCAATATAAATAGTATGATTTTCTAAATCATCACCAAGTTTGCTAACATAGGAAGCTAATCTTTTTATAGCTTTGATTCTTCCTCTTTCCTTACCAATAGTTTCCATATTTCCTTCATCAGAAATATAAATTATCGGTTTTATCCCTGCAAGAGTTCCAAATAAAGCTTTTAATCCACTTACTCTTCCACTACGCCTAAAAAATTTTAAATCATCAGCAAAAAAATAAGTTGCAAAATGCTTAACCTCATTATTTGCCCAAACTAAAATTTCATCAATTGATTTACCATCAATAATCATTTGACCAATCTCGCAAGCAATACTATAGCTCATAATTGTAATACCTAATGTATCAACTTCATAAAATTTTCTATCAGGATATTTTTCCTTTAAAATCTCTAATGCCTCATTCATATTTTGAAATGTACGTGACATTTTAGCAGTAAATCTAACATATAAAATATCATAGCCAGCTTTAAATACTGGTTCAAAATATTGAACATATTCGTATGTATTAATAGCTGAGGTTGAAGGAATCAATCCGTCTCTTAATTTTTGATAGTATTCATGTGCATCAAATTTATCATAGTCCTTATAAGGAAATATTATCTTTCCATCGATAATATATGGCATACTAATTAATTCATATCCATACTTTTTAGCAACTTCTGGTGTGATATCTGTATCACTATCTGTAAATAATTTTATCATAATCATAACACTCCACTTTTAATATTTTACATAATTATACAATATATGTCAAATTGTTTAATTAATTAAATATCAATTTTTGATATATTTTTTCAAAAAAATTATATTATAATCTTTATTTTTTATATGAAAAAAATTATAATTATATAAGAAGCTTTGAGGTGATAATATGAGAAAAAGTAATGATGACTTACAATTAGAATTAGACATTAAAAAATGGCTTGAAAGTGAAGAAAAAGCCAAAGATTTATGTGGAACCTATGATTTTTGCGCTAAATGTAATAAAGAACCCAAAATACCATGTGCGCTAGCATATAGAGCGTACAATAAGAAAAAGGCTAAGCCAATCGTTCCATTTAAGGACAAATTAAACTTAGCAAAAGATGAAACAAAAAATAAATACAAAGAACTTACAACATATTTACATGATAATAATTATACCTTAAGAATGTGCAAAAAAAATGTAACAATTAGATATAATAAAATACTAATTGCCACATTAACACTTACAAGAAATAGTTTGAAAGCCCATTTAGCCTTAGATCCTACACTATACTCTGAAATACCACATCTTGATTTTTCAGATAAAAAAACATATGCCGATACTCCATTTACTATTAAATTAACTTCAAAAAAATCAATAAAGACAACCGAAAAATTAATTAATACAATTAAAGAAGCATTATAAATAGGGTAGAGAGTAAAATAATAAATTAATAATTTTTTTTCGTCCCTCCCGTTGCACCGTACGTACGGGTCTCGTATACGGCGCTACATTTATATTCTACACAAACTACTAAGATAGTAGTCCAAAGG
>CAKQEA010000037.1 GCA_934229785.1 uncultured Anaeroplasmataceae bacterium
TACAATCTAGGATTAGATAAAAAATATTATATGCCATCAGAATTATCAAAAAAAATTAAAAATTTAAATAAATGAGTGAATTCATACAACATTTTACTTCAATGAAATAGCAGAAAAATGGCCTAATAAGGCCATTTTTAATTTTTAAACTGTCGAAAACCGGATTATACATTATTTATTTGTTATATTCAAGAATTTGAATTTTATTCAAAATTTATTTAAAAAATTCAATTACAAAATTATATGATATTTTGAAATGTTTATTTTAGATGTAAGTCTAAATTAATATCTTTCGAAACTTTAATTTTAAGGCAAAATAAAGTAAGCAACATGTTTATTTTTTCTCAAACTCCTGTTTTAATACAATGCCTTCACTATACATTATGTATAAATATAGGCAAAATCAATTGCTATTTTTATACTTTTGACATATAATAAAGACAAGGGAAGTCTTAAAGGCTACTCCTTAATATTGTTATTTTTTAATTAAGGGAAAGCACCGCTCGCAACGGTGTTTTTTTCTTACCCTTAATCAATAACAAAAATAATTTATTCAATAATATTTAAAATTACTTTTTTAATTTTGTTAAAATGTATTTAACAATTTTAAATACTGAAATTACAATACTTAAAACTGCAGCAATTACGCTTAACATTTAGAGTAATCCATAACATAGAGGATCTTATGTTTTATCATAAACATCACCCACTTCTATGTGGTTTGGATTTGCACCGTCATTTATTAACTTCAAGCTCATTATATAACAATTATATATAAAAGAAAAGCCAAAAAAATAGCTATTTTTACACTAAATTTTTAGCTTTCTAAAGTTATTAAATTAACACCATTTCATTTGTATTCTTATTTTTAATTTTATAAATATTTTATCTTAGAATAGCTTTAATTATTCAAACTTAATAATGCAATTTTTTAAGTAATTATTTTTCTGATTATACCCAGAAACCAGATTATTTAAAAAGTATGATATTTGATTTTCATCCGTTGGCGCATAAAATAACATTCTGCTTTTAGTATTTAGTCCTGATGCTTTAATATTATTATTTATGAAATCAACTCTATGGTTATTCATTTTTAAGTCATTAAGCATTATTAGACATGATGTTTGATTTTCATTTTCCTTATAATTGTAATTAAATATATTATTTTTAATTTCAATATTACCATCTAAATTTAGTGAATAATATCTAAAAAATGTATTTATTTGAGCATTCGTCACAATATTATTATTAAAAAAATCATTAATTGTATTATAAAATACATATTCACAATTTTTATTTATTTCTATTTTATTATCAGTAACATTTTTAGTATTTAGCATTATATCTGTAGTTTTCAAATTAACAATAATTTCATTATTTATAACATTTGAAACATTATTCAAAATATGAACCTGAAATTCATAATCATCCAAATATGAATCAATTACCATTTTATTGTTTTTGAACATTGATATCATATTTAAACTTCCAGTTGTTGTTTTTTGGGCCTCAATTGCTCTAAAATTGCCATTTGCTTTTTTACTAATA
This sequence comes from uncultured Anaeroplasmataceae bacterium, assembly GCA_934229785.1. Taxonomy (GTDB): domain Bacteria; phylum Bacillota_I; class Bacilli_A; order Acholeplasmatales; family Anaeroplasmataceae; genus Anaeroplasma. Next base: position 1,549 of record CAKQEA010000037.1, read on the forward strand.
TGCAATGCTATATCATTATCATTGATAACTACATTCTTTCCCTTTGACCAAATTAATCCACCAGTAGCACAAGTATTAATTTTATTTTCAACAAATGAAATATTTGTGTGATTATCACTAGTACCAAGTGTGAAGTTCATTACGCTTGATGATTCACCATCATCAGGAACAACAAATTCATTTCCTTTAATTAAAACATTATCAATTATCCCCATATAAACAGCAATTAATTCATCATGAGCAATTTTATAAAATTTAGAATTTAATACTTTACAATTTTTACTACCATTTCCATGAAAATCTCTAATCCATAATGATCCACCTGCATTACTATCACAAGTATTATTGAATGTGCAATTATTAATTACTATATTTTCCCAATGAGTATATAAATCAACGTTTGTAAATTCTCTTTCCTTTGAATTTAACTCTAAGGTTGTATTTGGTATATCATATTTTGAGTCAACAAATTCAATATTATTGCTATTATGAACACCAATCTGAGTTTTTATACCATTTATAAATCTTGTCATTTCATATTTAAAATTTAATTTTGAAAATAAAATATTACTACATCCATATATGTTAAAAAAGAATTCATAGTATTTTTCATCATTATATGTGTCATTTACAATAATTGTAGAATCATTTCCTATAATTTTTAAATTATCTATTCCTGAAAAATCCATTCTATTTTGACATAAATAATTACCGTATGGTAGTTCTACAGCATTAACATCATATTTTTTTATTTGATTAAAAATATTTTGAAGAACGACTCCATCGTCATCTATACCATTACCTTTTAATCCAAATGCCTTTAAGTTGACACTTTTATTATAAATAATAGCTCTTGCAAATAATCCATTATCTAACCTTATATCTAGACCTAAATTTTCATTTTTAATTTGATAGCATATATTTATACCTTTAACATAAACAATCTCATTTAAAGCTAAATTTTTACCTTTTAGCTCTTCAATTGTATTTACAGTTGAATTATAGTTTTTCTCAATATCATTTAAGCAAACTACATTTTTATCTATAATCTTATAATTTTTATTATTATAGCTAAAAAAATTATTATAAATGTTAGAATTAATTTTATTAATAAAATAATTTTCAAACGATAAGCTTTCATTATCATTATAATTATCAACAATTTTTTGTAAATTTATTAAATCGTTATTAGTATTTATTTCACTATCATTTGAGTCATCAAAATCATCTTTTTTGTTTGATTGATTAAAACTGCATGAAGCTAATGATAATACCAAGCAAAGTATTAGTAATCTCTTCTTCATTTTCTACCTCTTCATTTATAAATCTAATTATACCAAAATGTTTTAAATTATCAAAATAATTCATATATCTAAATAATAAATTATTATGTTTTTTTACAACATATTGTTAATCTTATCTTTTTTTGCTATAATTTTATACAAAAGGAGGGTCACTATGACAAATATCATTATAGTTGATCCTATAGTAAAGCTATTAAAATGGAATTGGTTATCAGATATCAGTTTTGGATCAATAATCATTAGATTATTTCTTGCATTTATATGCGGGGGAATATTAGGATTTGATCGTGCAAAAAAACATCAAGCTGCAGGCTTTAGAACCTATATTTTAGTGTGTCTAGGTGCATGCGTAGCAATGATGACTAATCAATTTATATTTGAATCAACTGGCTCTGGTGATTCAGCAAGACTTGGTGCTCAGGTTATATCTGGAATTGGTTTTTTAGGTGCTGGTACTATTATTGTAACATCAAGAAATCAAATCAAAGGATTAACTACTGCCGCCGGATTATGGGCATGTGCCTGCCTTGGTTTAAGTATCGGAATTGGCTTTTATACGCTTTCAATTATAGGAGAAATACTTTTAATCATTATTATCACAACATTGCCTAGAATCGAAAATTATGTTGTTTCTAAATCTAAAAATATAGATATTCATATTGAATTTGAATGTAGAAATAATTTAAAAGACTTTGTATCATTAATTAGAAAAAAAGATATAAAAATTATTTCTGTCGAATATAATGCAGCATATTCCGCTTCAGGATTAAGCGTATATACAATATGCTTACTTTGTAATAAAAAAATAAATCATTTTGCTTTATTACAAGAAATATCAGAACTTAAATACGTTAATTATTGTGAAGAAATTAAATAAACTAAAAAAGTGCAAGATTAATAACTCAAGCACTTTTTTTAATTTATTTAATTATAATTTTTCACCACAATGAGGACAATATATAGCACCTGATTCAATTTTACCACCACATTTTGGACATAATGATTCTAATAAAGAACCACATTGTTGACAAAATTTAGAACCCTTTTTATTAGCACAATTACATTTTGGACAATATATAGAATCATCCATAAAATCTTTTACCTCATCCTTAATTATTCTTATGTTCTTTCTTCTTGCCTCAGCGGTTTCATTAACTGAGTAATTAGCCATTTCGCGCATAAATCCTAACATAAGACAAATTAAGCCAATTCCTAAAGCTGGAATTCCAATAAAAAATAAGAAAAATAATCTTGGCTGAGTCATTTCATTAATACAAATAAAAAAGTCAATTAAAGCAATAATTATGCATATGGCACCAATTGGTGTACAAATAAAACCTGCAGTTTTAAGCCTTTTTCTTGCTTGGGGATGTTCATCTAAATAATTTTTAGTCATTTTATCACGTCCTATCTACACTCATTATACAATAAAATTTATTTAATTTATAGAAAAAAAAGAAAAATTGTATTTAAATTCTCATTATAATACAATTTTTCTATATTCTTACATACTGGCCGCAGCACCTATGATTGCTAGCCCTATAAAATAACAAATCAAAATTGCTAAAATAGAAAAAGCAATTTGAGCACCAACTGATATAGCCTTATTTTTTATTTTTTTACCAAAAATAAGACCAAAAACTGAAAATAAAGCGCTGATAAAACCACCAATTGCTCCACCTACAACTGGAAATATTGCCACAAGTTGTGGTACAGCTCCCCAAGTTATTATGAATACAATTGGTAAGATAAAGATAATATATTGATACCACGTAGTTTTAGGTGATACCTCATATTCTTTTTCATCAACAACAACCTGAACTCCTTTTAGGAAATTCCCTTTAATTAAAATTGTTTTTTCTAAATTTTCACCATATTTAAATTCAACCTTAGAAATCTTTTTAGTTTCAACATTATCTATATAAATATTTTTTTTACTTGTCCAAAAGCTTTCCTCATATGTTAAATTGCTATCATCTTCTAATTTAATTACTTCTTTCATACTAAAATTCTCCTATTACTATTTGTTAAAAAACTACTATTGTTATAAAAATGTAAATAACATATTATTGCCTAGAATCAAATTACATTTAACTCTAGGCTTTATATATTAAGTGATTATTTAATGTTATTTTTGAATTGAAATTAATTTTGACTGATAAGATAAAACTAATGCTTGAAGATTTTTATCAATTGTATAGCTTGTATCATCAACGCTGTTGTTAAAACTCCATTTAATATCTCCACCATTAATTCTTCCTGCATATTGCATAACCCTTGTTTGAGCTACTTGAGGAGAATCAATCATATCTTCACTTACACCTAAATCAACTTTAGTATCAAAGTTACTATAAGCTTTTCCTCCAGCAACTGTTTTAAAGCTATCTGAAATTACTTCACCTCTTGTTGAAGCAAGATATGCATCAAATGATACTTGATTTAAAGCTAATGTAGCGCCTTGAGTGCCTATTCCTGCATTTGCATAAACAAGAGATGTAGCTCCTTCAATATGATTGTTAAATGCTTTAATCATGCCACCATTTTCGCCTGAGAATGTTCCTTCACCTAAAGCATCAGATCCCTGTTTTGAAGATAACATTGGATTTTTACAATTTCTAAAATAATTACCTTCAACAAAAATATTACTACCTAAAGTTGCACCAACACCATATTTGGCATTACCATCAAAATAATTATTATAAACATGAACTGACATCGTTCTTACTCGTGGATGACGAGAATCAGAGTGATCAAACCAATTATGATGATAAGTAATATAATTATCTTCTTTTTCTGATTTCATTCCACACAAAGACATTTTTCCTGAATCCCAAAAGTGCATATAAGATATTGTTACAAAATTAGTATTATCCTTAACATCACAAGATCCATCACCCTTAACCTGATCTGCAGCTGATCCTGGATGACCATAAAATACGTCGCAATTATGAATCCATAAATTAACAGTACCTTGAGAGGCAATACCATCATCAGGCCAATCAATCAAGCCTAAATTTTTAATTTCAACATTATTTGTTTTCATCATTCTTACACCAACACCAAATAATGTTGCATCTTCACCTACACCTTCAATGGTAATTCCAGCATTTATTATATCATTAGGACAATTTTTGTACGCTTCTTTTATACCTAAATTAAGATTATCATTGCTATTTGTTAATCCACTTTGAGTAACTTTACCTATAATTCTAATATCTAATGGTCTATTTTCAAAACCTTTACTATATAGAGCAGTAATATTTCCTATACCAACAGCACTCGTCTTATTTCCTTTTTTATCTGATATTATTTCACAAGAAATATCGTTTTTATTTTCTTCAGAAACATATAACACTATTGCATTTGCTTTAAGTGTTCCATCTAAATTATAGGCACCTACTGCACCACCCTTTAAAGGTGATAGACTACTAAATGCAAATCCTGTTCTATCCTGCTTTAAAACATTAACCTCTCTACTAGCTCCATTTTCGCATTCAACACCATCAACTACAGCTTTAACCATTATTGAATAATTTCCTTCTTTTAAGCCTAAAATATCAGCACGATAATTATCTGGATATTCTCTAATTAGACTTTTTTCGATTTGAACATAACTTGGTGAATCACTTTTTTTATAATAAACATTATATTTTTCAGCCCCAACAACCTTTTTCCATTCTAAATATGCAGTTTCTAAATAACCAGAATACTTAGTAATCTCAATTGAAGAATTTTCAACTAAATAGTTATTTACAATTTCTGTTATTTCATTTTTGCAATTGTCTAAAATATTATCAATACTATTTGCTGAGGTTGCTGAATTTATCAAATCAATACAATTATCACGCTTTTCTGATATAGATTGACTAAGGCTTTCATATGCAGAAATATATTCAGTTGCATAGGTTTCTAATTCACCTATTTTCAATGACCTATATTCCTCTAAATTAGGTGTACTTGGATTATCATCTTTTGGTGTATCTGGATTACTTGGATTATCATCTTTTGGTGTATCTGGATTACTTGGATTATCATCCTTTGGTGTATCATTAGGGGTTTTTATCCATTTTGCATAAATTATTTTTGACTCATCAACATAATAACTATCAAAATCAACTTTATTTGTAAAACTAATATCAAAATACCAACCATCAAACTTATATCCATTTTTAACAGGGTCATTTGGTTTTACAATTTTAGAATTATTTTCACATTCTAATGAGAATGTATTTTCATCGTTAGTGTTAAATGTAATTGTATATTTAATTGTTATATTTTCAGTTTCATTATTTTGAGAATTTTTATTATCACAACCTGTTAAAGCAATAATAGTTCCCAAAAATAATGCTCCAATTATTTCTTTTCTTTTCATATATTTCTCCAAAACTATTAAGAAAGACTTATTAAGAATAGATTTACACTATCTACTTTTGAAATTGAATGTGAACCTGCTTCTAATTCAATTTGTACTAAGCCATTTGAATCAATAGTATATTCTTTATTATCAATTTTTATCTTTTTACCTGATGAACTACTACCAAAGAATAAAACTAATGTTTGTTTAGTATTTGATGTAAAAGTAATAGATGTTTTTGACTCCATTTTTAAGGCTGTTGTATATGCTACACCATTATATGAAGCATTTAGTTTCCCTTTAGTATTTCCACTAATTATAAAGAATTCATCTGAAATGCCTTTTTCAAAGCTCTTTGTATGAGCTGCATTAGCAATATTATTATATTCTTCTTTCTTATTTAAAAATTCAGAATAATTAGATACTTGATTCTTTTCATTATCTGTTAAAGAATTATATAAGTTTTCAATCTTTGAAATTAATTCACCTGATGATATTGATACATTGCCAATAGATGAGATTAACTTTTTTGTATATTCGATTTTAGCAGTACTTAATTTATCTAAATCTACAATATTATTTTTTTCTTCGTTTGTAAGGTTATTATATTTATTAAATAGTTCTGTTAAATCATTTAAATCATTGACATTAGTATCTTTTAATAATTTGTTTACATCATTAATTTTAATAAGTGACTCTAATTTTGCCTCTGCATTTAATAAAACATTATAATTTGTAATTTTCTTTTGGTCGTCCTCTGCTAATGAATCAAATTCATTTCTAGCTTGTTCAATCAAATTCTTACTTTCCAAAGTAACATTTCCAATTGCTGAAATTTTATTAATACATGAATTTACAGCAAATGCTTTAAAATCATTTTCTGCATTTGTTAATGTAGTAAAATTAGATATAACAACATTATTACACCTAGACATTAAATCGTTGTAAGCTTTTCTTGCTGAAGATATTGCATTACCACTATTTTCATTAACAGTGCCAATTGAGTTAATTAAATTCTCTACATAAGATTTTCCTAAATTTGAATATGTGTTATAAGATTCAATAACCTTTGTATTATCAACTAAAGCCTTTAGATCACTTGATAAATTATTATATAAGCTTAAAGCATTATTTATATAATTATAGCATTCATCATTATAAACAATATTTGTAGGAATTTTATCCTTTGCAGTATTATATTCATCAATTAATTTCTTATTTAATTCTTCAGAATTATATTCTTCAAATTTCAATTCTTCAATTGTAATTGACTTAAATGTTCCATATGACATTGTCTTACCATCACCAGGTTGAAAATTATATGGTTGAACAATGTATGTACCAGGCTGTAATTTAACACTTCCACTTCCAACTAAAATGCATTCACCTGATTGTGCTAATAAGCATCCTGTATCAGATAAAGCATCAGATGCATATTTAACATCAACTACAACGCTATTTTTAATTGTAAAAGCATACATTGTCTTTGTTATCTTACCAGGATTTAATGTTTGTGGTAAAGTATTTATACTTACTGGTGTTACATTACTTGAAACAAATGAAATATCATTGCTTGTTACATTTTCAGCTGAAACACCATGATCTTTTATAATACCTGTACAAGCTTTAATAACTTTTCTAGCATCAGTTATATTAGTTTGAAGATAATAATCACCCGTTGGTATGTAAGACAATTTTGAATCAGTATCAAATTTAGAATAATCAATTTTGCTAGAAGCAAATTGACAATTATTAGCTACAGCTTGTGATTTATCATATACTACAGTACCAGTCATAGAACCAATACAGCTTGAGAATGAATCACCATAGCTCTTTATTGCACCACTATCTACCCTTTGAGGATTTTTACACATATAAAATAAGTTAAATTCAGAGAAAATATATGCATTTGCTCTTGTATTCATACAATAATCTGTTTGACCTTCAAATACGTTATTATACATATGGATGTTAGCATTTCTAGCTAAAGGACCTCTTGCCTTACATAGTTTCCAATAATTATGATGATATGATAAGTTATATTGTAAACTTGAGTCTGCTGAACCAACTAAATTTGTCTTGTGACAGCCTTCAAAATAATTATAGCTGCATGTAAAATATTGTCCACGCTTAAAATCAACTGAGCCATCGCCTTCAGCCTTATCAGATTCAGCAGGATTTGAAACATCAGGACAATAGAATTCATTATTATGAATCCAACAATGCTCAACAGATGCAGATAATGTTGAATTTACATTTGCTGAAACCTGAACACCTTCCATACCAATTGCATCCTCTGGAGTGTTAATGAAGCACAAATTACGAACCTCAAAGTTCTTGCCTAAATTAGGATATGCAGATTCAGCCATATAATGAAATCCCCATCCATCAATAACAGCATCTTCACCAACACCTTCAAGTGTAATATCCTTACCAGATTTAATACGAGCCATATGGCCATTATCACCTACTGTTCCACCATTATCAGTTGAATCGTATGTAGTTAAACCATTTATTAAGAAATTAGTTACATTAAATGAACCTCTTTTATATAAACCAGAATCAGAAACTGTACCAACAAATCTAACAACTAATGGAACATTATCTAAAGCAAGCTTTCTAATAATGCCACTATTAGAATTAGGCTTTCCACCATTACTAGTTAAACCTGTTTCTTTCTTTTCGCCAACAGAATTTAAAATATTACCAATACCCTCAACAGTTTCATTTTTATAATTTAAAGGTATTGTATTTTTATTTGAATCAGTTACATATAAAACAATAGCATTATCTTTTATAGTACCATCATCATTATATGCACCAACACCATTTGTATAATTGAAATGTGCATATCCACTTCTATCATAAGATACAACACTTACACTACACATAGAGCTATTAGAGCCTGATACAATTTGAATATCATAATCTCCCTTTGAAAGTCCAAAGATATCAACACGTGCAGTATCAGAATCAATTAATCGCATAAATGCAACATTGGTTCCAATTGCATTATCAATATTAGAATTAGGAATTGCAGTAAGGTAATTAGAATCAGTTTTCTTCTTATATTTAACCTCATATGTTGCATTTTTAGTTATATCAAATTCTACAAAACAAGCTTCAGTTCTTCCTGAAACATCAGAAATTTTAATTTCACCTTGCTTTGTAACACTTCCAGAACCTGATGTTGAATTTGAAACATCAGAAGGTTGAATAACATCACCACCTAATGGCTTATCTGTACTTCCACCGGTATTTCCTCCTGATGGTGTATCTGTACTTCCACCAGTATTTCCTCCTGATGGTGTATCTGTACTTCCACCAGTATTTCCTCCTGATGG
>CAKQEA010000038.1 GCA_934229785.1 uncultured Anaeroplasmataceae bacterium
CTGCTTAGCTCAGTTGGTTAGAGCACCTGACTGTTAATCAGGGTGTCGAAGGTTCAAGTCCTTTAGCGGGCGCCATTCTTTGGAGGTTTAGCTCAGTTGGGAGAGCATTTGCCTTACAAGCAAAGGGTCAGCGGTTCGAGCCCGTTAACCTCCACCATTTGTATGCCGACTTAGCTCAATTGGTAGAGCAACTGACTTGTAATCAGTAGGTTGTGGGTTCGATTCCTATAGTCGGCACCACTTTTATAATTAATAATTTAAGCCTAGCAGTTAATTGCTTAGGCTTTTTTCTTTATTAGAAAATTATTGATAAAATATATATAATTTTGTAAGAAAATTAAATATTTTCCACATTAAGTTTATATGTATTATATAAATATACTAATTAATTTCAATTTTCGACAATACGCTATTGTATAATGATTTTAATTTTGATGTGCTTGTTATATATTTTATTATTTTTTGGGGGAGATGTTATTTTGACTGTTACGGGGCATAAGAGATTTATTATAGATATTATTGTTGGACTATGTACTCTATCATTGCTAATTACTGGTAGTTTTTATATTGTTGCTAGAATTATTTTACAAACAAATATTGATACAATAAAGGAACTTGCTAACCATGATAAAAAGGTTTTGTTAAATACCTTAGATGATTATTGGAGTTTTTTTAATTATATACCTCTTACTATTGATAATAGTGCTGAAATATCTGATGAACAAATTTTTAAGACCTTAGAAGCTGTTAATTCTATGTCCCCTGATAGTAAAACATTTATTTATAATGAAAATAATGATATATATTCTAGTGATAACAAAATTTTAAAAGATGATAAAATTTATAATATTGTTAAAAAATATAATGATAAATTTGCAATTTATTATAATGATTCATTGCTTGATGACTTAATTGAAAATGAATATTTAATTATTGGACGAAAGTTTGATGAATTTTATATTAATAATATTAAGTTTGATTATGTTTTTACTGTGTTTCAAATTGATTCATTAGATAATGAATTTATAATTGATAGCTTTAATGGTAAAGGATTTAGTAGTTTGATTGATAAAAATGGATCATATATTGTTAATATTAAAAAAAATAGAGAACTAGGCTATTATTATAATTTTTATGATAATTTAGGTTTTAATGATTATAAGCTACAAAAATTAAAGTATAATATTGATAATAATTCTGATGGAGTTTCGTTTATTACTACGATTGATGGTGTTAATTATATTGTTTATATTGTTAAGCTTGATGGTACAGATTGGAATTTTGTTTCGCAGGTTCCTTCATCAGCTTTTTCTAAATTAACCTTAAAAATAGTAATTATCCCAGTACTATTTTGGCTTTTTGTTATTTTAATTTTAATCGGAGTGTTGTTAAATAAATTTAAAAATATTAAATTAAAGGAAAAACAGGATGCTGATTATAGAAACTCTTTATCAGCTGCTCTTGAAAGTGCAAATATTGCAAATAAGGCTAAAACTGATTTTTTAAATAGCATGTCACATGATATAAGAACTCCTATGAATGCAATTATTGGATATACATCTTTAGCAATTAAGCATATTGATGATACTAAGCTTACTTACAATTATTTAAATAAAATAAATGATTCTTCAGAACATTTATTAAACTTGATAAATGATATATTGGATATGAGTAGGATTGAAAGTGGAAGTGTTACTTTAAATTTAGATAGTTGCTGTCTTGATGACATTATCACTAGTGTATATACAATTGTAAGCAATGGTGCTGAAGATAAAGGTATTAGCTTAAAAGTAAATTCTAATTATATAAATAAATATGTTATATGTGATAATGTTCGTCTAAGTCAAATTTTAGTTAATATATTATCTAATGCGATTAAATATACTAATAAATATGGTAAGGTTACATTTGATATTAATGAAAATGAAGATGTTTATACCTTTATTGTTGTGGATAATGGTATAGGTATGGATGATGAATTTGTAAAAACTATTTTTGAACCATTTACAAGAGAAAAGAACAATCAAACTAGGTTGGTTCAAGGTAGTGGGCTTGGTATGTCTATAGCTAAAAATATTGTTGAAAAAATGAATGGTTCAATTAAATGTCAAAGTGAAAAAGGTGTAGGAACTAAGTTTATTGTTACTATTCCACTTGCTAAGGCAAATTTAAATTTAAAAAATGAGGTTGTAGATAGTATTTTGGAAGCTTCATTAAATGGAATAAATATATTAGTAGTTGAGGATAATCCATTAAATCAAGAAATTACAAAAACGATTTTAGAGGATGAAAAAGCTAATGTTATTATCGCAAATAATGGCTTTGAATGCTTGGAATTAATAAAAAATAAAAATCTAGATATTATATTAATGGATATTCAAATGCCTGAAATGGATGGTTATGAGGCAACAAGAAGAATCAGAGAGCTTGATGATCCATACTTTAAAGATATTTTGATTGTGGCAATGAGTGCAAATGCCTTTACTGATGATAATAAAAAAGCATTAGATGTTGGAATGAATGGTTATATAACAAAGCCAATTAAGTTAGATAAGCTTGTTTCATACCTAAAATTTGTATTATCAAGTAAAAAAGGTTGAAATATTTAATTAAATGGTTTACCTTAAATAAGAGGTGTTAAATATGTATGAATGTATTGAGAAAGATTGGAAATTGTTTAAAACTAAAATTGTTAATTGGCAAGAAGCTTATATTGGTAAAAAAATAGACGAATATAAAGAGTTGCTTAATAGTAACTTAGTGGCATCAACTAAATTTTGGAAATTAGATAAAAAAATTAAAGAAGATAAGCATAATCCGGGAGTATTAATTGAAGGTATTAGAAGAAGTCATTTATTTGATGATATTATTTCTTTAATCGATTATAAAGTAATCACTATTGATGATCTAGCTGATTTTTCAGCTGAGCTTAAGGATGCTGTAAATTATCTTTTAAAGATAAGATAAATAATAAAAGCATTTAAAAAATAATGTGGATAATAACGATTATTTTTAAATGCTTTTTCTTTTAATTTTTCTTGTGAAAATCAATGAATTCTTTTTTGTTTTTTAAATTGTCTTCATTTCCATCAATTGCTTCACTATAATACCATAGCTTATAATTAATAGTATCTAATACTTCATTTAAATGTTTAATTTCAGCTTCGACTGTCTTTTTTTGCTTTTCAAAAAGTTCATATCTTTTTTGAAAGCTTTCTGTGCCAAGCTCACATAATTCGAAATAATATTTTATTTCTTTTATTTCTAGTCCTGATTTTTTTAAACATTCAATTATTTTTAATGAGTCAATTTCTTTTTCACTAAATTTTCTTATACCTGATTTTCGTTCTATATTAGGAAATAAACCTTCTTTATCGTAATATCTTAATGTAGATATTGATAAACGAAACATTTTACTTACTTCACCAATTGTATATTCCATAAATGTCTCCCAATTTTTTAAAAAAAGTTCTTGACCTAAAGTTAGGTTTAGGTTGTATTCTTATTATAGTAGCAAAATAGAAAAAGTCAAAGGAGGAATTGCTATGTTAGGAAATTTTAGTTATTGTAATCCTACTAAGCTTTATTTTGGTAAGGATTCACTTAAAAATTTAGAATCTGAATTAAATAGGTATGGTAATAATGTTATGTTTATTTATGGTGGCGGTTCGATTAAAAAGAATGGCATTTATGATTCTATAATGGAAATTTTGAATAAATGTGGTAAAAATGTTTGTTTTGATGCAGGAGTAATGCCTAATCCAACAGTTGCTAAATTATTAGAGGGTGTAAAAATTGCCAAGGAGAATAAGGTTGATTTTATTTTAGCTGTTGGTGGTGGATCAGTTGTTGATTATGCAAAGGCTGTTTCTGTTTCAGTTCATTATAATGGTAATCCATGGGAGAAGTATTATTTAAAAATGGAAGATGTTGATAATGAGGTTGTGCCAGTTGGTGTTGTTTTAACTATGGTTGGTACAGGTAGTGAAATGAATGGTGGAGCAGTAATTACTGACTCAGAAACAGGATTAAAAATTGGTCATGTTTTTGGTGAAAATGTATTCCCTAAATTTTCAATTTTAAATCCAGAATATACGTATACTGTTCCTAAATATCAGATGGTGGCTGGAATATATGATATTATGAATCACATTACTGAACAATATTTTTCTGGTAATGATGATTCAACCTCTGATTATTTGATGGAGGGGTTAATGCGTGAAATAGTTCATGATTCAAAGATTGCGGTTAAGGACCCAACAAATTATGAAGCAAGAAGTAACATTATGTGGACTGCAACCTGGGCTTTAAATACTTTAGTTGGTAAAGGAAAGCCTCAGGATTGGATGGTACATATGATTGGACAATCAGTTGGTGGAGTAACTAATGCTACTCATGGTATGACACTTGCATGCATATCATATGCTTATTATTCTCATATTCTTCCATATGGTTTAAAGCAATTTGTTAAGTTTGCTAAAAATGTTTGGAACATTTCAGCTGATGATAAAACAGATTTAGAGATTGCTAAAATGGGATTAGATGCAATGAAAAAATGGATGGAAGAAATTGGTCTAGTTATGCACCTTAGTGATCTTGGAGTAAAGGAAGATATGTTTGATCAAATTATTAAGGGAACATTTATTTCAGATTCAGGCTATAAGGCTTTAAATAATGAGGAGATAAGGCAAATTCTAAAGGAGAGCATGTAGATGAAAAATGTTTTAGTTATTTCATCAAGCTTAAGAAATGGTAGTAATTCTGAAAAACTTGCTTTAGAGTTTGTTAGTGGAGCTAAGGCTAATAATAATGTTGATTATTTATCATTAAAGGGAAAAAACATTAAATATTGTATCGGCTGTCTATTTTGCCAAAAAACAGGTAAGCGTGTTTTAATGATGATATGAAAGAAATTATTAAGCTTACAAGAAAAGCTGACATTTTATTTTTGCAAGTCCAGTCTATTATTATGGAATGTCTTGACTTATGAAAACTTTGCTTGATAAGTTAAATCCTTTGTATAATAGTGAGCATAATTTTAAGGAAGTATATTTAATCTTAACTACTGCTGAAAATGCTATAAATACTTTTGATAAAGTAATTGATAGATTTAAAGGCTTTGTTGAGTGCTTTGATGATGTAAGGATAGTTAAGAGTATAACTTGTGGTGGCCTTGTTGATGCTAATGTGGTAAATAAAAATCAAAATTATTTAATCAATGCTTATAACATTGGTGAAAGCATAAAGTGAGTGTTTTCTTAATCGTTTGAGTAATTTGACTACAATATGTTAATATTTGTAAAAAAATAATAACACGAAAATTTTATGAGAGCGTTTTTTTTCGCTCTTTTTGTTTTGTTTTTGAATTATTTTTCTTAAAATATGTTATTATAATACCTGAGGTGATACAATGCGTAAAACAAAAATAATTTGTACTTTAGGTCCTGCATGTGATGATGAAGAGATACTAAAGAAAATGATTCAAAATGGTTTGGATTGTGCTCGTATGAATTTTTCTCATGGAACACATGAAGAACAAAAGGTTAGAATGGATCGAGTAAAAAAAATTCGTCAAGAAATGAATATTCCACTACCTATTTTACTTGATACAAAGGGCCCTGAGATTAGAGTTCGTTTATTCAAGGATGGTAAGATTTCATTACATCAGGGTCAGGAATTTACTTTTTCAAGTGACTATGATTTAATTGGTGATGAAACAAAGGTAGGATTGACTTATCCTGATTTGGCTTTATATGTTAATAAGCCAGGTACATTGATTTTAGCTGATGATGGTAAGGTTTCATTTGAGGTTTTAAGAGTTGAAGGAAAAGATGTTGTTTGTAAGGTATTAAATGATTCTACACTTTCAAATCGTAAATCAATTAACATTCCTAATGTTATTGTAGATATGCCATATATTTCACAGGCAGATCGTTCAGATTTGATTTTTGGAATTCAAGAATGTGTTGATTATATTGCTGCATCATTTGTAAGACGTCCTGAGGATGTTTTAGAGGTTAGAAAACTATTAGATCAATATGATACTTCTGGTAAAATTCGTATTATTTCTAAAATTGAAAATACTGAGGGTATTGCTAAAATGGATGAAATCATTGAGGTTTCAGATGGTATAATGGTCGCCCGTGGAGATATGGGTGTTGAGGTTCCATTTAAAATGCTACCTAAGATTCAAAAGGAATTGATTTCTAAATGCTATCATAGTGGAAAAATTGTTGTTACTGCAACTCAGATGCTTGATTCAATGCAATCAAATCCAAGACCAACACGTGCTGAGGTTTCAGATGTTGCTAATGCGATATATGATCGTACAACAGCAATTATGCTATCTGGCGAATCAGCAGCAGGTAAATATCCTATTGAATCTGTAACTGCAATGAAGGATATAGCTGAATATACAGAAGAAAATATTAATTTTAGAAAGAGATTTTGGGAAAATAATCTTGATTTGGGTGATGATTTCTTATCTTCAATTTGTAATGCAGCTGTTTCTTGTGCATATCAGGTTGAGGCTAAGGCCATTATTTGTGTTACAAACAATGGTGAGACAGCATTTAAGCTTTCTGCTTATAAGCCTGAATGCCCTATTATAGCAGTTACTGTAAATGAAAAGGCATGCCGTCAATTGAATCTTGCTTGGAATGTATATCCTGTTTACGCTGAAAAGAAGGACTCAACAGATGAGTTATTCCAATATGCAATAGAAAAAGCATTACAAACTGGTATTGTGCATAAAGGTGATAAGGTTATTATCACTGGCGCATCAAGTGTTGGCAATGCTGTAACAGATACAATTAAAATTCATATATTATAAAATATTATTATAATTACCTAATCTAATAAAAGCTTCCTTCATAATATAAGGTGTAGCCTGTGCTACAGAAGGGAGTTTTTTTTATGGCATGCGCAAATGCAAATAACGATAGTTGCACAAGAGAGGTTATTGTCGGTAACACATTATTTAAATGTACTTTGAATCCAGTATCTGAAAATGCTTATGATTTAGTTTGTACACCATGTAATATTCCTACATCAGTTTATTGTATTTCAAGAATTACAAAAAGAGAAAATTGTTGTAATAATATGGAGTACTATCAGTCATTTATAAATACTGATCCTGTAGAAATTATTCAAGATTGTAATTTAGATGATATTATTGTTCGTTCTATTGAAACATATTTTAATAATATTCCTGACATCTCTACAAATGGTAATAATTGTTGTAATAATAGAGGCTTATTTGGTATTTTTTAATATAAATTAAACTTATTGAACCTTAGAGGATATTTTTCTTTTAAGGTTCTTTTTCTTTGAAAAAATGGTTAATAATTATCAATAACCTTCATAGGATTGACATTAGTTTTAATAAGCTTAGGATTTATCTAGGAGGTGTTTCAAATGGCTACAAATTATGCAAGAATGCACGAAAAAGAATATGACAAATTAATCATTGAAAATGAAACACTTCAAGAGGAAAATAAAAGATTAAAGAGTGTTGAAAGCACTATCGATAAATTAACTACAAAAATTGATAAGCTTATTGAAATTAATGGAAATACCACTGAAGAAATTAAAAACAGCTTTGAAGAAATTAAAAAACTTAAATCAATAATAGAATATTTCGTTGATTTATCTCCTTTAAAATGCCGAAAAGGGAAGATTGGCCTCTTCCCTTTTCTTTTTTCATTGATCTGTCTCCATTGTCTTTCGATACTATCATTATATTCTAAAAAATAAAAAGTATCAATAGAACAAAGAATTATTTGATTTATCTTTAACAGCAAAAGTAAAAAAATATAAAAAAGGTATTGCAATTATTTTTTACTTGTGCTAAAATAAATGAGCGTAATAAATATAGCGCAATATATAGCGCAATCGGGAAATAGCTCAGCTTGGTAGAGCGCTTGGTTTGGGACCAAGATGTCGCAGGTTCGAATCCTGTTTTCCCGACCATTTGTGCGAGTGTAGTTTAATGGTAGAACCTCAGCCTTCCAAGCTGATGACGACGGTTCGATCCCGTTCACTCGCTCCAATTAAAATTTTTAAGTCTGACATATTGTCAGGCTTTTTTTATTTATTAGGAAATTGTAATCTTGATTTACAATATTTGTTTATTAAATTTTTGACAAAATATATATTTTTAGTTATAGTTTATGCAGAATATAAATGTAGCGCCGTATATGAGCCCCCTACGTACTGTGCAATGGTAGGGACAAGAATGTTTAGTATCCATCTAGCCCATTAAAAATGATGCGTTATAAAGTTATAGCATTTAAATTGATTTAAAGTATAACACCAATATTTTTTAGTTAATGTTACAAAAAAGTAAAAAAATATAAAAAATGAAACGTTAACTTGAAAAAAAGGGTGAATGATATATTATAAGTAATAGAGGTGATTTATATGAATTTGTTTAAAAGAGAAAAATTTTTATCTAAAATAAGGCCATTTTATAAATATGATGACATTATTAAAGTTATAACCGGAATCAGACGCTGCGGAAAATCAAGCCTTATGGAAATGATTAAGGAAGAACTCTTGCAAGAGGAAATTAATGAATCAAGTATTATATATATTGATTTAGATAATAGAAAATATAAATCTATAAAGACAGCTAGTGCATTAGAAAAGATTATCGACGATTTATCAATAACTAATGGATTGAAGTATTTATTTATAGATGAAATTTAAAATGTTGATGGCTTTGAAGAGGTAATTAATGCATTATAGATCAGAAGGAGACTATTCGATTTTTATAACAGGCTCTAATTCATATTTACTAAGTGGTGAGTTAGTTACAAAATTAACAGGTAGATATATCGAATTTGAAATTTATCCTTTGAGTTTTGATGAATACTTAGATATGAAAAAATACTATTCAAAAAATATAAATCCTAATTTATTAGTTGAATTAAATGAATATATTGTTAATGGTGGTTTTCCGAGAAGCTTGTTGATGGATGATGATAATGCTAAAAGTATTTATACAAAAGGTATTATAGATGAAATTTTTTCGAATGATATAAAAAGAAGAGTTAAGATTAGAGATGTTGAAGGCTTTGAAATTGTTAGAAATTTTGTAATGAATAATTTTGGTTCAACAATGAATGTTAATAGTATTCAAAAAAGTTTAGAAAAAAACAATATAAGAATTTCAAGAGAAACAATAAAAAGATATCTAACAATTTTAATAGATGCTAAAATAATTTATCCTTGTGATATATTTGATATAAAAAGTAAAAAAACTATGTCTGGTGAGAAAAAGTATTATCTTGCAGATTTAAGTTTCTACTATATTTTAAATACTAATACGAGAATTAATTATGGTCCTTGTCTCGAAAATATAGTATATATATTCTAAAGGATTTGGATATGATGTAAGTGTTGGAAAAATTGGAAAATTGGAATGCGATTTTATTTTAAATGATAAAAAGCAAAACTATAGTTATATTCAGGTTGCTTATACAATACTTGAAAATAAATCAACGGAAGATAGAGAATATAAATCATTAGAACTTATTAGAGATAATTATGCAAAGTATATATTAACAACCGATTATTTAATACAAAAAAGAAATGGAATCATTCATAAAAATATTATGGAACTTATGAAGAATCATGAACATTTTTAAATTTACTAGACTAGGAGTAACTTTAATTATTGAAGCTATCTTTTAAAGTTTAGCAATGGCAGGAAATTTATTCATATTAGTTAAAATATTAATAATGAAAGACTATTTAAAATGTAGCATTTAACATTAATTGTTGAAAAAATTTTTATTATAAAATGATTATAAATGCATAATAATTATTATATTTTTCTTATTTTTTTAGCGTTTATATTATTGAATAATAATATATTTTATTTTATAATAAAATTATGTATTTAAATCAATAAATTTGAGGAGTGAAAGTATGTTATTAAGTTTTTATTCATGGTTAGGAGATTTGTTTTCAAATCCAGTTGATAGGGTGTTTTTCCTATCAATATTATGTGTTATTGTTATTATAATTATCTTAATTATTTGTTCTAAAATTTTATCACACGCTAAGGCTAAAAAATATTATGAAGATAGAACAAGTGAAAAAGGAAAAGAATTAAATTCTGTAGAGTCAGCACAAAATGTTATGCAAGAAAAAAATACTGAAGCTAAGCCTGCTGTAATTACTGTAAATAAGAAAGAAGAGGCCCCAGTAGTTGAGGAAGCCCCAGTAGCTGAAGAGGCCCCAGTAGTTGAGGAAGCCCCAGTAGCTGAAGAGGCCCCAGTAGTTGAGGAAGCCCCAGTAGCTGAAGA
>CAKQEA010000039.1 GCA_934229785.1 uncultured Anaeroplasmataceae bacterium
CACCATCTGTTTAAAGGTAACACATCTCTTTATTTAGAGCTGGATTCCCCCTCACACACCCTCTTATTTAGAGTACCTTTTTTTACTAAGGGACAATAAATTATTTATTTAATTTATCTTTAATAGATTTTACTCGTTCTAATTCCTCTTCTAACTCTTTCTTATCTTTATCATCAGAATTTTGAATTAAATCTTTTAAATCATCTTCTTCAACAAGTAAGATGCCATTTAATGTTTGAGCTTCTTTTTCAGTCAATTCTAATTTTGGCAATTTTATTGCTTCCTTTCACTAAATATTGTATTTGTTGTTTTTGCACTCAAATGACAACTATATACAACTTTCTACAAGTTATTTCATTATTTTTCCATTTAGAGACTACAATAACTTCAGTTATTAACGTTTTAAATTTAATACTTTACAACATATCTAACACTTGCTTTTTTTATTAAAGCATTAACTTTATCCATTAACAATTGATTATCAGTAATAATCTTATTTTCTGAACAAGGAAATATTAATCCAATTGTTGGAAATATTGGAAAATAAAACTTTTCTACAGAATCATCATCAATTATGTTTACAATGGGTTGATCACCAGTGATTAATAAATTATTAGAACTTTTAATAAATTCAATATGTAAATCAGGTTTTAAAAGCATTGTATATGAAGCCATGTTAGTCATAATAAATATCAACAGTTTCCACATTCTAGTAGGATTTAGAGGAAACCTTCTTTTCCTTTCTTCATCTGCTTCTGCGTAATTTTTCATAATAGCTTGCTTTTTCTTTTGTGTTCTTAAATATTGACTAAATAAAAATAAACAAAAGTTAAGTTTTTCATCATCATCCAATAAAAAAGATTCATCACAATTTTATGGGGTGCTTTTTTTTATTAAACGCATTTGCACCCTATTAAAATTTTTTCCAACAATACTTTTTCATAAATTCTAATATTTTACCATTATCTCTATCTTCATAATAAGCAACTAACATTTTCTTAAATTCAGGAACTTTACTCTCTGGAATAACCAATAATCCTGCTCCTTTTGAAATTAAAAAGTGGTTAGCAAATATTACTGAAGCTCTTTTATTTCCATCATTAAAAATTTGAGTTTTCATGCAATATAAGCAAAGTTCAATTGCTATATTAACTGGTTCATCATTTTTATTTAAAATTTTTTCAATCTCTTCTTTAACAACGTTTTCTATTGGTAATGGTGGAATATAAGATGTACCTCCAATTGTTACAGGAACACACCTAATTCTACCGCCATAAGTATAAAATCCCTCATTTACAAGATTAGCTATATAACAAAGTATTGAGTAACTTGATTTAGATGCAATAACATCTTTATCCATAATAAATTCCCATGCATGTTTTAAATTTAATATTTTTTGCACATCTGTTGGAGTCATTCCACTAACTTTTCCATTTTCAATAATTGTTTCAGTATCAGAAAACGTAGTAGCAATACCTTCAAGAATAGCTTGATCATATATATTTGATTTCATATTAGCTCTAGCAAAATCAATATTTAATAATACTCTAGAAGATAATTCTTGTTCAGTATAACCTAACTTTGCTAATTCATTATTTATTTTTCTAATTTGCTTCTTATATTCTTTCCTATCTTTTAATAATCTAGAAATTGAAGCAAAAAGTTCGTCAGAATATAAATCAACATAAGTAGATGTATTACGGCCTAAAATACGTTTTCTAATATAAATATATTTTTTTCCATCTCTATCCTTTATTTCAATGGAACCATCATAAGGAATCAAATTTAATCTTGCATTAATTTCTGCTCTTTGTTCTAACAATGTTTGAATTTGCAAATATTGATCATTCATGGTAGCATCTCCTTTTGGGGTGTTTTTCTATGTTAATTATATCAATTTGCACCCCAAAAGTCAAATTACTAAAATATAACAAATTATTTTATGATAAAGAGATTGTGAGTACTTATCTTTTAACAAACATACAATCCATTATTTTCTATTGTTTGAATAGTTGCAGGAACTAGTACTAGACAAATTAATGATAAAAATAATTTCCAATCAAAAAGCTTTAATAACCTAAATTTACCTTTTAGCATTAGCATGCTCTCTCAATCATATTCCCATAGTATTTAAGAGGATTAGACTCCTTTAAGTTAACTATATCTCTAAGTTGTTAAGTACCTACTTCATCAATAAATTCTAAATAATCATTATAAGTAAACAATTTTCAATTATTTAAAATAAGAATGCTTAATCTTTGTTTAATATGAAAGTACATTTTGGATAATTTGAGCATCCCCAGAATTTTCCATATTTACCTTCACGTTCAATTAATTTACCTCCACACCTTGGGCATATACCATCTTTTAATTCGGATTGTGTTTGTCTAATATTTTGAATATGTTCTTTATTGCTCATTCCGGTTTGAGCATTTAAAAGTTTATTATAAACTTCATCCATTTCTTCAATAGAATAATTGGTTCCATCATTAAAGTTCTTTAGATATGATTTCAAATCATCTAGATTAACAACATTAGATAATCCAATCTTATCTGCATTGTTTTGAACCATTACAACAACTGAATTAATTCTATATTTTTTGCCAAGAACTTTGCTCATATGATAAATATGAGATTTGTTTTGTTTCAATGGATTAGTAAATTGGTATTTTTCTCCAGTGTATAGGCATTGAGTCCATTTATCTTGGTTTTCTCCACCAAATATCCAACCAATATAGTTTTTAGTCTCGATACAAAAAATACCATTTTGTCTAATCTCTATATGATCTATTTGATGGCTCTTTCCATTTTCATCCATCAATATGAGATTGTTTATCTGCCTGTGTTCAACCTTGTAAAAAATCCAAGGATTAAGTTTGGAATTAACTTTTGCTTCTCCAACTTTTCCTTTATGATTATTAATTGCTGGTTGAACAACAGTTTTAACTAGTTTCTTAAGCAAACCCATAAAAATCCCCCATTACTCTTATATTGCTTCTACTATTTTATCAGTAATTTATTTAATAACTGGGACTACAACACTATTTCCAGCCTATTTATATAAATGAATATTACTTCCTATTTTATGCAATTATATAATTTATGGTCGATTGATTTGTGAACATTGAAATACATATCAAGATAAAAAATATACCTTATCATTATTTTTACGAATAATTTCATTTCAACTTTAACTACAACAATTTCAACACTAAATTCTTATTATTCATTTCAATAATTAAACTTTTAAAATTCTAGAATTCTAAAACTTATTATATTTTGTCGAAACACCTTTAGCCTTTTCTACTGGATATTTTTTTTCAGTTTTATCCATTTTATCATTAATTATATCTATAATATCAACACCTAATACCATGGACATTTGAATGCAATAATTCATAACATCTGCTAATTCTTCTTTTACCTCTCCTATATTAGCATTATCATTCCATTGATAGCATTCTAACAACTCATTTGCTTCAATAGATATAGATTTAGCTAAATTTACAGGAGAATGAAATTGATCCCAATCTCTATCTTTATTAAATTTATCAATTCTTTTAATTAATTCTTCTAACCTACTCATAATTCTTTCTCCTATTTTGCTATAAATTTAGATAAATAATCTTGCATATTTTTATTACATGCATACACATAACAACCTTTTATACCACGTGACATAATAACTTTATATGAATTTAATATAAAATTTTCAACTTGTTTATCAGTACAACCTTGTTTAACATATTTGTCATAAAACTTATTAATATCAATTTCTATTTGATTGGTTAAAGGATTGTAATCAATTTCTTTTCCCAAAATAACTCCAACATAATTCAAATCATATCCTTGTAATGTATGGATACACCCTATTTCATTTATTGCATTACTTGATAATATAAATTCTTCATTTGTCATATTCCAAACATATTTGTAATTAGCTATTCTTATATCCTCTTTACCTTGAGCAATTACATTCTTATATCCTTTTATCCCCTTAGAAATCCATTTCCATGAATAACCAGCTGCATTTCTGCATAATCCATACTTCTTATCTAATGATTTAATTTTCTCTACCATATCATTGACATCATCAAACAATTTAAAATCATAGTTTTCAATTTCAAGATATACTTTTTGATTACAACTAAAAATATTATCAATATAATTTGTATATTCTTCTCCTCCCTTACATCTCATTTGAGTTGTAAGATTAAAACTAGATACTGATGAATTTTTTAAAGCCTTCTCAAATTGCTCTCGAGTAATATCAGAGCCCTTTACTGTTTGATTCTTATCATATACTAATATTCTATATTTACTATTAGCAACGATCATATCTAATTGAGTTACTTCATCAGGATTTTTTCCCATACGTAATGCATTCTTTTTAAATTCCCCACGAAATCCAATATTTTTATATTGTGCTAATCTATGAGCTTCATCTACTAAAACAACATCATATTTATCTTTAAATATATCAAATGGTCCTATTACCATACTCGCCTTTAAACCATTTTTAGTTTGACTAAATACAGTCTTTAATGTTTTACGGATAGATGTCATTGGTACAACATACCCAATTTTTAATTCATGACCATATGATTTTATAAATGATTTTAAATCATGCATCATTTTATTATTTTCAGTTAAAGAATCATCTTCTTCACTGAAATCAACATCAAATTTATTTGCATTTATAAGTTTAAATATCATATTAATTAAAATAATTGTTTTACCAGTTCCAGCTCCACCATTAATAATTGATGTAGCATCAATGCCTTTTGAAAGTTTTTCTATAATATCATAAATAATATCTCTACAAACATTATTTTGTTCACTTGTCAAAGTATTATAAGGTGAATATTTAAATAAATCTGTATTTCTAATATCATCGATATCCATATTAGTCATACCGAGTTTAGATAATTCACTCCATATACGCTCTAATTTATTTAAATATTTTTCTCTTTGATAGTAATTATGTTTTTCAGATTGTCCACCATTTAAATTTTGAAGTACATATTTATTATCAGCACCACATAGACGGATTAATTGCTGTTCAATATCTAAAATAGCTGATTTATTAAATTCATCATCAAATATAATATCTATAAGTTTAAGTTCTCCTCTATCTGGGTTTTTAAGATGTTGCTCCATTCTATTATAAGCATTTTGAGTTTCTCCAATATATAACTCCTTATCATTGTGGATGAGGTATACAACAGGCCAATCTCTTCCTCTTTTTTCATTAGCAACATTTACCTTACCAGCTTCGCTAAAATCATACTGTTTAATGGAAAAATCTGTCATATTTTTACACTTCCTTTAAATAAAATAAGCATCGAATTTTCATCTTGTTGATAAAATTATATCAAAAATGTTCGTTTATTTAAAGTATTCTTATATTATTTAGAAAATTAATCAATATTTTATATTTGTTCAAAAAAACTAAAAAAATCGAATGCTAAATTTAACTACTTTTATATTATAAAAACATATTTTTTGATTTAAAGTCCAAAAGAAACTTCTAACAAATAAAAAAAAGGCTATCTTATAAAAGTAGTCTAATTATTATAAATTAAGCTATTTCTAGCCTGAAATTACGTCAGACTTTCACAAGTATAACGTACAAAAAACAGCTTAATAATGCCAATTTTTGTAAGCGTAAATAGCATTTGACAAGGATAGCACCCCTACTTGTAATCGTGAAAAAATTTAGCACCTTTTGTATTAAATCATGTTAATCGTTAGCACCTTTTAGCATCCTTATTTTTTAGTTATTCCTTTACTTTGTCTAGAATAAAATATATTATTATCAATTAATTTTATAGCTATTTTTTTACTGATGGTATCGTTGATTCGAGCCTGTAGTAATTTCATCTTTCATAGTAATTACAAAATCATCTTCATTACCACCTATTTAAATATCCTGGTCTTAGCACTGTATAATTAAGATTATTTTTTTCAACCAAAGTAACAGCCTCTCCTCTAAATTTTGTATTTTCTCATGATTATTTTTAGCGTAACATCTCTATTAATTTGCATAACTCTAAATGTTTAATTACTGTATTTATTTTCTAGATTAAAAAAATCACGTAATACAAGATAAGTAACATTTCTTATTATACTCTTTTTCAGCATGATAATCTGATTGAAATTTCATAAATCCAAGTTCATCAAAAAAATTTTATAACACACATATTTAAGTACTTAATGCCAACCTAAAAATTAAATATTATTACTTATCTTAATAGCACCATTACTTAATAATGCCAGTAAGGCTATTAAATTACTCTTGAATTAAATTGAAGGCTTTTGATAGAAGATAACCATCAGCGAAACAATGATTATCAGTTATGTTTAAAGTCATAACAATTTTTTCCATTTTTTTCTTTATATTTATCTCAGCATATACGAGGACATGATAAGAATCCATAACCTTGTTCATTATAATTCTCGTCATATAATTATTTAATAATTTTCCAGTATCCCTTTTTGTTTGTACCTATTCTTTCGATGAATCCTTTCTCAACGAGAGATACAAATACTCTTGATACTGTTCTTCTAGATATTCCAAGCTCAACAACTAAAGTATCATAAGGAATGCTAGGATTATTAATTAATTCAAGCAAAATCCTTTTCTCGTTATCAGTTAATTCATCTGAAAGATTTTTGCCATCATTTTTGCCATCATTTTTGCCACTTGACATTGTATTAGCAACTTTCTTATTGAATGGAATAATTACATTAATATATGTATCGTGAATATCAAGCGCTTCTTTGCCGTATTTTTCTATAATTTTAGGAATACCATGCCCTGTGTGTTCAACAATTCCTAATTTCAAAAAAAATTCTCATTAATACAGAATTTCTAGGATGGCTTACGCCGTTAAAAAAATCATTTTTCGTTATCTCTCTTGGAATTCCGCCGTGTGATGCAATCTCAATTCTATCACTATAAAATGACACTAATGGTTCAGATATTGTCAAATCATTATGAACAATTGCGTTCAATAAAGCTTCTGTTTGTGATTTTAATTCAACTACAGAATTTTGATTCTTTTTAAAAACATCTTCTGCTGTTGGAGATTTACTTAAAAACATAAATAAAATTCCTGTAAATATAACCACAAGTAAACTTATATTAATCAAATTAATATCTTTTTCATAGCTTAATCCTTTGGTAATTCATGTGGATATGCTACGTGAATTCCATCCTCAGATACTAATGCACCAACGTATAACTCATTTGGATATTCATCTTCTGATAATTTTAAAACATATAAACGAGTTATCCCAATATTATCTTTAGATCTACTATCTTTTTCAGAAAGAAATATTCTAAATCTAAACGTATCAGCACTTGTGACAACAGTATATGTTACGCTATGATGTTTTTCCTCGTAATCCCAATTTGAATATTCACCAGTTGTAACACTACCAATTATGCTTTCACATTGACCATCATAATAATCAATTAAATCTTGCAAATCAGCCTCAAACGTTGAAATATCATATAATTTTGGAGCAAATAATTTCTTTAACTCATTTGTATTTTCTTCAGCTAAATAGGTAGTAAGATTTTTCATTATCATATCACAATATTCATGATCATCCATATGCTTCGAATTGAATAAAGAATTACAGCTACATAAGCTTATACTTAACATAGTTAATAATATAACTAATATTTTCCTCATATTAAACCTCTAGAACTAGAATGATAATATAGCATTTTATTTCTTAATTTACGAATAGCTTCAGCATATGTCATAAAAAATCCTCCATAAACAAATTATTATATTAAATTCGAAATATCATCTAAAAATAAATAAGTATATAAAACATATCTTTCTACTTCAAAAGAAGTTAATTCCGTATGACTTCCTTTACAGGAAGCTGAATATATCGAGTGCATTCGTTTATTTATATCTTCTAATGAAGAACCAACAATTTTACTATACGTTTTACTGTTACTTTTTGAATCAATAAAAGCAAGTAATCTATTAACATATTGTTCTTCACCTAATTTAAGTTTGCATCCTTCTAATGTTATTTCTTTCAAATCAGCATTAACAGGAAATAAATAATCCGCTAAAGTTTTTAATATTCTACGACAAGTATGTACACAATTGTCTAAATCAACAGGATTGTTTGAATCAATGTTATTATAAATTGAGTTAAATTCCATAATTAAATCCGGGCAAATTTTTGTTAATTTTAATACTGTTTTCTTATGATTTTTTTCTAAAAGCCTCATATAAACTTCATCATTCTTTAATTTGCCATTTATTTCTAAAATATAATTATAAATAGCTGCCTTCAAAATTTTCCCTAATATTTCGTCGGATATCTACGTTGTCTTATAGTTTCTGACAGATACTCGCTTTGCGATTGCTCCCAATACGTTCATAAAAAAATCTCCTATTTCTTTTTTAACCAGTTATTTAATAGTTGCACAAACTCTTTATTTTTAGTGCTATTAGGAAATTTATTCAGAAAATCAAAATAGCCAGGAATTCTATAGTTTTTGTTTTCAGTTTTTATTAATATGGAGTATCCATCTAACAATTCAATCGATTTTATATTAAGCTTTTTAATTTCGTTCTTCTTAATACCATAATAAATTAATCTATCTTCATATATTTCAATACCATTTTTAATAAAGTATACATTTAATAAAATAACAAAAGACGATATTAATATTGTCCCTATTAATAATAAAATACTAAAATAAAAAATAAGCAAAAAAATAAGACAAGGAATAATAATTAAAGAAAGTAGGCCAAAAAAATTATGAATTTGAACTGGCTCTAAAAAAGTGGACAGGATAGAAAAAAAGGGGAGTAATTGTACTTCAGTTAGTACATGAACTCTCCTTTTTGTGTTATCATAGGCAATATAGGATGGGTGATAACAATATGTCAAATATAACTTTTTCTAAAGAGCAAATTGAAGTATTAAAAGGTAATAAATGGGTAAAATCTGTTACAAAAAAAACTATATCATTTACTATTGATTTCAAAATAGCATTTATAAATGAATATAATATGGGTAAATGGCTCTTTCCAAACTGAGGTAGTTTGGTAGGTAGGTAGCTACCTAAGAATTTAAAGAAATAAGAAAATAGGAA
>CAKQEA010000040.1 GCA_934229785.1 uncultured Anaeroplasmataceae bacterium
ATCTTAACACTTTTTAGCGTATAAAAAAATGCAAATAAATTTTAAAATCTAAAAATTTTTTGCATTTTTTATATTTTCTAATCTCAAATATGAGATATTCCAAGTACAATTTATATATTGTTGGGCGAAGATTTTGTCTTACAATCCCAGTATTTACCTGGGTTTTATCAAAAGTGTCCGTCAATCAGCCAATCACAAAAGGATTTGTAAAAGATCCATCGCCATTTGTGAATTCAGTATTTGGTTTTAATGATACAGAAGGACGCACGCCCCTCGAACTGTACACGCCGCCGCTGTCCATGCGACCCGAATAGGCCATCCTAACGTTGGCGATGATGTCGCCGATGGTGCCGGGAGAAACAAGCCAAACATATTGTCCGTTATTAAAGTAATGACTGCTTCCATAGCCTGCCAACCTTAATTCTGGTACTGATAATAATCCTATAGGATGCTCTAATCTTGCTTTTGCATTACTCACACTAAACCTATCTGTTTCATTTGCACATACTAAACTTTGATTACTTGTACCAATATTATTAAAATATAAATAAGTTGATGTACTTCCTCCATTTGGATTCCAACCATTTGAAAATTCATTACTCATTGACCTATCATTACAGAATACTGTGTCCTCTAGTTTATCTTCATATTTACCTTTTATATTAGATTCATACCAACTATCTATATATTTTTTTATAGTGCTATCTTCTTTATTTACATCATTTGCATATAACATTTCATTTAAGGCATCATTTACTGATTTTCCTCCAGTTAAGGTTATATAAAATGGAGTACCATTATATATATAATATACATAATATATTGATGAACATGTTGTCCCACTACTTAAACATGTATAATGATGAGTATTTACATTTGATTTTTGACTTGCCCAATTATCAGAATTTATTGATGTTGTATCACTTAATGTATAAGTACCATTTGCATAAGTAAATGATGAGCCAAATACATAATTTTGTCCTTTATTAGTTCCATCTAAGTCTCCTCCAGAAAGTGAGTAATAATATATATAATTTCCACTATAACCTACTATATACCATAAATTTGAACATGTTCCTGTTGTACTTGAACTATTACATGTATATTTTCCCACTAAAGTACTTATATTTGAACTTGAAACATCAATAGTTTTAGCATTTGTTAATGTATAAGTAAAATGAGTCATATTATAGCTTGCAGAAACCCCATATGCTTTTGTTCCACTAAAATATTCACTACTAATTATTGCTTTAGAAGAAGAAGGATATACTGTATTATGCATATATCCTACATATGCTGGAGAATTATAACTACTATTAAAGGCACTTGTTCCTATTTGTGAATCTGTTCCTGTATTATTACAAGATCCATTCTTTTGAACACCATTATATACTATTTTTACTCCACCAGTTTCTGTAGTCCTTACTATCTTCCAACAAAAACCACCAAATAAAACATTATTATTTTGCACATTACCTTTATAGTAATATACTGGATTTGCATAGGTATCTGCTCCTTCACCTGTATAAAGAGCTAAATAAGTTGTATCTGTTTGTGCTCTTTTTTTAATAGTTCTATATAAAGATTTATCTTCTTTATAATCAAAATATAAATAGCAGCTATCAGTACCTATAAATGAAAAACTAACCTTACCTAAAGAGCTATCATAATTACCTATTTTACCATTATTTTTGCAATAACTTTTATCTCTATTTAATACATAATCTCCTTTAGGTATATCTTTCGAGGAAGACTTCGTGTATTCCGTAGCGCCATCATCTTTAATCATTATTGCTAAATTATTTTGTCTTTTTCTTTTTGTTTTATTTACCTTATTTTTATTTTGATAAATATTATAAATTAAAAATATACCTCCGATTAAAATTATCACTGAGGTTAAAATAATAACCATTTTTTTATTTTTCATAAGCACATACTCCAATCCCTTATAAATACTGATATTGATTTTCTTAAAGTATATAGATATAAGAAAAATCACCCTCGTATTTATGCTACTTTCAATATAATTTAACCATTTTTTTATATTTTTTTCAAGCCCTTTTTACCGAAAAATCGAATATAAATTTTCTTATATCTATATAATATAGGAAAAAACGAACTAGATAAATACTATCTTTATAAGGAAATGGTTATTATTTTAAATTAGTCATAAAAAAAGAGTTTACTTTTGTAAACTCATCTATGTCAAGAAAACAAAATGTTTTCTAAAAATATTATATGTTTTTAAATAAATATTATACTTATTTTTCTCCCTCTTCGAGCATTCTTTGAATGAATATTCCATAGCCTGAATAAGGATTATCAACAATTACATGAGTAAGAGCACCGACTACTTCATCATTTTGAATAATCGGTGAACCACTCATACCTTGAATAACTCCTCCAGTAAGGGAAATTAATCTATCATCATTTATTTTAAAAGTAATATTTTTTATATCACTTGTTTCATTTATTTTAGTTATTTCAATATTAAATTGTTCTTCTTTGTCACCATTTAAAACTGTTTTTATTATAGCACTACCTATTTTGGCATTACCAACTTTCATTAAATTACTTGAATCAACTTTATCATTATAAATACCAAAAATACCATATTTTGTATTCTTAACAATATTACCAAATTCATAATTATAATTAAATTTAGCTAGTTTACTACCTGGTGTACCTATGATGCTTTTTTCAATACCTGTAACAAAACTACTGAAAATTGTACCATCTTTTATTTCAACTCTTTGATTAGTATTACTTTCTACAATTTCATGACCTAAAGCGCCAAAAATCATAGTGTTTGGATCAATATAGGAAAGTGTACCTATTCCCATTATAGAGCTTTTAACAAAAAGACCAGTTTTAATTACACCATCAACGCTAATTAATTCAAGCTTAGAGGTTTTTTCTATACCTTTTCTAATATATGTAACTGTTACATAATCATCGCCAATAAATTTTTCAATTGCATTAGATAAACTTTGTACATCAGATACCTCAAGGCCATTAACTTTGGTAATATAATCACCATTTGCTAAATTAGGATTTCCCTTATTATATTTACCATTTACTTTATAAAAACCAATTACCATAACACCTTTTGTATCAACTTTAATACCTAAAGTTTTACCTCCTAAAGCTATATAATCAGAATAAGCAAATACCCAAAATGGGACTAATAAAATAAATAAAAACAATAATAATTTCTTCATAATATCACATTATTATTATGGAAAAAATATAAAAAAATATATTAACACTTTTTACCATTAAAAGTTAATAATATATTTTCTTGTAAAAACATCAGTAATATTGTTTGCCTCATATCTTTCATTATATAAAGCAATAAGTTCTTCATTATCTTCGAAAAGTATTTTTAAAAGAACGGCTTTTCTTGCTTCTTTTGGGGCATTACTTAAAAGTAAATTAATTGGTACATATCTTTCATCAAATTTATTTATGTATGCATACTTTTTCGCAGTCATACAAAGTTTGATAATTAATGTAATATTTAAAAGAACTTCATCATAACTTATTTCCCCATTTGGAAACCTAAATTCAATAGTATTTTTTCTCTTACTTTGAGCATTTTTAATATTAATATCAAAATATCTATCATCTTGAACTTTTTTCATTTTATTGACAAAATCATTTAATTTATCTTTGTCTTCGAATTTATGCGTGGCAATTGCTAAATATAAGTTATTTGATATAGGTTTTGCATATGATTTTAATTTAGGTCTTTCCTTACTACCTTTTCTATTACAAATATCATAAAAAATATCTTGAGTATTAGTATAAATCATATAAAGCATTTCTAACTCTTTAACATCTTTAAAATAATCAAATCCAATATGAATATGTCCACCACAAGAGTTTGTAATAACAAAACCATTATTTTCCATAAAATCACATACAAATTTTAAATTAGCTAAATCATCTTTAGTATAGTGTAGTATTGGAGATACTATTTCTACACCATCATCGATCGATGAATCGCCTTTAACTTTCCAAGAATAATTAAATTTATCTAAAGTTTTAATTAATATGCTATCCTTATGTGATGATTCAAGTTCCACCCCAAAAGATATTTTAGAATCAATACCTTTATACATTTTAATATCACTTGCCGTTTTAACTTCACCATTTGATGAAGCTATTTTTTTAACTAAACAATTTGGTAAAAGTTCAAAAGCCTCTTTTTTTAAACTTTCATCCGGACCTTTAAGGATTTTAACTAAAATATCCATTTTATCCTTATCACTCATATAATTTTCATATTGTCTATAATATTTCATTACTAAAGTGCTATCTTTATTATATTTTAAAACATCTATTTTATCTTCAATAGAAAGCATCTGAAAAAATCTATCAAAAATACTTTCATCATTAATAGTTTTTAAAATAGGTTTAACAAGAATATTTTTATCTAAAAATTTTTTAATTTCATCTTCACTCATATGTGCTATAAGGCCTATCTGATAGCTTTCATTTAATTTTAAAACATAACTTTCAACCATGTCAAAGCTTTTAAAAGTCGAAAGGATTTCATATATTTCGCTATCCATATTAATATCTTTTATAAGCCTTAGTTTATTTTCATCTTTATTTAAATTACGAATTATTCTAGTTTTTTTAGAATCATTTAAATGTTTTTTTATTTGTTCATATTTGATTATTACAAAATCATCATCACTAATATGTGACAAAAGTAAATATTTTTCATCATCATTTAAAATGTCATATAAAAGTTCATATTTTGATGGATCTTCTAAAGTAATTTTAATATCGGAAATTCTAATATTAATAATGTCCTTTAAAACTTTATGATTTAATAATAATTTTAATTTGCCAAAATCACTAGACATATTATTAACTATATCAACATATGTAAAACCATTAAATTTACTAAGAAGTTTTTTATTAATTAATCCAAGTTTAAATTTATCAGATAATTTTTTTGACTGTAATAAAAAACTATATTCCTCAGCTTTATTTAAATAAAATTTTGTATTTTGATACTTATCTTTAAGCTTTTTAGGTAAAAGATTACTTCCAAGTACAGATAAAATATTAAAACCTATTGGTGCTACTCCCACAAGGACTGAAATAACAACAACTAACATAACTACAAACATATTTACCCCCTCAATAACCAATCTATATTATATATATTTATAAATTTATGTCAAGAAAAAATGCTAATAAATAGCATTAACCTTCTTTTATATCTAAATCTTTTAGTTCACCACTTTCAGTTAAAACTTTATTAACTGCAGCCGTGGCATTTTTAATTTTATCTGAACAAAACTTTGCAAGACTCATTGCTTCACTATATTTTTTAATAGCATTATCAAGATCTACATTTCCAGATTCAAGTTCTTTAACTATTTGCTCTAAATTACTTAAAGCTTCCTCAAAAGTTTTATTTTCCATCTTTTACCTCCATAACTTTTGCATTAATTTTACCTTTTGCAAGGATAATATCTACATTATCACCTTTTTTGATATCCTTCACATTTTTAATAACCAAATCATTGCTTTTTACAATACTATATCCTTTATCTAAAATGCTTAATGGATTAAGTAATGATAAACTTTTTATAAGCATATCTAGCTTATTAGCACTTTTATCAAATAACATTGTTGGATTATTTAACACATAACTAGAAACTGCTCTCACATATAAATGTGATTTTTTAGTAACAATATTATCCATATTTATTTTTAAATTATCTATTAAATTATCAAGTTTTTGTTCTTTAATTTCATACATTGAATATGGATTTTTCAAAATATAACTTCTTTTAAATCTTTCAAGCATAACAAATTTTTGATTAACCATATTCTTAATTGTTTTGGTCGATCTAATAACAAGATTATTAATAAGTATTTGTGTATCTAGTATAGTGGGAACACACATTTCTGCCGCTCCAGTT
Source organism: uncultured Anaeroplasmataceae bacterium (assembly GCA_934229785.1). GTDB lineage: Bacteria > Bacillota_I > Bacilli_A > Acholeplasmatales > Anaeroplasmataceae > Anaeroplasma. The sequence goes on from CAKQEA010000040.1 coordinate 5,949, forward strand.
GGTGTTGGTGCTCGAAGGTCTGCGACAAAATCAGCAATAGTAAAATCTATTTCATGGCCAACAGCACTTATAATAGGTGTATTACATTCATAGATAGCTCTAGCAACCATTTCTTCGTTAAATGCCCATAAATCTTCGATTGAACCTCCACCACGGCCTACGATAATTGTATCTAAATTAAATGTATCTGCTTTTTTAATTTGATTAACAATATTATATTTAGCATCAGGTCCCTGTACTAAACTTGGAAACAAAATAACCTGACAAATTGGAAATCTTCGTTTAATCGTAGAAACAATATCCTTAATTGCGGCTCCAGTATCGGCGGTAATAACACCAACTTTCATGGGATATTTAGGAATTCTTTTTTTATGTCCTGGATTAAATAATCCCTCAGCGGCAAGTTTTTTCTTTAGCTTTTCATATTCCACAAAAAGTCTTCCTATGCCATCTAAACTCATTTTTTCTACGTATATTTGATAACTTCCTGAAGCTGGATAGCATGAAACTCTCCCCTCAATTAAAACCTGGTTTCCATCCTCAGGAACAAAATCAAGGACTTTCGCATTCGAGGCAAACATTACTGCATTAATTCGGGAGCTATCATCTTTTAAAGTAAAATATAAATGCCCTCTCGTGTGATTTTTAAAGTTAGATATTTCACCTTTTATATATACTTTATTCAAAAAATAGTCTTTATCAATAAGACTTTTTATATAATTATTAACTTCACTTATATTTAAATAATTGTATTCCATTATTTTTCCTTAATTATTTTGTCTAAAACAGCATTAATAATTTTTCGTACATTATCATCACTATATTTTTTAGAAAGTTCTATTGCTTCATTAATTACGACTACATCAGGCGTATCTGTATACATAAGTTCATATATTGCCATTCTAAGAATTGCAGCACCAGTTTTATCAATTCTATCTATTGTCCAATCATTCATATATTTATTAGCAAGCTTATCTATTTGATCTTTATATGTTACGCAACCATAAACAATCTGTTTTACAAATTCATTATCTATCTCAACATTAGCTTTAATTGTATCATCTATACTAACTTTAATCTTTTGATCCTTTGCAATATCAAGTTGATATAAAATAATCATTATTTTTTCTCTTAATACACTTCTTCTTAATTCCATACTTACTCCCTCACATACATAAAATTATAACACATATTTATTTATAATAAAATAAGAAAAGAATGAAAAAATTCATTTTCATTCTTTGTCTAATTTACACTCTTTTGTATATTTCATGTGATATATATATTTAATATCATCCTTAGTGGTTTCCATTGTAAAGTCAAGAATTTTATCTTTTTCATACATATATAATGTAAAATATTCATTTAATACATCATTGCTTTCAATTTCTAATCTGTTATTATTAATTTTATAATTTAGCGTTTCACATTTAGGTATATCTACATCATAATAACAATATTCTAAATTATTTTCATAAAAATTTATTGTTCTTGGATCATCACCATCATATATAAGTTCCTTCCCAAAATAAGCATCAGCTTTATTAAATTTCCAACATCCATAGATATTTTCTTTTTTAATATTTTCAGAATTATTATATATAGTTCTTTCCAGTATTTTTATATCATCTTCTTTTTTACCACAGCCACATAAAGTTAAACATATTACTATTACAAATATTACTTTTTTCATTAACCAACACATCCTTTAGGGCACTTACAGCCACATTTAAATCCACCAACTCCATTACCACATGTACAATTTGTTGTATTATAATCTTTTCCGTTACTTGCGCATTTGGTATCTACATAGCGACATTTATTACCTGGGTTTGGACTAGATGACTTACACCTAGATTCTGCCTGTAAAATGCTTCTTGAAATGGTTCCTCTCACAATTGTTCCATTTTTTGCAGTATAAGTGCAAGTATTTCCACAACAAGTTGTAATATAATAAAGATCTTTACTAGATGGAACACATCTATTTTCATATATTTCATCACAGTTACTGCTGCCTCCACCGCCAGGATTTGGTGATGGATCAGGGTCAGGTGTTACACATCCAGAATTGTCAGTACATGTTTCAATGTCATAATCAGTTCCACATTCTTGACCATTATATTTTGAATACAATTTATAATATACATTTTTACTACCTGAACCACATGTTGTACTACATGAACCCGTATAATAATATTCTCTTCGAGTACTTGAGCAACAAGACATTGTATTACATGAAGTATTACCAAGTATATAACATGATGTACCTAAATGAGAATCTTTACGATATTCCCAATAACTACCTCCACCACACTTCACAGAGCATTCTCCATATTTATCAAATTCTGTATCTGTACATTCTTTATATAAATCATATTTTTTACTTTGAGTACTTGAATTTCCAACAATATCATAGGCTGATATATAAACATATTCACTGTTGCCACTTCCATCACTACTTGTAAATGTATAATCAATGCTACAATTATATGATTTTCCATTTTGTGAGCAATACCTATTTAATGATTGTGAAATGCAGTTATTTGATGTACCTATACAGAAACTTCCAACACCACTATGTTCATCATATAATGTAAATGATACTGTTGTATATCTACTTTTATATCCAGCCCTTTTACTTACAACTTTAATATTACTTATTTCAGGTTTTGTTTTATCAAGTTTAACACTTACTTCAGTTTTTGGTGCCACTGGACATTCTACCTTATTT
>CAKQEA010000041.1 GCA_934229785.1 uncultured Anaeroplasmataceae bacterium
AAAGAAGATAAATATATTTTTAAAAAACATTTAAAAATATATTGACTTCTCTTCAATCAATTGTAAAAGTAAATTCCACTGTCAATAGTTAAAATTTAAAAAGAAAAAAAGGTCCCATAAGACCTTAATTTATTATACTAATAAAGTATTACTTTCATCAAAAGTTAATTCAACAGTTTTTAAAGAATTAAATTCTGAATAAGAATTTATATTATTTTCTATAGTAGTCAATTCTACATGTAATGGTATTAAAACATAAACATTTAAAATTTCTACCTCGTTACTAATTTCAACAACGTGTAGGGGAATATAAGCAACTGAAACATAATTGTTTTTTTGACCATCTAAGTAAGCCTTATAAACATCCTTTAAAGAATAGCTTTTCCCCCAATTAGTTCCATAATCAATTTCAAAGCCAACATTAAGTAAGTCATTAGTTAACTTAGTTGTTGATGAATAAGCATTTTTTAAAATTTCAGTTTTTTCTGTTGCAGTAATTTCTCCTGAAAAAACCAAAGGTGCTACATTAACCTTTTCATTTCTATCACCATGCTGTTCTAAAAATGAATCAATTGCTGTGTTATAAACAACAATTGTTGATTTACTATCCTCTGCAATTTTAATATCATAATAATTTTTAGATGTATTATCAAATTCATAAGCATCAATACCATTTTTAACTGAATCTAAGTTTAACTTAGCGATTGTTTCTGAAGAAGGACTATCAACTCTTCTTGCAATTGTTTCAGTTTTCTTACATGATGTTAATCCAAATAATAGCATTGCACAACCTACTACTGCGAATAATCTTTTTTTCATTATAAAAACTCCATTTCTTTTTTAACAAAAAAATTATAACAAAAAAGCTTAACTAATACAAGCATTTATTTTTTTGTTTCTTTTATTTTTATTTTTTTGTTTCTTTTGTTTTAGTTGCTCTAGGATGAGCTATATCATATGCTCTTCTCATTGTTTCGTAGCTTACATGAGTATAAATTTGAGTTGTTGATAAGCTTTCATGACCTAAAAGCTCCTGAACATCTCGCATTGAACAACCATTATTTAACATAGCCGTAGCAAAGCTATGTCTTAGCATATGTGGTGAAATATGAAATGTTTCCCCACAATCATTAACAAGCTTATCTAAAATTTTTCTAACCCCAACTCTTGATAATTTTGTTCCATTTTTATTTAAAAACACATATCTATTGTCCTCTTCTTTTGATAAAAACAAAAGATCCAATCTATATGTAGATATATAGTGCTTTAATGCCTCACTAAGTCTTTCATACATTATTACAATTCTATCCTTATTTCCTTTACCATGAATAGAAATTGTATTTTCAGTAAAATCAATATCCTTTATTTGAATATTACATAATTCACTAACACGAAGTCCACAACCATAAAGACAACCAATTATACAATAATTCCTATAGCCTAGCTTATCATTCATATCACACACATCCATAAGCATTTTTATTTCTTCATTATTAATAATCTTAGGTAATCTTTTAGGAATCTTAGGAGCCTCTACATTATCAAAATAATTTACATCTAAAATTTCTTCCTTAACTAAATAATTATAGAAGCTATGCAAAGATGATAAATGTCTATGGATAGAAGTTGAAGCATAATTTTGATTTGACATATACGAAACATAATTTCTACAAACACGTTCATTTCTAAGCTTTAACAAACCTGCAGCCATTTTTTCACTTTTCAAAAAATCCAAGAATTCATAAATATCTTTTTTATAGCCATCTATTGTATTATTAGAATATCCCTTTATAGCTATAAGATAATTTATAAACTCATCAATTGCTTCATCATCAGTCATTAAGCATTACAATCTCTCTTTCCATAGTTTCAATTGCTCTTTTACCATATAACATTTTTCTATCAGCTTTTTTATGAGCAAACTCAAGCTCAGGCATAATTCCCCAATTAGCATTCATAGGTTGAAAATCAGATTCAGAGGCATTACATATATAATTAGCTAAAGAACCCATAACTGTTTTATTTGAAAAAATATGTAATTCTTTATTTTTCAAATACCTATCCATATTAATTGCAGCGTAAATACCACTTGCTGCTGACTCTACATATCCCTCAACGCCACTAATTTGTCCAGCAAAAAACAAATTAGGAAACATTTTTGTTTGAAATGTTGGATTTAAAATTTTAGGTGCATTAATGTAAGTATTTTTATGCATTCTGCCATATTTAGCAAACCTGGCATTTTCAAGGCCTGGAATCATTTGAAAAACTCTTTTTTGCTCTGGAAACTTTAAATGAGTTTGAAATCCAACCATATTATACATTTCCTTAGCTGCATCATCCTGACGAAGCTGAACAACAGCATATGGTTTATCTCCATTTGGAGTTTTAAGCCCAACAGGTTTCATTGGCCCAAACGTTAAGGTTTGTGGGCCTCTTTTAGCCATAATTTCAACTGGCATACATCCCTCAAAAACCTTCAATTCAAAATCTTTAACCTCAACACCTTCAGCATTAATTAACTCATCATAAAATCTATCAAATTCTTCCTTAGTCATTGGACAATTATAATATGATGGAACACCTTTATCATACCTGCTCTTTAAATAAACCTTACTGTAATCAATAGAGTCTGCATAAATAATTGGAGCTTGTGCATCAAAAAAATAAAAATCATCACAACCAAACAATCTTTTAATTTCATCACACAAATCACCACTAGTCAATGGCCCAGTTGCAATAATCGTTGGAGCATTTACATCAATTTTAGTAATTTCCTCATTAATTATATTAACATTTGGTAAAGACTTAATGATATTTGTTACGCACGCTGAATATCCCTCCCTATCAACAGCAAGGGCTCCTCCTGCTTCAACACTATGGCTTCTTGCAGCACGCATAATAATTGAATCAAACATTTCCATCTCATGCTTTAAAACGCCGCAAGCATTTTCTAAAGAATCACTTTTTAAGCTATTAGAACAAACAAGCTCGCCAAACTTTTCAGTCTTATGAGCTGGTGTCATTTTATTAGGTCGCATTTCATATAAATTAATTTCATAACCCTTTTTAGATAAATAATAGCATGCCTCACAGCCTGCAAGACCTGCACCAATAATATTAACTACCATATATACTCCTTATTTATAAATAACAATCTCATCTAAACTTCTTCTACTGCCATGTAGCTTTATTTCCTTTGGATATCCAACCGGAAGTAAACAGCTTACTACATAATTAGATGGAATATCTAAAATCTCTTTAACAATATTTTCCTTCATTGAACATACATAACAAGATCCCAATCCCATTGCAGTTACAGCAAGCATCATATGAGTTGCAATAATGGCGCAATCAATATCACCATGATCTTTACCATCATTGCCTCTATGCCAACTAACATTCTTGTCATAGCAAACAACAAAAATAGTTTTAGCATCAAATGTAAATCTAGTTGCAGTTTTAAGCTTATCTAACAAAACTGGATCTTCAACAACATAAATATGCTCAGGCTGATAATTTACAGCAGTTGGTGCCACTAAAGCAGCATTTAAAATATTTTTAACCTCTTCATCGCTAATCTTCTCATCAGTAAAACTTCTACAAGAAAAGCGTTCATTTATTGTATCAAAATACGTTTTACTATAATTCATAATCATCCTCCATAAATAAATCATTTTTTAATCCATTAATAAAACTTTTAACATCATTCTTTTTTTCATTCCAATATTTTTTAGCAATAGGAGTAACCATATAATCCTGATTTAAAATATGACCTGAATGTTCTAACAATGATTTTATGGCATCATTATATGATGAAGGATTCCTTCTACCCTCTGCAAGTAAATCCCAAACAATACCTAAAATTCCCTCTTCATCTAGTAAATCTGCCTCAAGAAGCAAAATTAGTTCTTGATTTGTATTTGAGTCATTTAATAATGATTTATTAGAATGATTTTTAATATTATAATAAACTAAATCAATAAAATCATCAGTAAAACCATTTTCTACAGCATATTTTTTAAAAATAGCTGCACTAGTATCTGCATGATTTTTTTGTCCATTTGCATATCCAACATCATGAAAAATAGCTGATGTAAGTAAAACATCCTTATTACACAAAGGAAAATCAGGAAGTAGCCTTAAACACCATTTATATACTCTTACAATATGAGTATACCTATTTCTAAATGGAAATGCTTTAGAAGAAATTGCATCCCCATTCTCTAAACATTTTTTAACAAACAAAAACATATCATCATAATTCATAGGAATTCCTCCGATTTATTATAATATTTATTTCAATTATAACATAAGAAAAAGAAAAAAATACATGACTATTTTAAAATCATGTATTTTCTTTTTTAAATCAATCCTTTGATAATGTCAATCATATATGAATTAACATTTGATATTGAATTTCTCAATATATCATCTGTTGTATAGTAACGTTTTCCCCAACTTTCAAATCCAAGTAAAATTTTACCACTATACACATATTTGACTGAATTATTGTCATCATAAACAAATGATATTTTTAATTGTCTAGCATATTGATTTTTGCCTAGACTACTTCCAACACTATAATAAAATGCATCAGTTGCAATACTTGTAACAGTTGATGGAATATATATTTTTGTCAATGATGTACAATTCTTAAACGCATCATTTCCAATAGTAGTAACACCATCACTAATTACAATAGTTTTCAATACATTTTGATTAAGATTATCTTTATTTCCTTCAAATGCACTATCACCAACAGCAGTTATAACATTATCAAGTACATTATATCTTGGTAATATTAATGTTGTTATACTTGAAGTAATGTCTTTATAATCATCTGTATTAAATCCTGTAATGATTTGCCCCTCATACTTAAAGTACTTTCTATTAGTTGTAATATAAGCTGTTAATGACATATCTCCATTAAACGCCTTATTTAAATCAGATAATCTATAATAGTTATTATTTGAATCAACCCATGCATTAATTTCGTAAGTTTCATAAGTTGTATTAGGCAATAAATCAGAATCAAATGAAACATCATTTTTTATTTGTAATCCATAATAATTCTTATTATTAAATTCAGATTTAACAGTATCAAATGTTAATGTATAATATCCATCAAGCTTACTATAATCATAAATATTAATAATACAATTATTAAACAACTGATAATAATTTGTTAATAAATTAGTTGAAGTTAAATTATTATAATCAATTAGATAATACATTTCATCTGTACCAACCATATATTTACCACTAGAAAATAATGCTGAAGTGTTGTTATTATCTAATTCAATTGTTTCACCATTATAATTAGCATACATCTTAGCTTCATTCCATATTGGCTTTAAAGTAATATCAGTATCGATAGTATCATTATTAAATAATTCATCATTTAAATAATAATCAACCTTATACATCTTATTATCAATTGTTATAGTTGTTAAAATTGAATAGAATTCATCAAGTGAAGCACCAACATATGTTGTATATGTAAACGCCTCATTATTATCACTTGCCTCTACGTTAATTCTAACTGTAACATCTTGCCATTTTGCATAAATATAAGTTTTTTTAGCTGGCATAACCATTTCAGTATAAGGCACCTTAAACTTTGAATCCATATAGAAGCCAATAAACTTATAGTAATGCTTACCATACTCATCATCTACACATACAATATTTTTAACATTTGGTAAATTAATGTTATTGCCTTCAACATACTCATATGAAATATTATCAATAATACCCATTTCAAATATTAATGAGTGTGAAATCTTACCAACCTTATTCCAATTAGAATTATTTTTACCTTCATATTTCATATCTACTTCTTGGTTTGTTTCAATACTTGAAGAAATATAATTATCAAAGTCAGTCATATTAACACTTTCAACACCAGTTGATTTAAAATTATTAAGTTTTAAATCACTACTCTTTATATTAATAACACTAACAAGATTAACAGAGAAGTTTGGAATTGAAGAAATAAGTGGTTTTGTAATTGAATTACCATTTTCATCTGTACCAACTACAATCTCACTTGCAGCTAATGATACCTTCATTTTACCTAAGTTACTATTTCCTGCTAGAACTGATAAATCAAATCCAAATGAATATAAATATTGAGATAATTCGATATTAGTTATACATTTACTTGCATCAACAAATGTTTTTTCGCTTTCTTCACTATTTACAATCATTGAATAAATTCCATCAGGTAATCCAATTGCATATTTCAATAGATAATAAACAATGTCATCCATAAATGTAGTGTAGTGAATTTTAACCTTATATGAATCACCATTACTATCAAGTCTATTAATATATACATATTCATCATGATAATAAATATCAACAGTCTTTTTAGTTAATGTTCCATAAATAAGTGTATTAACTTTAGGCACATCTAATCTAACATGAGCATCAAATGTTGAATCATCATTTACTCTAATCTTAGCATTAATTCCAACATTAGGATTAATAATTGATAATACTGATAATGTAACTGAACCAACAATTTCAAATTCAGTTTGTTGAGCTGTATTTGATAATGATTCAATTAAATAATGAAGGTTAGTAATATCATATTTATAGTCATTTGCATTACTAGGTGTTTTAATATTAATCATATCTTCAATTAATAAATCAGAATCATTCTTTTTATTATAGAAATCAATTCGAATATTATTAAGTTTAGTATATGTCTTATAATCCTCATAAGCAACAATTACATTGTTTAAATTAATACTATCAAGCATGTCACCATACTTATAAATTGATCCTTCAATAACATTTGATTCATTCATTTCATTAAATAATGTTTTAGCATCAATTCCGAAATTTAAATTTGAATCATTAACAGTTAAATAAGAAATAAGCTTATTTAAAGATATATTTTCATTACTTGAAGATGTACTTATCAAATTACCTAAAAGCTTTTTAACAGCTGGTGATTTTACAAATTCAATAATTTCAGTTACTAAATCTACAATACCTGTGTATTTAGACTTAATCTTTAAAGTATTAGAAGGACTATTTGTACCCTCACCATTACCATAGGCAGCATAGAACATACCAAACTCATCACCTAATGTTTCCATTGATAATATTGTTAATTCTAGTGTATGTAATTGTCTTGCAGCACCAGTTACATCATATTCTTGAATTATCAAATTCAAATATGCATCAAAGCTTGGAATATCTTTATTAAGATCAATCATATGTAATTGAATATTACCAGTAAAGTCAAATAAATTAACTCCATCTTCTTCAATATTGAAGCCGAAATCAAAATAAATATAATTATTTTTAATAGTATTTACAGCTGCAATTGCATAATCAACTATAGTTAAAATGTCATCTTGAGTTAAATAATCTTGAGGATATGCAATATCATATTTATTAATAATAGATGCTTTAACATCTAGATTCATATTAATTAAAGAATCAAAATCAACATCTAATTTAAAGTTTAATGAATTATCTATTATAGAATTATATTCTAAAGCAATTAAACATGATTTACCAATCAACTCTGCTAAAGACAAGTTAATACTATTATTAGAGATTGAAATTGAATCTAATATACCTAACACATTAGATGTTTTAATTTCAACATTAGAATCTAAATCTTTACCTGTTAAAGATGAAATCTTACCAGTTAAACTATTGATAAATGTATTAATCTCAGCTAATTCAATTTTAAATATTTGATTAAGCAATTTAATATAAAGATTATTATTAACATCTAAATACAACTCAATACTTAATTCTACACCGAAACCATCAACATTAATAACACCTGAAATTTCATATTTAGAATTATCATTTAATAATAAGTCAACATGACCATTTAAATTAACCTGATACTTTTTATCATTTAATGTAATTTCAATTTGACCATTTTCTAATTCAAAGCTAAATGATTCATTTTTAAAATTATCAACAAAATATTTAATATTAGAAATTAAAACAGATAACTCAGTATAATCAACATCCTTAACTTTAATTTCATTATTCAACTTAGAAATTACAATATTTAAATCTAATAATGAAGCTGAAATATTTAATTTTCCATCCTTATCAGTTATTGCAACATTAATCTTTTTAGTTAAATCAATTAAATCCTTTAAATTTGTAGAATAATCACTTAAATCTAAATCAAAACTAATATTACCACTTGATAAAACTAAATTATTTAATAGCTTATCAAAATCAATAGATAAAATTTGTTTTACAATATCAGATGAACTAAATTGATTTGAATCCTTATTAGGGATTAAAGCTAATATATCACTTAATGAAGCACAAATATGTAAATCATTATAATCTAAATATAAAATACCATCATTATCTGTAGATAAGTAATGTAATAAAATATTATAATTTTTACCATCACATAATAAATTTACATTTGCTGAAAACTTTAAACCATTATTATAATCAATATCAATAATTGCAGATACTAAAATATCTTTAATTGTAGCCTCAATATTTGCTGACAAACTCTTATTATTAATAATTGTTAAAACATTATCAACAACAAAATCAATGAATTTTAAATCCTGGTATTTGCTTTCATCAACTTCAACACTAACTTCTTTTACTTCTATATTACCTTTAATATCAAATAATGATAAGCTTACATCTAAACCATTTTC
>CAKQEA010000042.1 GCA_934229785.1 uncultured Anaeroplasmataceae bacterium
GTTGTATTAAAGAAGATAAATATATTTTTAAAAAACATTTAAAAATATATTGACTTCTCTTCAATCAATTGTAAAAGATGTGATTATAGCTATAAAAATGAGCTTGGTAAACATCTTTATACTGAAAATGGATGTACAAGATGCAATTTAGCATATAGTGAATTTACATATACTTTATCAGCTGATTCAAGCTACTATATAATTTCTAAATATAATGGTTATAATAATTCTTTAGTTTTTATTCCAAAGGAATATAACGGAAAGCCAATTAAAAAAATTGGAGATAATGCATTTCAATATTCAGGGAGTATAAAACAAGTAATTATACCTTCTGGTATAACTAATATTGGAAATAAATGTTTTTATAATTGCTATGATTTAGAAACTATTTTGATACCAGATTCTATAAATTATATAGGTGATGATGCTTTTTATGGCTGTAATTCGTTAATTTATAATGAATATGAAAATTCTAAATATCTAGGAAATAATGATAATTTATATTTAGTATTAATTAAAATCAATACAAATAATGAAAAAATAAATTTTAATGATAAATGTAAAATTATTTACCAAGGTGCATTTTCATATTTTAATAATTTAAAAAGCATAATAATTCCAAATACTATTACAAGTATTGGATCGTATGCCTTCTATAATTGCAATAACTTAGAAGAAATATTAATACCAAGTTCTGTAACAAATATTGGCTCATCTGCCTTTGAAGGATGTAATAGTCTTGTTGATTTGTACTATGATGGTACAATATCAGATTGGCTTAATATTGAAATAAAAAATGGTTCTTCTCTACCAAATTACAATACTAATTTTAAAAATTTTTATAAATTAACTTCAAATGGTACAATATCATTTGCTGATAAGTCATACGAGTTATTAACAGAAGTTATTATTCCATCTTCAATAACTGAAATTTCAACCTATGCTTTTGCTAATGTTACTTCTTTAACAACAATAGAAATACCTAATACTATAAAGCAAGTAGGTGAAAATGCTTTTAAAGGTTGTGTAAACTTAAATTCATTATACTATGATGGAAAAACAATTGATTGGTTTGATATAGAATTTAAAAATGATTTTTCACTTCCAAATTATAATGACAATTTTGAAAATTTTTATATAAAAAATGATGTTGGAAATATTATTTATAATAAAAATAAATATGATATTTTAGAACAAGTTGAAATTACTCAGGATATAACTAATCTTTCATCAAGTTTATTTTATAATTGTAAATCTTTAACAAAATTAATAATTAATAGTGATATTATTGAAGAATCATTTTATTCTCTATATTTTAAAAATTGCCCAATTAAGATATTAACTGTAGGAGAAAATATTACAAATATTTCTTTAAATGCTTTTAAAGGTTGTAATAACTTAGAAGAAATAACATTACCATTTGTTGGAAAAAATATGGAATCTGAAGGTATTGAATCAGTATTTGGTTACATATTTGGATATGGAAATTATAATGAAATAGGTACAACAAATCAAAGTTATGCTTATTATTACATTCCAAAAACTTTAAAAAAAGTAACAATAACAAAAACTACAAAAATTAAAGCAATAGCTTTCTATAACTGTAGTAGCTTAACAAATATAGAAATCCCAACAAATGTGACAAGCATAGGATCATCTGCTTTTAAAAATTGTAGTAGCTTAACAAATATAGAAATCCCAACAAGTGTGACAAGCATAGGATCATCTGCTTTTAAAAATTGTAGTAGCTTAACAAATATAGAAATCCCAACAAGTGTGACAAGCATAGGATCATCTGCTTTTGAAAATTGTAGTAGCTTAACAAATATGATAATTCCAGATAGTGTTACACTAATAGATGAGAAAGCCTTTAAAGGTTGCAACAACTTAGAAGAAATAACATTACCATTTGTAGGAAAGAGTATAGATTCAAAAGAACATGAATCAGTATTTGGCTATATTTTTGGTTATACAACAATAAATGAGACTGGCACAACAAACCAGTATAATAAAAACTCAAAGTATTATTACTATATTCCAAGCTCTTTAAAAAAAGTTATACTATCAAATAGTGTTACAAATATTGGAAATAGTGTATTTAATGGCTGTAGTAACTTAACAAATATTGTTATTCCAGATAATGTAGTAAGTGTAGGAACTAATGCCTTTGATGGCTGTAATTCTTTAATTTATAATGAATATGACAATGCTTATTATTTAGGAAATTCAAATAATCCATGTTTGATATTAATAAAAGCAAAATCTACTGATATTGCATCATGTACAATTAATGATAATTGTAGAATAATTTATTGTGAAGCATTTAAAGATAATGTAAGTTTAAATAAAATTGTAGTTCCAAATAGTATTACAAGTATTGGAAATAATACTTTTGAAGGTTGTAAAAATTTAATATATGCTTCCTTAGGTGATGGCATTGAAATAATTTCTAATAATTTATTTAGTAATTGTGAAAATTTAAAAGAAATAATTTTAGGAAATAATCTTAAGACTATTAGTTCTTTTGCATTTTACAAATGTAATAGTTTAACAAATATTGTAATTCCAAATACCGTTTCATTAATAGAAACAAATGCTTTTAGAGAATGTAATAATTTAGAAGAAATAACATTGCCGTTTGTAGGAAAGAGTATAGATTCAAAAGAACATGAATCAGTATTTGGCTATATTTTTGGCTATACAACAAAAAATGAAACAGGCACAATAAACCAATATTATGATACTCAAAAACAAAAAAATTATTATTATTATATCCCAACCTCTATAAAAAAAGTAACAATAACTATAGATACAATTTTAACAAATGCATTTTCTGGCTGCAGTAGTTTAACAAATATAATAGTACCAGATAATGTTTCTGATGTTCATGGTGCATTTTATAAGTGTAGTAATTTGAATTATAACGAATATGATAATGCATATTATTTAGGAAGTTTGAATAATCCATATTTAGTGTTAATAAAAGCAAAATCTATTGATATTACATCATGTTCAATTAATGAAAATTGTAAAATAATTTATTCAACAGCATTTAGCAGTTGTACTAACTTAAAGAGTATAATAATTCCAGATAATGTTACTTCAATTTATGGTGGTTCTTTTAGAGAATGTAGTAACTTAAAAGTGGTAAAATTATCTTCAAATATTACAGAAATTGAAACTTCCACATTCTATGAATGCACTAGCTTAACAAGTATAGAAATTCCTAATGGTGTTAAGAGGATAGGTACTAATGCTTTTGAGTATTGTTATAACCTTAAAAATCTTATTCTTCCAAGCACTTTAGTTGAAATAGACCATTGGGCATTCTATTATTGTAGTAGCTTAACAAGCATAACACTCCCAGAAGGAATAGTAAGTATAGGAAGATATGTTTTCTCTTGTTGTAGAAATTTAACAAGTATAGAAATTCCAGCAAGTGTTACAGATATAGGGAAAAGTGCATTTAATGAATGTAGTAGTTTATCAAGTGTGTCAATTTTAAGTGATATTAAATTTGAAAGTAATGATGTATTTGAAAAATGTGATAAGTTAAAAACTCTAGTTTTAAATTACAAAAATATTAATTCATCTTTTAATACTTTATTTATGAATAAAATAACTAAATTAGTTTTATTAGAAAATATAGAATCTATTGAAGCAGGAGCATTTAAGGGATATGATTTGTTAGAAGAGATAACATTACCATTTATAGGAAAAAGCATAGATTCTGAAGGGTATGAATCAGTGTTTGGTTATATCTTTGGATATACAACATCAAAAGTAACAGGTACAACAAATCAGTACAATCAAAACTCAAAGTATTATTACTATATTCCAAGCTCTTTAACAAAAGTTACATTATTAAATAGTGTCAAAAATATAGGCTATCATGCATTTTATAACTGTAATAATTTAACAAGTATAGAAATTCCAGCAAGTGTTACAAGTATTGGAGATTCTGCATTTTCTGGTTGTAGTAACTTAACTAGTATAGTAATCCCAGATAGTGTCAAAAGTATAGGGGATTATGCTTTTTATGGTTGTGACTCTTTAATTTATAATGTATATGACAATGCTTATTATTTAGGAAATTCAAATAATCCATATTTGATATTAATGAAAACAAAATCTACTGATATTGCATCATGTATAATTAATGAATCATGTAAATTTATATATTCATCAGCCTTCAATAATTGTAGCAATTTAGCAAGTATAGAAATACCAACAAGTGTGACAAGCATAGGCTCATCTGCATTTAGAAATTGTAGTAGCATAACGAGTGTTGTAATTCCAGAAGGTATAAAAAGTATAGGAAACTCAGCCTTTTATAATTGTAGTAACTTAACAAATATAGAAATCCCAACAAGTGTGACAAGTATAGGAGATTCTGCATTTTCTGGCTGTAGTAGCATAACGAGTGTTGTAATTCCAGAAGGTATAAAAAGTATAGGAAACTCAGCCTTCTATAATTGTAGTAATTTAACAAGTATATATTACAATGGCACACTATTAAATTGGTTAAATATTTCATTTGCTTATGAGTATGATAGACCAAATAATAACTCTATCTTTGAATATTTTTATATGTTAGATGATAATGGAAATGTAGAATATAGCGATAAAAAATATAGTTTATTGACAAAGGTAGTAATACCAGAAGGAACCTTAGAAATTAAGGGTTACGTATTTTCTAATTTTAAGCATATTACTGATGTAACAATCCCAACAAGTGTGACAAGTATAGGAGATTCTGCATTTTCTGGCTGTAGTAACTTAACTAGTATAGTAATTCCAGATAGTGTCAAAAGTATAGGAGATTATGCTTTTTATGGTTGTGACTCTTTAATTTATAATGAATATGATAATGCTCATTATTTAGGAAATTCAAATAATCCATATTTGATATTAATAAAAGCAAAATCTACTGATATTGCATCATGTATAATTAATGAAAATTGTAAATTTATATATTCATCAGCATTCAATAATTGTAGCAATTTAGCAAGTATAGAAATCCCAACAAGTGTTACAAGCATAGGAAATAATGCATTTAGAAATTGTAGTAGCTTAACGAGTGTTGTAATTCCAGAAGGTATAAAAAGTATAAGCTCATATTCATTCTACAACTGTAGTAGCTTAACAAATATAGAAATTCCAACAAGTGTGACAAGCATAGGAAATGATGCATTTAGAAATTGTAGTAGCTTAACAAATATGATAATTCCAGATAGTGTCACATATATAGGATATTCAGCATTTTCTGGCTGTAGAAGCTTAATAAATATAAAAATCTCAACAAGTATTACAAGTATAGGAAGTCGTGTGTTCGAAAACTGTAGTAGCTTAACAAATATAGAAATCCCAACAAGTATTACAAGTATAGGAGATTCTGCATTTTCTGACTGTAGTAACTTAAAAAGTATAGTAATTCCAACAAGTGTGACAAGTATACAATCGAATGCATTTAATAATTGTAATAATTTAAAAATATATTATAAAGGAACTTATGCTAATTTTATAAATATTAAAGGATATTATAATTTAGAAAAATCAAATGAAATATATTACTATTGTGAAACAAAACCTACAAATGCACAAAACTCTTATTGGCATTATGTAAATGGAAAGCCTACATCTTGGTAATTAAATTTAATATATCTTGCTAGTATGTTGCAAATTTATATTCTAGCATAAAAAATTTAGTTTTTTAGCAATAAAAATTATAATTAGAGAAATTGTTTGTAAGTTTGGCTTAAAATATTTAGTTTTAACAATTTTCTCTTGACATAAATAATATCTTTTGCTAAAATCAAAAGGCGTGGATTTTGGATAGAAAGTGAGGTTTTTAGTATGAAAAGAACTTATCAACCTAATAAACGTAAAAGAAAAGTAACTCATGGTTTCCGTGCAAGAATGGCAACTAAGGGTGGAAGAAAAGTTTTAGCTGCTAGACGTAGAAAAGGCAGAAAACAATTAACTGTTTAATTTTATAATCTATTGACATAACTAGTACGACCAGATCAATGAATTTATTTCTTTTTTGGTCGTATTTTTTATTTCATTAGGTAATGAAACCTAGGAGAATATAATGAAAAAACAGTATCGCGTAAAGAAAAGTAATGAAATTGAAGAAATAATTAAGGAAAAGAAGTATGCTTCTAATCCCTATTTTTCTGTGTATAAAAGAAATAATCCTAATTCCACAAATTTCAGATATGCGATTAGTGTAGGAAAAAAACTAGGTAATGCTGTTGTAAGAAATAAATTTAAAAGACAAGTTAGAGCTATTGTTGATTCGTTTAACATTAATTTAAATGATAAAATAGATGTTTTTATTATCGTTAAGGTTAAAGTATTAACTATTGATTTCAATCAAATGCAGCAAGAACTTAAATATTTATTTCGTAAACAAAAATTAATAAAAGGAGAAAAAAATGACTAATTTTTTCTATAGAAATAGACACAAGATTATTTTTGTAGCATTCGCAGCCATTTTATTGATTTCTTTAACAAGCTGCCGTATGGATTCTAGTAAATGGTATGCTAAGCCATATACTACTTACTCTCAAGAATGGGTAGATTTATGGAATGGTGGAAAAGGTGCTTGGAATACAATTTGGGGCTGGCCTGTTAATCTTCTTTCCTACCCAATTGCATGGTTATGCTCAAATATTGGTAAGGGATTAGGAAATTCATATTTCTTTGGTATTTTATTTACAACATTGATTGTAAGAACACTTGCATGGCCAATTTATGGTAAACAAAATGGTATGAGTGTTCAAATGACAATGATGCAACCAGAAATGGAAAAAATTCAAAGAAAGTATGGTGCCCGTAAGGATCCTCAATCTCAACAAGCAATGCAGATGGAAATGATGAAGCTATACAAGAAATATAAAATCAGTCCATTAGGATGCTTTGGAACTATGTTCTTACAATTCCCAATCTTTATGTCTATGTATGAGGTTGTTCAAAGAATTAATGCTACTACAACTGAAGTAATTAATGGTGGTGTGTCAGTTACATATGCTGGTAAGTTTGCTTTAGCAAATACTAAGCTATTTGGTTTCTTTGAATTAAATACTTCATTCTTTAATGCTACTTCAGTATGGGATAAGGTATTTGCGGTTGTTATTGCTCTTGCCTTTGGTGGACTTCAGATTTTACAGCAACATTTATCATCACGTCCTCCAAAATATCAAATTCAGCATAATACAAAGGCAAAGAATACTCAAGCTGAGCAGCAACAAAAGCAAATGAAGATTATGATGTATGTAATGAATATTATGTTTGTATTTATGGCATTATCATCTACTTCATTAGCTATTTATTGGTTAATTGGTGCTATTTATCAGTTATTCCAATCTCAGGTAGGTAGAAAACTAAATGAGATTAAGTATTATAAAATGAAAGAAAAAGCAAATTTGTAATGGTGGTGTAGCAATGCAAAAGAAAGTTGAATTTGTAGCAAAAAATACAGAAGATGCTATGGCAGAAGCTGTGAAAAAATTACATATTTCTAGTGATAAGATTTTTGTTAATGTTTTAGGTGAATTACCTGAAGGATTAAATTGTGAAGCTTTAGTAGATGTTAATTTAACATTAGAGGGTAAAAAATATTTAGAGGGCATATTAAAGGCTATGAATATTGGTTACCAAATTGAAGCTAGATCAGTTAATGGTGAAGAACAAATTCATTATATTGTTGATAGCTATGAAAACTCATTATTAATTGGTGTAAAGGGTAAAACATTAGAGGCATTACAAATTTTAGTTCGTAATCTTATTTCTACCTATACAAAGGATCATATAATTACTTCCTTAGATATTGGTGGATATAGAAGTAATAGAACTCATCAATTAGAAATTTTAGCAACAAAAACTGCAAAGGAAGTTGCTAAAACAAAGGTAGCTGTTAAGCTTCAACCAATGAATTCATTTGAACGTCGTGTTATTCATGAAAAATTAAGCGATTGGCGTGATGTTTATACTGAATCAGAAGGTGAAGGCGAAGATAGAGCTATCGTCATTAAACCAAAAGAAAATAAGTAATATAAATTGTTAATCTCACAATATGAATTAACTTTAATAAGCACTAGCTATTTTATTTAATAGTTGGTGCTTTTATTATAAAAATCAAAGGCGAAGATTTATTTTCTTCGCTTTTAACTAATTATGAATAAAATATATATTATTTTCTTCCTATGATGCTAAAATTATGGTAAAATCCGGTTTTCGACAGTTTAAAAATTAAAAATGGCCTTATTAGGCCATTTTTCTGCTATTTCAGTGAAGCAAAATG
>CAKQEA010000043.1 GCA_934229785.1 uncultured Anaeroplasmataceae bacterium
TTAATTCCTATTTTCTTATTTCTTTAAATTCTTAGGTAGCTACCTACCTACCAAACTACCTCAGTTTGGAAAGAGACCTAAAAAATTGTACTTAGAATTTTAAATTTTTGCTTCAAAAATATGCTTTAAGACAAATCGAGAAAAACGTTTTAGAGTTTACCCACGCATCGATTTGCATTTATAAAATGAAAAAAAAATGAGCGTTGACGAGTTTGTCAACGCTCTGAGCATTGCCTAAGCAATGCAATTTTTAATTATTGTTATTTTCATTTTCATGAATTGACTTTAATAAATCATCAATATGATTACCATAGATTAATGCTTCATCAAGCTTGAAAATTAATTCAGGCATTTTTCTTGCTTTAATTCTTTTTGCAAGCTCCATGCGTAGATATCCTTTATTCTTCTCCAAAAGTTTGGAAATTGTCTCAGCATCACTATTGTAATAGGAATAGAAAATTGTCATAAAAGACAGGTCATTTGTAATACGAATTTCAGTTACTGTTATTTTATTTAGGCCTTGATTCTTTTGATCTTGGCTTAGAATTATTGAAAGCTCTCTTAGTGATAATGACTCTAAACGCTTTAAGCTAATTCCCATTATCTAGGAACCTCCTTCATTATAGATGCTTCAATAACATCCTGTTCCTTTAAATCATTATAACCTTCAATTGTAATACCACATTCATAACCTTGCTTTACTTCCTTAACATCATCTTTAAATCTTTTTAATGATGCCATCTTTCCTTCATAAATAACTACACCATCACGTAAAACACGTACTAATGAGTTTCTTTCAATTACACCATCAGTAACATAGCAACCTGCAATAGTACCAACCTTTGATAGCTTAAATAAACTACGAATTTCAGCTTGACCCGTTACAACTTCTTCATAAACAGGGTCTAGCATTCCCTTTAGAGCTGCTTCAATATCCTCTATAACCTTATAAATAATGTTATATAGACGAATTTCAACACCCTTAACTGCAGCTTCATTTCTTACAGGGGCCATAGGACGAACATTAAAGCCGATAATTATTGCATTTGATGCCTCAGCAAGAACAACATCAGTGTCTGTGATTGCACCAACTGTTGCACGAATAATATTTACCTTTAAATCTTCAATATTAATTCTTTCAAGAGAGCTCTTTAATGCCTCAACAGAGCCTTGAACATCACCTTTTATAATTAAATTTAACTCTTTAGTTTTATCTGTTTGACTTTCTTTAAATAAATCCTCTAATGATGTAGCTTTTCTAGCTAATGCTTCTTGATTTTTAGTTTTTAAAGCTCTTGCCTCTGCTGTATCTCTTGCTAAACGTTCATCAGAGAATACCATAAATTTATCTCCAGCCATAGGTACATCAGTTAAACCAGTAACAGCCACAGCCTTTGATGGTCCAGCAGATTGATATCTTGTGTGACGATCGTCCTCCATAACACGGATTTTACCATATGTATTACCGCATACAACAACATCTCCAACCTTTAAAGTACCATTTTGTACAAGGAATGTTGCAACAGGACCTTTACCTTTATCAAGCTGAGCTTCAATAACTGTACCAATTGCTTGACGATTTGGATTTGCTTTTAAATCCTTCATTTCTGCAACAAGCTGAATCATTTCAAGTAATTGATCAACGCCTGTTCCCTTTAATGCTGAAATTGGGACAAAAATCGTATCTCCACCCCAAGCCTCAGCAAGTAAATCATAGCGAGATAATTCTTCCATAACACGGTCTGGATTAGCAGTTGGCTTATCCATCTTGTTAACTGCAACAATAATTGGACATCCAGCAGCTTTTGCATGGGCAATTGCTTCCTCTGTTTGTGGCATTACACCATCATCAGCGGCAACAACTAGAACAACAATATCTGTTATTTGAGCTCCACGAGCACGCATTTCAGTAAAAGCCGCATGACCTGGAGTATCAATAAATGTAATAACAAAGCCATTATGATCAACCTGATAAGCACCAATATGCTGAGTAATACCACCAGCTTCTCCTTTTACAACTCTTGAATTACGAATTGTGTCAAGTAATGTTGTCTTACCATGGTCAACGTGTCCCATAATTGTAACAACAGGTGGACGAGTAACTAGTGATTTCTCATCATCCTCAATTGTAAATTCATCAAATCTTGTAACATCAGTAACAACTTCATTTTTCAATTCGTAACCAAAATCCATGGCAACAAGCTCAATTGTTTCACGGTCAATTGTTTGATTTTGACTTGCCATAATTCCTAATTGCATTAATTTCATTACGATCTGAGCGTTAGTTTTACCCATTCCCTCTGCAACATCAGCTACTGTCATACCATCCTTATAGATAAGTATACCTTTCTCTGTATTTTGTTGTTGTTTTTTCCCTTTTTGAGGGATATTAGTAGTTCTAGTCTCAGATTTATTCTGTTTCTTAGCCACAAAATCACCTTATTTCTTTAAAATTTTTAGAAAGCTTTTATTAGTAACACCTAAAACCATACGTCCAGTTTTACCAATCGCATGCGATAGCATAGCTGAGGAATAACTTTCAACAACCTCCACATTATAATAATTTGCCTTATTTATTATTTTCTTTTTAGCATTATCAGATGCATCATTTGCTAAAAAAATTAGAAAAACCTTACCTGATGCCATATATTCACAGACAATCTCTTCACCTGAAATAATTCCACCAGCACGATTACATAAACCAATATTTGATAAAATTTTATCCATCATAATAATCCTAACAATTCTTCATATATTGAATCAGGAACACTAACTTCAAGTTTTTTATCTAAAACTTTGGATTTTTGTGCCTTTAAAATAACATTCTTATCTTTTTTTAGATAAGCACCTCTACCATTAGCTTTCCCCTTTAAATCAACAATTACCTGCATATCTGGTGTACGAACAATTCTAAATAGGTCTTTTTTTTCACAAACCTCTTTAGAACATACACATGTACGAAGAACTAACTTGCGTTCCTTCATTAAATTAATAGACCCTTTTCGTAAGCCTCTGATGTTGGCATAATATCAATATTCCAGCCACTTGATTTAACAGCTAAACGGACATTTTGTCCTGCCTTACCAATGGCTAATGATAAATGCTCATCAGGAACAACAACTACTGATGCTTTAGATTTAGGATCAATGCTTAATACCTTTGTAACAGATGCAGGCTGTAAAGAATTAGCAATTAGCTCCTCTGGGTTTTCACTCCACTTGTATAAATCAACCTTTTCTCCACCTAAAGCATTAACGATTTCACGAATACGGATTCCTCCTTCACCAACACATGAACCAATAGCATCAACCTTTGGATCATTTGAGTATAAGGCAATCTTACTTCTATCGCCAGGATCTCTTGCGATACCCTTTATTTCTATTATACCACTTTTAATCTCAGGAATATAGTTTTCCATTAATCTTGTTACTAACTGACGATCAGTTCTAGAAATTGAAACCTTTGGTTCCTTAGTTGTTTCTTCAACCTTTTTGATATATACACGAATTGAATCACCAATCTTGAAATTATCATTTGGTAATAATTCAGAATTAGCTAAAACAGCTGTAACATTATAGCCTAAATTAACTGTAATAAATTTATCACCAATATTTGATACTTCAGCTGTAACCATTTCATCTTCTAATCCCTTGAAATAAGTATATGCCTTTTCACGTTCAATTTGTCTAACACCCTGAGTATAAACACTTTTAGCTGCGCCAATTGCTGTTCTACCAAAGTTTTTAATATTTATTTGTTGTTCAACAATATCTCCAACCTTGTATGTAGATTTAATTTGTTTTGCATCCTCAAGTAACATCTCCTGTGGAGCTTCTGGGTCAACAATTTCCTCCTGTGGTGTATAGGCATCAACTACCTTATGAATTGAGTATAATAAAATTTCATTTTTTTCTGGGTTTATAACAACCTTACAAGATGTATTGCCATATAGCTTTTTAAAAGAATTTACCAATGCTTTTTTGAAAATTTCATAAACATCCTCAACTGTAATTCCTCTAGCTTCTGCAACCTCTTCTGCATTTTTAAAAAATTCCTTATTTACCATCTTTGAATCCTCCTAAATTTTTACTGCAAGACGAATATTTTGAATTTCTTCATATTTAATACTAACTTTTTTGAATCTGCCCTTGGCATTAATCTTAATCACACAAACATCATCATTAAAGTCCTCTAAATAGCCCTCATAAACCATATTAGGTACTTCAACATGAATATACTTACCAATTGATTCTTTAATTTCATCTTTGTTTCTAAGCTTTTTTTCAGCTCCAGGTGAACAAACTTCTAGCATATATTCTGGCATATCAGCATCATATTTATCAATGCGCTCAGATAAATATTCATTAATTTTAGCAAGCTCTTCAACATCAATGCCTGATGCCTTATCAATACTAACCCTTAAAATAAGATAACCAAATTCCTTAACAAACTCTACATCATAGATACTCATATCAGTATCCTTTAAATAAGGCTCTAATATTTTATTTACAACATCTAATTCCAAAAGAATCACCTCCATAGTCCAAACAAATAAATAAGAGAGGTTTTTAGCCTCTCTTAATTCAAACTATAGTTTAATTATAACTTAATTTTAAAAAAAATCAATACATACTATAAATTTTCTTTAATAATTTCTAAAATTGTAGGATTATTTATAAGTTTTGCAAGCTCTAAGGGTGTATATCCAAAATTATCCTTATGCTCCATATTTCTAATTACACAGTATTTTTTAACTAAATCAATATTTTCAATAATAATAGCATAATGTAGTGGATAGTTACTATGATATAAATAATTTTTAAATTGTTCGCTTTTATCATTTATATAGCTCGATAGATCATAGCTTGGTATTAATTGGTAGATTGTATCGCCAAACGTTGATTTACAGTCTAAGACAGCTCCAGACTTTAAAAGCATTGAAATAACCTCTTTATTTTGGGATAGGACTGCATAAAACAAAGGAGTTTCCTTTTGCTTGTTTTTACTATTAACAAAAGCATGATGCTCCAATAAATAATTTATAACCTTTGTATCAGCACATCTACAAGCAATATGAAGTGGTGTTTCGCCAATATAATTAGGCTTATTAACAATAACCTCATTTACATCAATTCTATTTAATAAATCTAAATTTCTACTGCGAACTAAAGCCATAAAAACAGTTTCATCCTTAGCATCAGTTTCATATAAATTAAACTTTTGAGTTTCTAAAAACAAAGAAATCATATTTTCTCTTCCTAAAGCACAAGCCTTATAAAGAGGTGAATGTCCATCATCATTTTTTATAGATAAATCACATTCCTTACGAATTAATGTTTTTAGAAATCCCATTCTATTATTTATTACACAATAATGAGCAGGCGTATTTCCTTGTCTATCCTTAATATTAATATCAATATAATTATCTAAAAGCAAATCAAAAACATCACTATTATTAAAAATAATTGCATAATGAAGTAAAGACATACCTCTTTCATTTTTTATATTAATGTCTCCTGTTTCTAAATATTCCTTTAAAGACATTAAATTATTTGAATATATACTATCAAATGCATCCATAAAAACAACTCCAATACTACTTCTTTACTGCTTCTTTCAATAGTTTTCCAGCTTTAAATCCTGGTGATTTTTGACCTGGTATAACAATTTCCTCACCAGTTCTTGGATTACGTCCATTTCTTGATACACGATGGCGAACCTCAAATGTACCAAAGCCTGATACAACAACCTTTTCATCATTTTCTAATCCTTCACAAATTGTTTCTAAAAAAGCATCAATACAAGATTCAGACTCTTTTTGAGTAATATTAAGCTTATTTGCAACAATTGTAATAATATCAGACTTATTCATATAATCGCCTCCAAAAAATACAAAACTATTATAACAACCACCATCTTAAAAAGCAACCCTTTTCGACAATGAAAACTTGTTTCATTTTAAAGAAAAATACAAATATATTAATCTGTATTATAACAAATTAGCAAATTAATCATTATGGAATTTTATATTAAACAACAACTATTTATTTTTTACTTTAAAAATAAAAATGACAAACTCTTTAATTATAAGAGTTTGTCAACAATCAAGGCTAAAATTTATAAAATAATTGCAATTAAATTATTTCGATCACTATTCATCATTTTATCTAAAACATTTTTAATTTTATTTTTTGAGCTATCAGAAATAGTATTTACTTTAGATTTCATAGAATCATTAACAATATCAGAAAGCTTTTTACCGAAAAATTCAGTATTCCAAATAACTGAATCCTCATTATTTTCAACATTTAAAGAATCCATTATCATTTTAGATTGCTCCATAGAACCAATAATTGGGGTAAAAGAAGCCTCTAAATCAACTGCAATCATATGAATGCATGGAGCTTTAGCTGAAAGCTTAACACCATACATGCCATTCTTTCTTACTACCTCTGGTGGTAATAGCTTCATATCTTCTATTCTTGGAACTGAAACTCCATATCCATTTTCTGTTGCATCTTCAATCGCTTTTGAAACTGTCAAATAAACGGAATTAGCTTTTTTTGATGTATAAAGATATTCAATAAAATCAGCTCTAGTTTTAACCTTATCTCCAAGAAGTGTATCAACAATTTCATTATATTTAGTATCATCTAAATTTAAAACAATTGATGCTTTACCACTTGCTGCTTCAAGAAGTTCAAGTTTCACTTCACTAAATATATTGGCATTTCTTAAATCAGAACATATATTTTGAACATCCTTTACCTTGTTATATTTACTTTCAACATTATTAATCAAATTATCAATATCTTTCTTGATTTCTATATCATCACCTAAGACATTAATATAATCTGGGATATTAATTTCTAAATCTGCTATTGGAAATTCCTCTAAAGCTAGTTTCATTATATTATTACAATCTTCAATTGTCATTTCCTTAGCATTTATGGCAATAGTTTTAATATCCCATTTATTCTCAAGCTCATTTGCAATTTTTAAAGCATTTTCGGCTTTGGGATCTAAGGTGTTTAAGACAATAACAAATGGTTTATTTAAATCCTTAATTTTAGGAATTAAGCAATCTTCTATTTCTTGATATTCACTTCTTTTAAATTCACCAAATGAACCATCAGAAGTAACATAAATTCCTAAATTTGAATGGTTATATATAACCTTTTCAGTACCAATAGATGCCGCCTCTTTAAAAGGTATTGCATCATCAAACCATGGTGTTTTTACAAGTCTTGGCTCAGAATTACTTCCATAACCTTCACTTGATGGAATAATTTCACCAACACAATCGACAAATCTGATATTCATAATTGTATCATCAACATTAACTTCAAGTGTTGTTGATGGAATAAACTTAGGCTCAACAGTCATAATTTGCTTACCTAAGGCTGTTTGTGGTAATTCATCAACAATCTTTTGTTTAACAAATTCATCTTTAATATCAGGTAATATCATTAATTTAAAAAAAGAATTGATAAATGTAGACTTACCACTTCTAACACTTCCTACAACTCCAATATAGAAGTCATTTTTCATTCTTTTTGATAAATTTAACAGTGCCTCATCGTTCATATAAATCCTCCTCAAATATTCACCACTAATATATGAGATAAAATTAAAAAATATGATGAATTAAAAAAAATAATAGGGTAGAGAGAAAATAATAAAATTCGTCCCTCCCATTGCACCGTACGTACGGGTCTCGTATACGGCGCTAC
>CAKQEA010000044.1 GCA_934229785.1 uncultured Anaeroplasmataceae bacterium
AAAGGTAATGGTGAAGATAATGATATTGTTTCTGTTAATGAAAATGAAACTATAGCTAAACCATCTGATCCTATCAAGGATGGCTATTCCTTCATTGGTTGGTATAATGGAAATACTTTATTTGATTTCAATACTAAAATTTCTTCTAATATTACTTTAACTGCTAAATATCAAAAAATAGAAAATCTAACTGTAACATTTATATTAAATGGTATTTCAAGCACTGAAACAATAAAATATGGTGAAAAGATTTCAAAGCCTGAAAATCCAACTAAAGATAATGCAACATTTGCTGGATGGTATGATGAAAATGGTGAATTGTTTGATTTTAATACAAATATAAAAGCAAATATTACTTTAACTGCTAAATTTAATTATACCATTACTTATAAGCTAGATAATGCAATTTATAAGAAAGATATCGTACTTGAAAATAATATAGCTAGTATGCCTTCAAATCCAACTAAAGATGGTTATTCTTTCAGTGGCTGGTATATCGAAGGAAATGATGCATTATTTGATTTTAATAACAAAATAACTGAAAGCTATACATTATATGCCAAATGGGAAAAAACAAACATTAATGTAACAGCATATGCAGGTTATACAGAGGGTGCTTATTTTGAAATAACTGATGCAAATGCAAAAGTATCAACATATAAATTTTCTTACAAAAAAAGTGATTCATCTAGTTATGTTGAAGTTGATAAAGAATTAGTAAGAAAAAACAATAATATAATCCGTTGTGATATTTTAGGCTTATCTGAGGGTAGCTACACAGTAAAAATAATAAATGGTAGTGAAGAAATAGAAAAACAGATAGCTGTTTCAAAAGATGATCGTTCTGGATATGCTCACTTTAATAATACAGCTGGTGTCGGTGCATATAATAATGATGGTACCCTTAAAAGCAATGCTACCATTGTTTATGTAACTGATGAAAATAAAAACAGTGTAACAGCAACAATAAACGGAAAAAGCTATACTGGTTTATCAAATATATTACAAAATCAGTCAAAATCAACTAAACCTCTATGTATTAGATTATTAGGTCAAATCTCAGCTGCAACTTGGAATCAATTATATGTAAATAGCTATACAACAGCAACAACTACAACAGTAAAAGGAGCAAACGGATCATACCTTGAGTTAAAAAATTATTCTGAGGATGATTTAATAACTGGAGGCTTTAACACATTAAACACAACTACTTATTCTAAATTAAATGGATTAACTAATAAAATTAAATATGATTCATCAAAGAAGGAATTTGATTCTTATTACAATATGATGGATGTATCAAATGCAAAAAACGTAACTATTGAAGGAGTTGGAAGTGATAGTGAAATATTCCAATGGGGATTCACTTGGAAATCTTGTAGCTCAATTGAAGTAAAAAATATCACATTTACTAATTCACCAGAAGATGCTTGTAGCTTTGAGGGTTCAAGTCAAACCGCTACTAAAACAGACACATCTAAGGATTTAAGTATTTTAACATCATCAAATTTCTGGCTACATAATAACACATTTAATATAGGAAAGAATTATTGGGATGTATGTAGTGAGCAAGATAAAGGTGATGGTGATGGTTCGACTGATATTAAATATGTAAAAAATGTAACTATTTCTTATAATAAGTACGTAAAAACTCATAAAACAGGACTTGTTGGTGGTGCTGATAATCATCTATCTGCTAATATAACATTCCATCATAACTATTATGAAAACTGCAAATCTCGTATGCCATTTGCTAGACAAGCCAATATGCATATTTATAATAATTATTATTCCAACTCAACAGGAACAACAATGCAAATATATGCAGGAGCCTATGCTTTTTTAGAAAATAACTATTTTGAAAATGACAATCATGCATTTACTGTTGATGCTAGAGGATATAAAGCTACACCTGCTATAAAAGCCTACAATAACATTTTTAGTAATAGTAAGTATACAGATGGTGCAACAATAGTTACAACTAGAGAAGCTGAAGTTAAAAATGGAAATTTATTTAATTCAAGTTTTGATACAGATTCTAGCTTCTTCTATTATGACTCAGTAAATAAAAAGAGTAAAGTTGACAATATGATTGAAACAAAAAACGTTCCATCATATGTACCACTTCATGCAGGAGCTGGAAAGCTTACAAAGCTATATGATACTTCTGATACTCCAACAACACCACAAGAGAATACCTATACAATAATATTTGATACTAACGGTGGAAATAAAGTAAAAAATCAAAATGTAGTAGAAGGAAACTCTATAACATTACCAACACCAACTAAAACAGGCTATACATTTATTGGATGGTATACAGATTCAGCATTAACAAATAAAATTAATACTTTAGATTTTACACCAACAACCAATATTACATTATTTGCCAAATGGGAGGAATCAACTACAACAGGTACTTGGATAACATTCAATGAATTTAGTGAAGGAATTATCTCAACGTCTACTACTATAAACGGAATAACAATATATCCAAAAAGTGGTAAAGAAGCTAAAATAGTTTCATTAAAGAATACTTTACTTGATTCAAGGGTGAAAAATTATGTTTATTTAAGTGGAGGTGGTTCTAATACTGAATTATGTGTAAATTTTACTATTTCAAAACAATCAAATATTACAGTATATTATGGAAATAGTACTGGTAGATTAGTCTCACTATATAAATATAACTCAGAAAAACGTATAGGTACTTCTACTACAGGAACAAACGGCACAACTCCTGTTAGCCATACATTTACAAATCAAGAAGCTGGTTCTTATTCTATTGCATCTTCAAGTAGTTCAATCATTATTTACGCAATATACATTGAATAATCTAAAAATTTAATATATAGCAAACTGGACAACTTTAGAAGTCCAGTTTTTATATTTTAAAATAACAAATAATATTCTAAAGTAGCTCTAATTATTTCTTATGCAAACATAACAAATTCTTCACTTCAAGTTTATAAGAAAAGAATGGAAAAAAAAGGAATAATAGATACAAGCTCACGAGGTTCTATTAGTTTTACACTTCCTAGATTTAAAGAATTTGTAGAATTTCAAGAAAAACTTCTTAAATAATTTTCAACAAATAAAACATATTTTTCTTAAAAAACAAACATAAAGTCGCTACGATTTTATTATTAATAGGTGTTATATTCAAAAGAAAACTTCAAGAAATCATATCTTGAAGTTTTATCATATAATATTTGTTTATTCATTTAAAATATGAGAAAAATAATGATCAATAATATCTAGTGCTTCTTTATGTCTTTTCCCTAACATATCATCAAATATAACGATGTATCCATAAAGTTCAAAATTAACAATTATTCTATGAATTATGCAGTCTTTATCAATTTTATATCCTTCAACAATAGGAACCATTTGATTTTGAGATAATTCTTTATCTAGGTAATTTTCGATTCTATAAATAAAATCAAAATTTATAGACATGCCACAATGATTATTATCAATTGTTGAATATATAACTTTACTATTATCAAACAACATAAGTTCTGAATTATATTCCTTTTTTATTGCCTCTAACATAGCTTTAATAGGTAATAAATCTCTATTTAATGGATGATATTTTTGTAAAATAATGGAATCATCCTCTAAAAATATATCAACCATATCACCATTGTTAATTTTTAATCTTTTACGAATCTCTTTAGGTATTACAACCCTACCTAATTCATCTAATCTTCGTGTTACACCAGTTTGTTTCAAAAAAATCACTCCAAATTTGTCAAATTCTGACAATCTTATTATTTGGAGTATTTTTGTTTTTTATTCATTTTTCTTTTGTTTTTTTAAAATCAGTGTAAGCTCTATTTAAATTTTGAATTGCTGATGGAGATACTGATAAGTTTTTTATTCCAATGGAATATAATGTCTTCGCAACATCGCTAACTGAAGCAAGCTCACCACAAACAGATAAGCAAATATTAAACTCTTCACAAAATTTAACAACATTTTTTAGCTTTTCAAGTAAATCATTTATATATTCCTTAGGATTTTCTAAAACCTTATCTCTATCCATATGATAAAGTTCTGATGTTAAATCATTTGTTCCTACTGAAATAAAATCAACATCTGTAAATGTTGTAATATTTTCTAATGCTTTTTTTGTTTCAAGCATCATACCAATCTTTGGCATATTGTAATTATTTTCTTCTCTAATTTTTAAAACCCAATCTTTTAAAAATCTAAATTCATCAACATTTTCAATCATAGGAAACATTATTCTCATATTGCCATTAGTATTAGCTTTTAATAATGCCTTTACCTGATTTATAAATAATTGAGGATTATTCCTATAGTTATCAATTCCTTTTTTAAATGTTTGTATATAGCTTAGCTTTTTATCATCACCAATATCAAAGGTTCTAAAGCATAAATACCTATCACCCATAGTATTTACTGCTTCTTGGTATATCTCATATTGTTCAGTAAAAGTATATGGCCTATTGGTATTCATAAAAATCATTTCAGTTCGATATAATCCAACACCATCAAATTTATATTTCAAAACTTTTTTTAAATCTAAATTAGATCCAACATTAGCTAAAAACAAATAATCATCGTGAGCTATAGATATTTTTGAGAAAACATCATTTTCTTTTATATCATTTTCATATTTTAAAATTTCTTCACAAGACGGATTTTTTATTATAATTTCCTTACCTGTATCTATAATAACCTTTTCACCATTTAAATAATCTTCATTTGAAATAACATATGGTATATCCCATTGTCTACATAAAATGGCACTATGTGATGTATACCCACCACTTTTAGCTATTATACCGATTATATTATTTTTATTATGAATTAAAAATGAAGGATACAAAATATCAGTATGTAAAATGTATTTTACATCTGTATTAATTTCATTTGAGGTTTTCAAATTATTAGTAATTCTCACAATAATATCCTTAATATCAATAGCTCTTTCTTGTAAATATAGAGATGTTGAATTTTTTAAATCACTAATATAAACCCCTAAAACATCACTAACTGCCTCACAAGCAGATTTATTTTTATTCAAAATTAAATCAGTTGCCTTCGATATTAAATTAGGATCAGAAATCATTAGTTGTTGCACATTTAAATATTCTAATAGTTCTTTATTTGTTTTTTTCATTTCTTCAATTTGATTTATTGAAGCTGAGATTGCATCTTTAAGCTTTGAAATTTCATCATCCTTAGACACAACCATTTCGTTTGAAATATCATTATTTGTAAAAAATATGTTACCAACAACAATACCATTTGCTAAAACATTATCAATAGCAAATTTCATAAAACCACTTCCTACTTCTTATAAATACATACTGGAACGAGCATTTCATCCTTAGTTATTCCAGCG
This sequence comes from uncultured Anaeroplasmataceae bacterium, assembly GCA_934229785.1. GTDB lineage: Bacteria > Bacillota_I > Bacilli_A > Acholeplasmatales > Anaeroplasmataceae > Anaeroplasma. The sequence goes on from CAKQEA010000044.1 coordinate 5,378, forward strand.
TGATGACTTTTAAAAACAAAATCAGAATTTGAATAATTAAAATAATAATTACTTATTCCAACCGCAACATAATCTGCTAAAAAATCATCAATTACAGGATTAATATAATCCCCACTTTTTCCAAAAAATCCTAACGCTATGGCATCGGTTGTTTTATAAAGCTTGTAGACATTAGAAAATAAAGAATTAAATAACAGCTCAAATTCTTTGTTTTTTCCTTCTTTAACAGCAAAACTAATACATCTTGCATCATTTGCTGGATTACGTCTTAAAAGCCTTAAAATAGGCTTACAAGCATATAAATTAATTGGTAATACATCAGTATGACCATGATCTGATGTTATAATTAATAAAGTATCATCACTAAGCTTATTTGCATACTTGCAAACACTTTCATCAATCTCTTTTAGTACAATCTTAGCCTCATTACTATACGCTCCATATTTATGCATAATTCCATCAGGCTCTGTATAATAAACATATTGAATTTGTTTTTCATTTTTTTCAAGCATTTTTAAGCTCATTTGCAAAACATCATTAATACTTCTACTATCCTTAGTAAAATCAGGTTCAATATCATATCCTTTGACTATTAAATCCTCATAAAACATTCTATATGGCATTTTTTTATAACCATTTACTCCTGTTGGCTCTCCTGTAAAATAATTATTACCAGTAAATAATACAACATCTCTATTAATTTCAGAAAAATAATTCTCCCAGCCTGTCCAACCACTACTAATAGGTGAAAGTCCACTTTTAATTGATGTTGTTGAGGCTGCGGTTGTTGATGGATAAATAGAATGAATTTTTTTTAAATATAATGATCTTATAAATGAATTTCCATTTAAATTATTATTTAAAATATTAACTCCCATTCCATCAAGAAGTAAAATAACTACCTTATTATATTTACCACCAAATAAGGTATCTGTTTTAGCATTATAATAATCTTTAATTTTCTTAATGACATTTAAAAATGTATCATTATAATCAGGAAATAAAAGTTCTTTTTTTATTATATTACTATCAACTTCTAATAATAGATTATCATCAAGAATAACACTTAAACCAACGGTTTTTGTTATTTTAGAACCTGAAATTAACTTTTGATCTAAATATTCATACATATCTATATCATTTTCAAATCTAATGGTTTTCAATGATTGATCACCATCTTTTCACAAATTTTTAAGCCTAATTCATCACAAAAATCACAAACATCTTTAACGTTTTGATTAGCTAAAGCATCAGGTGAATGAGCATCAGCACCAATTAAAATTTTTAGTTCACTATAATTTCTTGCGATAAGCCAAAAATCCTTATATGGATATAACCAATCTCCATTTCCCCAAATTTTACTATTTTTCAAGCCATTAGCATTAACTTCTAAATAAATATTATTTTTAATGGCAGATGCTATAATTTTTTTACTAGCTTCAATTGCATATTCATCAAATTTTCTTTCTCCATTTATATTTTTATAATCAAACATAAATAAATCTGGATGAACTAAAGTATTAAATAATCCACTTTCCATCCCCTTAATACATGTATTAACATAACCATCAAGTGTTTTGTAATTAACCTCTGAATATGAATTATAAACCTTACCATCATATCTAAAATAATGAATACCTAAATTCAAATAATCAACCATAGATCTTAAATTCCTATAAAAGTCAATCTGTTCTTCTAAATATTCAGTTTCAAATCCAGTTAAAATACTAATTTTATCTCCATATAAAATCTTGGCTTCATCAATATCTTTAAAATAAATTGGCAAAGTTTCAAGTTTCATATTTTGATAACACCAATTGTTTTCATATTCATCCTTACTCATAAATGATTCTAATATTGGTGCATGATCAGTTATTCCTATTTCAAAAAAATTTAAATCAACAGCCCTTTTTACATAATCCTTAACATATCCCTCAGCATGATTACAATATAATGCATGAGTATGATAATTACTCTTTATCATAATATCACCTAATATTATTTTATCATTTAATTAAACAAATTAAAATAACGAAAAAAGAGATATAGCATTTTAGCTATACCTCTAATTATAAAACTTGAATTATTCAGATGTTACAGTAATTGTTGTAATATAAGCACTTCCTGCAGTTCCTGTTATTACTACTTCTCCTGCTTCTATAGCTGTATATACTAAATT
>CAKQEA010000045.1 GCA_934229785.1 uncultured Anaeroplasmataceae bacterium
CACCATCTGTTTAAAGGTAACACATCTCTTTATTTAGAGCTGGATTCCCCCTCACACACCCTCTTATTTAGAGTACCGTCTTTTTTTACTTTATAAACCCATTTTTACAAATTGTAATATATCATAATCAACAATACTATCAAAATGTTCTAGCATTAATGGATTATTCTTATATCTTTCGTAAACAATTTTTATGAGTTCAACTTCAATATATTTACGATTAGTATCATCAAGCTTATCATAAATATCTAATATTTTATTAATACACGTAACTGCATCATTATGAATTTCATACATTTAAATCACCTAAAATTATTATTTGATGATTTAATTTATTTATGCAAATTATGATATAAGTTAATAATATCTTAATTTAAAATAAGGTCATTGTATAATTTGTGTTTCAATATTGCAAGCTTCAGAGTATTTTTCAAAGGCATTCTTTGCATCATCTAATATTTTTTTCTAGATTAATATCATCCTCAAAACAATAGATGACAACCATTACATCTTTTGTGTTTATTGTTATAGGTCTTGTAGTATTTGAAATGCTTTTCTTAATTTTCTTTCATTATATTTAAGGACAAGCAAATTTTTCCATATCTAGAAAATTTTTTCCTATTTCATTATATTATTTACACACTAAAAATAGATACCTAAGTATCTATTTTACAATTTTTTCATATACAATTCTTTTTGGTTCATCAGGAATTGATGAATATATTACATAGCCGCATTCAGTAAAGCCTGAAGATATAGCCAAATGCTGCATAATTAAATTTTTCGGATGAGTATCAACTCTTATTGAATCTAAACGATTATTTTTAGCATAAATATTTGCATAATTAAATAAATCTTTGGCAACCTTTGTTCCTCTGAATTTATCACTTACTGCTACTCTATGAATTGTTAAATAATTATCTGAATCTGTTAACCAGCTCCCATAGTTTTCACTATATTCTGGTTCAACTCCTAAAAAAGCACAGCATCCTGCAATCTCACCATCAATTTCTTCAATATATAATCTTTTATTTTTAATATCTTCTTTAATATCTTGATCACTTGGATAACCATTTTTACCATTCCACTGAGTTGTGCCTGATTTTCTTAAAAAAGCTTTTGCATCATTTATACAAATCATTACTTGTTGAAGATCCTCAATTTTAGCTTCTCTTATTTTTTTCATTAATAACACCTAAAATAACCTCTCTTAGCTTATTATTTGAAAAATTATAAGCTTCATACACATCATTAATACTACCAAATTTAACAATATCATCACAAGAAAATGCATGCTTTAAAACTTTTGAAGAGTAATTATTCTTTTCCTTAAACTCTAATATTTGATGATATAATGTGCCTACACTTACATTTTGCTCGATTACTAAAATGTCAATATTTCTTTCAAACAATTCTTTAAGCATATTATAATCAATTGGCTTAATACATCTAGCATTTATAATTGAAATATCTAGATCAGATGTTGTATCTAAAATTCGTTTTACATCCGTTGAATAGCTTATTACTATTAAACTATTACCTTGTTTTAATTCATGCCAACTTAAATCACATTCGTAATTCATATCCACATTCATAATATTAGTATTCCCTCTTGGATAGCGAATTACAATTGAGGTATCACATTTATTAAATGCATAATTAAATAAACCAATTGTTTCTTTATAGTCCATAGGCATACATATTTTTATATTTGGCATTTCCATAAACATTGATGCATCATATAATCCTTGATGAGTAGCACCATCCTCACCTACAATTCCAGCTCTATCAATACCAATAATAACCTTTAGATTTTGTCTTGTTATATCATTTAAAAATTGATCAAATGCTCTTTGAGAAAATGTAGAATACATTAAAAGCACAACATTCTTATTAGATAGTGCCATACCTGCTGATAAAACAGCCGCATGCTCTTCTGCAATACCAACATCATAAAAATCATTTGGATAAATACTTGCAAATTCATCAAGCTTTGCTCCTGCTTTCATAGCTGGTGTAACTACGCAAAAATCAGTATTTTTTCTTTTTTCAACCAAAAAATCGGCAACAAGCTTTGAAAAAGAAATCATATTTGGATCTACAACTGATAAAGATTTACCTGTTTTAATATCAAATGGACCTACCCCATGAAAATCTCCATTTGTATCACCCTCACTTGGAGCATAGCCCTTTCCTTTTTCTGTTATTAAATGAAGAACGACAGGCTCTTTACACTTTTTAATTTTTTTCATTACCTTAATACAATAATCTAAGTCATTACCATCATAAGGACCAAAGTAATCAAATCCCATATCCTCAAATATGTTATCCTGCTGAATAAAGCCTTTAATTCCTCTTTTAATTTGGTGAAATGTCTTAGTTATAAATGAAGGGAATATTTTATTTAAAACTGTTTTAGTTCCTCGATATAATTTATTTCCCCTTAATTTATTAAATGATTTAGACAATGCTCCAACAGTTTTAGAAATACCCATTTTATTATCATTTAAAATTATAATGGGGGCATATTTTTTTAGCTGTCCTAAAAAATTTAGTCCTTCTAATGCTACACCATTCATTAAGGATGCATCACCAATAATAGAAATGTATCTAGTAGATTTATCAGAATCTGCAAGCATCATTCCAGTCATCGCTGAAATAGATGTTGAAGAATGGCCTGATTCCCATACATCATACTTTGATTCTTCTTTGTTTATATATCCTGATAGTCCGTTATATTTTCTTAAATTTTTAAATTCAGATGCCCTACCTGTTAAAATCTTATGAACATACGCCTGATGCCCAACGTCAAACAAAAATTTATCTTTTTCGGGGTCAAAAACATAGTACATTGCAATAGTTAGCTCAACTACTCCTAAATTACTACTTAAATGGCCTCCTGTTTGTGAGATTGATTCAATTAGGAATTTTCTAATTTCAGAGGCTAGCTCCTTTAATTCCCTTCTTGAAAGCTTTTTAACAAATGAGGGATCCTTAATATTCATTAAGTCAATCATAATAAAATCTCCAATAAATCAAGCTAGTGTTTTTATTATACTACATTTATAAATAAATTACTATACAAAATGCCTTTTTATAAAAGGTATAAATAATAATTGATACATTTTGATTTAGTTTCTTTAAACTATTTTTAATCATCAATACTTATTATAATGCAAACTAAGCTAATTATTTCAAAAAAAATTACAAAATATTAAAAAATAGGGGCAAAATGCCCCTGTTAATTATAATTATCTTTAAATTATCTTAGTTTGAAACAAATCATTATTATTCCATCCAAGCTGGATCATTAGGATTTTTTTGGAATTTTAAAACCTTTTCAATATCACTTTCACTGATATAATTTTCACTTGCTGCAACATTAACTAAAGTTTCAAAATTAGATAAAGAGTGATTTTCACATTTAGCATCATTTAATCTATCTAATCCTTTTTGTAAGCCATATGTAAATATAGAAACAATACCTAAAACATTACAACCAGCCTCTCTTAATACCTCAACAACCTCAATTGATGAGCCTGCAGTTGATATTAAATCCTCAACAACTACAACATCACGTCCAACTGGTACAACACCCTCAATCTGATTTCCACGACCATGATCCTTAGCACCACCACGAACATAACCCATAGGTAAACCTAAAATTTCAGATACATAAGCTGCATGAGCAATACCTGCTGTAGATGTACCCATTACTACCTCACATGTTGGATAGTATGTCTTAATAGTTTGAGCAAGTCCTTCTTCTACAACCTTACGTACATCAGGATATGATAATGTTAATCTATTATCACAATAAATTGGTGACTTAATACCTGATGCCCAAGTAAATGGATCATTTGGCTTTAAAAATACTGCCTTAATTTTTAATAAATTTTTTGCAACCTCTACTGCTAATTCCTTTTCTGTCATATTAACAAAACTCCTTTACACAACGTTTATAAGCACTAACTGGATCTTCTGCCGCTGTAATTGAACGACCAACAACAATATATGTTGAGCCTAATTGGCGAGCATAGGCTGGAGTTGCTACTCTCTTTTGATCATTTACGCTATCATCAGCAAAACGAATACCAGGTGTTACTGAAATCAATCCCATTTCTTTAATAATTGGGGCTTCAAGTGCTGAACAAACAACACCATCAAGACCTGCAGTTTTTGCATTATTTGCATAATGCTTAACAACATTCTTTAAATCTTCTTTAATTAATAACTCATCATTTAAAATCTCTTGTGAAATACTAGTTAAAACTGTAACAGCAATAAGCTTTGTCTTCTTTCCTGCATCAGATGCATCTAAGCCACGACGAGCTGCCTCCATCATTTTAATTCCACCTTCAGCGTGAACATTAGTAATTTCAACTCCAAGCTCACCGATATTTCTCATTGCCTTTTCAACTGTATTTGGAATATCATGAAGCTTTAAATCTAAGAAAATTTTAAACCCATCCTTCTTTAATTCTCTTACAAGCTCAGGTCCTTCCTTGTAAAAAATCTCCATACCTATTTTAAGATAAGGATTCATTCCTTTAAATGGCTTTAAGAAATTAAATAAATCTTCTTTGTTTTTAAAATCACAAGCAATAATTACATCTCTCATACTATTCTGTCCTTCCTATTATATCCTCTAAATTATCAATATGATATTCTTCCATGACCTTAGGTAAATCTTCGATTATTTTCTTACATGCATAAGGATCAACTAAATTTTGAGCTCCAATCATAACAAGTGATGCTCCTGCATACATCATTTCTAATACCTCATAGGCATTTGTAATTCCTCCCATACCTATAACAGGAATACTTACAGCATGAGATACCTCGTATACCATACGTAGGGCCACAGGATAAATTCCTGGACCACTATAGCCACCTTTTTTTATAGATATTATTGGACGTCCTGTTTTTAAATCAATACGCATTCCAACCATTGTATTAATTAAGCTAATCGCATCACAGCCAGCCTTCTCTACTGATTTAGCCATTTTTACTATATCAGTAACATTTGGTGAAAGTTTAACAATTAATGGCTTCATACAAACAGCACGAACCTCTTTTACTAAATTATATGCTATATCAGGATCTACTCCAAATGCCATACCACCACCTGAAACATTAGGGCATGAGATATTTAGTTCAATTGCAAATACCTTATCTACATTATTAAACTTTTTAACAGTTTCAACATAATCGCTAATGCTATGTCCACCAACATTTGCAATTACTAAATCATCATAGACTTTAGATAGTTTAACAATTTCTTCACTAATGACCTTATCTACTCCAGGATTTTGAAGACCAATTGCGTTTATTAATCCACTAGGGCATTCTGCAATTCTTGGAAGTGGATTACCATATCGTGGATTTATGGTAGTTCCCTTTAAAGAAATACTACCTAATATATTTATATCATATAAATCACTAAATTCATAGCCAAAACCAAATGTTCCTGAGGCTGGAATGATAGGATTTTTAAAAGTGTGTCCTAAAAAATTAATTTTAGTATTCATTATAGCTCCACCTCACATGCTTCAAATACAGGACCTTCCTTACAAACTCTTTTAGGTCCATTTATTGTATTTATTGAACAGCCCATACAACAGCCAAATCCACAACCCATTCTGGCTTCTAAGGATACACAACCATTTTTAAAAGCTTGTGATAAAAATTTGAGCATAATTTGAGGACCACAAGCATAATAATAGTCAAAATCAACCTTATTTTCCTTTAAATAACTTACAGTATTACCTTTATAGCCTAATGATCCATCATCAGTACATAAACGCAAATCAGTAATTTTTTCTAATTCATCAATTAATACTAAATCGCTTTTTTTAGCTGCACCATATACAAGAATAGGCTTAATATTCATTTCATTATACTTTTTAGCAAGTGAAATCAATGGTGCAATACCAATTCCACCAGCTACAAGAAGAGGCTTGATATTATTTTTAATATCAAAACCATTTCCTAAGCCTACTAAAACATCAAGTGTAATACCAGTTTTAAAATGAGACATTTCTTTAGTACCTTGTCCTAAAACCTTATACAAAATATCTACATAACTATCTGAATAATCACATACTGAAATAGGTCTTCTTAAAAATTTATCAGGAAGCTTAATATTAATAAATTGACCACTTTTTGTAATTTCTTTGCAATCACCTTCAAGTCGCATCAAATAAACTGAATCTGAAACAGCCTTATTTGATGTAATTGTTAGCCTAACATCATCCATTAAAATCACTCCTCACTATCAATAGTAGAAATACTCATAGTTATTTCTTCTAATACATCTAATAATACCTTAACTGTATCTAAGCAAGTGAAGACACAAACATTATTATCAA
>CAKQEA010000046.1 GCA_934229785.1 uncultured Anaeroplasmataceae bacterium
AAATCTAGTAATTAAAAACTACAGTTTTAGAAAAATAAAAGACTGTCAACAATCATATATTTGTCAACAGTCTGAAACTAATTGTAAATTAAAACAATTAGTTTAAAATAATAGCAATTCTTTTTCTTAAATAAATAATAACTAGCAAAATAATTATTCATTATAACTGTCTTTGCAAAATTATTAAAATTATAATAATCACTTCAAATTTGTAGGTCTTTTTAAAGATTTAAATAAAGGAACTGCACACATAACAACTGCAATTAAAGTGAAAACAATATGTTTAATCTATAAAATGTCCTAATCATTTTAAAAAAATCTATTGTGATTCTACAATTACATAAATTTTTCAGTTTTTTCATCAAATCTCTTTTTCTTTCACCAAATACTTTTTAAACATCAACTAATTAAGTGACTCATGTTTTAAACCCATAAATGTAATCACCTTCATTATCAATAATTTGAAAAATTATTTCTTATTAGCCATTTTCTATCTTAAACAATTAATATAATACATATACCTATTGAATTTTAGTTATTAGTTTTTGTCAATTTATTCTATAAAAACATTACCTCAATATAGAATATATAATAATCATCCTGCAATTATACCAAAGCCAACATGGGAATATGTTCAAGAATTATATTCAATTAAAAATAATGACAATTTATATCCACTAAGCAATAAAATTGAATGTGGATTATGTCATAAATTTTATCAGTCAAGAAGAAACGATAGAAAAAAAGATTATGGCAAAGTTCTTCTATATTGGGTTTGTAATTCAAGATACAAAAGAAAATGTAACGGAATTCTTATTCATGATGAGCAAATGACTGAAGCATCCACTCTAGCATTTGAAAATTTATATAGTATTTATAAGGATGAAGTTATAGATAATTTAAATGTAATTGCATCTAAAATAATAACTATTAAAAACAAACAAAAAGAATTTAGCAATAAATTATCTTCTTTCTATCCATTAAATAAAGATGTTATAGATTATTTTACTAAATTCTTAATTATAAAAATATATGTAGTTGATAATGATTATCTTCTTTATGAATTTATTGATGACACTTTATATCATTATGAATTAAGTACTTGGTCTATAAAAGAAAATAGGAAAATCAATCGCAAACGTAGAGAATTTAAAAATAGAGATTATTGGGGCAAGAAACATGATGAAGATTACTTAATTCAATTATGGATATAACAAACTAAGCAATTTTGTATTTTCAGATAAAACTGCTCAGTTTATTAATTACCATTTATGAAATTTTATTCTTCAACTGGTATCGTTTCTAATTGAACTGATTCAATTCTTTTCATTTCTTTTCTTAAGAAAATCTTTTCTTCAATTATACTAACCACATAACTTGCAACCATTCCAAAGCCAAACATCAGAATAATTGTTGTCATGGTAAATGTTATAGCTTCAGTCTTATAAAGGATATACCACACACCATAATAAATAAAGTTGATTATACACGTGTTAATGAAGTTGTATTTTGTTTTGCCTAGACCAACAAATATATTATCTGGAATTTGCTAGAAAGCATAAGGTATATAAAACGGGAATGCCAGTATTACAATTTGGAAGATTCTCTCGTAGTTTTCTAATCTTTCTATGCCTCTAAAGAATGGAGTCCACAAAGGAATTGTAATGCACCACAAGATTACTATAAATGAAGTTATGAAATAGTAATTCGATTGTTTTAGTTCAAAATAGCCATCCTTACAATCTTTCCTTATTACTTCTGCCATTGCATTAACTGGAATCAATAGCCAGCCCCATATGAAGTTGTTTGAAACCCAATAATTACCTGACTCAGATACTAAGTTTACCATTTTTACAATCATTAATGCGTAAACAATATTTGCTATAAATTGTTGAACACCAGAGAAAGCACCTATTCTAGCCCAATCTTTAGCAATGGATAGATCTTCTTTCTTAAACCAGCATAATTTCATAGCCTTTTGCTTGAATAGAATAAATAAACCAACAGCAGCTAGTATAATGTTTATGGCAATGTTGCTGATAGCAACACCAACTACACCAAACTGAGGGATAAGAATAAAGTCGCTAATTATTGTAACTACTACTTTTGCAGCCAAGAAGATATAAACATTCTTACTCTTTCCTAAAACTACAAATACGACATTTACAAAGCTGACAATTATTCCAACCATGAATGCGATAGTTGATGTGGTAAGATAGGAATTTACAAGAGCTAAATCAGTTTCATTAGAATTCATATAAGAAATTAAATGAGCTGAATAAATTAAAACAACAATAGAAAAAACTGTATATAATGCAAATGCAATAATCATTGTTTTAAATGTAGCTTTTGGAAATCTTTCTTTATTTGTTTAAGTATCACATTCAATATCGAATAAAGAGGTATAATTAAGAATGCTTGAATGGTTTCATCAATTAAATCAAACCATTCTATTTGCCCTATTACATCAATTCCACTAGTAGATACATTAGTTGAGATAACAAAGGTTTCTATTGCTTGAATAATTGCAGGAACTAGTGCTAAACAAATTAATGATACAAATAATTTCCAATCGAAAAGTATTAATAACTTAAATTTATCTTTTAGCATTAGCATACTCCCTTTCAATCATGTTTTCATAATATTCAAGAGGATTAGTATCTTTTAAATTAACTATATCTCTAAGTTGCTCGGTACCTGCTTCATCAATAAATTCTAAATAATCATTATAAGTAAATAATTTCCAATTATTTAAGACAGGAATACTTGTTTCACCACCAAAATTATAAAACTGGTATTTATCATAAATACCATCATCAATTTCAATAGCATTTCCTTCAATTGCATCAAACATTTCTTTATCCCACCAACCATGTGAAGCTTTATGACTATAAAGTTTATGTGCGCCTGAATTAATCATAGTTTTAAAGTAAGGTATTTGTTCTATCTCGTCAACTGTCCTATCTCGTTCCACTATTTTTTTAGATTTACCCATAAATATAGCAGTATTATCTTCTTCAACTTCTTCTTTAATATGAAGATTAGCATATAGAATAGAGTCTTTTTCTATTTGTGAAAATGATGATAACATATATTCTAATGCTTTTAGACTTCTACTATTACAAATGTCATCTGATTTATAATCGTATGTGAAATTATATAATTTGGTTAATTCCCACATATATGAATCTTTGTCCAAATCATTAATCTTCTCAAGAGTCTCAACAATAAATTCTTTTTCTTCCTTATCTTGAGCAAAAGCTAGATGTCTAGGACCATATTTAACATATGCATAATAATTAACATCAAATTTAAAATATTGTTTTATAAATTTAAATTCTTCAAGTTCATTAGCATTTAATTCTTCTTTCGACCATTTTGGAAGAAGTCTATAAAATCTATTTTTTACCATATTGCAGTGATCAAATAGATTTTTAAGATTATCTACATTCTTTGTATTAATATCTTCTTCAAGTTCAAAATTCGATAAATCGTAATTACGTCTCCAATAATCATCATTACCTTCATTGTTTAGTTTTCCGTAATACAATTCAGAAAAAGACACATTATATAATTTAGATAATTCATATAAATGTTCTGTTGTTATATCATATCCATTTTCCCATTTACTTACAGCTGCTTTACTAACCCCAAGTAAGTTGGCTATTTTTTGAATTGTATAATTATAATCATTTCTTAATTTTTTTAATAATGTTGCGGTTTGAAAATCACTCATTTTCTATAACCTCCATTTTGAAATACTTTTCTTTTATTTCACTTATACTTAAATTATCGATTTCATTCAATAATTCACTTGTTAATTTTTTATCTCTTCCCTTTAAGAACTCAGCATAATCAAGTTCAGTTTTCCAGTATTCTATATAATCTCTAATTGAAGCCTCATCGTTTCCACCGATAATATCATATTTATGAATAATATATTCTTTATCGCCTGATTCAAGCATCTTCTTTAATTTAGAGATTTCCTTAAGTCCTTCTTCGATTTTTCTTTCTTTTTCTTTAAATTCATAGAACCAATGATCTATTTGAGAACGAACTTTTAAGTCTGCCATCCAATATTTCTTTTCTCTATTAGTATCAACTTTTTCTCTTTTAGCAATCTTTAAATAGATATCATCAGATATTTCATCATTATTTATAAACCAATTATAGATATCATCAATGTCATCATATGAATGGTCTGGATTACCATATCCATTTAATTGTATTTTTAAAGTGAAGTAATAATCATTTAAAAATCTATTTTTTGAATTATTATCAATTTTATATGTTTTTGCTTTGCCATCATTTTCTTCATCAGGAACTTGAACCTCTAGTGGCTTTAAGAATTGATTATATAATTCTTCTAATCTGTCAATGATGCGCTTATTTTCGTTATATCCTTTTTTTATACTCAAAAAACATTTATTGATCCGTGAACCACGTTTAATAAGTTCTTTGATTTCTGATTTACGAATCTTTTCAAGATTGTATTCACCATTGTTTTCTTCATATCTCTTCAAAAATTCAGCTCCATAACCACTTGGATTTTCATCATAAGGTTCTATATTTTGAAACATTGCAAGAAGCATATCTTTTTGCCAATCTTCAATATCTTTAAATCTTTCCTGAAGAATTGGTACAAATTGCAATTCATGAACATCGAGTCTAAATGTGAACATTAACATGTTGCGTTCAGAATATAGTTTTTGTAATTCCCAATATTGCTCATCCTTTTTCATGTTTCTAATTTCAACAAGCAATTCTGAAATGGCATCTTTAAATATTAAATAATTATCGTTTATTTCTAATTTTGAATTGTTTTTAGCATATTCAGATAATAAATAGAAATGATTAAATAAGAATCTAAATTCCTCTTCTTCATTTGCAGTAAAATCTCTATCTATTCTAATTAACATTAATTCTTTAAATTTTTTTGTTATGAGTTTAATTTGTTCGTTTCTAATTTGATATAAATTATCTTTTTTATCAAACCTCATACCCCAGTTTGAATCACACAAGAAATAAATATCTTCATAATTAATACTATTTTTATCTTCTGCATCTAGTATTTCATCGATTGATTTATTATATATTTCAGCTAATATTTCTAAGTTTTCTGGATTAGGTAATGAATTACCACTTTCCCATTCTGCAATAGCATTAATTGATATTTCGCAATCATATTCATTCATGAATTCATTAGCTAAATCATACTGGGTGAAGCTCTTCCCATCATCCCTCTTCTTTTGAATTCTTAATTTTTTTAGATATTCACCTATTCTTTTTTTATTCATCATACACTCCACCTCGTATAATCTTTTGGGACTCTTTATCCATTATTTCGTATTTGATTCTTTGTTTTGTTTTAATGTTTTTATCTTTTTTAGTCTTCGTTATTCTCTCTTCAGGATATAAATCTTCCTGCTTTATGCAATTGTATAATCTTTGGTCAGTTGAATTGTGAACATTGAAATACATATCAGCTGCCATTATTTTTATTCCTTCAATATATTCATCATAAATGATAGGAACAACCTCTCTAATAGCATCTTTATGATCGTGTTTTACTCTAGGTTTATATCTAACTATGTAGGCTGCTTCTTTACCAGATGAAGCCTTCACATAAAACCATTTAGTAATATACCTATGCCTTCCAACATGACCACACTTGGCTAACACTTTATAATATTCAGTTTTCATGGCTCCTCCTTTATTTGCAACTACATTATCTCACATAACAAGTTATTAAAGAATCAGCCATAGATTAATTTAATAATTAACAAAATATTTTATGTTAACTTTTACTTTATTATAATACAAATCATGATAAAAAAATATCCCTTAGCATTATATTTTAAGTATATTAAATAAGTGAATGTGAAACTCCTAGCTTTAAATTATGTTGTGTAGTTCTAACTCTAAATAAATGAATGT
>CAKQEA010000047.1 GCA_934229785.1 uncultured Anaeroplasmataceae bacterium
AAAAGAGGTAGTAAATCATTGCCTACCTCAATTTTTAAGAGGGTAACTACCTACCTACCTCAGAATTTAAAGAACCTAATTTTATTAATTAAATTATTAAAGTGTATAAAATAAATACTCATGTGCTTGCTGTATATAGTATAATGAAACTGAGCCACTTATGATACAATAACCTTACTAATGTTAGTAAGGAGATGAAAGGAATAATTATATTCAATATTAAAAATGTATCGATAAATGTATTGATAAATGTATTGATAAATGTTACAATAAAAGTATGAATAAATGTGTTGGTATTTATGCTGGAGGTATATTGTGAAAAATAGAGAAAATGAACAATTAGAGTATAAGAAAACAACTGCCGAATTAAAAGAAGGAGTAATATCTTTGTCATCTATGCTTAATAAGCATGGACATGGAGTTTTATATTTTGGTGTTAAAAATGATGGTTCAATTTTTGGGCAAATAATAGGTAAAGATACAACTTCGAATGTTTCAAAGGAAATTAAAAATTATCTAAGGCCTGTTGTTACTCCTACAATTACTCTTTTAGAGATGGATAATAAAACTATTATTAAAGTTGAAGCATATGGAGAAGATAAACCATATGCAGCATATGGAAGATATTATCTTAGATCTGATGATGAGGATTTGCAAATGACAAATAGTCAATTAGAAGATTTCTTTATAAATAAGAATATTGATTATTCAAAATGGGAAAATGAAATTACGGAATATGGGGAAGAAGTTGTAGACGAAGAACTTTTAATTACATATATAAATAAAGGTAATGAAATTGGTAGAATTTCGTTTTTATATAAAGATGCCAATGATGCTTTAACAAAACTTGGTTTAATGAAAAAGAATAAATTAAATAATGCAGGGCTTTATTTGTTTTCATCTTTAAAACCATTAACTTTAAAACTCGCTATTTATCCAACAGATGAGAGGATTTCTTTTATTGATAATGTTATTTTTAAGGGGAATATGTTTGAATGCATTGATTATGCTTATAAATATATTTTGAAGAATATTAATTGGAGAGCTGAAATTGTTGGTATGGATAGAGTTGAAACACCAGAAATACCAGTTGAAGCAATTAGAGAAATAGTTGTTAATAGTTTTGCACATATGAAAGTTAATAATAGTTCATTTAATGAGATATATATAACTCCTACTAGAATACATATTTATAATCCAGGATTTTTGGTAAAAGGAAAATCTCCACTTGATTTTGCAAATGGAGAAAATGGCCCTATAGCTAGGAATCCATTAATTAATACAGTTTTATATTTAAATAAAACAATTGAATCTTTTGGAACAGGTTTTGGTAGAGTATTTAAATTATGTGACAAAGAAAATGTTAGTTATTCATATAAAAACAATGAGTTTGGTTTTGTTTTTGAATTTTTAAGGAAACAAAATGTTTCGATAAATGTACCGATAAATGTATCTATAAATTTATCAAAAACCGAGGCATTGGTATTAGATATTATAAAAAATAATAAAGGAATAAATAAAACTCAAATTGCAAAAATGATTGATAGAGCAGAAATGACAGTTCAACGTGCAATTAAAAAATTAATTGATGAAAAATTAATTAGACGTGTTGGATCAAATAAAAATGGTTATTGGGAAATTATTTAATCTTGTGTAGAATATGAATGCCATATATTGATAAATTAATCTTTTAACAATAATGGTAAAAAATACTATATAGATTCATGATTATGTTAAATATTTAAAATCATGTTTTGTGATATACGGTTGAATTGGTTTGCCTATCGACATAGAATGAAAAAAAGTAAGTTGGAAGTGCCAGAAAGGCTCAAATGAGTGATTTTGCCCTAATTTTGGGGTATTTTCACTCTTTTTTATACTTAAAAGGGCACTTTTGATTTTGAAGTGCCCTTTAATATTTTTTTTGTAAAGTAAAACGTTTATTTTATTGGTTAAAACTGAGAAACTGTAGTATAGCGTTTTATTCTAGTATGTTAAGAAGTAAAATGAAACTGATTTTATAGAAATTGACTCTGTAATTAGAGTTGATTTTTATGATCTTAATTATAAAAGTGATCAAGTAAGTGATCAAGTTGACAACCTTAATACTAGTTTAATTGATACTATATTCTTTTCTTTAAAATCATCTCAATCTATATTTTTTTGTTAGGAAATATTCATTCAGTTGGATAATAAGTTTTTTTTGCTAGAAGTACATTTTTTAAGGTTTATATTAAAATAAGGAACAAATAGGGAATGATGAAATATAGTAATTATAAAAAAATACTAAAAATGTAACGTATTTATTAAAAAGTAGGGGAAAATGTTCATTAAAAAGTAGGGAAAAATATTAACGTCAGATGTTAAAATATAGTAACTATTAATGGTAACGACTATGTATTTAAAAAGATATATTGAAAAGGAAATAAAGGATGCTTTAGAAATATCAGGAGTTGTTGTTATTAGTGTGCCAAAATTTTATGGAAAGACGACAACAAGTAAAGTGTTTGCTAAAAGTATGTATGCACTTGATACAAAGAAAAAAAATTGAATTAGCTCAAACTAGTCCTGAAGGAATTCTTATTGGTGAAGTACCAAGATTAATTGATGAATGGCAAAATGTTCCTGATTTGTGGAATTGTGCACGAACTGAAGTTGATAATAGAGAAAGTAAATTTGGCCAATTTATATTTACTGGTAGTTCAACATCAGCTGATATTAATGATATATATCATTCAGGAGCTGGAAGAATTGTGACTATACCTATGACGTTATCAGAGACTAATGAGACTAAGAAAATTGTATCTCTAAGTGCTTTATTCTCTGGTCAAAATTCATTATTTTATGTTAATGATAATTTTTCTTTATATGATATAGCATTTTACATTTGTAGAGGTGGTTGGCCATTATCATTAAATGATAATAAAGATATAAGCTTGAGGATAACTGAAAATTATTGTAGCACTCTTTTCAACTTTGAAAATAGTAAAAAAAAGTTTAGAAATAAAAAGCCAGAAATTATGAGAATGATTTTAAGGAGCTATGCGAGAAATGTTTCTACAGAAGTAAGAAGAAAAACAATTTTAACTGATGTTAATGAGCATGATGATAGAAATTTAGATCCTAGTACTTTTGATGATTATGTTGATGCATTAAAGGATTTATTTATTATAAGGGATATAGAGCCTTGGAATCCTAATTTTAGAAGCAAAACTGCTATTGTTTCCTCACCAACAAGACATTTTGTTGATACTTCGATAGATGCTAATTCCTTAGGAATATCACCAAATGATTTGATTAATGATCCAAATACATTCGGATTGTTTTTCGAGGATTTTGTTATTAAAGAATTGTCTGTTTATGCAATGGTATTAAAAGGAGAATTAAGGCATTATCGTGACGGAAATGGCTTAGAATGTGATGCAGTACTACATTTGAAAAATGGTGAATATGCCCTAATAGAAATAAAATTAGGCGGTGAGCAATTAATTGCTGATGGAATAAAAAACTTAAATGCTTTAGAAAATAAAATAATTAATTCTAATAAACATTTACCAAAATTTAAAATGATTATTACAGCATGTGGTGATGCCTATATAAAAAATAATGTGTTTATAGTTCCTATAAACATAGTTACCGATTAATAATTTAAATGAATAATTAAAGATGAAAAATATTTATCCTCATAGATTACCGATAAAAAAATCTAATTTCAAAATTGAACAAAAAGATAATTTTAAAAATGTTGTTAGGATTAGATATTATGATGAGAATGACGACTCCTAAATTGTTGGGAAAATAGTTATAGCAAAGGTAAATGATACTGAAACTATATCGTTTATTGATGTTGATTTCTTTGCCGAAAAAGGTAATAGATATATTATAAACAAGTGACTTATAATATTAATGGCGCAACAAAAAAGCAAAAGAAAGATAATATAGACTAATGCTTACTGAAGAGAAGAATAGTATATATGTTACATATCTTTGTTGATTGAAAATTTAAAAAATAAAAAAAATACTTTGTGCTTTATGATATATCGTTAAATGTATATTTTACTTAAAAAAACTTGAAAAGTAAATATAATATTGGTTAATTTGTTCTTTGTGAGTAGTTCACTTTTTGTTATCTCACTATGTAAAATTAATTGAATTTTATTTGTTAATAATATTTTTTCGGTTTGTAGTAAAATAAGGAATAAATAAGGAACGATGATAATATATTTAAAAATGTATCTATATATGTATTTATAAATTTGATTATAACTTTTGCTTGATTTTTGTAAATATACCATAGCATTTCTGCGTGCGATTTTGATTTGGACATAATTTCAATTAATGTGCGCCACGGAATTTCTATCCCAGCTTGGGAGAATAGTTCATTGTGTGTATATTCATTTGCAATTTGAGCCATTCTATATAAATTTTGAGTAGAATATCCCTTGCCATATTCTTTTAAATCATTAGCTAGATTTTGAATATATTTACTTCCCCAAATTTTTCTTTTGTTAATAATTGTGCCTATTTCATAATAGGTCATAATCATAGTGCTATTAACAACAATCATAGCTTTAGCTTGGTTTGTCTTAATAGTTTCTTTAATTTTTTGTAAATCATTGAAATAATCTTTTTCGAAAATATTGTTTTCTTTAATAATATTTGTACCTCATTTATTTTAATTATTTTCTTTTAATTTTTTATTTAAATATAGAGGTAATTCCTCTATAAACTTATATTTAGAAATGCCAAGATGTAATTGAGCCTTATTTAATGATGTTTTAGCTACATAGCTATCAGCTTCTTTACATAATAATAAACCAATTGTTTCATCGTCTCTTTCAGTTCGTTCTAAATCATCAACTGCATTAACATAAAATATAAGTTGTCCTAAATCAGCAGGAGTAAATTTGCCTATTTTAACCTCAATAACAACATAACAATGTATTTTAGTATGGTATAGAAGAATATCAATATAAAATTCCTCTTTAGTAGGAGTAACTAATTTATATTCTTTACCAACTAAAGAGAAACCAGATCCTAATTCTTGAAGAAATTTAATAATATTATCGATCATTTGATTCTTTAAATCTTTTTCATTATTAATATTATTCTTATCTAAAAAATCAAAGACATAGGTATCCTTAAATAATTCATTATATAAATCATCAGATTTTACAATATTAGAAGTAGTAGGCTCAATTAAGCTACGTTCATAGGCTTTCGTAGCTATTTGATTTAATACTATAGACCTGGACCAACCATTTTTATGAGTCTCATTGATATACCATAATATTTCTTCATGTGATTTTGATTTATATAGTATCTCTATGAGAGTGTACCATGGAATTAATTTGTCAGCAAGTTGCTGACTAAATTCGTCAATTGAAAATTCTTTTGCAAATTTTACCATATATTTTAAATTTTGAGTAGAATACCCCTTGCCATATTCTTTTAAATCATTAGCTAGATTTTGAATATATTTACTTCCCCAAGTTTTTCTTTTATTGATAATTGTGCCTATTTCATAATAGGTCATAATCATAGCACTATTAACAACAACCATAGCTTTAGCTTGGTTTGTTTTAATAGTTTCTTTGATTTTTTGTAAATCATTGAAATAATCTTTTTCGAAAATATTGTTATCTTTTTCTTTAATCATATTTGTACCTCATTTATTTTAACTATTTTCTTTTAATTTTTTATTTAAATATAGAGGTAATTC
>CAKQEA010000048.1 GCA_934229785.1 uncultured Anaeroplasmataceae bacterium
ATTTATTTTTATTTTCGTTTGTTCAATTTTCCTAGCTTCTCAAAATTGACGTTTTGCTTAGTTTTCAAAGATCATTTTGTTACGCTTTTTCAAGTTGCATTACTAATATATCAAACGTTTTATACAAAGTCAAGCAAAATTTGATTATTTTTTATCAATATTATAATGCTTTTTTAACTCATATTTCCGCGTTCTTCTAATATTATATACATTAATTTATTTTTGTAAATACTTTTTTTGATTTTTTTTGTTTTTTTTATATTTTTTTGCGTTTTTTTGTGTTTTTGCAAAAAAAAAAGCACTTATTGCTATTTTTTTTGTTTGATATGCTTCATTTTTTTTCTTTTTAGTCTTGAATATAACCCACAATAGTGTTCTACCGTGCCATTACTAAAGGCACTTTCTTTTTTTCTGACAGAATTTATCAAGTTAGTTAATTCTAATTTTAATATCTTATCTATACTTTCTGGATAATTCATTAATTCTTTATGATATTTATATTCTCCTCTATCAAGAACTTTAAAACTACCATCAGGGAAAACTCTTAAATCTAAATCATAGTCAATATATTTTATTGTGTCTTCCTCTAATATAAAAGGTGAAGCTAAATTACAATAGTAATATATTCCTGTCTTTTTATACTGGCCAATTATATTGTACCATCTGTTATAAAAGAAATATAGTACAGCAGGTTCCTTTGTATGCCATGTTCTTCCATCTGATTCTGTAACTTTTGTTTTTTCATTTCCAAAAATTAAATAGTCTTTATGAATTTCTAATAATACAGCTTCATCCCAGGCTCTATGAATTTTACCATCGTGTTTATAACTATGTATTTCATATTTTTTTCCAATTTCTAAATTTTCTGTATTCATTTATTTACCTCGTCAAAAATATTATACATTTTTTTTCTTTGTTTTTCAAATTAAATAAAAGTAGAACATTTAAAAATTGTTTGTTTTAAATAGAATACTTTTTTTAGGATTAATAAAAAAATGTGAATTACATCTATCCACATTTTATTTATTGAGAGTTTGTACCCCCCAAAAAGCAATTACAATTAATACTCCAACAATAACTGTTCCAATCGCAACATTATCCATATGGTCATTAGCAAAACCATTTAATTTATCATTCCAATCATTTAATGTATCCATTAATCCAAGGATAAGTGCATAATTATTAATCATCATTTTCTTGATCCCCTTTTTTTGACTTTTTCTTTCTATTACTCTTTTTCTTCTTGTTTTTTTCTTCTATAACATCAGCATCAATAATTGTTGTTTCTTCTATTGCTTCATGTATTTGGTTAAATGTGTTTTTTATTGTTAATGTTGAAGCAATATCAAGAACTGCATATATTAGAATTAAAATTCCAACCACTCTAGTTATTAAAACTGCACCACTAAACGGATTAAAAATTAATATTATTCCACATATAGTTGTTATAAGAGA
This sequence comes from uncultured Anaeroplasmataceae bacterium, assembly GCA_934229785.1. Classification (GTDB taxonomy): domain Bacteria; phylum Bacillota_I; class Bacilli_A; order Acholeplasmatales; family Anaeroplasmataceae; genus Anaeroplasma. The sequence continues at coordinate 1,456 of CAKQEA010000048.1, forward strand.
TATAATCATTGTAGTTTTCCATAAAGAATTTGAATTGTTTTTCATTTCTATACTATATTGTAACTTTGCAGCACTATTAATAATAATTATTATTCCAACTATAAAAGGTATAATACTTGCTATTGCATGAGGATTTTTTATTATAACAACACCTAAAACAACACTTACAATTCCATATACTATATCTAACTCATTTCTAGAATTATTATTAATATTTTTTACATACTTTAAACCAGCAACTACACCTAATACAATAATTATTGCTCCTATAATATAGGAAATTGAAACTATTGTCGCTTCTGATTCAAAAATTAGTAAAAAACCTAAAACAACTAACATAATGGAATTAAGTAATGATGATTTAAACATTTTCTTCATTAAATTGCTCACTTTATTTCCTCCTTTATCATAACAAAATTATAACATAATATTTTTAATACTACTATTATTATTTTTTGCTATGATTTATACACTAAGAAAAGTAATAATAATTTGGGGTCTTTTCCATTTACAATAATTTCATATATTAAATCAATTATAGGAATTGTAACTTTTCTATTTTTCAAAACTTGATATATTGATTCTAAAGTGTAAAATCCTTCTACAGTTGTATTCTTCAAGTAGTTGTCAATTTCTTCTTTATTAGGTTTTTCTCCAATTAATTTTCCAAAACTGTAGTTTCTACTTTTAGTTGAAGTACATGTAAGCAATAAATCACCTATACCTGCAAATGATGTAACGGTTCTCTTGTCACAATCAAAGGCATCTAAAATATTTTCCATGTCATGTACTGCTTCAGTTAATAGCATAGCTTTTGTTGATTCATTTGCTTTTAATCCTTCTAACATGCCAGCTGCTAAGGCAATAACATTTTTTATAGATCCACAAATCTCAACTCCAATTACATCTGTTGTATCTCTTAGCTTAATATAATTATTTTGAAGTGCTTGCCTTGTCAATAATATTGTTTCTGGTGTTTTGCTTGCAACTGTTAACCCTGCTGGCATACCAGTAGTCAAGTCAATTGCAAATGATGGTCCACTTATAACTGCAACATTATTTGTATTTAGTTTTTGTTCTACAATTTCATTTATAAATAATCCTGTTCCTTGTTCAATTCCCTTTGTGGCAATCAAAATATGATTATCCTTTATATATGGTTCTAATTCTTCGCATAAAGATGTTACAAAGGCTGCTGGTATTGCAATTATCAATAAATCTTTATCTTTAACAGTTTTTTCAATATCTGAAGTGATTTTTACTTTTGCATCGATTTTATAATTTGGAAGTTTTTCTTTGTTACATCTTGTTGTCAATAATTCTTCTTTTTCTTTTTCTATTTTAGTCCACATAGTAATATCATGATTGTTATGTGATAATATACTACATAAGGCTATTCCGTATGCCCCTGTTCCAAATAATCCTATTTTCATTTTATTCTCCTATTCAATTATTATATCACTTGATGTTGGTATGATTTGAATAAATGTATTTCCATCATTCAATTCAATTTCTTCACCATTTTTATATGTATATTTAGTTTTAGCACTTCTAGAAGATTTTGTCCAGTTTATAGGTACTGCGTAGCCGTCTGTTACAAAATATCCTTCCCCAGTTCCAGTTGTTGTTAAATCTTGTCTTCCATAACTATCAATTGAGTGATTATATACTTTTTCAATTATAATATTCTTGTAATGTAAGGTTTCTCCAGTCTCTTTGTCATTGTGACTTACTCCATTCATAAAGCGCAAATAATATTTATTAGTACTATCATACTGATAACTTCTTATTTGACTGTTTGAATAATTCATAGATATATTGTTCGCCCTTAATACATAACTTTTTGTTTCTGACTCGTTTTCTTGAGATGAAGTACTTTCAAATTTCTCATTTAAATTTATTTCTTTTGGATTATAATTAAAGTTTTTCCAATTGTTAGTTGTCAATTTATAATTTTTTTCTGAGGCTGAAGACTTTATCTTGTTAAGTGATGTAAAAACATTATGAGGTGCTTGGATTGTTTTATCTCTCCAAAATGGGGTTTCATCTGTTAAACCATTAATATTATTAATTTTTAACGCTGAGATATCTGATTGTGCATATGTACTCCAACCATAATGAGTATATATTGCATCATTTTCTAATGCATAATCTAAAAAATAATGTCTTGAACTTCGTACAGGTCCTATGGTAGATACATTCTTATCTTTAAAAATTGCCATTATTCTGGTTAATCCGCCTTCTACAATTATTTCGTAATTTAAATATGAATCTTGTAATCCGATATGATTATTATTACCTACATTATTATCAATCATAACAGCTATAGGTCGATCATTACTATTTTCGTCAAAAATTGTTAATTCCTTTGTTTTTGGTTTTTCTTCTGGTATTTTAACAACTGGTGTTTGTGTATTACTGTTTAAATAGAAATACATAGTTATAGAAGTTGCTAAAAAAATAAATAGTATTGTTGATACTAGAATTAATGTTTTTCTTTTATTTGATGACTTTTTCTTTTTTCTTTTTACAGTTTTTCCATATTTTTTAGATATATTTTCTTTATTATTTTTTGGATTGTATTCTACCTCTTCTACCTCAAAATTCATTTTAATACCTCCACTATTATTTTATCATTAAATTATTTCAAATTATATAATTATTTTATCATTTTATATGTTAAATATTGTTAAGTTTATATTTATATTTTTGACTTTAATTTATGTTTTATATATACTTAAGATGTGAGGTGATAGCTTGAATAGCGATTTTGAATTCGATTCATCAACTATAGATAGTCAAAATATAACTTGTTCTATTGAGAAATTAAATGAAAATAATATTATAATAAACGATAGTGATTGTAGTGATTCATTTATTGAAAAAATAAGTAGCGAATTAGAAGAAAAAGGCTTACAATTTAGAAAGACTAAAAATTGTGAAGATGTTAACTATGATGGTACTATTGTTATAACACTTGATCAACAGTATGCTTCTGGCTCTGATACAATTATTTTTGCTCCATTTAATAATACAAGATTAGGTAATTCTGATGCACTTGCATTAGGTATGGAAGCATCTTTTAAAAAACATGGTTTTCCTGTTAAAGGAATTCTTTGTAGCCAAGTTGGTTATATTCAAGATGAAAAAGGAAATGTTTCCAATACAAAGCCTACAGATACAGAAAATGCTATAGATGAAAACAATGATGCAAGTTTTGTAACAATTTCTTTTGGTACAGTTAACGCAGATGCGAGTGTTGTTGCAAATTGTATTATAGAAGGACTAGCTAGACAACAACATTTTGTAGAAAATTATGATTCTGGAAACGATTTAATTTATTGCGCTAATTCTGATAATAAAATTGAAGTTGTTGCAAACTATTTTGATAGTGATATTTCCGAACTTAAAAACTTCAACAATATTAAAAATAATACTTTTGTTGAATCTCAACCAATAATTAATCCTAAAGTCGGAAAAATTGATTCATTTAATGAAAAAACGACTTTTAAAGTGAATAATTCCATTGGAAAAAGTTACTAAAATATTATTTAATTATTGAAACACTAATTTCTTTGTGTTATAATCGATTTGTTCAGTTCTTGAACATATTCGATTTAGGGGATTAGTTAAATGGTATAATAATGGTCTCCAAAACCACTGTTGGGAGTTCGATTCTCTCATCCCCTGCCA
>CAKQEA010000049.1 GCA_934229785.1 uncultured Anaeroplasmataceae bacterium
TGTCTAAATTGATTATATCAAAATAAAGAAGTATAATATATGTATGAATTGTTCGTACTTTTATTATACGAATTAACTAAACATAGTGTTTCATCATCATAATCATGACCTAATTCTTTAATTTCTTCTGTAATAGTTTGATTACATAAAATACAATTTAAATGCTTTGATCCTGATGTAACACAAGTTGGATTTAAATCAATTATAAATTCACCTTTATGATTAGAAGGATCTAATTCACATTCATCCATTTTATACCCACAAGTTTTGCATGTTTTTCTAAGTCTTCCATAATCAATACAAGTAGCTTCTTTTAAAACTTCACCTTCATTAAAATCATGTAAAATTTTATCTATAAACTTCTTATTCTCATCACCACATACCCTACAAACCTCAAGTGTATATCCATCAAAATGACATGTAGGATCTTCAACAATGTAACCAATATCAACATATTTATGACCATATTCACGTCTATCATTACATCTTACACATATTGCAGGTGAGGTACAAGTTCCACCTTCATATTTATGTCCTAATGCAGAAAGATCTTTATACTGTGTTTCATTGCAAATCGTACAAGTCATTATTGCCTTACCTGGTGTAGTACATGTAGGCTCAATAGTAGTTATCCATTCACCATGATGAGATATTTTTGAAATAGATGATGTTTGTTCTACACCACACTTTGTACAATGACGATATTGCTCACCTGTTTGTTTACAAGTGGCATCTTGCCTTACAGTCCATTCACCAAAACTATGAGAAGAATATATAATTGAACTTTCCACTTTACCACAAACAATACAAACTCTTTGTTTCTCTCCACTTGTTGTACATGTAGCTTCTTTTATTACAGTCCATTCACCCTGATGCCCAGTAGAATAAATTGTTGAATTTACCTCTTTACCACACATAGTACAAATTCCATGCTTATATCCATTATTTGTACAATCCGCCTCTACAGTTTCATCATAACAATAATTATGATTTATTAAAGATATTGTTTGTTCTTGTTTTTTATTACAAGCAGTACAATACCTTTCTTTTAATCCAGTCGAAGTACATGTAGCTTCTTTTATTATTTGCCACTGGCCATAGTTATGTCCTTTTCCATTTCCTTCTACATAATGACAATTTGAACATTCCTTACCATTTTCACAGGTTGCTTCTTTTAAATTATGATGTCCTATTGGATCAAGTTCAATAGTTTCAATTTCATTACATATAGTACAAATTCTTTGCTTTTGGCCCTTAACAAAACAACCAGGCTCTTTAGTTATATACCACTCACCTTGATGTCCTTCACATTTATCTATAACAATTTCTTCTTTTCCACAATCAATACATTTCCTAACACTTTTTCCATCAACAGTATGGTCTTTTTCAGTAATAATAACATATTCACTAAAATTATGTACATTGATATCGTAATCACCATATTGTTGATTACATCTAGAACATACTGCTAGTTTTTTACATGAAGCCTTCCCTCCTGTATGGCCAAGCCTTTCTATTGTAATAGTATCACCAAAATTACTACCGCAATCATTACACTTTTTTTGTTTTAAACCAGGCTCAGTACATGTTGCCTCATTTAATATTTGAAAAGAATAATTATGATGCTCACAAATACTATTATTTTTTTTGCTGCATGATACCAAACTCAAAAATGAAATAAAAATAAAACTTAAAAAGATGATATTAACCTTTTTCATAAAGTCCTCCAGTATTTAATATTAAATTTTATTATATAATAATAAAGTTAAGATTATTATAATAAATTAACTGCCAATAAAGTGCCAATTTTATTTCTATCAAAACCGTAATTAGAACAAAAATAATAAAATTTATTTCAGTCTATTAACAAAATGCCTTTTCTAAAAAATATAATTTAAACTATAAATTTTAGCTTCAAAAATATACTCTAAGACAAATCAAGAAAGATGTTTTAGAGTTTACCTACAATTTTCATTTATAAAAGAAAAAAATGAGCATTGACAAAATCGTCAATACTCTAATTTATTTAACTTTTTCATTTTTTGAAACTAAGTAGTTTTCAGTATCTATAGCCCACTCATAAGGTCTTAAATATTCGCCATTAAAATCATTATTTTTTTATCTAAAAAATCATAATAATCACAAGAAACAAATTCAACATTTAAACTCGTTCTTGCTCGATTAAAATTAACAATATATTCAATACCATACTCTTTTAACTTCATTCTAAGCCTTGATATAGCATCTCTATATAATCTTTTAGCTAAATCAACATCTTTATCTATCCAAAGTTTTGTTATAGCTTCTTCTAATGTTACTTCACCACCACGATGATCTACTAATAAAGCTAAAAGCTCTTTAGCTTTAGATCTCTTAAAATCAACTAAAACATCATTAACAAATAAATCAAATCTAGGAAACATTTTAAAATAAACCTTAATATCAGTAAATCCTCTAGCTTTAACTATAAGTTTTTTTATTTGCATAGAATCATATGGTTTATAAAAAAAGCCAAGTAAATTATCTTTAAATTCGTCATTTATAACATCAACATCTTGAACGTATCCTGTGGTAAAAACAATTTTAATATTATTATCTTTTTCAATAAACTTTCTTGCCAATTCTATTCCACTAATTTCTGGCATAACAATATCTAAAAAAGCAATGTCAACCTTGTGATGTTTAACATAATTAAGAGCTTCATCATATTTACTTTGAAAAATATTTATACTAACATTCTTCATATCAACTAAACAAGATGTAAAAAATAATAGTGAATCGAGTTCATCATCGATAGCAATTATATTCATAATTATTCCTTTCTTGGCAATGTTATAACTATTTTTGTACCAATCTCTATCTTCGATACTATTTCTACATTGCCTCCTGTTAATATTCTTATTCTTTCTTTAGCATTTTTTATGCCAATACTTTCCTTTTTAATCTCATGTATATCAAATCCAATTTCATTATCTTCAATTTCAATGTAATAATTATAATTGTCTTTGTAGGTAGATATACTGATAAAACCACCTTCCTTTTCTTCTATTTTTGAGTACTTAATAGCATTTTCTATAAACGTTTCAAGTGATAGTGGTGGTACTAAAAAATCAGTTTCTTCTATATCTAGTAAAATTTCTATATCATCTTTTTTTCTTAAATTTTCAAGTCGAACATAATTTAAAATAATATCTATTTCTTCATTAATAGAAACTAAAGATGAACCTTTAGTTTCCAAATTACTCCTTAAGTGTTTGCTAAAGTCATTAAGCATTTCTTCTCCTAAAAAATAATCTACTTTATAAGCCTGTTCAATTGAGGATAGAACATTAAAAATATAATGAGGTTTAATTTGATTTTTTAATAAATCTGCTTTAACTATTAATTCTTGTTTTTTATCTTCAAGCAAATGTATATATTTATTTGTTGAATCATTAGTATAAATTCTATACAAGATAATAACAATAATAATTATTGGAAATAATAAATATGAGATACTTTGTTCCAATCCTGCAATCATAATATTCTCTAAATCAAAAAAAGTTGCAGTAAAATAAGTTAATAACGATACAATCATTAAGTCATATAATACATTTATCTTATTTGATGATATATTATTATTCAATAGGACAAAAATAATTACAAAATTTATTAAAGTTAACATCAATGAAATAATTTGAAAAAAAGTACCCATCAATATGAAATATAGGACTACATCTATAAAACTATTAATTAAAAAAACGAGAAAAATTTTTTTATTTTCTTTAATTTGACCTGACTTCAATAAAGATATATATAAGCTTATTGATAGAATTATTGAAATCATTAAATTTATAAAAATAATATAATTATAGGTGTTTAATTTTGTAAAAGATAAAAATCTCCAATAAACATCAATCGAAAAAAATGTCATTAATGTTATACACAGCATAAACAAAGAAAAAAATATATCTCTATATGTAACCTTTAAATTAATAATTAGAGAAAAAATTAACAAACCAATTACAAGCCCTAATACAATAAAACCAATGTTATTAGTCAAATATTGACTTGTTGGATTTCTACCTAAAGTATTAATAATTAATCTAGCTGGTGAGGTTAATCCACCTTGAAAACTAGATGAAACTTCAAATACAACCTCAAGAGGATTATTATCCTCAACTACATATTCTAAAGTTAAGTCATCACCTCCATTACTTTTACAATTACCAGTTTTATCTCTTGTTCCATATTTAAGGACAAGTTTACCATTTATATATGCGTAGAAACCTCCAACAAAATTGTTATTAATAAACCAAATTTTAGTTCCAATAGGTAATCCCTTAACATAACATTTATATGAACAATAACCAATATTTGATATTTTTTTACCATTAACTAACGTATTTTTAAGATGATGTGGGACTTTTACAATATTATCATATTGACCATCATATTTTTCTTCTATTATCCACCTATTATAATAAAATTCATAATTACCTTTCATATGTTGTTTTAGGTATGAATCTTTTATATCATATCCTGTAAAATCGATAGTTGTTCCATTAAAATCTGGTAAATTTTGTTTATTGTTCATATTTTTATCACTTAAAACAAGAAAAAAGCTAGTAACAAAAATAATAATAAATGATAAAATTATTGTAAAAATTGGTAGAATGAATTTTTTTAATCTCATAAATATCACCTTAATATAATTTTACAAATGTATATTTTTTATGTCAATATAACAAATACTATTTTTTATTAAATAATAGTCAGACTGTTGACAAATATATGATTGTTGACAGTCTTTTATTTTTTAAATCTATAGTTTTTAATTACTAGATTTACTAGTATTTAATACTAAAATATGGTATAATATAACTATAGAAATGAGTGATATAATATGATGACTAAGAATAATAACGTAGGTAAA
>CAKQEA010000050.1 GCA_934229785.1 uncultured Anaeroplasmataceae bacterium
AGAGGCACCAGCAGTTGAGGAAGCACCAGTAGCTGAAGAAGCCCCAGTAGCTGAAGAGGCACCAGTAGCTGAAGAGGCACCAGCAGTTGAGGAAGCACCAGTAGCTGAAGAAGCTCCAGCAGTTGAGGAAGAACAATCAACTCCTAATGATGAAAAATTTACTAAATTAAAAAATGATTCTATTAAAGAACTTGAAGATTTATTAAAGTATATTACTGAGTAGGAGGATAAAGAAGATGGCAAAGTTAAATAATAATGTTGATGTAGAGGCATTAAAGGCAGATATTGAAGCATTGAAGAATGCTCAAAATGAAGAAGAGGTTAATCAAATTAAAGCAAAATATGCTGATGCTGTTAATGAAATGAATGAAGCTAAAGCAAAGTCAACTTCAAAGAAAGCTCCAGTAAAGGTTGACCCTACAAAGGTTACACCAAAGAAAACTACTCCGAAGAAAACGACAAAGAAGACTTTAAAGACAGAGGTTGTTGAAGATAATACTGAAGCAAAGGGTAGACAATATAATGGTAAATATGAGGTTTATCAGGATGTTGATGGTTATTGTTATCGTTTAAAGGCATCAAATGGTGAAGTTTTAGTTGTTTCTGAAACTTATACTACTCGTGATGGCGTAATTAAAGCTATTGAAGCTGTTAAAAAGAATATTGAGACAGGTAAGGTTACAGTATTTGTTGATAAGCGTGGTAAGTTCCAATTTAAACTTACTTCTAAAAATTACAGAGTGCTTGTTTTAAGTGCTAACTATTCTACAGAAAAGGGTGCAACACGTGCCTCTGAATCATTTAAGAAATTTGCTTTAAAGGCTGATGTTGTTGATGTTGAGTTAAGTGCTCAGGATGCTAATACTTCAACTCCAATTGAAATTGTTGTTGATGAGAAGCAAGGTGGAAAGTTTACTGTTGAAAAATTTAACAAAGAATATAGTTGGGATTTAAAGGCATCAAATGGTCAAATTTTATGTCAAGCAGAAGGATATACATCAAAGAAGGGTTGCCTTGATTCAATTGAGACATTTAAAAAGAATGTTGAAACTGGAACATTTAAATGTATTAAGGATAAGAATAATAGATATTTCTTCAAGCTTTATAGTTCAGCAGGTAGAGTAAGTGCTATTGGTGAATCTTATCCAACTAAAGATAGTGCAGAGTCTGCAGCTAATTCTGTTGTAAATTTCTATAAGTCAGCTGAAATTGTTGAGTTAAAAGAAGAAATTAAGGTTGAACCTAGTTTGGATCAAGAGTAATATAATTTATAGTGTATATTTGGGGATATCTTTAGATACCCCCTTTTTTAAGGAGAAAATAATGGATATTATAATTCCAAAGGGAATCATAAGTGGCGTTCTTTCGTCTAAAAAAAATAAAAATGTAATTTATGATAAGGCCAAAATTAATAGGGTAAACATTTCTGGTGAGTATTTAATTCAAGTATCTTTATATACAAGTAAGCAGGTGTTTCATAAAAATTTAAATGATGATGATTTTAATACTTATGTTAAAATATTATTAGATGATTATTTTAATATTGCTGAATTTGTTACTAATGATTATATTTTTGGCTATAGAATTACATCTAAGGGTAGGGTATTATCAAATAAAAGAAAAAATAATAGTAATGATTTTGTTGTTGTTAGTCATAACAAAACAAAAGATTATATTCTCAAAGAAGGAAATGTTGTTCCAGCACTAGTTGATTTGGGTGTTGAAACTTTAGATGGCAAAGTTGTAAAGGCTCAGTATGATAAATTTAAACAAATAAATAGATTTCTTGAAATTATTGATGATAGTATTGGTGATGAAGATAATTTAAGAATTATTGATTTTGGGTGTGGCAAGAGTTATTTAACCTTTATTTTGTATTATTATATTACAGAGATTAAACATAAAAGCTGTAATATAATTGGGTTAGATTTAAAAGAGGATGTAATAAATCATTGTAATCAAATTGCCTCTAAATATGGATATAATAATCTTCATTTTTATAAAGGAGATATAGCTTCATTTAATGTTAATGATAAAATTGATATGATAGTTACTCTTCATGCTTGTGATACAGCTACTGATTATGCTTTATACCATGCAATTAATTTAAAATGCAAATATATATTTTCTGTACCATGCTGTCAGCATGAGATTAATAATCAATTAAAAAGTGACTATCACCATTTATTAAATAAGTTTGGCATTTTAAAGGAAAGATATTCTGCTTTGATAACTGATGCAATTAGGGCAAATATTTTACAATATTATGGTTATAAAACTCAGGTAATGGAATTTGTTGATTTTGAAAATTCACCAAAGAATTTATTAATACGTGCAGAACTTAAAAATAATTTATATAATGAAAGAATAAAAAAAGAAATTGATGATGAAATAAAACAGCTTGGAATAAAACAAACCTTATATTCACTTTGTTTTGAAAAAGACTAATTTAATAGTCTTTTTTTTCTTTTTAAGCCATAAAATTAGTTAGGTGATTTTATGTGTGGAATATTTGCAATAGTGGGAAAAAGAAATACTTTAGATATATTAAATAGTTTAAGAAAATTAGAGTATAGAGGTTATGATTCTTGTGGCTTATTATATGTTTATCATAATAGATGTATTATGACAAAAACTATTGGAGGTATAAGTAATTTAAAGGATAAAATAACATTATGTAATGTTGATTGTGCAATAGGGCATACAAGGTGGGCTACCCATGGTTTTACAACTGTACTTAACGCTCATCCACAGACAACCGAAAATAATCGTTTTTATGTTGTTCATAATGGAATGATTGATAATTATCAAGAAATTATTTCAAAATACGGCTTTGTTTTAAGAAGTCAAACTGACACAGAGGTTATCGCTCATATGTTAGATTATTATATTAAAAATAATACTTTATTAGAGTCCATTATTAAAATAAAGAATGAGATAAAAGGAAATTACGCAATTGTATTAATTGATAGACTTGAGAATAATCGAATATATTTTTTAAAAAACAAGTCACCACTTTTAATTGGAGCTGATGGTAAATGCTTTATGATTTCTTCAGATCAGTGTGCATTTAATGCTAATATGAATGTTACAATTTTAAATGATGGTAATTATGGCTATATTGATAATGATAATTATAAAATATTTACTGACAATGATAATGAATATTGGAACACTTTTTATAAGTCAAATGAAACCAAATTATTTGAAGCTAATGGTGATTTTATGATGTCAGAAATTAGATTTGAGCCAGAGCTTATTAATAATATATATAATAGGTATAAAACGATTGATTTAAGCAAATTTAGGGCTTTAATAGACTCGTGTGATGAAATTGTATTTGTAGGTGCAGGAAGTTCCCATTATGCCTCATCAATTTTAAAAATTATGTTTGAATCGAAATATAATAAAAGATGCCATTCTATTGTGGCATCTGAGCTTTCAAGTTTTAATATTCTAAATAAAAAGATATTATATATATTTCTATCTCAATCAGGCGAAACGGCAGATTTGTGTGAGCATTTAGAACATATTAAAGAAAATATGGGTATTATTATTTCTTTATGTAATAATATAAATTCAACGCTAGGATATAGAAGTGATCTTATATTTCCTCTTTTTGCCAATGAGGAAATATCTGTTGCTTCAACAAAGGCCTTTATGGGTATGATTTATGTTGGCTCTATTTTATCATCTTATAAAATAGCTGATCCTAATTTAATTTCTATTTCACTTAAAAATACTTTAAAGCTTGAAGATAAAATTAAAAGAATAGCTTATGATTTAGCCAATTCTAAGGTTGTTTTTTATATTGGTAAGGGCTTAGATTATCATATTGCTCAAGAAGGGGCATTAAAGCTTAGAGAAATATCTTATTTACCAGCATTTTCATTTCAAGCTGGCGAATTAAAGCATGGTAGCATTGCTCTTATTGATAATGATAGTGTTGCTATATTATTATCAAGTGATAAATCAAATTATCAAGCATTAATTAACTGCAAAGAGGAAATAAAAAGTAGAAGTGGTAATGTTTATTTAATTACAACATATGAAAAAAATTCTGACATATATGTAAATGCTACTTTTTTAAATCTAATTTTAATTATTCAGCTTTTAGCTTATCACACGGCAGTGTTACTTGAAAGAAATGTTGATAGGCCTAGAAATTTAGCTAAAAGTGTAACAGTTTTATAAAAAAATTAAATTTTTCTAAATAAAACTTGAAATATTATGATTATTTACTTGTTATTTTAGTTTTTTATAAACATAAAATTTTTTTTAAAATTTATATAATTTTTTTGTAAAAAAATGTTATTTTCTCACTATTATTATTAGTGAA
>CAKQEA010000051.1 GCA_934229785.1 uncultured Anaeroplasmataceae bacterium
ACATTCATTTATTTAGAGTTAGAACTACACAACATAATTTAAAGCTAGGAGTTTCACATTCACTTATTTAATATACTAAAAAGACTTATTCTGAAGTCTTTTTTTTATAATCATAATATGAATATGTTGAATAGTTTTTGCATCTATCCTTCATAGCATTATATACGTTATCCCTAATTATTTTCGCATTTTCATTTGCATTTAAATTATTATCAGGATAAAACGGTCCATCAGCATAAACTACAATTTTTGGTCTTTTTCTAAATTTTCTTTTTTGAAAACAAGTTGTAAGTGCTACAACAGGAACATTTAATTTAACTGCATATTTAAAAGCTTCAGAAGGAAATGGTCTAATTTCAGTATAATAAGGCCATACATGAGCTTCTGGGAAAATCGCAATAGTTGATTTTTCATTTATTCTTTGCTTTATACACTTCATCATATTTTTTTGATGCTTTATATCGGTAGTTAATGGGATATGTCCAAGTGCTTTTGTGAGCGGAAGAATTAAAGTTAAAGAATTTGCTTGATCACCAGCAATTAAATAATTTTTTTTCCTAAAATCAAATAAACTTGGTAAAAAAGCGTCAGTAATTATAGTTGTGTGATTTTGATATATAAAGTATCCTGTATTTTTTAATTCCTTTTTAATTGTCTTATTTTTAAATTTTCCTAAAAATCTAATTTTAACATAGCACCAAGCAAATGGTCTTAATATTATATTATATAAAAAAAATGCAATAATCTTAAAATATAAATGATTATTTATATATTTATATTTTTCAGGTAATGGTTTTATTTTTTCAACAGTGGTTGCAAAATCATCATTCAGTTCGTCTTCGTAATAAATTATTTTTTTCTCTTTCATTGTATCACCAAAGTCTATTGTATCATTTAATAATATTATTTTCTACATGTAAATTAAACTTTACAAAATTATGTATTGATAAATTTTTAAAAAAGAATTATATTCTTATTGGTGATATTGTGGTTAAAAATATAGTTAAAGATGAAAAAAAATTAATGATAAAATCTGTTCCTGCGACAAAATTAGATTATAAAGATGCCATCGATTTAGCTGATACTTTATCATTTAATAAAAAAATATGTGTTGGAATGGCATTAAATATGATAGGTATATCAAAAGCTATTATCGCATTTTTTGATGAATTTGATAAAATAAATATAATGTATAATCCTAAAATTATAAATGGTAAGGATGAATATTTAGCCAAGGAGGGATGTTTAAGCTTAAGTGGTGTTAGAGAGGCAAAAAGATTTAAAAAAATAAAAGTTCAATTTTACAATGAAAAATTTGAGCTAAGAATAAAGACATTCACAGGCTTTACAGCTCAGATAATTCAACACGAAATAGACCATATTAATGGAATAATAATTTAGGAGGAGACTATGAAATTAAATAATGGATATATAATACCAGATTTAGGACTAGGTACTTTTTTATCTTCACCAGACGAGTGCTATAATGCTTGTTTGTATGCTTTAAAATTAGGCTATCGTCATATAGATACAGCTCAAAATTATAAAAATGAAGAAGCAGTAGGTAAAGCTATTAAAGATAGCGGTGTAAAAAGAGAGGATATTTTTATAACATCTAAGCTTCAAATATCTAGGTATGGAAAAAATAATACTAAAATGGCAGTGTTAAAATCTTTAAAAGATTTAGGTGTTGACTATATTGATTTATACTTAATGCATTGGCCCAGTAGAAATTATGATTTTAACTTAGAAACCTATAAAGCCTTAGAGGAAATGAAGGATATGGGATACATCCGCTCAATTGGTGTTTCTAACTTTCAAATTCACCATCTTGAGCATCTATTGCCATTTGTTAAATATAAGCCTGTAACAAACCAAGTAGAATTGCATCCAGGACTAAGTCAGGTTGGTTTAGTTGAATATTGTAAGAAAAATGATATTGTAGTAACATCATATGGTCCGTTTATGAAGGGTGAGGCTTTAAAGCTAGATTATATTAACAATCTTGCTTTAAAATATAATAAAACACCAGCTCAAATATGTATTAGATATTTAATCGATAGAGGTATTGTTGCTATACCAAAATCAGTACATAATGAAAGAATAAAAGAAAATTTTAATGTTTTCAACTTTAGTTTAACATCAGATGAGGTTATAAAAATTATCGACCTTAATCAAGGCAAAAGAGTATACTTAGATCCTGATAACAGACCAGGAATTTTAACAAGTGAATTGTCATACTTTAATAATGATTTTTAAAAATATTTGGTGTTTTTTACTAACAAACAACTGTATTTAATGTAAACACTTGTTTTTTATTTAAAATAATATATAATAGTAGGTGAAAAAATTCTACATTTTTTTAAAGACAATAAGGAGGTTTTTTTGTGTTACAATACAAATTTGATACTCAGCTTTTAATTGCTGGTGAAGATTTAAGTGATGATAATATTATTGATTATATCACTGATAATATTGAAGGAGATTGCCTATTGGTAGTGGGTGATGAGGATTTAATTAAAATTCACTTCCATACTAATACTCCATGGAAGGTATTAGAATATGCTGCGTCATTAGGTGAAATTCACGATATTGTTGTTGAAAATATGGAACGTCAGGAACAAGGATTAAAAGGATAATAAATATAGACATTTGTTGCATTTTGACAAATGTCTTTTTTTAGTGTGCCGGGCATGGCATTAATCTTACTGGTGAAAGTCCAGTCACGGGTATTTACCGCCAAGTGTAGTGAACCT
>CAKQEA010000052.1 GCA_934229785.1 uncultured Anaeroplasmataceae bacterium
GAAACAAATCTATATTATTTACAAACGAGATATTATGATCCAAGTATTGGAAGATTTATATCACCAGATTCAATAGATTATTTAAACAATGAATCAGTTGATGGATTAAATTTATATGCTTATTGTGGTAATAATCCAATCAACCATGCTGATCCTAGTGGATGTTTTCCTGTGTTAGCACTAATATTATGTGGAATTGCATTGGCAGGTATGGGATTAACAATTGGTGGTGTTGCTACTAATAACACTCTAATGACAGGAATTGGACTTACAATGGTTGCAGTACCAACTCTTATTTCTGGAGTGGGTGCATTATTTAGTGGTGCAACATACTTGAGTATTATTGGTGGTGTTACGACGGTTGCAGGAATTGGAACAGGAGTGTTTGCTACTGCGGAATATCAAGAAGCATTTACAGGTAATAACTGGATGTTAAATGCCGGCATGAGTGAAGAATGGTACAATGGATTAATGATAGCAACTGCAGCAATCGCAACTGCTGGAACAATAGCTACTGGTGTATTAACAAGTGTTGGAAATGCTGCTACAGCTAATCAAATGATGAATAGTTTTAACAACCATCCAAATAGATGGAAAACAGTGAAAGAATTAGTTGAACCAGGAAGAGGTGCAAACAAAGGTGGCATTTCTACTTATTCAAATTATATTAATAAATGGACTGGTTCAAAATTAGGTATTCACAAAATTATTAGAGGTGGAAGATTTATTCATGGGCCACATTTTCATCCATGGTTTTAGGAGGAATAACATATGACAAACATAGAATTCATTTTAGATAGCTTGATTGATGATGACGAGGCATTTACTCAAATATTGGAGTATTTTAAGTTGGCTGCCGAAATAAAAATATCACCCTTAGAATTAAAAAAAATGTTAAATGAAATGGTAGAAGAAGGATATATTTTTATTAATTATGCTTGGAAAACAGAGCGTGATGAATATCCTTATTCATTGACTGAAAAAGGAAGAATAGCTTGGAATAATATTCAAAATAAAAACTCTAATAGAAATAATTAATTTATAAATAGAAAAGAACAATGAATTCTTTGGAATAAAAATTAAATAATTTAATGAGTAAGAATCAAATAATAAATAATTATTAAATGGACTTTTGACAAAACGGCCCAATACCAAATACAGGGTGGGAGGAGGATTTTCCCTCTTCCAAATGAGGGGGGCGACCCTTTCCAAACTTAGGGGACCACTATATTTGAAATTGATGCAAACTTTATATAAAAAAGATATTTCATAATGACTTAAGTGAAATACCTTTTTTGCTGACTAAATCCAGTAATTTGTCTAATTTTTGCTTAAGCCAAACATGACCCTATTCATAAATCTAATGGTAAGCTAAGACCATTAGGTATACCAGCATTTGAAGATAAGCTTGTACAAGGTTGTATGGCTTATGTTTTAAATGAAATATACGAGACTAAGTTCTTGGATTGTTCATATGGCTATTGAAGAAATTAATAATCACATAATGCAAAAAATAAATTATATTCTTGATTGTGATATTAAAGGATTCTTTGATAATCTATAAATGAAAAAGATTTAATTGATTATATAAGTCAATCAAATTATAAATTTGAATATAAATATGATTCAATTAATAGAGG
>CAKQEA010000053.1 GCA_934229785.1 uncultured Anaeroplasmataceae bacterium
TATAAGTCTTATTATGAGAATGAATATAAATTGGGCGATTTATTACAATATGAACAACCAGGACCATTTATAGTTAAGAGTACAAAATACAGTTATAAATACACTACTCCAGTGTTAACTCCCGGAAAGAGTTTTATATTAGGTTATACTAATGAAAGTGATGGAATATATAAAGTTGAAGGATCAAAAGTAATTATATTTGATGATTTTACTACAGCATCAAAATTGGTTGATTTTGATTTTAAAGTTAAATCATCTGCTATGAAAATACTTCATTCTTTAAACAAAGAATTATTTGATATTGATTATTTATTTTATAAACTACAAACGATAAATATAATTTCAGATACACATAAACGTTTTTGGATTTCTGAATATTCACCTCTAAAAGTTAGAATTCATACAATTAATGAACAAAAAAAGATAGTTAAAGCCATAAACGAAGCTTTTACTATCTTAAATAATATGAGCAAGTCTATATGATTTGCTCTTTTATTATATCTAAAGAATTGAATAATTCTCTAATTTTTGTTTTTATTTCATGTTGAATTTCTAAAGAACAATATTTAAATGGGGCATTTTTTATTGTTCCAATTGTAATTGCAGAGAAAGTTGAACCTGTAGATTTATCAATAAAATATTTATTTAAATATAATAACCAAAAATATAGATAATCTAAATCAACGTTTGTTGAAGGTTCAATAGAACATAAACCTCTACCTATTGCTATTTTCCTATTACAATAATTCAAAATTCCAACTGGTGCTCTAACACATAATAAAATTGAATGACCATTAGTTTTTTTACAAGGATTAATTGTATATTTATTTGAATAATCAATTTCATTTTTTGTAAACATTAATTTACCTTGATGAAATTCAATTGAATTTGCAATATTTTCGTTTAAAACAACTTTTGGAGATTGTCCCATAATGATTTTTGTATGACTTTGTAATAGACAATTCTCATAATAAGACTATTAAGAAATAAATGAATCAAGGATTTTAAACATTTCTTTAATTTTATTAACAACAATTTGTTGATATTCCAACTCATGTATATTAATAGGAATATTTATTAAATTCTTTTTACTAATTCTTTTTCTAGTCGAACCAGAGCCTTTTGTAAGTACTTTTTTTTGAAAAGATGGTGATAATAAATAATACATAATATATTCTTGATTATAATGTTCATCAGGAGCAATCCAACAAATATCAACTGAGGTAATTGTCTTAAATTCAAATTTTGGTAATAAACAAACGTTCATATTGGATGCTATAAGTCTATTAATCAGTATATAATTTTCTTTTATTTCTGAACAATCATTTTTCTTAAAAAAAGTACTATTAATATGATTATAATTTTTATTAAAGTTATAAGTCCCATTTCCAATATGTTTTAATTGAACTAAACTGTATTCTCCATTCTCATCCATATTTTCAGATAATACCCAATCTCCATCACCAATTTTATCTTTTGGAATTAGTTCTTTAAGTGTTGTTGAAATTTTATTTCCATAATAAGACTTATA